>DASPHC010000139.1:0-69041 GCA_035629865.1 Thermoanaerobaculia bacterium | reverse complement strand
CGCATCCTGCTGCCGGCGCTCCAGCAAGTGCCCGGATTCGTGGCGCGTCACGGCGGCTCAGTGATCGGCGGACTCGCCGGCGCGCTCCTCGGCTTCGCCATGGTGCTGCTGTCGATGTTCTATTTCTATGTCGAAGGGGAGTCGATCCTGCGGCAGCTGTCGATCCTCTCGCCGCTTCCGAAAAAGTACGACAACGAGTTCCGGCAGCGCTTCAAGGACGTAGTCGAGGCGACGTTCCGCGGCCAGCTGTTCACCGGCATCGCGCAGGGCGTGATGACCGGCATCGGACTGGCGATCGCCGGAGTGCCCGGAGCCGGATTCTGGGGCGCGGTCGCGGCGCTGCTGTCGCTGATTCCGATGGTGGGCGCCGCGGCGGTGTGGGTGCCGGCGTCGATCTACCTCGTGGTCTCCGCCTCGATGGGCAATCACAAGTGGTGGCAGGCGATCTTCCTGATCGTCTGGGGCGTGCTCCCAGTCTCGCTGGTCGACAACATCGTGCGGCCGTGGGCCATGAAAGGGAAGGCGCAGCTTCCGGCCATCCCGCTGCTGTTCGCCGTGCTCGGCGGACTGCAGGCGTTCGGCTTCGTCGGTCTGGTGATCGGGCCGCTGGTGTTCTCGCTGCTGATGTCGATCATCGACATCTATAAGAAGTCGTTCTCGATGGTGGATGCCGGCCAGACCGTTTCGTCGCCGTGATTTAGGGTTGATCTGCCAAGGTGTTCGCGAGCCGGGAGCGAGGCGCCTGGATGTTGTCGGTTATCGGTTGTCTGGCAGTCCTCGGCTTCGGGCCGTGGTCCGCGAGTGCCGTCCGGGCGACAAATGGCAGACAACTGACAACTGACAACATCGAAGCCGCAAAGAAACGCGCTCGCGAAGCGCGATGTGACCAATGGCACGTTCGTTGGAACGACGTGTTTTTCATGCTCTCCCCGGACGACCTGACCTTTCGCCGCGACGAGCTCAGCGCCGTGCTGAAGCTCAGCCCTGCCGTCATCAACGCCCTCGTCGCCACGGGCGCACTCACGACACGGAGACGGGAAGGGATGGATGCGATTGCCGCCGCGGAAATCGAACGTCTCTTCCGCGATTCGCTTCTTCGCCTGTATCAGGCACAGGCAGAACGGGCGGTGCGGGCGAAGGCGGTGGCCGAGCCGGAGGTGGAGTTCGACCTGGATGGGCCGGTCGCACCGATCACGGCCGAGGTGGAGCCGGCAGCGGCTCAGCTCGCGGAGATGGCGGAGGCTGACGAGATGCCCGTCATCACCCGCACCTCGGACGAACATCTCATGACTCGCGAAGAGCTCAGCGCCGATCTGCGTCTCGGCGCCCGTTACATTCCGCGCCGCCAGATCGGCGGCATGTTCCGCAACGTGAAGTTCACGGTCGTGCAGCTCTCGAACGAAGGGCTCCGCATCAAGCACGCCGAGAAGCTGAATCCCGGGGACGAGGCGCGGCTGAGCTTCGCCATCCAGAACCCGCCGCAGTCGTTCGTGATGAAGGCTCGTGTGGTCTGGACCAGCATCGCCCAGCGCGGCGACGAGCCGTCATTTTACGTCAGCGGCATCAGCGTCATCGGCAATACCGACCACCTCGCCAAGGCCGCCGACCTGCTGAGGAAATCGCGCGACCTGCAGCTCGACGAGAAGGACACGCGCCGGCGCCTGCCGATGAACATGCCGAGGCCGGTCAGCGGCCTGCCGGACGACGATGTGGTGGCGATCATCCAGGCGGTGCGCAAATTCGCGTCCGATCCCGCCGAGGCGACGCGATGGTACACACGGGCACGGTTCTCGGTGACGGATGAGGACGTCCGGCGCGACGCCCCGCGTGGAGCGCGCGACCGGGACGAGATCGTCGGCATCTGGGAGTACCTGCAGCGCCGCATCGACCTCAAGGCGGTCGCCGGGGTGGTCCAGTGGATCCGCAGGTCGAGCGCCGCGGCGGTGTGAAGGGCCTGGAGCTATCCTCCGTCGCTCGTTGACGATAGCCCTCTTTAAGGGCATCAAAAAAAGTCGGATGTTGGCAGATTTATTGTAGTTAGAAGTAGTCGATGGGTGCGGTGGTATCACGTGTCTTGATCGCCGATAGCGACCTGAGCCTGCGACAGCAGCTCTACAGCGCGCTGTTGAGTCAGGACATCTACTCGGACTGTGTCGGCACGACTACCGATGCCCTGACGAAGCTCGGCGAGGAAGAGTACGGGGTGGTGCTCCTCGACCTGACGATGCCGTCCGGCGATCTCGACGAGGTCATCGCCCGCATCGCGACCTTCCCGCTCGTGCGGAGGCCGGTGGTGCTCGTCCTGGCCGCCAACCCCCTCGCCGCCCGTTCCCTCGACGTCGAGATCGTGCAGATCGTGCTCCGCCGGCCGGTGTACCTGAGCCAGCTCGTCGACGTGATCCGCAACTGCGTCCGGAGCACGGTCCTGCGCCGCCACGTCGAGGTCCCGGAAAAGCCGAGCGACAGCGGCGATCACGCGATGTCGTGACCGGCGGCGCGGAGGATCTCCACCCCGCGCCCGAAGACCTCTTCTTTCAGCAGCAGATAGTCAGTGTCGAACGTTGCCAGCAGGAAGACGCTGATGCGCGCCTCTGCCAGCGGAGCGACGAGCGCGGCCGCGACTCCGGTCAGCTCGAAGGGAATCGGTCCCTCGACCTTCAGCGCCCGCCAGCCGCGCTCCGCGCGCACGTCTTCCGGTACGGCGGCGTCGTCGCAGAGGATGGAAAGCTCGTCCGGGGTCCGGGTGACCGAGGTGAACGCACCGCGCACCCAGGAAGGGACTTCGGCGCCTGGATCGAGCCGGCAGACGGCGATGCGGTCGGGGAGGATGGAGATTCGAAGCCGCATCACTTTGTTTTGGCGACGAGACGTTCGATCGTCTCGAGCAGTTCCTCGGGCTGAAACGGCTTGCGGACGACACCGAAGATCTCCTTGTCGACTCCCTTCAGCACCGACTCGGGCGACGCCGTGACGAGCACCACCCGCTGGATCAGCTTCGGATTCTTCTCGCGAAGATGGCGGATGACCGTGAGTCCCCCCTCGGTCGGTGTCATGACGTCGAGCAGCAGCCCGTCGTACTCCTCGCGGCCGATCTTCTCGATCGCCTGAGCCCCGACGGCCACGATATCGACGCGGTACCCCGCCTTCCGCAGGATCGCCCCGATCAGTTTCTGCATCGAGGTGTCGTCGTCGAGCAAGAGCAAACGCGCTTTCCGCTTGAGAAACATCCGGCGGGAGTCTATCGCGTGTGGGGGTGCAACGTACCGGAGCTAGGGATGACCCCACGCCAGCCTGTCATCCTGAGCCACAGGATCGATCCCCTGAACGGTAAACATGGCGGCGAAGGACCTGGGTGGGTGGGGGCACGCAGCGCTCCCCCTCCCACCCAGGTCCCTCGCCGCCATGCTCTCGCTTCGGCGCGCGGTTCGTGCGGCTCGGGATGACAGGAAGTTGGTGCGGGGTGAGGGTTTCGAACCCCCGACCCTCTCGGTGTAAGCGAGATGCTCTACCGCTGAGCTAACCCCGCACTCGGGCTTGCGCGAACGCAACGTTAACACGAGGACGCTGCTGAGTAACCGCTCTGCTCTGTCGCCCGCTTCGCGCGCTCACCTGATGAACCTACCGCGATACCCGCCCTGAAGGGCGGGCCTACAGATCTTTAGCCGCCTCCGGCGGCTGCATCGCGCTCGGTCCGGGGAGTCTCCTTACGGCTACAATCCACGGCGGTCCCCCCTCGATGAAGACGAAGCCGCTGGTGTTGTTGTGTTGGGTCCAGGTTGCCGTTGCGGCGGTGCTCGTGCTGCTGAGTTTTTACAGCCAGGTCACGCGTCCGTGGTCGGGGTTCGACTATTCGCGGGCGACGGGGATCGTGACGGACGTCGTGGCCGGGAGTCCGGCGGAGCGGGCGGGGCTGCGTGAGGGCGACCGGATCGTGACGTACAACGGCCATCGCACCGGCCGTGACGTCGGGCCGACGTTCTTTGCCCGCGCAGGTACGCCGATTCCGGTCGTGGTCGAGCGCGGCGGCGTTTCGCGCACGTTGTCGGTCCTGCCGATCGCGCAGGAGGCGATGCGGCAGGATCATCTCGGCCGCGGGGGACGGCTGGCGCTGCTCGCCGTCAACTCCTACCTCACCTTTCCGTTGCACGTCTGGATGCTCGGGATGGCGGCGCTGCTGCTGGTGGCGCGGCCGGGGAATAAGGACGCGCGGCTGGCGGCGCTGTCGCTGGCGTACTGGGCGGGCTCGGCGTTCTTCTTCCGCTCGGCCGGTTTCGGCGCGATCCTGCAAGCGATCCCGCAGCCTCTGCGAGCGCCGCTGTTCTGTCTCGACGCGCTCTATGTCGCCGGCTTCTTCGCCATCACCCTGCATTTCGCGCTGACGTTCCCGAGCGAGCGGGGAGGGGTGCGGCGGCGGTGGGAGTGGGTGCCGTATCTGGTCGCGGCGCCGATCTTCATCGAGACGCTGGCGCATGGGATGCGGCGGCTGAACGGCGACGTCCGGCCCGCGCAACTGCCGTGGGGAGACGCGTACTCGACGATCGGCTCGGCGATGCTGCTCGGCGCGCTGGTGACGCTGGCCATCCGCTTCATGCGGACCAAAGACGTCAACGCCCGGCGCCGGCAGAAGCTGATCTTCCTGGCGCTGCTCCCCGCCACGGCGACGTTCGTGATCGGCTTCTTCGGCACGCTCTTTCAGCTCGGACACGAATTCGATGCCGCGGTGCGGCTGCTGCACATGCCGGCGACGGTGCTCGGCTCGGGGATCTTCGCCTATGCGGTCATCCGCCACCGGATGTTCAACGTCCGGGTGCTGGTGCGGCGGAGTCTCCAGTACGCTTTCGCGCGGAACACGCTGCTGGCGCTGATGTCGCTGCCGGTGATCGGGCTGGCGCTTTTTCTCTACGCAAACCGCAACGCCTCGCTGGCGACGCTGCTCACCGGCACGCCGGCCGTGTACGTGCTGGTGATCCTGCCGCTGGTTCTGGTGATCCGGTACCGCAAGGCGCTTCTGGAGGCGCTCGACCGCCGCTTTTTCCGCGAGCAGTACGACGCCCGCCGGCTGCTGCTGAACGTCGTGTCGATCATCCGAGGGGGCTCGGACATGCTCGGGTTGTCGCGGGCGGCGCTCGACGAGATCGACCGTGCGCTGCATCCGAAGCATCTCTCGCTCTGGCAGCTCGACCCCGACGGCGCGGCCCTGCATCGCGGCTTCTGGCGCAACGAGGAAGAGATCGGGGAGGCGAGTCCGCTGCCCGCTGCCGGCACGCTCTCCACGCTCCTCTCCGCGAGCGAGGAGCCGCTCGACGTCCAGAGCCGTCACACGCGGGCCGTCCTGCAACGGCTGCCGGAAGCGGAGCGCGACTGGCTGCGCAGCGCGGCGGCGCACCTGATCGTGCCGCTGCTGATCGACCAGCGGCTGGTCGGTATGATGGTCCTCGGCGAGCGGAAATCGGAGGAGCCGTACAGCTCCGAGGACCGCAAGCTGCTGCGGATGCTCGGCGCGCAGCTCGCTCTCACCCTCGACTACCCGCGGCTCAGGCAGTCGCCGTCGCTGGTCTGGACGCCGTCGGCGTCGGTCGCGCCGATTCACCTCTATCTGAGCGACGTGCTGCAGCTCTGCCCGCGCTGCGGACGCTGTTACGCGCCGGACGAGTCGCAGTGCGAGACGGACGATCAGGCCCTCGTCCCGGAGTCGGGTGTGCCGCGGATCATCGAGGACAAGTACGTGGTCACGCGTCTGCTCGGGCGCGGCGGCATGGGCTCGGTGTATCTGGCGACGCAGAAGCGGCTGAACCGGCCGGTGGCGATCAAGGTTCTGCTGGCGCACCTCGTCGGCAGCTCGTCGATGCGCTCGCGTTTCGAGCGGGAGGCGCGGATCGTGGCCGGGCTCCGCCATCCGGCGATCGTGACGATCCACGATTTCGGGGTGCTCCCCTCGGGGCACGCCTATCTGGTGATGGAGTATCTCGACGGCGACACGCTCCGGAAGACGATCCTCTCCGGGCCGCAGCCGTGCGAGCGCGCGCTGCCGCTGATCGTGCCGGTGGGGGAGGCGATCGACGCCGCCCATCGGGCGGGGGTGATCCATCGCGACCTGAAGCCGGAGAACATCATGCTGGTGCACGAGCAGCCGTCGCAGGTGACGCCGCGCGTGCTCGACTTCGGGCTCGCCAAGATGACCGGACCGATCGGCGAGAACGACGCCACGCTGGTCCAGTCGGGACATAGCGCGGGGGTGGTCGGGACGCTCATGTACATGGCCCCCGAGGTACTGAGCGGACATGTCGCAGACGCGCGCTCCGACCAGTACAGCCTCGCCCTGATCGCCTACGAGCTCCTCGTGGGAGTGCACCCACTCGGTATGGCCACCGACCTCGCTTCGGTCGTGCGCGGACACACCGAGGTGCCGGTGATCCCGATCCGGGACCAAGTGGAGTCGGTGCCGCGGCACGTGGACGAAGCGATCGGACGGGCGTTGTCGAAGAAGCCGGCGGAGCGGTTCGAGAGTGTGGGGGAGTTTGTGGCGGCGCTGAGTGTCAGATAGCCGGGCCGATAGGTTCTATCAAGGAAGCTCGTCAGACGATCATCACCGGCACATTGGCGTGCCGGATGAGGTCGATCTTCCGTTTGCTCGGCTCGGCGGTGGCATTGAGGAAGATGGCGTCGGCGTCGACTTTGCCGGTGTAGCGGATGATCTCTTCTTCGGGGTTCTTACCGCGGATGATGGAGGTCTTTGCGCCGGGGACGCTGGCCGAGACTTCGCGCTGGAGGGTTTCGGCGCGGGCGCGGTCTTCGTCTTCGCAGACGGTGACGAGGTGGATCTCCGTCGATACCCTCGCGGCCAGCTCGAGGGCGCGGTGGGAGGTCTGCTGGAGGTGGATCGGGACGACTACGCGGTTCATGCCGGTGGGGCGGTTGCGGATGCCGTAACGGATGGCCAGCACCGGTGCCGGCGGGTCTTTCAGCACGGCCAGGGTGGTCGACCCGACGAACAGGTGCGAGACGTGGTGCCGGGCATGGGTGGCGATGACGATCAGGTCCGCCCCTTCGGATTTCGCGGTCTCGCAGATCTCTTTGCCGGTGTTCGGGCCCTGGCGGACGATCAGCCGGGTGGCCACCGAGGCGTTCACGCGGCGGATGCGGTCACGCAGCCGCTCCAGCTCCTGCTGCTCGGCGTACTCGTAGAGCGACGGATCGGCAGGGAAGCGGAGCTCGTCGGGATGCGAGGGCCAGGTGCGGCGCACGTGCAGAATCAGGATCTCCGCCCCGCTCTTCCCGGCGATGCGCACGGCATCGTCGAACACCCACTCGGATGCGGTGGAGAAGTCGGTGGGAATCAGGATGCGACTGAACACGGCAGTAAGAAGAATTGAAAATTAGAAATTGAAAATTGAAAATGACAGGCAGCTCCGTGCCCGTTTTTCAATTTTCAATTTTCAATTTTCAATTCTACCGGGCCACAGGCTCTACCGGTGCAGCATTCGCAGGCGGCGCTCCATTCGCAGCCGTTGCCACAGGCGCCGCCACGGCTGGCGGACGTTCGGTGACGATGTAGCGGATGACCGTCTTCGGTTCGGCTTCGGTCTCGGCAATCTGCAGCATGACCTGCTTCCCGTTCACGTCGAGCGTTTTCGTGGGGAAGAACGGGTCCTGCATGGCCTGGTTGAGCTGGACCTCCAGTGTCCGCCAATCCTTCCGCGACGGCGGGTAGGTGTTCTGAGCCGGGAAGCCGCGGAACTGGGCGAGGTAGGTGGTGTAATAGTGGTAGACCTGCGGGAACGAGTCGTCGGTGGCGAGGGTGTAGACCTGGGCGCCGGCTCCGTAGCGGCCGCGGATCATCACTTCGTCGCGGCGGGTCATGTCGTCACGGTACTCCGCCCCCTGATAGACCGGGATGGCGGGGTTGATTCCTTCGAGCAGCTTTGCGGCGTCCACCTGCCGCTGCTGTTCGGCCGCCGCCTGTGCCGACGGCGTCGGCTCGTCTGCCGCCTTCGACTCCGTGCCGCCGGTGCAGCCTGTGGTCAGCAGAGGCAGGGTCAGGAGTGTGCCGAGAAGAAAGGTCGCGATCGGTACGCCGGCTCTTTTTTGAGTGGCCATCAACCGTCGATAGAGCAATGGGTATGCCGTTCGTTAGTTATTACGCGCCTGTTCGACAGCCGACCGCTGCCGTTTGGCGTCCGCGCGGAGGCGTTCGAGCGCCGTCTCGCCGCCGTACTTGCCGACCAGCCGCTCGTCGTAGAGGTCGGAGATGCTGGCCACGCTGTCGAGCGAGGCGATGAGCTGCTCGGGCGGGAGGCGCCGGCCGAGGAAGGAGTGCGAGTAGAAAATGTCGCCGCCGACCATGCTGAAGGCGCCGAGGGGGACGTCGAAATTGAGCTGCAGCAGCTCGGCCATCAGCTCGAAGGAGGGCTCCACGCCCTGGACACAGAAGGCGAGGACCTCGATCACGGCGTCGTCTTCCTCGTACGCGTCGATCGAGATTTCCAGCACGGTCGAGCCGTACTTCAGGTAGAAGTCGCAGTGGTCGGCGTCGTCGAAGTGCTCGTCGACCAACTCGTCGAGATAGGACTTGACCTGACGGTAGACCTCCTCCTGGCACTGGGTGTGGAACTCTTTGGTGGCTCGGGCCATGGCGGCGATTATAGCCACAACGATGACGAACGAACGTACGAACAGGACACTCACGCTGAAGCGCGGCAAGGAGCGTGTCGTCGCGAACAGACACCCGTGGATTTTCGCGGGGGCGATTCACTCCGAACGGGGTCCGGAAGACGCGCCCTTCGCCGATCTGGTGGACGGAGAGGGGAAGCGGGTCGCGGCCGGTTTCTACTCGCGGCACTCCCAGATCCGCCTCCGGGCGCTGACGTTCGCCGAGGAAGAGCTGACGACGGACTTGATCGCCTCCCGCATCGCCGCCTCGGTGGCGCGGCGCCGGACGATCTTCGACGAGACCACGAATGCCGCCCGGGTCGTTCACGCCGAGGGCGATGAACTGAGCAGCATCATCGTCGACCGCTACGCCGATCTACTGGTGGTGGAGATCGCCAACCGGGGAGCTGAGCAACTGAAGCCGCTGATCGTCGAGACGCTGCAGCGCGAGCTGGCGCCCAGGGCGATCTTCTTCAAGAACGACCTGCCGGCGCGCAAGCTGGAAGGGCTGAGCACCGAGGACGAGCGGATCGGGGAGGGCGCCGCCACGGCCGAGATCCTCGAATCCGGACTGCGCTTCCGGGTCGACCCGCCCGAGGGACAGAAGACTGGCTTCTTCCTCGACCAGCGCGAAAACCGGCGCATGACCCGCACGCTCGCGGAGGGGAAGCGCGTCCTCAACCTCTTCTCTTACACCGGCGCCTTCGGCATCTACGCCGCGGCGGGGGGCGCGTCGGCGGTGACGAACGTCGACATCTCCGCGCGGGCGATCGAGCGGGCGCGCGAGAACCACGCCCTCAACGGCTCCGAGGCCGAATACACGGTCGCCGACGTCTTCCAGTACGTCCGCCAGCGCCGCGAACGCTACGACCTCCTGATCTGTGACCCTCCGGCCTTCGCCAAGAGCCGCAACGAAGTCGACCGCGCCGCCCGCGGCTACAAGGACGTGAACCTCCACGCCATGCGGATGATCGAGCCGGGCGGGAAGATGCTGACGTTCTCGTGCTCGGGACACGTGTCGCTCGATTTGTTCCAGAAGGTGATCTTCGCGGCGGCGCTGGATGCGGGGAGAAGGGTGTCCATCGTGCGGAGGCTTACGGCGGGGCCGGATCATCCGGTGAGCTTGTATTGTCCGGAAGGCGAGTATCTGAAGGGGTTTTTGCTGGAAGTGCACTGACTGCGAAGGGCCGAGGGCCGAGGGAGAACCACAGGCCCTCGGCCCTTGGCCCTTGGCCCTTGGGCCTTGGGCCTCCTCTCTGTTCTATCATCGAGGGCACCATGTCCACGGTCTCGAACGTTCCGCTGCCGGTGAGCGCCCGTCCGGCGCGCGAGATTACGGTTTCTTACCTCGGGGAACTGCTCTTCAACGCCGGGTTCATCGACGAGCGGCAGCGCTCGGACGTCGACGCGGCGGACCGGCAGTTCAAGCTGCAGCAGCGCAGCTCGAAGATGCGCTCGGAGGAGGAGACCAGCCCGTTCCGCGTCCTGGCGGGGATGAATCTCACCGACGCCAGCGGCAGCGGGACGCGCATCGACGATTTTCTCCTGGCCCGGCTGATCGCCGAGGACGCGCACATGCCGTTCTTCAAGATCGACGCGCTCAAGCTGGACGTGCAGATGATCGAGTCGCGCATCTCGCGGCCGTTCGCGCGCAAGCACAAGATGATTCCGGTCGCGGTCAAGGACGGGAAGCTGGTCGTGGCAGTGGTGAATCCGTTCGACCGGATCGCCATCGACACCTACCGTCCGATGGCGAAGCAGGACCTCGATCTCGTGGTCTCCGCCGAGACCGACGTGATGGGGGTCATCAACGAGCAGTACGGGTTCCGCGCCTCGGTGACGAAGGCGGAGCGCGACCTGTCGAAGGGCGCGATCGATCTCGGCAATCTCGAGCAGTACATCAAGCTGAAGTCGGGCACGGAGATCGAGACCAGCGATGCGCACATCGTCAACGCGGTCGATTTCCTGCTCCAGCATGCGTACGACTCGCGGGCCTCGGACATTCACATCGAGCCGAAGCGCGAGGCGGCGACGATCCGCTTCCGTATCGACGGCGTGCTGCACGAGATCCAGCGGGTGCCGAAGCTGGTCAACATGGCCATCACCTCGCGTCTCAAGACGATGTGCCGGATGGACATCGCGGAGAAGCGCCGGCCGCAGGACGGGCGCATCAAGACGGAGCACAACGGGCAGGAGATCGAGCTGCGCGTTTCGACGCTCCCGACGGCGTTCGGCGAGAAGGTGGTCATGCGCATCTTCGACCCCGAGGTGATGCTCCGCGAGCTGGCGGGCCTCGGGTTTTACGAAGACGAGATGAAGACGTTCGGCGACTGGATCAAGCGGCCGCACGGCATCATCCTCGTGACCGGCCCGACCGGCTCCGGTAAGACGGTCACGCTCTACTCGGCCCTCAAGAGCCTGGCCTCGCCGGAGATCAACATCACCACGATCGAAGACCCGATCGAGATGGTGCACGACGAGTTCAACCAGACCTCGGTGCAGAACAAGATCGGGATCACGTTCGCCTCGGCGCTGCGGACGATCCTCCGCCAGGACCCCGACATCATCATGGTCGGCGAGATCCGCGACGCGGAGACGGCCCAGAACGCGGTGCAGGCGGCGCTGACCGGACATCTGGTGTTCTCGACGCTGCACACGAACGACGCTGCGACTTCGATCACCCGCCTGGTCGATCTCGGCATCCAGCCGTTCCTGATCTCCTCGTCCCTGATCGGGGCGATGGCGCAGCGGCTGGTGCGCCGCATCTGCGACGACTGCAAGACGAACCGGCCGCTCAGCCTCGAGGAGGCGGCCATGCTGAACCTGCAGGCGCCGGCCGGGAAGCGGATCATCGTGAAGGAAGGGGCGGGCTGCATCCGCTGCCGCAACACCGGCTACTTCGGCCGCACCGGCATCTTCGAGATCCTCCCGGTCGACAACTCGATCCGCGACCTGATCGACCGAGGGGAAGACTTCCTGAAGATCAAAGACATGGCCATCAAGCGCGGCATGCGCACGCTCCGGCAGAGCGCCCTGCGCAAGCTGGCCGAGGGGATCACCAGCTTCGAAGAGGTGGTGCGGGTGACGGGGATTTAGGGGACCGGCCGGTCGAAGACCGGCGATCCGATGGAGTTACCATGCAATGACCTCATGAGTCCTTTCCCGCGGCTGGCTCTCCTCTCCCTCATCCTCACTTTTCCAGCTTTCGCGGAGCCGATGCCCTGGCACACCGTTCCGGCGACGGCGGCCGCGGTGGCGGGGGCGCAACAGAAGATCCTCCTCGTGCATTACCGCTCGGCGTGCGAGAAGTGCAATGCGGAGCTGGAGGGGTTGCTCGAACAGGCGGCGAAGGACGAGGTTTTCACGACCGCTCTCGATTCGTTCCTGCCGTTGCGGATCACGGATGGGAAAGCGCCGGCGCATCCGATCGCGGACGAGCTGTCGAAGCGCTACAAGGGACCGTTGATCGCGTTGTACGACGCGGCGAACGTGCTGCTGGCCGTGGTCGACAAGCCGCGATCGCTGGACGTGATCACCGAGGAGATGTTGCGGGTGCGGGCAGTACGGACGCTGGTGGCGCAGTCGGCGTCACTGCGGCTGGGGGGGCAGGAGGCGGCGGCCGATTTCATCACCGGTGCGGCACTGCTGAACGCGAAGCGTTTCCTGCGGGCGACCGAGCGGTTCGACCGCGCCATCACCGGGTTTCGTGCCCGCGGTGACGAGGCGAGCGTGCAGGTGGCGCAGGTCCATTCGGCCGTCGCGCGCTATGCGCTGGGGGAGAAGACGAGGGCGCGAACGATGGTCTCGGACGTGCTCCGCAAGCCTGCTTCTCCGGCGGCGGCCGCCGAGGCGCATGTTGCGTACGCAGGCTTTCACGAGGAGGCCAGTCAATGGGCGATGCGGCCGGTGTCGGTGCCGAAATCGCGGCGGCGCAACGACACGGTGCGGAGGATCGACGCGAGCTCCGGCGTCGTGCGGCGCGAGCTGGTGAACGCGGTGGAGTCGTACCGGAAGGCGTACGCGCTGGCGGAGCCGGGCTCGCGCGCTTCGGAGGCGGCGAAGCGTGCGCTGGCGCGGCTGGACGATCGTCCGCTGCCGGTCATCGGCGGGGAGACGCCGGTGTTGCGGATCGTTGCTCCTGCACGGCTGACGCTGACAGGGGATGCCGATTTTCTGGTTCAGGCGCAGGAGGAGATCGCGAAGGTCGAGCTCTATCTGGATGACCGGAAAGTTGCGTCGGAGGAGGAACGGCCGTTCCGGATCTCGATCGACGTCGGTCCGACGCCGCGGGTGCGGACGGTGAAGGCGGTTGGTTTCGACGCGCAGGGGAAGTCGAAAGGGGAAGGGCTGCTGACGATCAACGATCGGCAGGATGTGTTCCTCGTCGCCGTGGTCGCGCCCTCGGCGGCGACGATTGCCGGAGCGGTCGACGTGGAGCTGGACGTGAAGGTGCCGCCGGGACGGAAGCTGGATCGGGTGGCTGTGTCGTGGAATGACCGTCCCGTGGCAACGCTCACGGCACCGCCGTTTCGCGCACGTCTCGAAGTTGTGGCGGGGGAGTTCGGCTATCTGCGCGCCGCCGGTGTGCTCGACGACGGCACGGCGACGGAGGTGACGCGGCTCTACAACGCGACCGGGATGAGCGAAAACGTCGACGTGGCCGCGGTGACGGTGATCGCGAATGTCGCCGACGCGGAGGGGAAACGGATCGCCGGACTGCAGTCGGACGATTTCGCAATCGAGGATCAGGGGCAGAAGGTGACGGCGGCGCTGCGGTCGTCGGAAGAGGACCCGGTGACCGTCGGGATCGCCATCGACAGCTCGTCGAGCATGACCGAGGCGCAGTTGTATACGGTGCGGGCGGCGGCGGAGCTGGTGCGGCAGGCGATGCGTCCTCAGGATGAGGCGTTCCTGGTCACGTTCGACATCGCTCCGCGGCTGGCGCACGGGAGGTCGCGCGATGCCGCGAGTCTGCAGGCGGCGGTGTACGACGTGGTGCCGGCGGGGGCGACCTCGATGTTCGACGGGGTCACGTTCGCGCTGCAGCAATTCCAGGGGATTCCGGGGAAGAAGGCGCTGCTGGTCTTTTCGGATGGCCGCGAAGGGATGAGCACGGCCAGCGCGAGCGAGTGCGACCGTTTGGCGCGGACGCTCGGTGTGCCGGTGTACGTCCTCGTGCCTCCGGGCGGAGAACGTCTGGCGCACGCGCTGAAGCCGATCTCGCAGGTCACCGGAGGGCGGTTGATCCATGCGACGCCGGTCGAGGAGCTGGGGAGCGTTTACACGCAGCTCGCGGATGAGCTGCGCGGGCAGTACGTGCTGTCGTACGCGCGGCCTGCCGGCGTTGCGCCGGGGACGTGGCGGACGATTCGCGTGACGGTCGCTCGGCCGGAGGCGCGGGTGCGGACGATTCAGGGGTATCGGGCCCAGTGATCGGATAGGACCTATGGGGATGCCGGTTGTAGGGGTTTTTGTCTTATCGGTCACATCTGTCCTATAGGTCCAATTCGTCCCATCGGCGGAGTTACCATTGCACATAACTCCCATGAACCCACTCCGCCGGCTCGCCCTCCTCTCCCTTTTCCTCACGGTTGCTGCGTCCGCGGAGCCTCCCCAGATCCCGTGGCACAGCGTTCCGGCCACGGCTGCCGCGGTGGCGCGGGCGCAGGGGAAGATGGTGCTGATCTACAACCGCGCGGCGTGCGACTCGTGCAACGCGTTCGGCGACAAGCTGTTCGAGCTGGCGGCGGGAGACGAGATGTTTGCGCGGACGCTCGATACGTTCCTGCCGCTGCGGGTCGTCACGTCGGCTCAGGCGCGGCATCCTCTGGTGGCGTCGCTGGAGAAGCGGAAGGCGCCTTCCATCGCCATCGTCGACGCCTCGGGGGTCCTCCTGTTCCTCTGGGAGAAGGTCCCGGGCAAATGGACGCCGGTCGGCGAGGAGCTGCTGCGGCTGCGGTCGCAGCGCGACCTGATCGCGCGCGCGGCCGAACTGCGGCTGATGGGACGGACGGCGCTGGCGGACTACGGGACGGGCAACGCGCTGCTCGACGTCAGCCGGTGGGCGGCGGCGGCGGAACGGCTCGACCTGGCGGCAGCCGGTTTCGCTGCCGCAGGACAGAAGGAGAACGCGCAGCTCGCCCGGGTCTCGGCGGCGTATGCGCGGTACGGCGCGGGACAGAAGGATCGTGGCCGGCGAGAGATCCTGGAGATCATCGAGGCGCCCGCCTCGCCGGCGGTGGCCGCGGAGGCGCATCTGTCCTATGGCGGGATCTTCGAGGCACTGGCAAAGGCTCCGCAGGCGATCGTGGCCGAAACCGCTGCCGCGGGCGGCGCGCGGCGAGGCCGTCGCCGTACGGAAGACGTGGGAGTGGGTCAGCGTGGTGCCATGGTCATGGCGGGGGAAGACCGGCGGAGCAAGGGCATCGCCATCGAGCAGTACCGCAAGGCATATGAGCTGGCGGCGCCCGGCTCGCGTACGCTCGAGCTGGCGAAGCAGGGGCTCGCGCGCATCGACGACCGTCCGCTTCCCGCGAAGGACGCGGTGCAGGCGGCGTTGCGTATTGTGCCCCCAGCCCGTCAGACGCTGACCGGACAGGCGGAGTTCCTCGTGGAAGCGCCGGCCGAGGTGGCGCGAATCGACTTCTTCCTCGACGAAAAGAAGGTCGATTCCGCGACCAGGGCGCCGTTCCGCGCGACCTTCGACGTCGGTTCGACGCCGCGCGTGCGGACGGTGAAGGCGGTCGCGTTCGACGCGGCAGGCACGACGCGCGGCGAGGCGATGGCGACGATCAATGACCGGTCGGACGCGTTTCTCGTCTCGATCGTCGCTCCGGCGGCTTCGCGCATCGAGACGGCGGCAGACGTCGACGTGGCGGTCCGGGTGCCGCCGGGACGGACGCTGACGCGCGTCGACGTCTCCTGGAACGACAAGCCGGTGGCGTCGCTGACGCAGCCTCCGTTCCGGACGCGCGTCGAGGCGGGAGGGGAGTTCGGCTACCTGCGCGCCGTCGGCGTGCTCGACGACGGCACCAGCTCCGAGGCGACGCGGCTGTATAACAGCGGAGCCGTATCCGCCGAGGTGAACGTGGGGGCGGTGAACGTCATCGCCACCGTCTCCGACAGTTCGGGCAAGCGCCTGCGCGGCCTCACCACCGAGGACTTCATGGTCGAAGACGGCGGGGAACGGGTGGCGGCGACGCTGCGCTCGTCGGAAGACGAGCCGGTGACGGTGGGGATCGCGATCGACAGCTCGTCGAGCATGAAAGGGAAGCAGCTCTACATCCTCCGCGCCGCGTCGCAGCTCGTCGAGCGTGTGCTCCGCTCGCAGGACGAGGCGTTCGTGGTGGCGTTCGACTCGACGGTGCGGCTCGCGCACCGGCGCTCGAACGACGTCGCCAGCCTGCAGAAGGCGGTCTTCAACCTGGTTCCGTCCGGCGGCACGTCGATGTTCGACGGCGTGACGTTCGCGCTGCAGCAGTTCCAGGGAGTGGCGGGGAAGAAGGCGCTGGTGGTGTTTTCGGACGGACGGGAAGGGAAGAGCAGCGCGAATGCAAAGGAATGCGAGCGTCTGGCCCGGGCCCTCGGCGTGCCGGTGTACATCGTCACCCCCGAGGGAGGGGAGAGGTCAGGTCACGCGCTGCGGGAGATCGGCGAAGTGACCGGCGGCGTGCTGTACCACGCCGTACCGATCGCAGGATTGCCTTCGCTGTTCGACCGGCTCTCGGACGAGCTTCGCGGCCAGTACGTGCTGTCGTTCACACGTCCGCCGACGGTCGTGGCCGGATCGTGGCGCAGCATTCGCGTCAGCGTCGCAAAACGCGACGCAAACGTCCGCACGATCCAGGGTTACCGGGCGAACTGAGGCGAGTGGCGAGTTTACTGGTTGCTGGTTGCTCGTTCCCTGTGACTTACGGCCTGACGCCCAGGCACGGACCCACAAGGAACCAGCAACCAACAACCAGCAACAGCCGGCGCCGCTACAGCGATCGCTTTTTGCCGCGGATGTTGCGCCGGGAGCCTTTCGGCTTCGCGCCGCCGCCACCGTAACCGCCGCCGCCGTAGCCGCCGCCGCCCGAGTAGTCACCGCCGCCGCCACCGCCGGAGTAGTCGCCGCCGCCACCGCCGCCGTAGCCGCCACCACCGTAGCCGCCGCCACCGCCGCCATAGCCACCGCCGCCAGGACGACCGCCGCCACCACCGAAGCCGCCGCGGCTGCCACCGCCACCGCCGCCGCCACGAGGCCGTTCTTCGGCCGCATTGACGCGGAGTGCGCGTCCGCTGAGCTGGTAGCCGTTGAACTTCTCGATGGCAGCAGTTGCGTCCGCGTCGTTCTCGAACTCGACGAACGCAAAACCACGCGGCCGGCCGCTCTCGCGGTCCGTCGGCAGGAACACGTCGCGGATCACGCCCACCTGGGCAAAGAGATCCTGTACTTCCGTTCGCGTCGTGTTGAAATCAAGATTCCCTACAAATACTTTCGAGGCCATCAATCGTCACTTTCTGCCCTTAAGCTCGCGACAGTCTGACAGGGCTGCAATAGGATTCGCAAGCTCCGCGCCCGGATAGCCTCCCAACCCGGGCCCCCAGAGGCTCACGTGCTATTCTTTCGGCCCGAGTAACCGGTCGACCAGGAGACCAGAAAAATGACCGTTCAGGCCGCGCAATCCTCGATCGAGCGGGAGCTGGAGTTCCGGAAGAAGCTCACCTCGATCGCCAACCAGATCAACGCCGCCGAATCGATTCCCCACATCCTCATGACGCTCAAGGACAGGATCCTCGAGCTGCTCGACGCCGAACGCCTGACGATCTACGCGATCGACACCAAAAACCAGGAGCTCTACTCCCTGCAGAAGATCGGGGACGTGCCGAAGGAGATCCGCGTCCCGAAATCGTTCGCCTCCATCGCCGGCTTCACCGCCCTGGCGCGCAAGACTATCAACATCAAGGACGCCTACGAGGGGGCCGAGCTCCAGAAGTTCCACGCCAACCTTCGCTTCGACCAGCGCTGGGACAAGCAGACCGGCTTCCGGACGCGCGCCGTGCTGGCCGTGCCGATCCTCTTCGAGAAGTATCTCCTCGGCGTGGTCCAGCTCATCAATAAGCGCCACGGGGTCGCCTTCACGTCCCAGGATGAAGATGCCGCCGAAGAGATCGCCCGCATCCTCGGCATCGCCTTCTACAACCAGCACCGTGTCACCCGGCAGAACAAGCCGTCGAAGTTCGGCCTGCTGATCGACAAGGGCGTGGTGTCGGAAAAAGACCTCGAGACCGCGGTCAGCAACGCGCGGGTGAACAACATCACTGTGGAGAAGGTGCTGATCGAGGACTACAACGTCCCCCGCGAAGAGCTGGGGCGCTCGCTGTCGGCCTACTACTCGACCCCCTGGTTCAACTATGACGGAACGCAGACCATCCCCGCCGACCTGAAGGACCGCGTTTCCTCCGACATCTGGAAGAAGCACGGCGCCGCACCGGTGGAGCGCAGGCCGGGACTGCTCATCGTGGCGGTCGAAGATCCGCAGGACCTGACCCGCGTCGACGGCATCCGGGCCATGAACCTGGCGCCGCGCTACGACTTCCAGGTGGCGATGAAGCACGACATCCTCGCCTACATCGGCGCGTCGTACGGCGAGCAGGTTCAGCAGGACGGCTCGACGGCGGACGGCGCCGACTGGGCCAAGATTCTCGACTCGCTGGGGGAAGGGGAGAAGGTCGAGCTCGATGACGCGCCGAAGGACGAGCCGGAGCTCGACGAGACCGATTCCGGCATCGTGAAGCTCGCCAATCAGCTCATCATCGAGGCCTTCGCGAAGGGCGCCTCGGATATCCACGTCGAGCCGGACGGTCCGCGCAGCCCATGCGGGATCCGCCTCCGGATCGACGGCGACTGCCAGAAGTTCATGGAGATTCCGGGGGCGCATCGGAATGCCCTCGTGCAGCGCCTGAAGATCATGGCCAAGCTCGACATTTCCGAGAAGCGGAAGCCGCAGGACGGCAAGATCCGCTTCAAGTACTCGAAGGGGACGATCGAGCTCCGCGTGGCCACGATCCCGACCGCGAACCAGAACGAAGACGTGGTCATGCGTATCCTGGCCGCCTCGAAGCCGCTCCCGCTCGACAAGATGGGCTTCTCGGAGCGCAACCTGACGGCGTTCAAGACCCTGCTGTCGAAGCCGTACGGGATCGCGCTGGTGGTGGGACCGACCGGCTCCGGTAAGACGACCACCCTGCATTCTGCCCTCGGCTTCATCAACACCGAGGACATGAAGATCTGGACCGCGGAAGACCCGGTGGAGATCACGCAGAAGGGGCTGCGCCAGGTGCAGGTCCATCCGAAGATCGACTTCACCTTCGCCGCGGCCATGCGCTCGTTCCTCCGCGCCGACCCGGACGTGATCATGGTCGGCGAAATGCGCGACCACGAGACGGCGGCCATCGGCATCGAGGCGTCACTCACCGGCCACCTCGTCTTCTCGACGCTGCACACCAACTCCGCCCCGGAAACGATCACCCGCCTCCTGGACATGAACATCGATCCCTTCAACTTCGCCGACGCCCTCCTCGGCATCATGGCCCAGCGCCTGATCCGCGTCCTCTGTGCGAAGTGCAAGGAAGGCTACAACCCGACGCCGGAGGAGTTCGAGGAGATCATCGAAGCCTACGGCTACGATTACTGGCAGGGCACCGGGATCACGTATTCCCCCGAGCTGATGCTCTACCGCCCCAAAGGCTGCACCCAGTGCACCGGCGGCTACAAAGGCCGCATGGGCGTCCACGAGCTCCTGGTCGGCACGGATGAGCTGAAAAAAGCCGTCCAGCGCCGGGCCACCATCGACGACCTCCGCAAGCTGGCCATGCAGCAAGGCATGCGCACGCTGATGCAGGACGCGATCGAGAAGGCGTTCAAGGGAGTCACGGATATGAAGCAGGCCAGGGCGATTGCGGTGAAGTGAAGCGCGCTACTTCTCGTAGAGAAACGTAGGACTTGTTCCCGCCCGAGGTAGCCTCGGCGGGTATGTTGAAGCTGTACTACGTTTACATCCTCGCCAGCATTCACCGGGTGCTGTACATCGGGCTCACCAGCCAGTTCGAGCACCGCGTTCAGGCGCACCAGGTGAAGACGCACCCGCGGTCGTTTACTGCGAAGTACAACGTCGACCGGCTGGTTTACTTCGAAGAGTTCACTCAGGTCGGCGATGCGCTCGCGCGGGAGAAACAGCTCAAAGGGTGGAGGCGCGCGAAGAAGATCGCGCTCATCGAGAGTTTGAATCCGGGGTGGGCCGATCTTTCTACGCGAGGGTTAGAGGAAGCGGAAGCGCGTGGAGAGTTGCCTGAGTGCTGAACCCTCGCGCCCGAGGCACATCCGGCGCTCCCCCGCCCCCCAGGTCCCTCGCTCGACGCTCGGGATGACAGGGATGTGTAGCGTTCCTATTGTTTTTCCCTCCGGCAGCACACGTCGCAACGGCCCTACCGTTTCAAGAACCAGCGCCCACCCCTGTCATCCCGAGCGTCGAGCGAGGGACCTGGGGGGCGGGGGAGCGGACGGATGTGCCTCGCGAGGCGACATGCGAGACCTGGGGAGTGGGGGGCGCGAAGCATTTGCCTCGCGCCCCGAAGCGCAACTACGGCACAGCAATCGGCTCCACCTCCGGCAGAAGCTGGACACTCGCCTTCCTGACCTCTTCCCGATACTTCGCCACATCCTCCGCAAACAGCTTGTTGAAATCTGCGAGCACCTCCCGCACGGCGGTCTCGGCGCGGTCGATGTAGGCGGTCTGGGCGGGGGTGGGGGCTTTCCATGAGGACTGGAGGCTGTACAGCGGGTAGCCGACCTTGGCGTAGGCGTCCGTCTCGGCCACGTATCCCTTCGTCTTCGGCGGGACCCAGAGGCGGCGCTCGATCTTGTCGAGGCGTTCCTTGAGGGCGGTGCCGGATTTCACCAGCGGGTCCGGTTCTTTCTTCTCGCCGGTGGGCTCGTCGTCCTTCTTCAGTTTCGCGGCGACGGCGTCGATGTCGGCGCGGGTCTTCTGGATGCGCTCGATGGCGGCGGTGACGGTCTCCTGCAGGCGGCCGGCGCGGACGATGGCGTCGTACTTTGCCTGGCGATCGGCGGCGGTGTAGGTCTCGCGCGGGTCGGGGAGGACGCGCACGGTCTGCTTTGCCTCATTGCCGCGGAACTTGATCGCGACGGTGTACGTGCCGGCCGGGACTTCCGGCCCGCTGCCCGGCTGGTCGTCGCCCTCGTCGCCGCTCTTCGGGCGCTTGAAGGCGTCGCGGTTGAGGTCCCAGGAGGCGCGGTTGACGCCGAGCTTTGCCGGTGCCTTGAACTTGCGGATCACTTTCCCGCTCGCGTCGGAGACTTCGATGTCGACCTCGGGGAGCTTGTCGTCGCCCGGAGTCTGTTTCTGGTCGGCCGGCTTTTCCGCGGCCTTCTCGTCCTTCTTCAGCTTCTCCGCTTCCGGTTCTTTCGGGACATCTTCGACCACCGCCGGCACGCCTGTCTCGGACACGAGCGGCTTGACCGCCGCCCCTTCGCGCTCCTTCGCCTTGCGCTCGCGCTCCCGCTCCTCGATCGGGTGCGGGAGGCCGGGGAGGTTGAGCGACCAGGTGAGCAGCGCGCCGTACGGCTCGTTCTCGCCGCGGAACTCCGCGTCGCCGAGGAAACGCGAGCCTTCTTTCTGGCGGGTCGTGTAGCTCTGCGCGTCGGGGACTTCGAAGAAGTGCAGCGGCTTGTCGAGGATCTCCTTCGAGACCGTGCGCAGCGGGCGGATGTCGTCGAGAACATACGCGGCGCGGCCGTGCGTGCCGATGACCAGGTCGTGGTCGCGCGGATGGATGGCCAGCCCCATGACCGAAACCGTCGGAAACCCGTGCTTCCACTTCGCCCACGACTTGCCGGCGTCGGTGCTCAGCCAGAGGCCGAACTCCGTGCCGAGGAAGAGGAGATCGGGGTCGACCGGATCCTGCTCGATCGAGAGGGCGTAGCCCTGCAGGTCCTTCGTCGCCATCGACGTCCACGTCTTGCCGTAGTCAGTGGTGCGGTAGACGTACGGCGTCCAGTTGGAGCGGCGATGGTCGTCCATCACCAGGAAGGCGGTACCAGCGGCGTGTTTCGACGCTTTGATCTCCGGCACCCAGGTGTTGGCCGGAACGCCTTTGATGTTCCCTTCGACGCTGCTCCAGGTGGCGCCGCCGTCACGCGTGACGTGCACGCGTCCGTCGTCTGTGCCGGCCCAGACCACGTCGCGCTCGAGCGGGCTCGGGGCGAGGGCGATGATGGTGGTGAAGTTCTCCGCGCTGGTGACGTCGGGAGTCAACCCGCCGCTCTTGTCGGCGTTCTGCCATTCCTTCCGGTTGGTGGTGAGGTCCGGGCTGATGGCGGTCCAGGAGTCGCCGCGGTTCGACGACTTGTGCACGAACTGGCTGCCGAAGTAGACGCCGTTCGAGTCGAACGGGTCGAGCGCGATGGCGGCGTTCCAGTTGAAGCGCAGCTCGCCCGCGATCAACGGCGCGGCCGACGGAGCGGCCTTGGGGGAGGGGCGGATGTCCTGCCGCTCGCCGGTGCGGAGGTTCCATCGGATGATGTACCCCTCCTGACTCATCGCGTAGCCGACCATCGGGTCGTCGGGGATCGGGACGGTGCCGAAGCCGTCGCCGAAGCCGACTTCCTGCCAGTCCCAGTTGCGGATGCCGCCCGTCTCCCAGGTGGTGTTCGGCCCTTTCCACGAGCCGTTGTCCTGCATACCGCCGTAGACGTTGTACGGGACCTCGTTGTCGACGGCGATGTGGTAGTACTGGCCGAGGGGGAGAGTGGCCACGAAACGCCAGCTCGCGCCGCGGTCCTTGCTCTCCGCCACGCCGCCGTCGTTGCCGGCGTAGATGCGTGTCGGGTCGTTCGGGTCGATCCACATGGCGTGATAGTCGGGATGGACCTTCGCGAACGGCACCAGGGTCTTGAACGTGCGCCCGCCGTCCGTCGACAGCGAGATCAGCGAGAAGATGTTGTAGACGCGGTTCGGGTCGGCGGGGTCGACGCGGATGTCGGAGTAGTAGAACGGGCGGTTGCCGATGTTGGAGTCGCTGTTGACCACCGCCCACTTCCGGCCGCCGTCATCCGAGCGGAGCAGCACGTTCCTCTCAGCCTCCACGAGCGCGTAGACGACACTCGGGTTGGAGCGGGCGATGGCGAGGCCGATGCGTCCGAGCTGCCCTTTCGGCATCCCGTCTTCCTCGGTGTACCGGCGCCAGTTCGCGCCGCCGTCATGGGAGACGTAGAGGCCGGAGCCGGGTCCGCCGGAGTTGAAGAACCATGGCCAGCGGCGGTACTCCCACATGGCTGCGAAGAGTTTGTTCGGGTTGGTCGGGTCGATGACCAGGTCAGCCGCACCCGTTTTCTCGTTGACGTAGAGGACCTTGTTCCAGGTACGCCCGCCGTCGGTGGTCTTGAAGACGCCGCGCTCCGGATTCTGCCCCCAGGCCTGTCCCATCGCCGCGACCCAGGCGACGTTCGGGTCGCGCGGATGGAGGACGATGCGGTGAATGCGCTCGCTCTTGTCGAGACCGAGGTGCTGCCAGGTCCGGCCGCCGTCGGCTGTTTTGTAGATCCCGTTGCCGACGGACATGGAGTTGCGCGGGTTGCCCTCGCCGGTCCCGGCCCAGACAATGTCGGGGCTGGGCTGGAAGATCGCCACTGCGCCGATCGCCGCCACCGGCTGGTCGTCGAAGATCGGGGTGAAGCTCAGCGCCCCGTCCGTCGACTTCCAGACGCCCCCCGTCGCGGCGCCGACGTAAACGATGTCGGGATTCGACTCCACCGCGTCGATCGAAGCCACGCGCCCGCTCATGGCCGCAGGACCGATGGAACGGGCCTTCATGCCCGCCAGGAGCTGGGGATCGACCTGGGCGTGGAGGGAGAGGGAAGCGGTGAGGAAGAGAAGTACGGCCACGCGTCTCAGCATGGGCGCGCATTCTAACGCCCCGGATCGTGCGATCCTGTTGCCGATGCGTGAGGAAAACTTCGGGGCGGGCTTTCGCCCGCCCCGAGAGAAAAGACTAGGTCGTGGTCGTGGACGACGTGCCGGTGGCGGCGGTGTCGGTCATCGAGCCGTCGGTGCTGCCCATCGTCGAGGTCGTGGCCGACGTGTCGGTCTCGGCCGAGATGGTCGTGGTCTGGGTGGTCTCGGTCTGGATGACGGCCGTGTCGGTGGCGACCGTATCGGTCACGACGGTCTCGGTCGACTCCTGCTCGGCGCCCTTGCAGGCGACGAGGCCCACCACGAGGAGGGCAGCGAAAACATAGGTGAGGAACTTCTTCATGTTGGTGTTTCTCCTTGCAAATTGTTTCTGTGTAGTGAGATCGGGCTAGCGTCAAAACGATGGTGTGCTGCCGTATCACCCCGCCTTCACGTCTGTAGACAAACGTATTCAGCGGGCTTTTAGCACAAGTCGGGCCAAGGGGTTGGGTTATCGGTTGTCCGTTGTCAGTTGTCTGCCATTCCTCGCCTGGGCGGCACTCGCGCCGATAACACCCGAAGCCGAGGGATGGCCGACAACCGACAACTGACAACCGACAACCAATTCTCAGTCCGGGAACGCCGACCCATCGATGCCCGGGATCACACGCAGGGCGTTCTTGTAATAGATCTTCTTCAGCACCTCGTCCGGCAGGCCGAGACCGTACATCTTCCAGAAGGCGTGGCGCTTCCGGTAGTAGTCGAAGTATTCGTCCTCGGTCTCCAGGACCCGGAAGTAGGCCGCGTATTCGTCGGCGTTCCAGATGTCTTTCCCCATCAGCACCCGGTCCTGATACTTGATGAGGAACGCCCGCGCGGCGCGCGGCTGGCGTCCCAGCTCGTACAGCACCGCGCCGAGCTCGGTGTAGACGTTCGGCAGCTCGTCGAGGAGCTTGCCGAGACGGCCCAGGTCGTGGCCGAGCCAGCCGAGGTGGGCGTTGATGAACTTCGTCTTCGGATGCTTGCGGAAGAGATTGTGCTGTTCGCCCATGGTCTGCTCGAACGAGACGAACTTCGACGCGTCGCCGCGGCGGCGCTCGGGGAACTGGGTCAGCTCGAGCCAGCGCTCGTTGTTCTTGTCGACCGGCAGCCAGAACGCCGCCGGCTCGCCGGTATGGATCAGCACCGGGATCCCGAGCTCTCCCGCCTTCTTCCAGATCGGGTCGAGGCGCGGGTCGTCGGTCGGCACGCGCTTGCCTGTCTTGTCGGTGAGCGACATGCCGAGGTTCTTGAAGATCTTCAGCCCGACGGCGCCGTTCTTCACGTCCTCTTCGAGCTGCCGTGCCGCGGCGACGCCGAAATCGGGCTCGTCGATGCGGCGGAGGTCGACGTTTGCGAACGCGACGAAGCGCTTTGGGTATGCCCCCTTGAGCGTTGCCAGCCCCTGATTCAGGTTGGTGCCGCTGCCGCCGCTGAGGTTGACCATGACGGCCAGGCCGATCCGGTCCATGTCGGCGACCAGCTTCGCGACGTCCGCCGCCGGCATGTCGCGGCGCTGGTGGTTGTGGACGTCGATGAAGGGGAACTTCGCCCGGGTGCGGGGATGCTCCGGGACGACGAGCATCGACTTCGGGTCGTACTCCTCGAACGTCATCGGCGGCGCCGGCTTCGCGCTCTCCTGAGCGAGAAGCGGCGCCGCGATGGCAAACGCGAGAATCGCGGCGATCCTGCCGGACCGCATCAGTGGACGATCACCGGCACCGACGCCTGGGTGTTCTCCCACATCATGCTCAGCGTGCTCTTCTGCTCCTTGCTGGAGGGGAGGACGATGCAGAAGGTCTCGACCGGCTTTTTGGGCGCGCTGACGGTCATCTTCGTCTGGCCGAGGTTCTGCTTCTCGTCGTAGCTGTTCGTGCCCCAGAGGCCGCTCTGCTTGTTGACGATCAGCGTCCACTCTTTCTCGTTCGGGATGGTGAAGAGGGTGTAGGTGCCGGCCGGGACGTGGATGCTGCCGATCATCAGATCGGTGTCGGTCTTGAGGGTCGTGGCCTGGTTCGCGCCGGTGCGCCAGACCTTCCCGTACGGGACGAGGCCGCCCATGATGACGCGGTCGCGCTTCGAGGGGGCGCTGTAATCAATGGTGATGTGCTTGCCGCCGACGGTGGCTTCGGTCTTCGTGGCCGGGCTGAGCGGCTTCTTGGCCGGCTCATCGGCGACGATGGCGGCGGTGAGGAGGAGGGAGAGGGAGAGCAGAGTGAGTTTGCGCATGCCCGCCGATGATCGCACGGGCAGGCGCAAAAGAGGTTGCACCGCTGTTACTCCTTGCAATGGACTTGTGACGGGCCGCTCAGTGAGTGATCCCGCCCGTTTCCGTCCCTTTCTTCCCCGTCGCGTCGTAGCGCCAGATCTCGCAGTACGAGGTCTCCGGGGTCGTGCAGGTGTTCCAGCCGATGTGGGTTTCGTAGCCGACCAGGTTCAGGAACGGCTGCGCGAAGAGCGAACGGTCTCCGCTCCGGACGTTGACCGTCATGTCCACCGTCGATCCGAAGCGCTGCTGGATCCCTTCCGTCTCCTGTCCGGAACTCTCGTTGAGCGTGTAGTAATCATAGGTGCCGGTCTCGGGGTCGTACGTCCGGACCCACTGGATCGAGTAGTACGTAACGTCGCCGGAGCTGGTGCCGACCGTGATGGTGGTGATGGTTGCGCCGACCGGACGGATGAACGAGCAGAGCGAGGCGCGGGTGGCGCCGACGGTTGCCCTTCCGCACGGGCGGCCGATCTGATGCGTCCAGCCGGTGAGCGGAACGTCGTTGAACTCGATCAGCGTATTGCCGTCCGTCGCCAGCCGGTACGAAATGGTCGCGTTGGTGCCCGGGATCAATTCCCGCTGTGTCGCGGTGAAGGAGGCGCTGGTGCGCCAGCCGGATCTCCGCTGCTCGGATTCGAGCTCGCTCATCCGTGCGCGGTAGTACGACTCGTACGTTTCGTCGTTGGCTTCCGCCGTCCATTGCTCGAACTCTTCCTCGGGGCTGTGGATCGTGACGGACAGGTGAACCTGGTTGTCGGTGAGGTCGTAGTCGCCGGGGACGACGTTCTCGATCCGGAACCAGAAGTCCTTCTCACCCGGCGTCTCGAGCACCGGTGCGAATGCGCAGGTGACGCTGCTGTTGGCGTCGACCCAGATGCCATCGGCCCGGTCGATCTCGGTAGTGCCGTCGTAGAGGACGCAGTTGCAGCGGGCGCCGAGGTCTCCGTTCATTTCCTGGACGACCGCATGAACGTTGACCGGCATCCCCGCGAGCGCATGCCGCTGCCCGCCGACGGCGACGAAGGTGAGGTTCGGCCGCATCTTGACCGTGTCGGTCACGCGGATGATGTCCGTTCCCGGACTGGCGCCCGTGATATGGGCCTTGATCTCCACCGTGTCGCCGCGGAGCAGCCCGGTCAGGCCGCTGATGGAGAAGACGCCGTTTTCGTGGTTGTAGTTGGTGGTCGTGCCGCCGGCCGTCAGTTTCACATTCTCGATGCTGCCGCCCTCGGCGGCGATTTCGACGTCGGTCGTGAGGTCGCGATTCAGGAGGGCCTGCACCGTCACGGTCGTCGCTCCGGCGCTCCCTTTCGCTGCCGGTGCGCTGTCGCGGTATTTGGTGGAGTTCGGGATGGGGTGGAAGTCGTCGGCGAGGATGGAGGGGGTGAGCAGGATTGCCGCGGCGAGGGCGGCGGTGGTGAGGTGACGAAGCATATGGATCTCCCTGATCTCCGGTGTGACGTGGTTGATTGAGGATCCGAAGCGAGGCGGATCGCGCGGCAGGACTGCAGCCCCACGCGCACTCGACGTCATTACAATAACAACGCCAAGGATGGCGAGTTCAGGGGCGAATCAGGTTGTTTCGTTCGATCGGGATGATGAACGGGCGAGCAGGTCTCCGGTGTGCCGCGACGGAAAGTGGGAGGCCGGAGTGACGCGGATTGTCAGTCCGGACGCGCGGATGGAAACTCTACGCTGCACGCATCGCGGTTGGAAAAGCGTGGCGTGGCTTCGCGGCGGCAGCGGCAGGTGGCGTGGTAGAAGACCTCATCGGTCGACGCAGCCGCGAAGAGACCTTCGCAGTTCGAGCACTCCACAAGGTCTGGCGGTGGCGTCATGTCGCAGCCTCTCCTGCATGACCTTTGTGCAAAATCGCCGCCCGCAAGTTCGGGCGAAAAGGTGCCCTCGACTGACAACCGACAACGGACAACGCCTCACCCGGCCGGTTCCAGCAGCTCGAGCACGAGATTCAAGGCCTCCGCGATCTGCTTTGCCTCGGCCGGGTTGAACCCTCCGATGTAGAAGAGGGCGCCGGCCCGGTTGCGGAAGAACATCATCCCCCCCGCACCGCCGCCTCCGTCCGTCTCGAACCGCCCTCCGCGGAAGCGCTCCAGCGCTCGCCGCAGACGGGCGCTTTTTTCCTTGCGCGCGTCTCTCACGAGGAAAACGATAGTCGCGTTCAGGAGTCTTTCGACGTTTCTCTACCCCGTGTGACTGGCTGGTCTGGGTGGCGAGTCAGGAAGGGCGCGACCGGATCATCCGTCGATGGGGCAGGGGACACGCCGGGTAGAACAGCGGCCGATCGGACAGATAGGGACGAACACCCCCGACTGTTCACTTCTGAAACAACTGCTGTCCGGTTCCGTACACCTCCTCTGATGGAGGGACTCCGATGAGACTCGCAGCGATCACGGCGGTAACAGCACTTCTGGCGACCCCGCTCTTTGCCGGCGGCATCTTCGACGACGAGCACGATTGCAAGTACACCGCGCCGCGAAACGCGTCCACTCCGGCTGCCGGGATCACCAAAGTCGTCATCCACGGCGAGTCGGGCTTCCTGAAAGTCGACGGCACCGCCGGCGCATCGCAGATCGCCGTCAGCGGCACCGCGTGCACCTCCGAGGACGACTTCCTCAACCGGATGACCCTCACCCTCCGGAAGTCGGGGTCGGAGCTGCACATCACCGCCGACATCCCCGAAAAGACCGTCATCTTCGGCTTCTTCTCCGCCCGGCTCGACTTCGCCGTCACCCTCCCGGCCGGCCTCCCGGTCGACATCGAGGACGGCAGCGGCATGCTGCGCGTGACCAACACCGGCGCGACCGAGATCGACGACGGCTCCGGCGAGATCCAGGTGCGCAACATCCGCGGCCCGCTGTCGATCAGCGACGGCTCCGGCGCCATCGACGTCGACACCGTCTCGGGCAACGTCGAGATCGAAGACGGCTCCGGCGAGATCTCGGTCAAGAACGTCAGTGGCAACGTCGAGCTCGAAGACGGCTCTGGGGCGATCCTCGTCGCGAAGATCGAAGGCTCGGTCCTCGTCCGTGAAGACGGCTCCGGCTCCATCGTCGTCAAGAACATCCGCCGCGACCTCACCATCGACGACGACGGCTCGGGCGGCGTAGCCGTCGCCGACATCGGCGGCAACTTCATCGTCAACCGCAAGTCGAGCGGCGGGATCGATCACGAGCGTGTGACCGGCCGCGTGAGCGTTCCTTCGAAGTTCTAGAAAGGCAGAAGGCAGAAGGCAGAGGGCAGAAGGATGAGCCGGTAACGGCGCTTCTGCTTTTTCCTTCTGCCTTCAGCCTTCTGCTTTCTGCCTTTTCCTCACCCCAGGATCGCCTGCAGAACCGTATCCAGATCCTCGACGTTCTCGAAGAAATGCGTGGGGTTCTCGGCGCGCAGTGTTTCCGCGGGGGTCTTCCCCGAGGCGACCGCGATCGTCGTCGCGTTGTACGGCACGCCGCAGCGGACGTCGTAGATCGAGTCACCGATGATCACCACGTCGCTCCCCGAGAAGTGCATATCCAGACGTTCGGAGGCACGGCGAACGGCGATCGGAGGGAGCTGGGTGCGGTCGGCGGAGTCGCTGCCGAAGGCGCCGAAGGGAAAGTACTCGTTCAGATTGCCGCCTCCGAGCTTGAGCCGCGCGCCGGGCTCGATGTTGCCGGTCAGGAGCGCCAGCACGACGTCGTCGCGCTGCTCCAGTGCGCCGACGAGCTCGGGAATGCCGGGCATGACCTTCACGCGGCCGGGTGTGGCATTGCGCTCGAGCGCGCCGAGGTAGAGCTCCCAGAGGCGCGGCATCTCCGTGTCGATCGCCTCGGCGGCGTAGCCGGCGTCGCGCAGCACCATGTGCGCGATCTGCGGATCGGTGCGGCCGGAGAAGTCGTAGCGCGCCAGGTCGCCGTCATAGCCGTACACTGCCTTCAGCGCGCCGCCGAACGCCTCGCGCGAGGCGCCGCGGTCGGTCAGGAGGGTGCCGTCGATGTCGAAGAGAATCAGCCGCATCGGGCCCGCACTGTACCAGTTTCGTAAACCGGCGGCGGGAGGCTCCGGCTATCATCCCGCCCCATGTCCGACATGAGCCGTCGCACCTTTCTCGCCACTACCTCGGCCGGTGTTGCCGCTGTCGCCGTCGCCGGTCCCGCTGCCGTCGTTCCTGCCGCCAGGCCGCTCCGCATCCTGATCCTCGGCGGCACCGGTTTCATCGGTCCGAATCAGGTCCGGTACGCCGTCGCGCGCGGCCACAAGGTCTCGGTCTTCAACCGCGGCAAGACGAATCCCGGCACCGTTCCGGCCGGCGTCGAGCAGCTCGAAGGTGATCGCAACGGGAAGCTCGACGCGCTCAAAGGGAAAGAGTGGGATGCCGTCATCGACAACCCGTCGACGCTCCCGCGCTGGGTGCGCGACGCGGCCACGCTCCTGAAAGACTCCGCCGGCCAGTACCTCTTCATCTCCACCCTCTCCGTCTACGCCGACAACTCCAAGCCGGGCGCCGACGAAACCGGTGCGACGCAGACGCTGGAAGACCCGACCGTCGAGCAGGTGACGGGCGAGACCTACGGCGGCCTGAAAGCGCTCGCGGAGAAGGAAGCGGAGAAGGCGTTCCCCGGCCGCGCCACCATCGTCCGTCCCGGCTTGATCGTCGGCGCCGGCGACAACAGCGACCGCTTCAGCTACTGGCCGGTGCGCATCAACCGCGGCGGTGAAGTGCTCGCGCCGGGCAATCCGAACGACCCGGTGCAGTTCATCGACGCCCGCGACCTCGGCGAATGGACGATTCGCCTCATCGAGCAGAAGGCCTTCGGCACGTTCAACGCCGTCGGCCCCGAGCACCCACTGACCATGGCCGAGATGCTCTACGGCATCAAGGGCGTCACCACCGCCGGCGCGCAGTTCACCTGGGTTCCGGCCGAGTTCCTCGAAGCACAGAAGGTCAACGCCTGGAGCGACATGCCGGTCTGGATCCCGCCTGCAGGGGAGTACGGAGGCTTCGGTTCGCGCAGCATCAAAAAGGCGCTGGCCGCCGGGCTGACCTTCCGGTCGCTCGCCGACACCGCCCAGGCGACACTCGCCTGGCACGAGGCCCGTCCGGCCGACCGCAAAGCGAAGCTCCGCGCCGGCCTCACGCCGGAGCGCGAAGCCGAGGTGCTGGCGGCCTGGAAGAAGGCGCAGAAGAAATGAAAAGACTGATCCTTGTCTTCGCGTTCGCGTCTACGGTCCTGGCCCAGGACCAGGGACGCGTCATCACCAGCATGCCGGCCGTCCTGCCGGAGCGTGCACGGCCCGCCGCGGTGAATGCCGCGCTGAAAGACCGTCTCGACAACCTCCTGCCGTCGCTCATGCGCGAGACCGGCATCGACATGTGGGTCGTGATCAACCGCGAGTACGCGGAAGACCCGGTCTACCTGACGCTCGTCCCCGACCCGGTGTTCGCCGCGCGCCGGACCTCGATGCTGGTGTTCTTCGACCGCGGCGCGGAGAAGGGCGTCGAGCGCCTGACCGTCAACCGCTATCCGTTCCCCGGCTACTACGAGGCGGCCTGGGAAGGCGGCAACCTCGACGCGCAGTGGAAGCGCCTCGGCGAGATCATCCGCGAGCGCAATCCGAAGAAGATCGGCATCGACGTCAGCCGCGACTGGGCCTTCGCCGACGGCCTCACGCACGGCATGCACGAGCGGCTGATGGCCGTCCTCGACGCGCCGCTGCACTCCCGGGTCGTCAGCGCCGAGAACCTCGTCATCCGCTGGCTGGAGACGCGCACCGCGCTCGAACTGCAGTCGTATCCGCAGACCGTGGCCATCGCCCGCCGGGTGATCGAGGAGGCGTTCTCCTCCGAAGTGATCACTCCCGGCATCACCACCACGGACGACGTGGCCTGGTATATCCGCCAGCGCTACGCCGACCTCGGCCTGCCGATCTGGTTCATGCCCGACGTCAACTACCAGCGCCCCGGCGTGAAGTGCGAAGCCGCGGCGCCATTCTGCGGCGAAGAAGGGATCATCCAGCGCGGCGACGTGCTGCACACAGACGTGGGCATCACCTACCTGCGCATGAACACCGACACGCAGGAGATGGGCTACGTCCTCCGCCTCGGCGAGACGGGCGTCCCCGAGGGGCTGAAGCGCGCCCTCGCCACCGGCAACCGCTGGCAGGACATGCTCACCGGCAACTTCGTCACCGGCCGCACCGGCAACGAGATCCTCGCCGCCACCCGCACCGCCTCGGAGAAGGAAAGCATCCACTCCACCACCTACACCCACCCCCTCGGCTACTTCGGCCACGCCTCCGGTCCCACCATCGGCATGTGGGACAACCAGGGCCCGACCCCGATCCAGGGCGACTGGAAACTCCACCCCAACACCGCCTACGCCATCGAAGGAAACGTGAAGGTGGCGGTGCCTGAGTGGGACGGACAGCTCGTGCAGATCAAGCTGGAACAGTCCGCGTTGTTCGACGGGAAGAAGGTCTGGTACCTGGCGGGGCGGCAGTCCGAGTGGCATGTAGTGAGGTGATCACAGAATCAAATGCAGATCCCCGAACTCATGCCACAAGTACCCACCGCGTAACGCTTCGTCGTACGCCTTTTCCACGTGCGTCCGTCCGGCGATCGCTTCCAGCATGGCCAGGTGTGTGGCCTTCGGCTCGTGAAAGCCGGTCAGCAGCGCATCGACCACCCGTACGCCACGCTCCGGCGTGATCACGAGATCCGTCCAGCCGCGCGAGGCGATCACTTCGCCGTTGCGGTCGACGGAGCTCTCCAGCGCGCGGACGACCGTCGTCCCGACGGCGACCACGCGGTTCCCGCGCGCCTTCGCCTTCCGTACTTCCTCGGCCGTGCGCGCCGGGACTTCGAACCACTCGTCGTAGGGTCGCTCGTGATGTTCGAGTGACGCCACGCCGGCGTGGAGGACGAGCTTTGCCAGGCGGACGCCGCTCCGGCGGAGGCAGGCCAGCAACTGCCGCGTGAACGGCCGGCCGGCGGAGGGCATCTCCGCCGAGCCGGCCTCGCTGGCGTAAACGGTCTGGTAGCGGTCGATCGAATAGTCGCCGTCGACGTAGGAGTAGCGGATCGGGCGGCCGAAGCGCATCAGGTATTCGCGCAGCGAGGCCACGCCATGAAACCGCGCCACCCATAACCGCTGCGAGTCGCGATACGGCGTGAGCAGCGTGACGCCCGCCTCGCCCGGAAGGGTCAGCCTCTCGCCTTCGTGGACCGCGACCTTGCGCGGCTCCACGACGACCAGATCGCCCGGGAGGGGTGTGGAGACATGAAGCGCGATGGCATCGCCGTCCTCGCGAATGGCCGTGAGCGCGGAGGGGAGGGTGGCGGTGGTGTTCAGCACCACCAGGTCGCCTGGTGCGAGGAACGACGGCAACTGCCGAAAGTGCGCGTGCACGATCTCCTCGCCGCGGTTGCGTGTCACCAGGAGGCGGACGTCGTCGCGGCCATCGCCGCGCAGCTCCGCCGGAACGCGCGCTTCCAGTTCCGGCGGCAGCTCGAACTCGATGTTGGTCATGCCGGGGGTCATGCCGCCACCATCCTCTCGACCATTCTGTCGACAATGCCCGGCGCGACGGCGCTCGGGTGGGGGAGGTGGGAGAGATCGACGCCCGGCTCGGCGAGGCGGTGCATCTCGGTGTCCATGTCGCCCGGATCGACGGAGACGACGCGAATGCCGGTCCCTTCCAGCTCGGCCGCCAGCGTCCGCGAGGCATGCGCCAGCGCGGCCTTGCTCGCCCCGTAGCCGCCCCAGCCCGGATAGGCATTCACGCCGGCGTCGGAGGAGATGTTGAGGATGACACCCGACCCGCGCATCTTCATCTGCGGGAGCAGAAGCTGGGTCAGGTGAAGCGGCGCGACGACATTCACCCGGAAGACCTGCAGCAGTTCTTCCCACGGATACACATCCAGTCGCGGCATCGGCGACGGCCCGATGGTGGACGCGTTATTGACCAGCACGTCGACGCGCCCGAAACGGAAGAGCGCCCGCTCGGCGAGCTGCTCCGCGATCTCCGACACGTCGCCGGCGACCGTCTCCACTTCCGTGATCCGCGACAGCTCCGCCGCCGCTTCTTCGAGCATCGCCGCCCGCCGGGCATTCAGAACGAGAGAAAAACCGCGCGACGCCATGATCCGGGCCACTTCCAGCCCCAGTCCCTGCGACGCGCCTGTGATGAGTGCGACCTGTTTGTTCATGCCTCCAAGGTGGGGCCGGACGCGCCGCCGCACATCGTGCGTCGGGACAGGACAGGACCTGTACGAAAAGGCAGGAGGCGGTGCCTTCCTGCAGGCCACGGTATCCTGCACGAATGTCGTTTCCCGGCGCCGCCGCGGCCCTGCGCCCTTTCCGGCTGCAGCATCTCTATACGCTGCACCGGCTCGTCACCGACCCGGGCATCGCCGGGTTCGAGGTGCAACTCGACGGATCGCAGGACCTCGAGATCTTCGATCCTTCCGGGCGTCCCGTCGAGGTGGTTCGGGTGAAGTTGCAGCGGGGCACTCCGCTGGCCCATTCCGATCTCGACTCCGGCGGCGATTCCTTCTTCGAACGGGCACACCGGCGCCTGCGCGAGCAGCCGGCGATGGTGCAGCGGGTCGCGTGCTTCGGCCCGGTCGGACGGACGCTGCGGGCGATGAGCGGCGTGCGCAAGGGAGGACTCGACGGCGCGGCGCGGGTGGTACTGGAGGGCTTCGGGTTCTCGCGGAAGCAGATCGACGCGTTCATCCGGCTCTTCGCCGTCGACTCTGCGCTGGACGACGACGCGATGGCGAGCGAGGTTCACGCGTGGCTGCAGGAGACGGCCGCCGGCCTCGATCCCGAGGCCGCGTTCCTTTACCTCAGCGGCTGGATGCATCGGGCCATGGAACGGCGGCGGCGCATCACCGCCCGCGATGTGCGCGACCGGCTGGCGGCGGCCGGGGAGTTTGAAGCGGAGCTGGCGGCGAATCCGGAGTGGCTCGCCACGGTCGTACCGGCCGGCGGGACCGAGGTCGGGGCCGCTGCGGACGCCGGGCAGGAGCTCGACGACGTCGATGCCGCGTTCGAGCAGCGAAACGTCGTGGTGGTGCACGGCGCGCCGGCCCGGGGAAAGTCCGCGCTGGCCTCACGGTACCTGCTCACGCGCATGCCGTCGGCGTGGCGGTTCGAGGTGCGCGCGCCGCACGACGCCGCTTCCGTTCTGCGCGCCGCCAGGTTCCTCGGCGTGCACGCACATGCGGTGGGCGTCCCCATCCTGTTCTGGCTGGACATCGCGCCGCGCGATCTGTCCTGGACGGCCTTGGCCGGGGAACTGCGCGTCATCCGCGGGATGCGCCTGCTCGTCACCGCCGGCGAGCAGGAGTGGGCGCGCGCCCGCAACAGCGGTGCGATGCTGATGGCGGCGGACGTACCGCTCTCGCTGGACGAAGAGGAGGCGGCCGGGACGGGGACGGCCACCGCCGCCGCGGAACTGGGATCGATCGCCGAGGAAGACCTCGAAGCCTTGCTCCTGCACACCTTCTCCACCGGCGACGCTGCCGGGATCGCCGAGGCCGTCGCCGCCGTGCATACCCTGCAGACGTTCCGGTTCACCGGTGCGGCGGGCGTGCTGCGCGCGTTGCTGTGGCTCGGCGTGAAGCGCTACACCGTCGAGCAGGCCGGCCTCATCGACGAAGTGCGGACGACCATGCCCGGCGGGACCCGGACCTGGATGGTGCTCGACCCCGCCGGGGTCACGCGTTACGCGCCGTTGCTCCTCGCGTTCGAGGAGGAACTGTCGCACCTTCCCGAGCTTCAAGAGTGGTACGCCGGACTGAAGGAGCGGCGTCCGTCGAGCGGGGAGGTATTCGCGGAGGCGCGCCTCTGGCTCGCCGCGCAGCCGGGAGCCTGGGCGATCCCGGAGGGGGAGGCCGAGTGGCGGGCCGCGGCGGAAGTGCTGTTCTGGACGGGGGAGTGGAGCATTCCTTTCGACCGCGAGTTTCTTGCGGCGGCCGCGCTCGATCCCTCGATCCCGCTCCCGCTGTTGACGGACGTCGTGTTCGCCGCTTCGTTCGTGGATGACGGCGCGTTCGACGGAGTGCGCTCCGAGGCGATCGCGCGCTTCCGGCGCGAGACCACGACCGTCGCGATCGACCGGACGGCGGACGGTCTGACGGCGCACTGGGTCTTGCCGTACGAACCGGAGCCCAATTTCGAGCGCGTCGAAGCCGAGATGGCCCGCCGCTTCGACCTCCTGCGCCGGCTGTTTCCGGCCGTGAAGGCGTTCGGCTCGTGCAGCTACGGCGGTGTCATCCTCGAGGAGAAGCGCGATCTGCCGGTCACCGATTCTCCGGTGCCGTGGCTCTGGCGCGTGCACCTGCTGTTCGAACGGTTCGCCAGCCTCGAGCGCCGCGGCGAGCGGTGGGCCGGGTACGTCGAGGAGGTCGTGGAGATCCGCGAGTGGATCGCGCAGCTCGCGGCCCGGGTGACCCAGGCGCTGACGCTCTATTTCCGGCGCGAGAAAGCGGTGGCGGTGCTCGGGGATGTCGACAGGGTCGAATGGGACGCGCTGGCCGGCGCTCTCCGCGACATTCCCCCGTTCCCGCGGGCCGGGTTGGACGAATGGGGTGTCGAGACCGAGGGGCCGGCGCGCACCTGGAACGCAGCCATCCCGCACGCGCATGCCGCGTACACCGTCGCGTTCGACAATTACGCAAAGGCCTTCGGCGACTTCATGGCGACCTCCTGGCGGATGTTCATCGTCCAGCCGTTCCTCGGCCGCGTCGACGTGGAGGATCGGGAGCGGATCGCGGAGAGCCAGCCGATCGAGCCGGCGAAGGCGACGCTGCACCTCGCCGACACGCTCGTCCATCTCGTCGACATGCAGACCGAGTTCCGGGCGCGCTTCGGCCTGCAGGTACCGGGGCTGGCAGGGCTGGAGCGCCGCGAGCATGCGGCGCTGTGGACCTTCTGGGCGGTCTTCTACGACTTCGCATTCCATCCGCGCCGGAGGATCGCCAATGCCGCGCACGATTCCGTGTCGGCGGTGGAGACCCGGCTCGACGATCGCCGCCGCGCCTTGCGCCGGAAGCTCCGCGCGGTGCAGGCGAAGTCGGAGATCGTCGCCAGCCGCAGGCGGGAAGAGCCGGGACCCGGGCTCTGGGTGACCATCGACGTGCCGCACGTCGGGGAAGTCTTCGATCGTTTCACCGAGGCGTTCGTGTACGCCACAGAGGCCCTCCTTCCTCCCCCGGATCTCAACGCGCTCGACCGCTACGCCCTCGACCTCTGGTGGGAGCTCGTGCACCTGGTGCCGCTCGTGCGCGGGAAGTCGGTCGACCGCAAGGCCTGGACGCTCGTGATCACCGACCTTCCGCAGCCGGGCGAAGAGCTCTCCCGGCATGCCTGGAAACTCGCCCGGCGGCCGGTCGACGAGGAGGTGTGGCACCTGCTCGGATTCCCGTCGTGGCCGCAGTCGATGGGCGCGGAGGCGCGCCGCCTCGCCGATGCCGCCGACGAGTGGCGCAAGATCATCTGGCACGTGGCGAACCTCCGCGACGTCCCGCTCCGCGACGACGAGGGGAGGGCCTTGCTGTCGTCCCACTGGCGCGAGGCCGTGGCGATGGCGGAGCGGGCCGCCGCGACTGTCGACGCCGGGCTGGCCGCCCTTCCGCCGGAGATCGTGCAGAACGGTAACGTCGAGGTGCTGCGCGAACGCATCGCCTCACTCCGCGAGACCATCACGTCGGCCGAGCCCCTCGACGCGGCAGCGGTCGAGGAAGCCGCGGCGGCGATCGCCAAACCGGTCTACCTCGAGATCCTCGCATTCGCCGACCGCTGGCTCGACCGGGAGCTGATCCCCGACGGCGCGGAGCGCGAGCAACGGGACGCGCGTGCGGCCGCCGCCCTCGAGAGGACGGGGATGCTGAAGATCGGCGTCCTCGGCACCGGCGTCGTCGGACATGCGCTGGCGAACGCTTTCCTCGCCCTCGGCCACGAGGTGATGATGGGTGCACGCACCGCGACAAACGAAAAGGCGCTCGCGTGGGCCGAAGGCGCCGGCCCGCGGGCCTCGGCCGGCACGTTCACGGACGCCGCGGATTTCGGCGACGTCCTCGTCCTCGCGACCCTCGGCGTCGCGAACGAGAGTGTCCTTCGCAGCGCCGGCCCGGATCACTTCCGTGGCAAGCTCGTCATCGACACCACGAACCCGCTCGACTTCAGCGCGGGCATGCCGCCGAAGCTGACCCTCAGCGGCACCGGCTCCGGCGGCGAGGCCGTGCAGCGACTCCTGCCCGACGCCCGCGTGGTCAAGGCCTTCAACACCGTCGGCAGCCCCCTGATGTTCCGCCCCGACCTCCCCGGCGGCCCGCCCGACATGTTCATCGCCGGCAACGACGTCGAAGCCAAGAAGCAGATGGGCCAGATCCTCAACGACTTCGGCTGGGGTGTCATCGACACGGGCGGTATCGAGTCTTCCCGCTACCTCGAGGCGATGTGCATGGTCTGGGTGCTCTCGGCGCTGAACACGGGTGACTGGACGCAGGCGTTCAAGATGCTGCGCGGGTGACGTGTTGGTTGCTGGTTGCTTGTGAATCCGCGCCTGAGCCTTCTGCTGCCGTAGGCAGCAAAAGATCTGTAGGCCCGGCCTTCAGGCCGGGTAAAAGCGTGGATGAATGTGCGAGTCCGCGTAGCGGGCGACAGACTAGAACGTGCGGACGGTCTTTTCTGTCGCCCGCTACGCGGACTTACCTGGAGGGTCCCGGTTGTACCCGGCCTAAAGGCCGGGCCTACAGATCTTTTGCTGCCTGCGGCAGCAAGGGGCTAAACCAACCCTCTCTCCGAGGCCACCGCCACCGCCTGCGCCCGGTTCTCGGCCCCGAGCTTGTCGAAGAGCGAGGTCACGTGGAACTTCACGGTCCGTTCGGCGATGTGCAGCTCGGTGGCGATTTCTTTGTTGGTGCGGCCGGCGGCGACCAGCCGGAGGACTTCGCGTTCGCGGGGGCTGAGGCGCGGGGTGGTGGAGAGGGCGACGACGCGAGCGGCGATGCGTGGGTCGAGCCAGGTGCCGCCGCGGGCGGCGGCGCGGATGGCGTGGTCGATCTCGTCGATCGACGATCCTTTGAGGAGGTAGCCGCGGGCTCCGGCGCGCAACGCGGCGTCGATCTGTTCGTCGCTCGCGTAGGCGGTCAGGACGACGACCTCGGCCTGACCGCGGATGCGGGAGACGGCGTCGACACCGCTCATCCCCGGCAGCTCCAGGTCGAGCAACACGACATCCGGTTTCGTGTGTGCCAGCGCTGCAATCGCCTCCTCGGCCGATCCGAACGCGCCGGCAATCTCCAGCCCCTCGCGCCGTTCGAGCGCGGCGATGAGTCCTTCGCGGACGATCGGGTGGTCATCGACGATCACGATTTTCATCGCGGCACTCTCACGATCACCCGCGTTCCTTTGCCGGGTGCCGAGGCGATCCGCAGCGTGCCGCCGGCGAGCCGTGCCCGTTCGCGCATCCCGCGCACGCCGTGGCGGTCGTCCGCGATGCGGCGCGGGTCGAAGCCGGCGCCGTCATCCGCGATCGTCAACGTCGCCGCGCTTTTCGTGCAACGCAGCGTCACCGCGACTTCTTTGGCGTGGGCGTGCTGCCGCACGTTGGCCAGCGACTGTTCGGCGATCCGGTAAAGCTCCGCCTCGGCGTCGAGGGGGAGGGCGCAGGCGTCGCTGGTATCGAGCGAGACGCGGATGCCGGACCGGGAGGTAAATTCGCGCACCAGCACCGCCAGCGCCTGCACGAGCGGCTTGCCTGCGAGCGGCTCGGCGCGAAGATTCATCACCGAGCGGCGGGCTTCGTCGAGGCTGCTGCGGGTGACGTTCAATGCCGCGCCCAGGCGCTCTCGGACGTGCGACGGGTCGCGGCCCACGGAGTCGAGCGCCGATTCGATCTGCAAGGCGATGGCGGTCAGGTTCTGGGCCACACTGTCGTGAATCTCGCGGGCAAGGCGCGTCCGCTCGTCGGCACGAGCCAGGACCGCCGAGGCGTCGGCGAGGCGGGCACGCTCGATGGCGGTGCCGAGCTGGAAGCCGATGGTGGACAGCAGCCGCAGCTCCCGCGCGTCGAGGCGGCGCATGGCGGGCGCGGTGATGTTGAGGATGCCGAGGGGCTTGTCCTGGAAGAAGAGGGGGACGGAGGCGTGATGGGCGATGTCGCGGGTCTGTTCGGTCTGCTGGAGCGCGGGCCGCAAGCGGCTGCAGGCCATGACGTCGACGTTCCGCGGTTGGAGCTCTCCGGCCCGGAATTCTTCGATGCACCAGCAGGTCGACCCGGTCATGCGTACCGGCTCCTGCAGATACGGCGGGAGGTTGCGCGCCGCAGCGCTGTAGACGTGGCCGGTCTCGGGATCGAGGAGCCATACCCACCCGGTGTCGAGGCCAAGGAGTTCGGTGATCAATGCGAGGGTGGCATCCAGGGCCTGCTGGACGTCCGGCGCGCTGTTCAACGCCTCAGCGATGGAGGCCAGGATCTCCAACTCCCGCTTCGTAACCCGCACAGGGAACAGTGTACGGGAGACGACGGGAGGCCTCCGGCGGGCGGGCCCGGCCCGCGGCGTTTGTTTTCGCGTGGACCACACTTCGAGCGAGAAGCGTGCGTTCAGCCTTGGGCAACCAACGCCGCGGGCCGGGCCCGCCCGCCGGAGGCTCCCCGTCGTCCCTCGTGTACACTCCGGCCAAGTGCGCCGCGCCTCCCTCCTTGTCCTCTTCCTGACCGTCTTCATCGACCTCATCGGATTCGGGATGGTCATCCCCTTCCTCTCCTTCTACGCCCGCGAATACGGCGCGAGCGGAGTCACGGTAGGTGCCGTCGTAGGCATCTACTCCATCATGCAATTCTTCTTCGCCCCCGTGTGGGGGCGACTCTCCGACCGCGTCGGACGGCGCCCCGTCCTCCTCATCAGCCTCATCGCCAGCACCACCGGCTACCTCCTCTTCGCCTTCACCCGCAGCCTCACCCTCCTCTTCGCCTCGCGCGTCATCGCAGGGATCGGCGGTGCCAACATCGGGACCGCGCAGGCCTACATCGCCGACTCCACCTCCGAAGAAAATCGCGCGAAAGGGATGGGCATCATCGGTGCCGCCTTCGGCCTCGGCTTCATCCTCGGGCCGCCGATGAGCGGGATCCTCTCCGCGATCGGCACGCGTCACGGCTTGCCTGGAAACCTCCTGCCGGGACTCGTCGCGGCGGGATTCTCCTTCACCGCATTCCTCATCGGCCTGAGCGTCCTCGCCGAATCGAAGCCGCCGGGACTCGTCCCGCGCTCCGGCATCCCGCCGCAGTTCGACCGGCGCCTGTGGCGCGAGATCGCCGCCACACCGCTGCTCACCTCACTCATGGCGTGCCTCTTCCTGACCCTCCTGGCCGTGGCCGGGATGGAAGTGAGCGTCACCATCCACGGGCGCGACCGCTTCGACTTCAGGCAGCTCGACATGGCCTACATCTTCCTCTTCATGGGGACCATCGTCGCCGCCATCCAGGGAGGACTCATCGGACGCCTCGTCCGCAGACTGGGCGAGAAACGGGTCATCGTCATCGGCGCGGCGTCGTTTGCGCTCGGCTTCCTGCTCGTCCCCTCCATCTGGCGCGTCCCCGTGCTCTACGGCGTCGGATTCTTCATCGCCGTCGGACAGGGACTCTGCTACCCGGCCCTGACCGCCCTCGTCTCGAAAGCCGCACCCGAGAACGAGCGAGGCAGCCTCCTGGGGCTCGCAACCTCCGTCGGCTCACTGGCCCGTTTCATCGGCCCCATCCTGGCGGGCTTCCTCTACGACCTCGCCAAAGCGGCGGGTGCGTTCTACGGAGGCGCGGTGTTGATGATCGGCGCGCTGTTGATCGCCATCCGCATGAGAGAGATGAGAGATGAGCGATGAGAGATGAACGGGGTCTGAGCCCCGTTCATCTCTCATCGCTCATCTCTCGTTGTTCCGCGTCTTCGCCCACTTGGATAGACTTCCCCTCATGGCAATCCTCAAAGTCTCCCGCCTCGGCCATCCGGTTCTCCGCGAGAAAGCTGCCGACGTGGAGGTCAAGGACATCAAGGCGGGCAAGTTCAAGCAGCTCATCGACGACATGGTCGAGACCATGCACGAATACGAAGGCGTCGGCCTGGCCGGACCGCAGGTCCACCTGCCGCTGCGCATCTTCGTCTTCGAAGTGCAGGAGCGCGTGGCCAAGCGCCGCGGCGTGAAGCAGGTCGGTGTCGGGGCGATCTTCAACGCCACCTACGAACCGATCGGCACCGACACCATCACCGACTGGGAGGGCTGCCTCAGCGTCCCCTTCCTCGGCGGGGAAACGCCGCGCCACAAGCGCATCAAGCTGCGCGGCTACGACCACGACGGCGACCCGCTCGAGCTCGAAGTCGAAGACTTCACCGCGCGCATCTTCCAGCACGAGATCGACCACACCGACGGCCACGTCTACCTCGACCGCATGCCCGACCTGAAGACGCTCGGGTATACCATTGTTTTGTAAGAGAGCATCCTGTGAAGAGCCTCCTGTTCCTCCTCCTGCTTGCCACGCCGCTGCAACCGGCCAGGATCGAAGCGCTCGCGTGGATGGCCGGCCACTGGAGCGGAACCGCCGACGGCGTCGAGACCGAGGAGATCTGGACGACGCCCGGCGGTGGAATCATGCTCGGCATGCACCGCGACGCCGGCCCCAAGCGCACCAGCTACGAGTTCATGCGTATCGCCGAGACCTCGGAAGGCATCGTCTACTTCGCCCAACCCTCCGGCCGCCCGCCGACCCCCTTCCGCCTCACCGAATCGCGAAAGAACTGGGTCATGTTCGAAAACCCTGCCCATGACTTCCCGAAGCGCATCATCTACTCACGTGAAGGAAACGCCCTCTGCGCGGTGGTGGACGGCGGAGGACACGAAGAGAAGTGGTGCTGGGAGAAGAAGTAGAGGAGTTGTCGCCGGGCGGATCGTCAGGCGAGGGGAAGAATCTTGGCTGGGTATCTCGCCAGCATCGGATCAGCCGTGGCGATCTGTAACCCATGTTCTATGGCCTGGCACACCAGGATGCGGTCGAACGGATCCCGATGATGCGACTCCAGCTTCGGAAGATGCGCGACAGAGGATTCGTCGATGGGCAGCGATTCGATTCCATGCTGCTCACGTTGCGCCGAAAGCCAAGGGTGGGGAGGTTCCGGAAGGGGAAGCTTGCCGAGGTAGTACTTGATCGTCGCTTCCCAAACTGACACGACACTCAAGTACACGGTGTCTGCGTTTTCAATCGCGTCGCGAAAACTGCCCCTGACACGCTGATCTCCGCCGACGTACCAGAGGAAGACATGAGTGTCGAGCAGTAGCCTCATTGCTCGAAATCCCGGAGGATGTCCTCCGGTAGCGGATCATCGAAGTCATCGGGGACGACGAAGGTACCTGCCGCAAGGCCAAACGGTCGTGGACGCGTGATCCGTTCGATCGGGCGGATCTCAGCAATCGGCCGATCGTGCTGAATGACGACCAGCGTTTCCCCTTCGAGGACGCGATGAAGAACGGCGTCCGGGTCTCGTTTTACCTCTTCGACGCTGACATTCATACGCAAGGAAGTGTAGCAAACGCCGCACTGGGCGACGGTCCTCGCCGAGATCCTTGCTGATTGACCGTGTTCCCATTTCGGGAATGATCCTACCCGATTCGGGAATGGTGGCCGCTGCCTCGCGGCCGGCATCATTGACCAATCCCTACTCCCCGATATCCTCGTTCCACACCTCAGGCTTCTCCTCGATGAACCGGGTCATCATCGCGATACACGTCTCATCCTGCACTACCTCCACCCGCACCCCACGTGAGCGCAGCAACTCTTCCTCTCCCATGAACGTCCGGTTCTCGCCGATGACGACGCGGGGGATGCCGTAGAGGAGGATGGCGCCGGTGCACATGGAGCAGGGGGAGAGGGTGGTGTAGATGACGCTCTCGCGGTAGACGCGGGCGGGGAGCCGGCCGGCGTTTTCGAGGGCGTCCATCTCGCCGTGAAGGGTCGGGCTGCCGCGCTGCATCCGCTGGTTGTGGCCGCGGCCGATGATCCTGCCGTTGTGGACGAGGACGGACCCGATCGGGATTCCGCCGTCCGCCAGTCCGCGCTGCGCTTCTTCGATTGCTGCCTGCAGGAACGGATCGCTCATGACGCTGTCACCATCGTCCGCCGCACGCGCGGCACTGCTTCGGCGGTTGCTTCGACCGCGCGATCGATCTCCTCGGCGGTCGTGTAGCGGGAGAGGGAGAAGCGCACCGCTCCCATGGCGATGCGCAGCGGCTTGCCCATCGCCTTCATCGTGCCGCTCGGCTCGACCTTGCCGGAATGGCATGCCGCTCCCGCGGAGACGCAGATGCCGGCGGCATCGAGGGCGCGGACGACTTCGTCGGCGTAGGCATCGTGGAACGCGATGTTGGCCGTATTGCCGAGGCGCGGCTGCTCGCTGCCGTTCACCGAAGAGTCTTCGACGCGGGAGAGGATCTCGCTCTCCAGCCGGTCGCGGAGCGCGCGGATGCGCTCGTGCGATGCGAGCGCCTCGCGGGCCAGGCGTGCGGCGGTGGCGAGGCCGACGATCGACGGGACCGGCTCGGTGCCGGAGCGAAGGCCGAGCTCCTGGCCGCCGCCGTACCAGAGCGGCTGCAGAGACAAACCTTTGCGAATGGTCAGCGCGCCGACGCCTTTCGGGGCGTGAAACTTGTGTCCGGAGATGGTGATGAAGTCGGCGCCGAGGTCATCCTGCGCGAGGGGCACCTTCCCGGCTGCCTGGACGGCGTCGACGTGCATCAGCGCGCCCTGGGCATGCGCCAGCCCGGCGATGCGCGCCACCGGGTGCAGCACACCGGTCTCGTTCTGGGCCAGCATCACCGAGACGAGCAGGGTCCGCTCGTCGATCGCCTCCCGCATGGCGTCGAGGTCGATCGAGCCGGTCGCGTCCACCGGCACGACCGTCAGCTCGATGGCGCCTGCGCGCTGGAGGGCGTAGAGGAGCGTCAGCACCGAAGGATGCTCGACCGAGGTCGTGACCACCTTCTTCCGCTCGGGCGCCCCGTCCGTCGTCCGGTCCGTCGTCCGGTCCGTCGTCCGATCGAGGAGGCCGCGGATCACCAGCGCGTTCCCCTCGGTGCCGCAACTGGTGAAGATCACTTCCGGCGCGCTGCAGCCGAGGAGGAGGGCGACCTCCTCGCGGGCGGCCTCGACCGCGTCGTGCGATTGCCGGCCGAGCGTGTGGATCGCGTGGGCGTTTCCGAAGAGGTCGCGGTAGTACGGAGTCATCGCGGAGACGACCTCGTCGGCGACGCGGGTGGTGGCGTTGTTGTCGAGATAAATGAGGCTGGACATGGCGGCGGGCATTTTACGGGTTTTGCGCTTCTCTGACGTTCGGGCTACGGTGCGCTCACGGTCAGCATCCGGAACCTATAGGGCTGACCCTTTTTTTATGTTGCGCAAACGGGGGAGTGACCGGGGGTGCCTACACTGGAGTCCATACAGCGCTCCGTATTCGAGAACCGGCAGCGTGTTGTATGAGAGAGAGCTCAGGGGGGCGGCGTCGCGAGCGCCGTCCCCCTGAATTTTTTTGTTCTCACATGTCCATCAGGAACTGATCGGGGGGAGAGGCGGCGTCGTACTCAGCCTGCAGGTCGGTCTTGTGCTTCCACTCGATCTCGGCGAGCTCGACGAACAGCTTCCCCAGCTCCGTCGTCGGCGGGACTCTCTCGGCCATGAAGCGGAAGTGGCTCTCCGAGTCCCGCTCCCGTTCGAGCGCGTACTTCAGCGCCTTGCTCATGTCGAGCTGGGCGATGTCGGAGGGAAGCTCCAGGGTCACCGGCTGCGGATCGGGAGCATTCCGGCCGAGCGTCTCCCGATACTTCCGCTCCAGCTTGGCGCGGTGCACCAGCTCCACGTCCGCCAGTTGCAGCATCCGCTTCGACACGTCGGGCGTGGCAGCCCGCTCCGCGAGCTTCTGGTAATAGACCCGCGTCTCGACTTCAGACTGAATCGCTTCGCGAAGAACTTCTTCGACGGTTGTTTCGAGAGGCTTCATCGGACCCGTGCGCCATCATAGCGGGTTTGGCGGGCAGGCCACTTGCCGAACTCCCCTCACGGCCGACCGATCACCATGAACGGCGCCCAGTAGAACGGGTGGCGGTAGCGGCGGTCGCGGCGGAGGGCGAGCTGGGCTCGGCGGAGCGCTTCGGGCTTGGAGCGGCCGGCGGCGAGCTGGCGGTGGAACTCGACCATCAGCACCGCCGAGGCGGCGGAGTGGGTTTTCCATTGACTGACGACCGTAGTCGGGCAGCCGGCGGCGAGGAAGGCCCAGGAGAGGCCGATGACGCCGGTGCCGCGCAGGTTGGCCCGGCCGGTCTCGCAGGCCGAGAGGACGGCCAGGTCGGCATTGAGGGCCAGCGTCGCGATCTCCCGTGCCTCGAGCACGCCATCCTCCTCCTTGTCCTCCGGCGAGGCGGTCAGCAGGAGCGACGAGAACATCGGGACCTTGTCGTACATCACTCCATGGGTGGCGATGTGGAGGATGTCGAAGCCGGGTGCTTCCTGCTTCAGCGTCGCCTCCCGGGCCGTCTCGCCGACGTAGATCCGGCTGCTTTCACTGCCGTAGATCCGGCCGATGGCGCGGACCTCCGACTCCGTCTCCGGGAGCGCGCCGAGCGGTGCGTCGGGGTCGAGCGCACGATAGAGCGAGGCGGTCTCCGCCCCCACCAGCGGATTGGCGAAGGCGAGCAGCCGCGGCTCGCCGCGCGGCTCGGTACGGTCCGGACGGGTGATGGTGAGCACGGCGATGGACGAGGCATAGAACAGCGGCACGCGCTCGACCAGGAGCGTTCCCCCCTCCGGTCCGAGCGCCTGGAACGGCACCTGCCACAGTCCGACGTCGGGGATGATGCAGAGCGAGCGGGCCCCGGCGAGGGCGGACTCGATCGGACCGAGCAGCAGCTCGTACATTTCGGCGGCTACGGCCGGTGCGCGGAGGTTCCGTTGTTCCACCAGCGCCGTGAAGTGCGCGGTCCGGTCGAGCAGGTCGTCGGACTGGATCTCGATCGACCGCACGGTGAGCTCTCTGCGTCCGTCGCGTTTCGGCCCGAGGACGAAGACCATCGTCCTCTCCACTCCGACGGCGTAGCTGACGATCGTCACGTCGTCCAGGTACGCCGGCAGCTCGTCGGGACAGAGCTCGGCCGAGCGGGAGCCCGCGTCGGCCGCACCGCGGACGTACAGGCGCTGCCGGAGGTCGAGCAGGGTGGCGCGTGCCGCGGCGAGCTGGTCGCGGATCTCCGCGGCAGCTCCACCGGCCGGCGTGCCGGCGGCGAGGCGGCGGTTGAGCTCGCGGATTCGTTCTTCGATGGCCCGCTCGGGCGGTTGTTCCTCGAACTGCGCAGCGGCTCCGCTTTTTCGATCTTCGAGCGCTGTCCGGAGGTCGGCCGACTTCATCTCGTCGGCCAGCTGCAAGGCCGCGCTGCTTTCACCGGCCGTGGACAGCAGCTCGACGAGTAGCCGGTGACTCGGCCGCAGCGAGCTGTGGAAAAGAGACCGTTCCGGATCGATGAGCTGCGCGCCGTCGCCTTCCGACAGGAGTACCTCGAGCATCGTGCGCGCTTCCTCGATGCGGCCCAGCCGGAACAGGATTTCGGCGCGATGATGGCGGCTCCTGTAACTGGCCGTGGCGTCCGGTCCGCCGGAGGCATCCAGGTGTGCGAGCGCGGCCTGGTGATTGCCGCGCGCTGATGCGAGGTGCGCGCGGAGGATCGAGACGTACGGAAGGGTCGTTGCGTCGGTGGGATAGAGAGCCATCGCTTCATCCACGTCGCGGTCTGCTTCGTCCAGGTTTTTCATGGCCAAATGGACGACCGCCCGCGTGTACAGAAGCATGGCCCTCGATTCATTCATTCTGGCCGTTCGGAGCGCTTCTTCCAGCATTTGCATGGCAACTGCGAGGTTCCGGTTTTCGATCTCGATGGTGACGAAACCGACGAGGGCCATCGTGGCGGGGCCGTCGAATCCCCCCTGGTACGAGAGCTCCATCGCCCGGCGGCCGTGAAAGGCCGCGAGGTGCGCGTCACCCATCCACCGATAGGCGCCATGCAGCAGGATCGACACGGCCGTCAGCGCGGCGCGATCGCCGCTTTCTTCGGCGTAGCGGGCGGCCAGCTCGGCGTACCGGAAGGCCACCCGGTAGTGGCCGCGCAGCTCCCAGGCTCGCGCGAGGTGGAGTACGGCATGGGCGATGATCGAGACGTCTTCGACGTCGCCGGCCAGGCCGAGGGTCTGCTCGACCAGCTCCGGATCGGGGATTCCTTTCAGGTGCTCGCGGGTGCGGGTCAGGCGCACGAGCGCACGCGCCAGCATGTCCGGATCGCCGCTGTCCTGCGCGAGGAGCAGGGCCTCCTCTGCGAAGACGAGAGATCGTTCGAGCTCCCCCTTTGCACGGAGTGTGACTCCTCGGCTGCTCATGCTCGCCGACAGCGACGCCGGGTCGCCGAGGTGCTCCGCCACCGCGATCGCCGTGACGCTCAACCGGTCCGCTTCTTCGGCGTAGCCCTGGTTCACGAGATCGACGCTGCGCTGGCAGGCCAGCCGGACGAAGGCCGTGGTCTGCAGCTCTTTGGAGGATGCGAGGAGGGGCGCGTGCTCGCCGGCGCCGGCCGCATGCGCGAGAGCGTCGACGAGCTCCCGCTCCCGAGGCTCCCACGACGCGATCCGCCACGTCTCCCCGTCCCGTTGCAGGGTGATGCGCGAGCGCGAGCTCTCCCACCATTCCGGCGAGCCGGGAGCGGAAGTGTGGAGCGTCATCGTCGAGTTGGCGTCGAAGACCGGCGGCTCTTCCGAGACGGCATCGATCGTCAGCGACTCGAGGCGGATGCAGCGCTTCTCCATCCTCGCGCGATGGCGGCGGACGAACTCCTCGGCCGGAGCGCCGGAGAGCCAGAGACTCGAGGCCCCACGCAAATCTCCCGCCGCATAGCGAGTGAAGAAATCACGGACCACCGCCGGGGCGGTGCCCGCCGGAGCCTGCGCTTCCAGCGTGAACGTGAGGACGAGCGCGCATGCCGCGAGGAACGCGGCGGCAATGGCGCGCAGGACGAACCGGCCTTCAGGCTCAATAGGGTCAACTTTAGCCCTGTGGCGCGGCCCCTCACCCGGTCCGGCGCCTGAACTTCTAACAAGCGCATTCCGATTTGGATCATCGACGCATGTGCCGCGCGCAGGCGCCGAACATCCCTCTCCCCGGCGGGGGGAGAGGGGCAACAAAACCAAGGCCACGAGGCGTAACCTGTTCAAGCCACAGGGTGTTGCCCCTCTCCCCTCCAAAGGGGAGAGGGATGCCGGGCACCTGCGCGTGGCTGATTCGAAGGAGTCCGGAATGGACGTGGATGACGTTAGAAGACCAGCTGCCCGGCGGGGTGAGGGGTCGTGCCACAGGCCTGAAGTTGCCGCCGGGCCTACAGATCTTTTGCTGCCTACGGCAGCGGAGAGGTGTGCGGGGATTTGCGTTGGTCTTCTGGACGCTTCCTGGGGATCCGGTGTCATTGGCGTGATGCTCCTACGGTACGACGATCATCGTGAACGGCGCCCGTCCTGCCCGGTAGTTACGCTGCGCATCGAGGCCGGTTAACGGCATGGGTCAGCTCCTTCCTTTCACGCAGGAGAGGTCTCCTCTACGGCACCCCGATCACCGCGAACGGTGCCCAGTAGAAAGGATGGCGGTATCTGCGGTCGAGGCGCAGCGCGAGTTGCGCGCGGCGGAGAGCTTCCGGCTTGGAACGACCGGCGGCCAATTGCCGGTGGAACTCCACCATCAGTGTTTCCGTCGCGGCCGAATGGGCTTTCCACTGGCTGACGACGGTGGTCGGCGAGCCGGCCGCGAGGAAGGCCCAGGCGAGGCCGATCACGCCGCCGCCCGTCACGGACCCGGCACGGCCCGTCTCGCAGGCGGAGAGCACAGTGAGGTCGGCATCCAGTGCGAGGGCGGCGATCTCCCGGGCTTCCAGCACGCCGTCCTCCTGCTCGTCGGAGGGGGATGCGGTCAGCAGGAGCGAGGAGAACATCGGCGAGTGGTCGTAGACCACGCCGTGGGTGGCGATGTGCAGGACGTCGAAGCGGGAGGCTTCTGCCTTGAGGGTCGTTTCGCGGGCGCTCTTGCCGATGTACACCCGGCTGGTCTCGCTGCCGTAGATCCGGGCGATGGCCCGGACCTCCGATTCGGTCTCGGGGATCGCGCCGAGCGGCGCGTCGGGATCGAAGGCGCGATAGAGCGAGGCGGTCTTCGCCTCGACCGACGGATTGGCGAAGGCGAGCAGCCGCGGCTTCCGGTCCGTCTGCCGTTCCTGCCGCTTCGCTCCGGCGGCGGCGAGCACCGAGATCGAGGGGGCGTAGAACAGCGGGACGCGCTCGACGAGCAGCGGTTCGCCTTCCGGCCCGAGCGCCTGAAAGGGGACGTGCCAGAGCGACCCCTCCGGGATGATGCAGAGCGAGCGGGCGTTCCGGACGGACGACTCGATCGGGCGGATCAGGATCTCGTACATCTCCGCCGCGGCTTCGGGCGCGCGGAGGTTCCGCTGCGCGACGAGCGCCGCGAGATGCTCCACCCGTTCGTTGAGCTCGGCGCCTTCGATCGCGATCGGCCGGAAGAAGAGCTCCCTCCGGCCGTTCCGCTTCGGCTCGAGCACGAAGACGAGGGTCTGCTCCGTTCCGATGAAGTAGCTGACCATCGTGACGTCGTCCAGATGCGCCGGCAGTTCGTCGACACAGATCTCGCCCGCCCCCGGCCCCTGCTCGGTGAGCCGCTTCACATAGCGGCGCTGCCGGAAGTCGATCAGGTCCGCGCGCGCGTCGGTGATCTGCGTGCGGACGCCCGCCGCCTCTTCGCCCGTGAGCTTGCCGGCGAGCAGCCTGCGATTCAGCTCGCGCATCCGTTCCTCGATCGCCCGCTCGCGCGCCTGCTCGTCCGGCGACAGTACGTCAGTGCTTTTTTCGCGGGTGAGGGCCGCGGTCAGCTCCTTTCCTTTCAGTGCGTCGGCCGCTTTCAATGCGGCAGCGGCGTCGCCCTGCATGGCCAGCAATTCGAGGAGTAACCGATGTTCGGCGTGGGGAAGGGCATGAAAAAGAGAGCGCAGGGGGTCGATGGCCGGCGTCGCATCGCCCTCGGCGACCAGCGCCTCCAGCAGCACCCGCGCCTCGTGAAAGCGTTCTTCGCGCATCAGGATCGCGGCGCGAAGCGAGCGTGCCCCCCGGTTGAACAGGCTCTTCGGCTCGAGCGCCCTCTCGCTGTACCGGAACGAGACGTCGTAGCGGTGGCGATGGAAGGCCAGGGCCGCCTGGGCATACGCGATTTCCTGCTGCCACGCCCGGTCGGCAGGAAGAAAAGTCGCGGCGCGGTTCAGATCGCTCTCGGCCTCCTCGAAATTCTGCATCGCCTCATGCGCGACCGCCCTCATGCCGAGGAGGCGTCCCGCCGAGCGGGAATCCGTCGTCCGGCTCAGAGCGATGTCCAGTGTTTTGAGGGCTTCAGCGACGTTCGCATCGCGCAACATGCCCTCGACCGTTCTGATCGTGCCCCTCGCCGGGTCGTAATCGAGGCGCGCCTGGCGCTCGATCTGCTCCCCGCGGGAGCCGTACCGCTTCGCGAGATGCGGGTCGCCGATCCACTGATACGCGCCGTCGTTGAAAAGCGCGGCGGCGGAGCGGGCCGAGGGATCGCCGCTCTTTTCCGCGAGCGCGTGGGCGAGCTCCGCGTATCGAAACGCCGTGCGGTACTCGCCGCGCAATTCGTAGGACCGTCCCAGATGGATCGCCGCGTGAGCGACGATGGCGAGGTCTTCGAGCACGGAAGAAAGCGCCAGCGCCCGCTCGGCCGGCTCCCGCGAGGGCAGTCCTTCGTGAACCTCGCGCGTACGGGTGAGGCGAACAAGGGCGCGAGCGAGCACGTCCGGGTCCCCTCCGCCCTCCGCCAGTGTCACGGCCTCTTCCGCGGCCGTGAGCGACGCGTCGTGGTGGTCGGTGACGCGGAGCACGATGCTTTTTGCGCTCAGGCTCGTAGAGATCGACACCGGATCCCCGAGACGCTCGGCTACCGCGAGGGCCGCCGAAGTCAGGATCTCCGCCCGATCGAACTGCCTCTTGTTGACGAAATCGATTCCGGCCTGGGCGGCCAGCCGGACAAAGGCCGTCGTCTGCAGTTCTTCCGACGTGTCGAGGATCGCCCGCTGCTCGGCGTAGCTGCAGGCGAGGGAAAGCCGCTCGACGAGCTCCCGCTCCCGAGGCTCCCACGAGGCGATGCGCCAGGCGTCGCCGTCCCGCTGCAAGGTGACCCGCGAGCGCGAGCTCTCCCACCACTCCGGCGAGCCCGCCTGCGAGGTGCGCAGCGTCATCGTCGAGTGGGCGTCGAAGACCGGCGGCTCTTCCGAGACGGCGTCGATCGTCAGCGACTCGAGGCGGAGGCAGCGCTTCTCCAGCCTCGCACGATGGCGGCGGACGAAGTCCTCGGCCGGCGCGCCGGCGATCCAGAGACTCGAAGCCCCGCGCAAATCTCCTGCCGCATAGCGAGTGAAGAAATCACGGACCACCGCCGAGGGAGTGGCGGCCGGAGCCTGCGCTTCCAGCGTGAACGTCAGGACCAGCGCGCACACCGCGAGGAGCGCGGCGGCACTGCGGCGCAGGACGACCCGGCGCAAACCCCGGCACGCCTCTCTCCTGCCGTAGCCAGCAAAAGAACCCCGGCACGCCTCTCTCCTGCCGTAGCCAGCAAAAGAACTGCGGCATGCCTCTCTGCTGCCGTAGGCAGCAAAAGATCTGTAGGCCCGGCCTTCAGGCCGGGTAAAGCGTGGAGGGATCTTCGAGCCCGCGTAGCGGGCGATAGACCAGAAACGTGCGGACGGTCTTTTCTGTCGCCCGCTCCGCGGGCTCACTTGCCGGGCGCTCGTTATACCCGGCCTGAAGGCCGGGCCTACAGTTCTTTTGCTGCCTGCGGCAGCAAGGAACCGGCTTACCGATCGCGTCGGATCGATGCTGCCTGCGGCAGCAGAGAGGCGTGCCGGGATCCTGCGGCGGAATAAGAACGTCATGGCTACGGCACCCCGATCACCGCGAAGGGCGCCCAGTAGAACGGATGGCGGTAACGGCGGTCGCGGCGCAGCGCGAGCTGCGCGAGGCGGAGAGCTTCCGGCTTGGAGTGACCGGCGGCCAGCCGTCGGTGGAATTCCACCATGAGCGTTGCCGTCGCGGCGGAGTGGGCTTTCCACTGGCTGGCGACGGTGGTCGGCGAGCCGGCCGCGAGGAAGGCCCAGGCCAGGCCGATCACGCCGCCGCCCTTCAACGCCCCGGCACGGCCGGTCTCGCAGGCGGAGAGCACGGTCAGGTCGGCGTCCAGTGCGAGGGCGGCGATCTCGCGGGCCTCGAGCACGCCGTCGTCCTGCTCGTCGGAGGGGGATGCGGTCAACAGCAGGGACGAGAACATCGGCGAGTGGTCGTAGACGACGCCGTGGGTGGCGATGTGCAGGATGTCGAAGCGGGAGGCTTCTTCCTTGAGCGTCGTTTCGCGGGCGGTCTTGCCGACGTAGACCCGGCTGGTGTCACTGTCGTAGAGCCGGGCGATGGCCCGGACCTCCGATTCGGTCTCCGGGAGGGCGCCGAGCGGCGCGTCGGGATCGAAAGTCCGATAGAGCGAGGCGGTCTTTGCCTCGATCGAGGGATTGGCGAAGGCGAGCAGCCGCGGCTTCCGGTCCGTCTGCCGTTCCTGCCGCTTCGACCCGGCGGCGGCGAGCACCGAGATCGAGGGGGCGTAGAACAGCGGGACGCGCTCCACGAGCAGCGGCCCGCCGTCCGCGCCGAGCACCTGAAAGGGGACGTGCCAGAGAACCCCGTCCGGGATGATGCAGAGCGACCGGGCGTTCCGGACCGAGGGCTCGATGGGACGGATCAGGATGTCGTACATCTCCGCCGCGGCTTCGGCCGTGCGGAGGTTCCGCTGCGCGACGAGCGTCGCCAGATGCGCCACCCGCTCGTTGAGCCGGGCTTCCTCGATCGCGATCGGCCGGATGAGGAGCTCTCTCCGCCCGTTCTTCTTCGGCTCGAGCACGAAGACGAGGGTCTGCTCCGTGCCGATCACATAGCTGACCATGGTGACGTCGTCGAGATGCGCGGGCAGCGCATCGGCACAGATCCCGCCGGCGTCATGCACCCGTTCCGTGTGCTGCTTCGCATAGAGACGTTGCCGGAAGTCGATCAGGTCCTCGCGCGCGCCGGTGATCTGCGTGCGGACGCCGGCGGCCTGCTCGCCCGTGAGCCTGCCGGCGACGAGGCGTCGATTCAGCTCGCGCATCCGTACCTCGATCGTCCGCTCGCGCGCCCGTTCGTCCGGCGCGAGGATGTCCGTGTTCTTTCCGCGGGTGACGACCGCGGTCAGTTGTTTTCCTTTCAGCTGCTCGGCCACGTTCAAGGCGGAGGCGCCGTCGCCCTGCAGGACGAGCAACTCGAGGAGCAGGCGCTGACTCGGGTGGGGGAGGGCATGGAATAGAGATCGCTGCGGGTCGATCACCGGCGTCGCATCCCCTTCGGCGATCAACGCCTCCAGCACTGGCCGCGCCTCCGTGAGCCGGTCATTCCGCAGCAGGATCGCGCCGCGCAGGTGGCGCGCCGCCCCGCTGACGCCGGCGTTCGGCTCGAGTGCTTCCTCCGTGTACCGGAGAGCGGCATCGTCGTCGCGACGCATGAAAGCGATGATTGCCCGGTGATACGTGATGACCTGTTTCCATGCCGGATCGGCTGGAAGGAGAGCCGCGGCGCGGTCCAGATCGCGCCCGGCTTCCTCGAAATCCCGCATGGTCTGATACGCGATCGCTCGCGTGAAGACAAGGCGCGCCATCGAGCGGGGATCGGTGGGCTGGCTCAGGGCGGCGTCCAGCGTTCGGAGTGCCTCGGCGATGTTCCCGCGGTCCAGCATTTCTTCGACGACGCCTCCGGTGCGGCCCGCCGCGTCGAGCTCGAAGTTGGCCCGGCGCGCCACCTCGAGCGCGCGGTCGTTGTGCCGGCTCGAAAGACGCCGGTCACCGATCCAGATGTACGCGCCGGTGAGGAACATCGCGGCGGAGTAGAGCGCCGCGGGATCTCCGCTCTCTTCGGCGTACGCGGAGGCGAGCTCCGCGTATCGAAACGCGTCGCGGAACTGGCCTCTGGCTTCGTAGAACCGTCCGAGATGGACCGCGGCGTGGGCGAGGATCGAGACCTCTTCCAGCTCGGCGGTGAGCCTCAGGGCCCGCTCCACCGGTTCGCGGGCGGGAAATCCGTCAGCGATCTCGCGTGTACGGGTCAGGCGGACGAGGGCCCGGGCGAGCACGTCCGGATCTCCGCCGCCTTCAGCGAGGACCACGGCTTGTTCCGCCACCGTGAGAGAAGCGTCGATGTGATTGGCACTGCGAAGCGGGACGCTCCTGGCACTGAGGGCCGCGGACAGCGACACCGGGTCGCCCAGCCGACCGGCGACCGCCAGGGCTGCCGAGGTCATGATCTCCGCCGCATCCAGCCGGTTCTGGTTGACGAGATCGAGTCCGCGCTGGGTGGCGAGCCGGACGAAGGTCGTGGTCTGCAGTTCCGGCGACGCGTCGAGAATCGCCTCCGGCGCGGCGGCGCCTTCCGCAAGCAGGCGTTCGATCAACTCCCGCTCCCGAGGCTCCCACGACGCGATGCGCCACGCTTCGCCGTCGCGCTGCAGGGTGACACGCGAGCGCGAGCTTTCCCACCACTCCGGCGCGCCGGGTGACGAGGTGTGCAGCGTCATCGTCGAGCTGGCGTCGAAGACCGGCGGCTCTTCGGAGACGGCATCGATCGTCAGCGACTCGAGACGGAGGCACCGCTTCTCCAGCCGCGTGCGATGGCGGCGGACGAAGTCGTCCGCGGGAGCGCCGGCAATCCAGAGCTCCGATGCGCCGCGCAGGTCGCCGGCCGCATGACGAACGAAGAGCTCGCGCACGACGCTCGCCGGCGTTTCGGCAAGGGCGTGCAGACGGAACGCCACCACTGCCTGCAGGGCACAGGCGACAAGAACCGCGATGTCACGGCGCAGGGGAGGTCTCATGATCCAGGATCCGTTTCGCTGCCTCGTCGCCGGCCGCGGCGCGCCGGAGGGCTTCCAGCGCCTCGGCGCGCATTCCATTGCGCGCATACAGGATGGAGAGGAGCAGGTGGTCGCCGGGATGGCGCTCGCGCGCCTCCACCAGCTCCCGGTGCTCCGCTTCCTTCACGATCCGGAACCGGGCCGGCGGCGACGGCGGGCTGGGGATCGTCTCGAAGTCTTCAAGGCCGGTCACCTCGACCTGCCAGGTCAGCGTGCGCCCGCGGGGAAGGTCGCGGTCCGGCGTCCACCGCGGACGTTGCAGCCGGGGACTCTGCATCACCTCGCGATCGTCGTCGAAGACGAAGAGTGTGTAGGTGCCTCCTTTGCGCGACGGCCATGTGAAGGTGGGCCGTACCTCATCGACGACGACGCCGGCGGGAGCGACGCGCTCCGCGGAGCCGGTGCCGCCCCGGACCGTGTCCTCCGGCCCGCTCAACTCTTCGAGCGACTTCGGGAAGGGGAGCCGTTCACTCCGCAGCGCCCGCGTGACGGCGCGCTGCCATTCCGGATCGTGGTACCGCTCCTCGATCGCGGGCGCGGGCCTCGACGGGATGACGGGAACCGCTTTCCCCGGCCGCGGCGTTGCGATGGTCTGCCCGGGATCGCGCGGGGAGGGGCGTTCCCTCGGCATGAGGAGCACGGAGAGCAGGGCGATGGCGATCGCGGCGGCCGCGGCGAGTGTCCAGACATAGACGGGCCGTCGCCGGACGGCCGGCTCCGACGTCCACCCGGTCCGCAACGCCGTGAGATCGTTCGCCGCCCGATCCTGCCCGGCGCGCGCACACGCCTCACAGGTCTCGAGATGCTCGACGACGTCGAAGAGACCGGCATCGTCCAGATCGCCCCGGGCGAATCGGTCGAGCACTTCAGCAGTCACATGCAGTTCTCTCATGGTACAGACTCGCGAAACGTGCTCGATATGACCACGGTCATCGTCCCAGCCTCCGGGAAAGGCGCGCCCGCGCCGATTTGCGGAGGTTGATCACCTGCTGGCGCGTGATCCCGAACCGTTCGGCGATCGTGGCGTCGTCGATCGGCAGGCCGCGCCAGATCGCGGCCAGCTCGGGGCGCGACATCTCCAGCGCCTCGGCGATCTCGTCGAAGCGCGCGATGCGGCCGAGGATGAGCAGCGAGACGATGTTCGACTCGCCGCCGTAGCGAAGATTCAGCAGCAGCGCCTTGCGCTGCATCGGCGGCAGCTCCCGGATCTCGGCCCAGAGAGCGCGGGCGAAATCGAGATCCTCGATGCGGGTCGCCGTATCGGGCGCCTCGATGGAGTCGAGCGGAGCGGTGTCGAGGTCGAGGATCTTCCAGGCCCCGGCGATCGCGTCGACGGCATCTTCGAAAAGCACCGGCTTTCCGGTGACGCGAAAAATCTGCGCGAGGGCCGGCGCGGCACTTCGCGCCTCGACCGCCGCGTCGATGGCTGCGCCGACGGCCGCGTCCATGGTCGCGACAGGGGAGGGGAGGCTGTCTTCGCGTCCCTGCCAAGCTGCGAGGCCGCACAGCAGGCCCGCGTCCGCCTGCCAGATCGCGAGGCCGGGGTCGTGCGTCAGCGCGTAGCGGAGGCGGGCCTTGAGGCGTGCCCGCTCCGGAAAGCGCTTGCGCAGATGGTCGTTGACGACGTTGTACGCCAGCGTGGCCAGGTAGCCGCGGAAATTCTGGATCGCCTCATCCGGTCCCGACCCGATGGCGCGCAGCTTCATCACCAGCCGGAGGTGAATCGTGGCCTGGATATCCTCCGCGTCTTCCGGCGTGACCATCGTGCGCGAGCGGGTATAGCGCGCCAGCACCCCGTCGATCACCGGCTGCCCCTCGGCGAGCAGCCGTTCGATCTCCCGCTCCACCACCAACCCCTCCGCGCGCACCAGCTCTCCCAGCCGTGCATCGCTCAAGGCGGCCAGTTCGTCCCGGTTGATCTCGGCCATCGGCATTTGATGAGCTCGATCGTACAGCATCATGGTTATTCGCTGTCCCGGAGAGACGGGGAAAAGAGCGCGTTTATTGCCGAAGCCCGCAAAACAGTGGCGGGGGTCTACCATCGGAAAAGCAAGCTCTGATCCCAGCGAAGTGACCCCGCCCTCATCGGCGACGGGCCAAGCCTGCTGCGTATCAGACCTTCGTTCTTCTCGGGCGGAAAGCGGGGGTCAGACCTTCGTTCTTCGGAGAAAAGCGAAGCTCTGAACCCCAGTGAAGCTCCTGCAAAAAGCGAAGCTCTGACCCCATGATTCTGACTCTGACCCCATGATTCTGACTCGGAATCCGACTGGAGCCGCCGAAGGCGGCGAAAGATCTGTAGGCCCGGCCTTTAGGCCGGGTTTCACAAGCGCCCCCCGGTGAGCCCGCGTAGCGGGCGACAGAACAGAAGTCTGCTCAGGGTCGTGTTCTGTCGCCCGCTACGCGGGCTCGAAAAATCCGGCCACGCGTGACCCGGCCTAAAGGCCGGGCCTACAGATCTTTCGCCGCCTCCGGCGGCTCCCGCAAGGTCAGCGGCCACCTAATTCCGGGAGCGGAGTACTAAGCCTGCGGCATGAGGGCATCGGCGGCGAACCAGAGGGCCATGGATTCACTGAAGAGTGCTCAGCGCAACAGTGACGGGGTCACACCTTCGTTCTTCTGCGAAAAGCGAAGCTCTGACCCCAGGATTCTGCGAAAAGCGAAGCTCTGACCCCAGGATTCTGACTGCAAGTGTCGGGGAGCTGGTTCATGTGCGGCCTCTGACCGGGCGCTGGATGCAAACATCACGCGAGAAAGGCCCCGGCGTCAGCGCGTACTGACGGGGCATTCCCTGAATCCGGCACATGCAATCATTCCCCGGAGATGCCGGCACTTCTTCACAAAGCTCAATTACATGCGCCACTTCAGTGACTTCCGCCTCTTCAGTGCGCCTCAACGGCCGTTCGCGAGCACGCCCGCGACGGCACGCACCAGGTCATGAGGAGCGAACGGCTTCTTGACGTAGTCGTCGAAGCCGGCGGAGAGCGCCAACTGATGTTGCAGCGCGCCGCCGTACGCCGTCACGGCAACCGCGGGAATGGTGGATTTGTCATCGTGGCGGGCGCGGATGCGACGTGTGAGTGAGTGACCGTCCTCGTCCGGCATGGCGATGTCGCTCACGAGTGCGTCGAAGGATTGCGCGGTCAATTGCTCGAACGCATCGGCAGCGCTGCTCGCGGTCACGACGGAAGCCCCGGCTGCCCGCAGAACTGTGGTGATCAACTTGCGCATCTCCAGTTCGTCATCGACGACGAGCACGCGCGTGCCGGCGATGGAATAGGGCGTGTCGGACGCAGGTGGCTGGTTCTCGTCGCGAAGGCGCAGCATGGCAGGCTCTTCGACGTTAGCCGCGAGCTCGCGGGCGGGAAGCGAGACCGTGAACGTCGCGCCTTTCCCCTCGCCGGCGCTTTCGGCGCGCACCGTGCCGCCGTGCATCTGCACGAGTTGCCTGACGATCGAGAGCCCGAGACCGAGCCCGCCGTGACCGCGGGTGCTGCTGCCCCGCTGCTGACTCAGGCTATCGAAAACGCGCGGAAGGAACTCGGCACTGATCCCTTGCCCGGTATCGCTGACGACGATGTCAATCCGTGAATCCGTGGATGACATCCGTACGCGAATACGTCCGCCGGCCGGCGTGAACTTCACGGCGTTCGCCAGGATGTTCCAGAAGATCTGCTGGAGCCGTGTCGGGTCGCCATCCACGCGCGAGCTGCCGAGCGTGAATGATTTTTCCAGGGTGAGGTTCTTCCTCTCCGCCGAGGGCGTGATGGCGCGGAGTGCGAGCAGGACTGCTGCCGCGACGTCGACCGGTTCGCTGTTCAGCTCGAGCTTCCCGGTGAGCAGCCGCGACACATCGAGCATGTCGTCGATCAGCCGTGATTGCGCCCGTGCGGACTGCACGATGGAATCGAGAGCCACGCGCTGCGTCTCGGCGTCCAGGCCGCCTGTCACCAGAAGCTCGGCCCAGCCGAGAATCGACGTGAGCGGCGTCCGCAGCTCGTGAGAGCTGGTCGCCAGAAACTCGTCTTTCGCGCGGCTGAGCGCTTCGGATTCGTGATACTGCCGCACGAGGGCTTCTTCGACGCTCTTGCGGTCGTGAATGTCGGTGCTCGAACCGATCCAGATCATGATTCCGCCTGCATCGCGCATGGCGGCGGCGCGAGTGAGGTGCCAGCGATAGACGCCGTCCGCGCGGCGGAAGCGGCTCTCGAGCTGGAACGGCTCGCCGCTTTCGATCGAGCGGCGCCAGAGGCGATCGTCCTCTTCCGCTTCGTCGGGATGGGTGAACGGTGTGCGGCCTGCCGCGGAGAGCTCTTCGCACGACAGCCCCGTGAACTCCGTCAACTGACGGTTGCAGTAGTCGATGTCTCCGTTGGGTTTCGCCGTGAAAATGATGGTCGGCATCGACTCGGCGAGAAAGCGAAAGCGCTGCGCACTGATACGAGCTGCCTCCTCCGCCCACTTGCGATCGGTGATGTCGCGGATGTTGCACTGGATAACCTTGAGATCGCCGACCATGTAGGAGTTGCTGACGAACTCCACTTCCACGCGCTTGCCCCGCTTCGTTTCGAGCGGCATGTCTTCGTAGCGGATGTAGCCCGTCTCCTGCAGCCGCTGCATGGCCGCTTTGCTCTCCTGTGTGTCGGAGAACAGGCCGATCTCCCACAGCTCCTTCCCGACCAACTCGTCGAGGGGATAGCCGAGGAGGTCGATCACGAACGGATTGGCGTCCATGATCTTTCCGCTCGCTTCCTCGAGGATGAGGATCGCGTCCTGGGCGGTCTCGAAGAGCCGCCGGTAGCGCGCCTCGGACGCCTCGAGAGCATGCGCGGCCAGCGCGCGCTCGGTGATATCGCGGATATTGCACTGGATCACGTTCTGGCCGTCGACCAGGTACGTGTTGCTGACGAACTCCACGTCGACGCGTTTGCCCTGCTTGGTTTTGAGCGGGATGTCGTCGCGACCGGCTGATCAGGCGTGTATTCCAAGGAACGGGCGCTGAACACGGGAATTTCATTATTTTTTACGGAAGCGTAATAATGCGTGACGGGAACCCGTTGTTCACGTCAGCGGTACGGCACCGGGACCCCTTGCCTCCTCCTGTCGCGACTCTCGACGAGCAAGCGGGGAGGTTGCATGACTCAGGAAGCAGAACGTGCCGTGGCGCGGGAAGACAACGCGCTTCTTGCAGCATTGCCGACGCGGGAACGGAACGACGCACACCGGTCGTCGCAGCTCTTCACGCTGGAATTCGGTGCGAAGATCCTCGATGCGAACACACGCTCGCAGCACGCGTACTTTCCGATCCGGGGCGCGGTGTCTCTGATCCGGACCCTGAGCGCAGGGCCGACGGTGGAAGTCGGCGTCGTCGGCAATGAAGGAATGGTGGGCATCGACATTTTCATGGGCGCGCCGGTCCAGCTCAACGACGCCGTCGTGCAAGGCGAGGGATCGGCCTGGCGGATGAGCGCGGAGCACCTGCTGGCCCGCTTCCAGCGCAACGGCGAGGTGCAGCGGCAACTGCTGCGGTTCACGAACGCGTTCATCACCCAGGTCAGCCAGACCGCCGCGTGCAACCGCGCGCACGACATGGAAGCGCGCCTCGCCCGTTGGCTTCTGATGATGCAGGATCGGGTCGCCGCGCCGCAGATCCGCATGACGCAGCAATTCCTCGCGCACATGCTCGGCGCTCGAACCGCGAGCGTCAACGAAGCGGTGCAGAAGCTCGAAGCGGCGGGCGTCATCGGACACCGGCGCCAGGAGATCAGCGTGCTCGACCGCTCGGGGCTGGAAGGGATGGCCTGCGAGTGCTACGCAATCGTGTGTCGCGTTTACGAGCAGGCCATCCTGAACTAGACGCTTGAACGCCGCATTGCCGCGGCCCGATACCCGGCGTAGCCTAATGAAGCGTCGACGGAGACGGTCCCGCCTCCCTCAACGCCGCCACCAGGCGCATCAACTGCAGCGGCGCGACAGGCTTGGGCATGTATTCATTGAAGCCGGCGGCGAGGATCCGACTGGTTGCGGCGGCGGTGCCGTGGAGGGTTGCTCCGGTGTCGCTTTGTCGCGCTTCGCCATTGGGTCTCCCGCCTCGCAGTCAGCAACGGACGCGCCCAAGTCAATGGATCAAAAGAGCGCGGCACGGGGAGAGATGGCCGTTGCGAGCACATCCGTGTCCAGGCATGCGCCGAATCCTCGGGTCATCGTCGGCGATGAGGACGCAGGCGGCGATCATCGATCATGGTTCACACGGAATGCGAACGGTGAATGTCGCACCCTTTCCTGCTCCGTCGCTTCGTACCTCGACCGAGCCGCGATGCAACTCGATGATGTGCTTGACGATGGCCAAGCCGAGACCCAGCCCGGCGAAGCGTCTTTCCGTAGCCTGCGCCCGTCGCTCGAAGACGTGCGGCAGGAAGTCCGCCGAGATCCCCTCGCCCGTATCGCACACCTCGATGATGCCGAACGACTCGTCGCGCGACAAGCGCGTTTCGATCAACCCGCCGGCGGGAGTGAATTTGACGGCGTTGGTGAGGAGGTTGGTGAGCACCTGACGCAGTCGCGCGGAGTCACCGTGAATGATGACAGGCTGGTCGACTTGTTTTCTGAGTGAGATGTCCTTTGCCGTCGCGATGGGCCGCATGCCGCTCACGCTGTCCAGGACGACGTCCCGCAGATCCACCTCTGCCTCGGTGATGGCGAACTTGTTGGTCATGATGCGTGAGACGTCGAGCAGGTCGTCGATGAGTTGAGCCTGAACCGCGGCGCTGCTGGCGATGGAGCGCGCCGCTTCCGAGATCGTCGCAGCGTCCGGACTGTCCAGCAACAGCCCGGCCCATCCCTTGATGGATGTCAGAGGCGTACGCAGCTCGTGCGAGATCGCGCTGAAAAAATCGTCCTTCGCCTCGATGGCGGTCCTGGCTTCCTCGTACAACTGATTCATTTGCTCGGCGAGCGATTGGGAGCGAAGGTTGGCCATGACCAGATGACCGTTCGCTTCGCGAAGGGCCTCCATGAGCGCTTCAAACTCTGCCCGCACATCGGCGGCGGTTTGTTCTCGAACCTCGATGTGCTGTTCCGACGGGTCTCGAGCGTCTTCCCGTGGATGGAGTGCTTCCCCGTCTTTCGGCACGTTGGTCATGACCGCGCCCGCCGTTTGCGTGGTTCTGCCGTCGCACGCGCGACTCTTGCGGTTTCGTCGGGATGACCGGTGAGCAGCCCGTCGTAGTGTGCCAGCGGCTCACCGATCGCGATCCCGGTCTTGGTGATCTCGAAGGTGCGGATTTCCTTACTGTGCCCGCTGCCGCGCACCTTCACCACCGACATCACTCGCTGCAGGCAACCCTGCAGCTCGATGTAGCGCTGCATGATGATCACGTCGGTGAGAAACGCCGTGCCGTGCGGACTGAAGCGAAGCTCTGTGTAAGTGTCCTCCAACTCGGCGGTCATCATCATCGTGACGCCCATCCCGGTCAGGACGGCGACCATGCGGTACAGCGATTCGCGGAAGTCCTCGCGAAACGTCGGGGCGAGCGCCAGCTCGAACCCGGAGAGAGAATCGACGACCAGGCGGCGTGCTTTCAGGCGCTGCACCTGCTCGACGATCTCATAGAGGGTCTCGTCGATCGACAGATCGAGCGGTCGTGAATGAATGACTCCTACTTTCCCGTCCCGGATCATCTGTCCGAACGCGCGCCCGCCCGGCGGCGTCTGGGAATACTCGTTGGGACGCTTCTCGAAGACGGCCAGGACGCCGGGCTCGTCATGGCGGATCCCGGCCATGATGAAATTCGTAGCCAGCACACTCTTGCCCGAGCCCGAAGGGCCGGCAACCAGCACCGAGTACCCCTCCGGAACGCCGCCACCGAGCATCTCGTCCAACTCGTCGATGTCGAGGAGAAGACGTTTGCGCGAATGGCGTTTTGCTTTGTCGGGCGGACCGACGATCACGCGCGGAAACACATCGATGCCAGCGTTCGTGATTCGAAAGGTATGGAGGCCGGGCACGGGAGCCTGCCCGCGCATCTTCTTCACCTGAATTTTCCGGACCATCGAATTACGGTCCAGGCTCTGTTGCAGCCATAGCAGCCCGTCGGCCACCGTGAAGACCGGATCGTGCTCCGCTTCGTTCGGCTGATACTCGCCGATGAGAAACGTCGTAGCCTCCCATCCGGTCAGCCGGATCGCGAGTTGCTGCACGAAGCTCTGGAGGTTCAGACCTCCGTCCCGCGATCCCTCGGCCACCTGCGCGACCGTCCGAAACGAATCGACGAAGACGAGGCCCGGGTTCGTCGCCTCGACTTCCGCGATGATCCGCTCGAGCAACTGATCGAGCGTTCCGCTCACGATGTCCTGCCCGACGCTGACGAAACGGATCGAGTCGCCGACGCGATCCAGATCGAAGAAGTCATACTGCTGCTGGTAGCGCAGCATTTTCAGCGGAGGCTCGCCGACCACCGTGAAGTACACGGCCCGCCGCTCGGGAGTGGCGAGCGCGAACATGATCTGGTGCGCCAGCGTGGTCTTGCCCGAACCGGGCGAGCCGACGATGAGATTGAAGGAGAACTCCGGCAACCCCCCGCCGAGGATCTGGTCGAGCCCCGTCACGCGGGTCGGGAGCTGTCGAATCGAAACCTTGTCGGTCATGCCTTCTTCCCCTTCGGCTGTGCGTCGGAAAACCCGTCGGGCCACGCCTTTTCCAAATACCGCGTCGTGAGTGGTTCCCCGATCAGCGCGGTGAGCAGTTGTGCGAACGTCGCGAAGATCGCGGCCGCAGCGTCGGTCGCCGCCGATGGGTCCTGCCTTTCGAGCCAGAGACTCACCTCGGCAAAAGGCTCCGTCGTACCGTTGTCGCCCGTGCGCTCATCGGCTGGATACTCGCGTTGGGCCAGATCGAATGCCCGTCCCCACAGCGCCTCGACACCGGATGAGCTGATGAGCGGAGCAAGGACGACGGTGAGGTCGTCGTGTGTGAGACGCGCCGCCGCAGCCACGGCACTGGCATCGGTGGACGACCCTACCCGGCGCGTGATCACGCGGACGAGACGCTGCCGCAGGACTGTCGTTTCGGGTGAGGTCATACCTGGCAATCTATGTCGGGAATGCGACGGCCGTTGCTTGACTGATGCTCGCTAAGCCGTTGCCTTTCATCAATCGCCGTGACTTCATGGCTTGCACGTGCTTCGCCAATCAGTCAACTTCCGATAGTTTATTGCCAATTGGACGAGGCGACTCAGAGAATGAAGCGGCCCGCGGGCACGATGCCGCATCAATTCTGTGGCGTCGTGGCGAGGCCCCGCCGGCCTGCGAGCCTGGCCACTTCGTGAGCCAGGTCGATGGGATCGATCGGCTTCTGACGAAAGACGTCGAATCCCGCGGCGGTGATCCGCGACTGCTCGCCGGGACGGCCCAGAACCGTGAGGGCAAGGGCCGGCGTAGTGTGTCTGTCCGCTTCACGTGAACGGAACTGCGTCAGGAACGCGCAGCCGTCGAGGTCCGGCAATGCGATATCGCAAATGAGCACGTCCGGCTCCCACCGCTCGAGCACGTTGAATGCTTCACCGGCGCTGCCGGTGCACTCCACCTCGGCGCCGCAGTGCCGCAGCGCGGTGGCGAGCACTTTGCGGTTGTCGATTTCGTCTTCGACGATCAGCACGCGGACGCCATCGAGACGCGGCATGGCCACGGAACGCAATGCGGCGTCGCGGTCGGTCGTCTCGTGCGGGAGAACCGCCGTGTGCAGCGGGAGACGAACGGTGAACGTCGCCCCCTTCGCCTCCCCGCGGCTCGACGCGCTTACCGAGCCCCCATGCATCTCGACGATGTGACGGGTGATCGACAGGCCGAGGCCGAGACCACTTTGCCGCTCGGCCGTCGAGCCGTCGCCCTGGCGGAAGCGCTCGAAGATGTGGGGCAGCAGCGCGGCGGGGATCCCTTGTCCGGAGTCGCTCACGTCGATCACTCCCTCGACGTCTGCACGGCGGAGCCGCACGGTGACCGCGCCACCTTCCGGCGTGAACTTGATCGCGTTCCCGAGCAGGTTGCCGATGGCCTGCTGCAGCCGCGCCGGATCGGCAAACACGTCGTAGCGATCGTCGCCGCAGTCGACGGCGATCGAGATCTGTTTCGCTTCGGCGGCCGGGCGTGCCTGCGAGATCGCGTTGGAGAGGACGGTACGCAGATCCAGGGCCCGCAGCTCCAGCCGGAGCTTGCCGGACGCAATACGCGATTCGTCGAGGAGATCTTCGATCAGCTTCGCCTGCGCGAGCGTGCTCCGTTCGAGTGCGTCGAGCGCTTCCCGCGTCGTCTGCTCGTCGAGTCCTCCCAGCGCGAGCATGCGCGTCCAGCCGAGGATGGAGGTCATCGGCGTGCGCAGCTCGTGCGAGATGATGGCGATGAACTCGTCCTTTGCGTGGTCGGCCGCACGCATCGACCGCAACTCGCCGGCGGCCAGCTCGTTCTCGCCCTTCATATGCTCCAGCCGGACCAGACTGGTCACATCCTCGGCGGAATGGATGATGTAGGCGACCTCTCCGTCAATGACCACGGGAGTGTTGAGCGGCTTCCAGTAGCGCTCCTCGAACTCCTCCGACCCCGGCCGGCGGATGTCGTACTTTTGCACCGGCATGGCGTGAGGTGCGGCCGTGCGCAGGACGATCTCGAGCGATGCGCGCAGGTTCCGGGTGCCGCTTGCCGCCGGATCGTTCGGGTTGTCGGGGAAGACGTCGAACAGCTCGCGTCCGATGATCTGGTCCCGTACAGTCAACGTCGCCCGCAGATAGGCGTCGGTGACGGCGACGATGATGAAGTCCGGGTCGAGCACCAGGTAGGCGCCCGGCGCGGCTTCCAGGAGGCGGAACTCAGTTCGTGACATCGGGACTCTCTCCAACAGTCACGCGGCGGCGAAATGCCACTGGCGGCAAACTTCGGCCGCGGAGCTCGCTTCCCGCGGCTGGCGCGTAAGAAGCAGGGACGGCAGCGATGAACGTACCGGTGACGGAGCAAACAGAGCGCCGCGAGGCGGGCCCGGGCATCAGCGAGCGCATTCTCGTGCGCGCGCCGAGCGGGGACGATGCCGCGTTGATTGCCGAAGTGCTCGGCCGCGAAGGCTGCGAGGTGGTGCGGCTCGACGACCACTCAGCGCTGGCGCGCGAGTGGGACCGGGGGGCCGGCGCGCTCGCGATCGCGACCGAGGCGCTGAACGACCCGGACTGCTGCCTCACGCTCCGCGAGCTTCTCGACGCGCAGGAGCCGTGGTCGGAAATCCCGGTGGTGCTGCTCGGCGGGGGCGCCGAGGACGAAGAGCCGCGTGTTGCCGGACTGCTGGGCAATCGCGCGCAGTTGCTCATCCTCGAGCGGGTCATGATGGGGTCACACCTTCGTCCCTCTGCGAAAAGCGAAGCTCTGACCCCAAGAATGCGAAGTGGGTCAGACCTTCTTTTCGCGAATCTTCGCCGTCGTGGACTACGAAAGAGCTTCCGAGTGTGCTCGCCTTTCGCGTACGTCTCCACCATTCGTAGACCTGCATTCACATTGCGTTTCCATTCCGAGGAGATTGGCGCCTGATTTCTCTACAACGAGCAGAGATCCTCGGCTTTCGAAAAGCACCGAGGGATCCTCGGCGGTGCTATGGCACGACAACTTCGGATCGAGTTTCCTGATGCCCTCTATCACATCACTTCGCGCGGCAACGAGCGGCGGCCCATCTTCTACACCGATGACGACCGGCTGGCGTTCCTCGGCTTTCTTGGGATTGCCGTCAAACGCTTCGGCTGGTCCGTCACGGCCTGGGTGCTGATGACCAATCACTTCCATCTCGTGCTCCAGACGCCCCAGCCGAATCTCTCCTGCGGCATGCAGTGGCTCAACGGCACCTATGCGGCGTGGTTCAACCGCACTCACCGGCGATGCGGGCATCTCTTCCAAGGGCGGTTTCGTGGTGTTCTGATCGAGAAGGACGCCTACTTCGCCGAGGTACTCCGCTACACCGTGCTCAATCCCGTGCGAGCCGGGATGGCAGGCCGTCCGGAGGACTATCGCTGGTCGAGCTACCACGCGATGGCTGGACTGGAGAAGGCGCCGGAGTGGTTCGACCTTGCCGCTGCTTTGGAGGTGTTCGGCGGAGGAGACGCCGAAGCGCTCGCCCGGTACCAGGAGTTCGTCGATGCCGGCGTCACGTCCGGTGAGCGGCTGTGGGACAAGGCAACGAATGGCATCTATCTCGGCACCGAGAGCTGGGTACGGGCGATGCGGGATCGCGTCGAGTCGAAACCACGCTCTACCGATTTCCCTCTGACGCAGCGCGCCGTCGGACGGCCGAAGATGGCCGCCGTCGTCGAAGCAGTGGCTCGAGCGGCGAAGATCTCGCCCGACACCCTTCGATCGAAGCAGGGAGGAGCGTTACGCCGGCTGGCGGCGTGGATCGGCTGGAACGAGGGCCTCCTCACCCTGCGCAGCATCGCCGCCGCACTGAGACTTCGCAGCGAGGGATACATCTCCAACCTCATCCGGCGGTGTACCCGGGAGCTCGGCGACAGTTGCGAGCTCCTGGCGCACCTCGACGTCGCCGTCGCCGCGCTCCGAGCCTGAGATCGCGTCAGCTCCAACGCTTCTATCCTCATCGCACCGCCGCGACGGCCGAAGGCTGCCTTCTGAACGCCAGGCCGGTATACCCCATCTGGCCGAGAGCTCAAAGTACCTTGGATTACGTGTCCACAAAGCGGGGTCGAGCTCTGCTGGACACGCTTTAGGTACAGCCATCGGCTATCTTCGAAGTGGGTCCACCTTCTATCTTGCTGCCTAGGCCGCGAACTTCGTCTCGAACTTCGTCTCAGGTGGGGTCAAACCTTCGTCCTATGCAGAAAGCAGAAGGTGTGACCCCTAATGCACGCACGCTATCCCGATCGAGACGCCAGCGCTCCTATGAGGGGTCGCGCTTCGCGGGGAAGGTTGGGGGTCAGGCCTTCGCTCTTCGCAAACGAAGAAAAGAAAGCTCTGACCCCCGCGACCGCTG
>DASPHC010000138.1:0-10341 GCA_035629865.1 Thermoanaerobaculia bacterium | reverse complement strand
GTTCCGGAGGTCGGGCTCACTGCGATTGGTTTCCCACCCAAGGTACGTAGCGACAGAAACGCCTATCTCCTGAGCTGCTTCGAACCGTGTGAGACCGCGTGACCACCGCTTGGCCTGAAAGCCTGCTCCGAGCGTACCCGGCTGGCCTTTGGCTCGCTCGTTCGGCCGGAAGAGCGGGCGAGCGACGGAAAAAGTCAGATGACAAAAAGGCACCGCAGGAGTGTCCCTGCGGCTACTTCAACGACACCCGCCGCCAATGCCTCTGCACCCCGACCCAGATCCACCGCTACCTCACCAAGATCTCCGGCCCGCTCCTCGACCGCATCGACCTCCAGGTCGAAGTGGCCGCGCTGACCACCGACGAGATCTCTTCCACCGACCCCGCCGAGCTGTCCGTCTCCATCCGCGAACGCGTCGAAGCCGCCCGCCAGATCCAGCGCGAACGCTTCCGCCGCACCCGCATCCAATGCAACGCCGAAATGGCCACCCAGCACATGCGCCGCGCCTGCGAGCTCGACCCCGCCTCGCGCAAACTCCTCACCCACGCCATCGACCGCCTCGCACTCTCCGCCCGCGCTCACGACCGCGTGCTCAAGGTGTCACGGACGATTGCGGATCTGGCGGGGTGCGAGCGGATCGAGTCGGGGCATGTGGCGGAGGCGGTGCAGTACCGGGCGCTGGATCGGGGGTATTTCCGGTAGAGGCAGCCGGAGCGGTGGCTCCGCGCGGGGCCACCGCTCTGGAGCTTCGGTGTGCCGCGAACGTAAACCGCTATCCTCCATGAGATGCTACCCGCTCGTCCTTGGTAACGCTCGGAGGGCTGCGGTGAGCGTCGAGTCCTAATAATGTCTCGCAATTCTAGACATGCGCGGTGATGGTGTGGAGGGCGTCGAACAGCTACAGCTACCGCGGTGGTCGTTTACGACCTTCCTTCGCGGCGCCACCACGACTCTTAATCCCCGCCGCATTTGGCGGTGGAATGCCTAGCTCGAACGCTGCAGTAATGTCGTCCGCGAACGGACTCTTCCGCCAATCCGCATCCCAGGTGGCGACCTGCTCGTACTCCTCGCGTTCTTCGTCCGTCATCACCTTTCTAGTTTCATCGCGCTCCTTCGTTCGCCGTGTCGCGGCAGGAGGCGGCGCTTCCAGCGGTTTCGTGAGGTAGGCGAGCGGCGTGTCCGCCGGGATTTGTTCGCCTGCGCGAATGAACCAGCCAGGGCGGGTCAGCAGCGGCATCGAGGCATCCCGCGTGAGATCCAGAACGTTTCCGATCTTCTCAAGAAACTCAGTGTCACCATTGAAAACTATGGCTCGTTCTCGTCCTTCCTCTGCCAGGATGTTCCAGAGACGGCCGGCGCGGGACAGCAGGTCAGGAGGGTAAATGCCGAGAGTCTGATCGAAGCGGCCTTCGCGGATTGCGGCGGTATCAAGTGCTTTGAGGAAGTTCGTCGCAAGGATGTAGGCGACGCGCCGCTTTCTCGCCCGTTCGTAGAGATTCTTCAGCTTCGGGAGCATGCCACCAGCGAGAAAATCGAAGATGGTGGGTGCATTGGGCCTAACGCTGACGTGAATGTCGCGCGTGTCCGTGGTTGTCTTACGACGCGAAGACGTTTCGTCCGCACGGATTTCCGGCACTGCCGATTCGATCCGTGAACGCAGTACCGAGTCGAACTCGTCAAAGAGGATGACGGCTCGTGTCAGTAGCGCGAGCGCGCGGAGAACGGCGCGCGCTCGTTCTTCCACGCGGTCGGCGCCCCGGAGCACGATATCACTGGGGGTGACTTCGACGAGCTTCGTGCCGGTGGAAGCGGCCAGTGCTTCAACGAGCGTCGTTTTCCCCGTGCCGGGTGGGCCGTGGAGCACGAGTGAGTACACACGATCCTGACCGAGATCAACGCCCGCGATGTGCGCGCGCATACGTTCGAGGACGACTGCGACAGACGGCCGTCGAGGGCGGCCATCTTCCTGTCGCGTTGCGAGGCCGTAATCAGGATAGAACAGCTCGTCTAGCCTCGGCTTCTTCACGGATCGAGAGACGAAGTGTTGCAGCACTGCATCGTTAATTCGTTTGTCGAGCATCCGGTTCATGCGGGTGAGCGCCAAGGTTGTGATCGCCGTATGGAAAGGTGATCGCTTAGGCACCTCTCCGAAGTCCCATCGCCAAGCGGACCGTTTAATGTCGAGCGGCTCTTTTGTACAAGTGAAGTACCGCTCGATGCGGCGCATGCCGTCGTCCGGTACGTCAGCACTTTCAACATGCTGCAAGAGGTACCCGTAGTACATGAGAATGTACGGCTGCGTAGGCTGATAGTAGGTTCCCTTCCCGGTATGAAACGGCCGACCAATGGGGAACCCTTTTTCCGTGAGTGCGCCTGAAAGTACGTTCGCCGCACGCGCCAGGCGATCATCGGTCCAAGCATCACTCGCGGCGCCGAGCGCCGCAGCGGCGGCCGCCATTTCTGCCGGTTCAAATGCGACGGCGCCGCCGCCGCTTCCAACGGCGGCAAGTTCGTGATCGAGAACCGCAGACGCATACTTGATCGTCGGATGGAGGAGCTTCGCGACTCCGCGCGCGGCCTCATCGAATGCCTCCTTCAGAGCACGCAGAGCAATTGTGTACTTCGGAATGAGCTGTGGGCGCTTCTCAGGGTCGTTAAAGCTCAAATGCCGGAGTGAATGGAAGAGATCTCGCGCTTCGCGTGCGCGGGTTGCGGCATCGGTGACGGCGCCGAGTGCGACCGCATGTGCACCCTCCGAAAGCGCGGCAATGCGGTGCATGAATGGTCGAGTGGGAGAGCGAGTCTCTTCGTCACGGAAGTGACGGATCTCCGCGACGGCGGCGTCGAACATTTCCACTGCCAGATCGAGGGCTGCAGGGATGCTCGGTAAGATCGCGTCCATGAACTCATCAAAATCACGCTGCGGAGTGTTTGATCGAGCTGGCGTAGGCGAATCTATCGCGAACGCCAAATTGGACGCGCTTTGCTCCATTCGCGTGCGGGCGGCAACATTCCAGCGTTCCACATCGACTGTGTTCCACGCCGCGATACCAGAGACCGGCCGGTCGAGCAGGCTCGCAAGGGCATCGACGTATGCGCCCGTTCGTTGGAGCATCCGTTTGAAGCTGATGACGCCCTCTACGAGTTGCGCCGTGGCAAACGCGGATGGCAGCCCGCCAGCACCGGCACGGGCGCCGCCGACTGCCCATCCGGGTTCGGAGGCGAGGTAGAGTTCACGGATGACCGTGTAGTAGAAGTACATCGTTGCCCGTGCAAATGCCCCGCGCGGCGCAGCCGATAGCGCCATCAAGCCCCGTGCAGCATCGATGTAGGTTACCTCCGCGCTTTCTCGGGCGTAAAGAATCGAACTTGTGCCTCGCCCGAGGAGGTCACTCAAGGCCGTCTCTCCTAGTACTTTGACCTCCCGCAGGACCTCTTTAGCTGCAGGCGCGTACCGACTAAGTGCCGTGATCACGAGGGCACGATCGCTAATGTCTAGAGTGTCGTCCCACTGCCTCGCTGCGGGCGATCCTTTGTGCTGCAGGAAGTGTGTGAGCGCGGCACGGCCCTCGTCGCGCCAGTCGGCAAACGCGATTCGAGAGGCATCGAGCCGCTCGAAATACCCGAGTTGCTCTTCAAGGCTTACAGGTGGCGTGTGCGTCATCGATAACGGTCCCTTTAACGGTGTGTCGCAGAGCGTGGCGATCCTTACGTCCAAAAAAGGAAGCTTGTTGAGGTTTCGTTAGACGAGTTCGGCCACTGGATCGCACATGCGCCGCGCCTGCGAGCTCGACCCGCCTTCGCGCAAACTCCTCACCCACGCCATCGACCGCCTCGCCCTCTCGGCCCGCGCCCACGACCGCGTGCTCAAGGTCTCACGGACGATTGCAGATCTGGCGGGATGCGAGAGGATCGAATCGGGACATGTGGCGGAGGCGGTGCAGTACCGGGCGCTGGATCGAGGGTATTTCCGGTGAGAGCGCCATCGATGAGATTTCAAGTTCCTGAGCGGCAGCGTGCTGCCGCTCAGGAGCGGTTGAGACGGGAAGGAATGGGCATACGCCTCGTTTGGGTTAGTCAAGTCAGACTAATGAGCGAGAAGGTCAACATCTACGATGCCAAAACCCGGCTTTCTCAACTGGTGGGGCGTGTGGAGGCGGGGGAGGAGATCATCATCGCGCGCGGGGGCCGTCCGGTAGCGCGCCTGGTGCCGTTCCGTGCCGGGGGAGTGAAGCGGAAGCCTGGCCGCATGCGTGGCCGCATACGCATCGCCGCTGACTTCGATGCTCCACTTCCCGGCAACCTTTTCGATGGCGACGAATGATGCGGCTTCTGCTCGACACGCACATTCTTCTGTGGTGGGTGATGGCGGATCGACGGCTGTCGAAGGCCCTCGCCGGCATCATCGCCTCCCCGGAGAATGACGTCGCCGTCAGTGCGGCTTCGCTCTGGGAGATTGCCATCAAGCGCACGTTGGGCAGGATCGAGGTCGATCTCGAGGAGCTGTTGTCGTCGATGACCGAGGACGGGTTCACGGAACTGCCGTTGCGCTTCGGGCACTCGTTGAGACTCGAAGCACTTCCGCGCCATCACGATGACCCGTTCGACCGGATCCTCATCGCCCAATCGATCGCCGACGGGCGCAGGCTGGTGACGAAGGACGACTCGATTCTCGCTTACGCGGGGTTGGGCGGTTTCGATGTGCTTTCCGGCTGATGCGAAGTTGGCAGTTCAGCGCCTCGAGACTGAAGCACCGCCGGAGCGGTCATGAGCTCCGGGAGCAATAATGGAGGAACATGCCCCATCGGAGTCCGTTCCGCTGCGCGCTGCTCTGCATCGCGCTCGCTCTGCCGTCTGTCGCGGCGGCTGACGTGTGGGATGAGGCGTATACGCGCGGCGGCAACGCAATCAAGGCGAAGAACTACGCGGTGGCCGTCGACGAACTGGAACGCGCCATCGCCGATGAGCCCGACGAATTCCTCTCCGACGAGCAGCCGAGGAACGGGTACACCGCCTACCTGCCGCACTTCTGGCTCGGCGTCGCAAAGTTCAACCTCGGCGATGTCGACGGCGCATTGCGCGAATGGAAGATTTCGGAAGAGCAGGGCGTGGTTCTGAAGAGCCCCTATTACGCGGAGCAACTGCGCGAGTGGAGAGCGCGTGCGACCTCGCAGAAGCCGGCACCGGTGAAGGGTGCGCCACCGAGGCCACAGCCAAAACCGGCTCCAGTCCCCGTGAAGACGTTGCCGCCGATTCCCGCGACCACTACGGCGCCGGTCTCCTTCCCGAGCGATACCGCCCCAACCTCCGTTCCGACCGATACGGCACCAACCTCCTTTCCCGCCGACAAGCAACTCAAGTGGGAAGCGAACATCGCGTTCAATACTCCCGAGCAGATCAATCTCGACGAGCATCACGTGATCAAGCTGCTGCTCGACATGCACCGGCCGGCGAATGAGCTCGCGGGCCAGCTTCCCGAAGGAGACAAGGCGGCGACGGCGACCATCAAGATCTCGGATCTGGTCGAAGCCCGGCTCAGCGGCGCGGCCTTCGAGATCCGTCCCATTACTCCGGAAACACAGGCGGTCAGCGCCGGGGAAACGACGGAATGGCAGTGGGAGGTCACGCCGAAACAGGATGGGAACCACCGCCTCTTTCTGACGGTCAACGCCATCTTCGGCAGCGGAGCCGACCAGCGAAAGCGCTCGATCCGGACGTACGATCGGAGCATTGAAGTGCGAGTACCACCTCGCGCCACGGGCGGCTGGCTCGTACCGATGTCCGTGCTGGCCGTGGTTGTCGTCCTGTTGTCGTTCTTCTTCGCTCTCAAGCGCCGCACTCCGCCGGCGGTCGACGAAACCATCCCCACGGGCGATCAGACCGTCCAGGCACCCGTGGTCGCAAGCTCGGACCCGACGCAGTTCCGGAAGGGCCAGGTGATCGGTGAACGGTATCGAATCGTTCGTCTCCTCGGGCAGGGCGGCATGGGCGCCGTCTACGCGGCCGAGGATGGAGAGTTCGAGGGCGAACTGGTCGCGCTGAAGACCATTCTCACGCCGGGCGAAGGAGCGGACCAACTCCTGGCGCGCTTCAAGAAGGAGATTCAACTGGCGCGCCGGGTCGCACATCCGAACGTCTGCCGGATCTTCGATGTGGGCTACCACGTCACCGGCGCGGGGAAGACCATGTTCGTGAGCATGGAGTACATCACGGGCGCGCCATTGAAGACCGTCATCCAGCAGAAAGGGCGTCTGAACGAGGCGGAGGCCCTGGCGATCATTCGCGACGTCGCCGCCGCCCTCGATGCCACGCACGCCGCGGGACTCATTCATCGCGACGTCAAGAGCGCGAACGTGATGCTCGCGGAAGACGGCCGCGCGGTGCTGACGGATTTCGGTGTGGCGTGCCTCAGCAATCCCGGTGCGGACGAACTGTCACTCACCAGAACCGGCGCCATCGTCGGCACGCCGGCGTATATGGCGCCGGAACAGATCGAGGGCGCCCCATTGACCGCGGCGACGGACATCTATGCGTTCGGCACGGTCATCTTTGAGATGGTCACCGGGCGGCTTCCGTACGAGGGCGATACCCCGATGAGCATCCTGGCGAAACGCCTTCGAGAGCCGCCTCGATCGCCGGCTCATTTCGTTCCGAACCTCAAAACGGAATGGGAGCAAACGATCCTGAGGTGCCTGGAGCATGACCCCTCGAAGCGTTTCCGCAGCGCGATGGACGTGAGCCGCGCCTTGGATCGTGCGGCGGACACACCGACGCTCCCGATGTGAAACCAAAACGGTGGCCTTTCGCCGTGAGCGGGCAGCGATATCGAACGATATGGCCCGGCTCCAACGGGTCTATGATCCTGACTGGTTCCATGCCTACCGGCGAATCCATCGACAGCAGCCGTTTCCAGGTGCGGAGGCGCATCGGCTCCGGCGCATTCGGCGTGGTCTACGAGGCCTTCGACCCCGTCCGCAATCAGGTCGTGGCCGTCAAAGCGCTTCGCCACGCCACGCCGGAGGCGCTCTATCGATTCAAGCGTGAGTTCCGTTCGCTCACGGACATCGCCCATCGCAATCTCGTCCGGCTCTACGAGCTGATCGCCGAAGGCGACCAGTGGCTCGTGTCGATGGAGCTCATTCGCGGCACGACCTTCATCGAACACGTCCGGAGAGGGGCGCCGATTCCGGAGGAGCCGCCGGATGCATCGATCGCAAATGGAGCCGGCCCGCAGCTGCATCCGATGCGCGCGGACATCGGCAGGCTGCGAGTCGCGCTCGCGCAACTGGCCGCCGGGGTGATCGCCCTTCACGACGCCGGCAAGCTCCATCGCGACGTCAAGCCGTCGAACGTCCTCATCGCCGATGACCGGCGGGTGGTCCTTCTCGACTTCGGCCTGGTCATGGACACCGACACTCGCGCGAGCGCGGAGAGCACCAGCACCTCGGGTACCCCCGTATACATGTCGCCGGAGCAGGGTGGCGGAGAGCCTCTCGGCCCCGCCAGCGACTGGTACAGCGTCGGGATCATGCTCTACGAAACGCTCACCGGCCAGGTGCCGTTCAGCGGCACATACGTCGACGTGATCAACCAGAAACGTTCCGCCGATGTACCGCCGCCGAGCACGATCGCATCCGGGATTCCCGAGGACATCGACGCGCTGTGCAGGGATCTGCTGCGTCGCGATCCACGAGAACGACCGACCGGGGAGGACATTCTGCAGCGGCTGGGACGTTCGACGCCGAAGGCCGGCACCACGAAGCCCGCACCGTCCACGCCGTTCATCGGGAGCGATCGATACTTGCGCGCGTTGCGCGAGGCGTTCGACGCGAGCGTCAGCGGCACGCAGACGACGGTCTGCGTGACAGGCCTTTCGGGCTCGGGCAAGACGTCGCTGATCCGCGCGTTCCTCGAGCGGCTTCGCGACGAAGTCCCCGAGCTTCTCGTTCTCACCGGCCGCTGTTACCGGCGTGAGTCGGTGCCGTACAAAGGCGTCGATAGTCTGGTCGACGCCCTGCATCGCTACCTGTCGCGTCTCCAGCCCCATGAGCTCGAGGTGCTTCTGCCGCGTGATATCGCCGCGGCCGAGCAGCTCTTCCCCGTCTTGTGCGATGTGGCCGACGTCGTTCGTTCCCGGCGCCGTGGAGGTACGCCCGTCGTGCCCGACCCGCTCGAGCTCCGGCGTCGTGCGTTTGCGGCGATCCGCGAACTGTTCCTCCGCCTTTCCGACCGCACCGCACTGGTCCTCGTCATCGACGACCTGCAGTGGGCAGGCGTTGACAGCGCGGAGCTGATCGAGGAGATCCTGCGGCCGCCTGACCCACCCGCGCTGCTGTTCATCGCCGCGTACCGTTCCGAAGAGGCGCAGGCCAGCCCATTCGTCCGTGCGTTCCGTGCGGAGATGCCGGTCCGCGACATCGAAGTCGCTGCGCTCACCCTGGACGAGTCGCGGCAGCTCGCCGCAAGTCTCCTCGGCGACTCCATCGCCGACTCGCGCGAAGTGGCTAGCATGATCGCCGACGAGTCGGGCGGCAATCCGTCGTTCATCGACGAGCTGACGCGCTCGTTCGCGCTCGCCGGCGACACGATTCGCCAGGCCATGGCGGGTCATGGAGCGCTGGACAGCCAGGGGCGCGACGCGATCATTCGTGAAGTGCTGCAGGTGCGGCTGCGCCGTCTGGAATCCGGCGCCGCACGAATGCTGCAGTACGTGGCTGTCAACGCGCGGCCCATTCTCATGCCGGCACTTCGCCTCGTGTTCCGGAGGGAGGACTTCGACGACATACTGGCGACGCTGGTGGCGCAGCGTTTGATCCGCACGCGCGATACGGCCGTGGGTGAGGCGGTCGAGACGTACCACGACCGGATCGCCGCCGCCGCCGTGGGACTGCTTTCCGGCGATGAGTTGCGCGACATGCATGCCGTGCTGGCGTTGACGCTCGAGGATTTCGCCGGTGCGGACGCCGACCTGCTCGCCGATCACTTCCTGGCAGCCGGAATGGACGATCGGGCCGCGAAGTACATCGCGCGCCGCGGATGACGCAGCCGCTGCGTTGGCCTTCGACGTGTGGTCGTCGGTCGCTTGTTTTACGATGGCGTCGATGACGCTTCCATTTTCCTCTCCACTCGCTCCCATGCTCTCCTCCTCCGCCGACGCGTTGCCCGAAGACGAGGGGTGGCTCTTCGAGCCGAAGTGGGATGGTTTTCGGACGCTGGTGTTTCGGGATGGGGAGGAAATCGTGCTGCAGAGCCGGGATGAGAAGCCGATGAATCGGTATTTTCCGGAGCTGGCCGGGCCGCTGGCGGCGTCGTTGCCGGAGCGGTGTGTGTTGGATGGGGAGATTGTGATCGCGGGGGAGCGGGGGCTGGATTTCGAGGCGCTGCTGCTGCGGATCCATCCGGCGGCGTCGCGGGTGAAGTTGCTGGCCGAGCAGTCGCCGGCGTCGTTCGTCGCATGGGATCTGCTCGCGCTGGGGGATGAGGATCTGCGCGAGGTGCCGCTCGGGGAGCGGCGGGAGCGGCTGGAGCAGGTGCTCGCGGATGCGCCGCCGCCGGTGCATCTGTCGCCTGCGACTCGCGATCGCACACAGGCGGAGGATTGGTTCCAGCGGTTCGAGGGCGCCGGGCTGGACGGGGTGATGGCCAAGCGTCTCGATGCGCCGTACCGCGCGGGCGAGCGGACGATGATCAAGGTAAAACACAAGCGCACCGCGGACTGTGTGGTGGCGGGGTTCCGGTGGCACAAGAACGGGGAGGGGACGATGGTCGGGTCGCTGCTCCTCGGCCTCTACGACGACGCCGGGACGCTGCACCACGTCGGGGTGACGGCGGCATTCACGACGGCGAAGCGGAAGCAACTCGTGGAGGAGCTGGCGCCGTTGCGCGAGAACGCGCTCGAGGGGCATCCATGGCGCGACTGGGCGGAGGCGCAGCAGGAGGCGAACGAGAAGGGACAGCGTCTCCCCGGCGCGACGAGCCGGTGGAATCGCGGGAAGGACCTGAGCTGGCAGCCGCTGCGGCCGGAGCGTGTCTGCGAGGTGTCGTTCGACCATATGCAGGGAACGCGGTTCCGGCACGCCGCGCAGTTCGTACGGTGGCGTTTCGACAAGCGGCCGGAGGATTGCCGGTACGATCAGTTGGAGGTCACGCCGGCCTATGAGCTGGAGCGCGTTTTCGGGGCGCGCGAGGCGTAGGGTCTCCTTCCTGTCATCCTGAGATCGCATGGGGCGAGGCCGCGTCACCGCGGATGAAAACGGGTGTGCGGATCAATCGTCAAGGGCTTACGTTACTTGTTGGCTCCAGGTGACGTGTCGTGGTCGTTTTCTCTCTGTCGGTTAGACCG
>DASPHC010000137.1:0-71823 GCA_035629865.1 Thermoanaerobaculia bacterium | reverse complement strand
CAGCAGGACCTGGATCACGCGCATGTTCGTTCCCTGCTCCATCAGATGAGTGGCGAACGAGTGACGGAGCGTGCGGGGAGACACGCGTTTGGTGATCCCGGCGCGGCTGACCGCGCGCTTGAGCGCGCGTTGAATGGTGGTGGGATGGATGGACCGCAGAGGATCCGTCGCACACGGGAAGAGCAAGCCCGAGGGGCGGGTCTTGCGGCACCACTCGCGGAGTAGCTCGAGGGCGATGGGAGACAACGGGACATAGCGGTCCTTGTGTCCCTTGCCCTGACGGATGTGAAGGAGCATGCGAGCCGAATCGATGTCGGTGACGGCGAGGCGGCACACCTCACCAAGACGGAGCCCGGCGGAGTAGAGGACGGTGAGAATCACGCGGTCGCGCAGCGACTCGAGCGCGGCAAGGATGGCCAGCGTCTCGCCGGCGGCGAGAACGACGGGATAGTGCTTCTCGCGGCGGCCGTGGGGGATGCGGACCACCCAATCGGGACGATCCATCACGTGAAGGTAGAAGAAGCGCAGCGCGCAGACGGTCTGATTGAACAGGCTGTACGAGACCTTCTTGACGTCGCGAAGGAAGAACAGGTACTGCTCGATCTCGAGAAGACTCACGCGATCGGGCGAGCGGCGGAAGAACAGAGCGAACCGGGAAACGAGCGAGACGTACGTGCGTACAGTGCGTTCGGAGAGATTGCGGATGCGCATGGCCTGCTGCATCCGTTGACGCAAGGGAGTGGTGACCATGATCGATCTCCTTTCAGTGAGATCCGATCAGTGGACTCCCGCGAGACCTCAGAGGCGAGCGGTCATCGCTTCAAACTCCCACGTACGATCACCATTCAAGAACGCGGAGCGCGCCGCGTAGCGGCTTCGTCCAACTCTGCGCTTAACCGGACGTGGACCCGCGCCGCGAGAGTCGCAGGTTGATACTTCACGGCGTGCGGGTCCACGCCGGTTAGCTTGGAGCCGTTAGGCCTCGCGGGAACGATATACTTCCGCGATGCCTGAGCCGATGAATGCCGGTAACCGTCTGAAACGCGGCCCCTACCGCATCGGGATAGCCGGAGAGTGGGCACTTCAGGATCTGTACGTTTATCCGCGGGCATTCGGGCAGCTGTACTCGTTCATGTACGCGATCACGACTGGGCGTGTCGTGCCGCCTCTTGACGAGGAGGTCGGCGACGAAACAGAGAATCCGCTGTTCAGTCACCCATGGATTGGCGGCTATAGCACGGTGAACTTCTTCGGCTACGTCACCAGCAGTGTGTCGCGTTCGCACCGCCCACGGCTGCTATCCATGCAGTACGCCTCGCCTGGCTGGATCGAGTTCGCGGTTGTGCTGTCCGCGGCCTCGGCGGTGAGCCTTCTCGTGGCGCGATTCACCAAGGTTGGCCATCAGCTGAATGATCTCTATAACGCCATTTACAAGGGCCTTCATGATCGCAAAATGATGCAGATGGACGTCCGCGAGCGTGCCCTCAGCCTCGAGAGAGAGGAGCTCAAATTCCTCGAAGAGTCAACGAACAAGATGGCGGAGATGATGGGTTTCGAGAACGTTGCAGAACTCAACCGCTTGACTGGCAATCCGATAGCGACCTTGAAGGCGCTTCTTGCGGTCTACAGGCGCGTGAAGGCGCTTGGAAAGTACGAGCTGTCGGGTAAGGCGAAGCTGCCATGACGAGGCCTAACTCGCGCGTGCAGCCGACGTGGACCGCTGCGTTTACGTCCTCCAAGTTCCGACTGTCTCGCGTCGCGGCCCACGCGGCTGACGCGTGATACGTTGGGCGTCATGTCGCGATGATCAACCATAGAAACGTTAAGATCCTTGTTGGAGTGTGTTGGTTGTGCTGATTGGGGTCGCGATAGCAGTCGGAAGCCCGCGACGTTCGATCGTGCTCTCGATCCTCGGAATGTGGTGTGTCGCATGCGTCGCTTACATTCTCGCCGTCCCTTCCAGGAAAACAGCTGGTCATCTTCTCAAGAACGCATTTCTGGGGTGCGCTTTCGCGGCTGCCGTTACCTACTCCAACCACGGCGAACCGGAAAGCGACGAAGATGGGTTCATAGTCGAAGAAGGATTCGACGCTATTGAAGCAGAGAAAGGTGCGGCGGCGGCCAATGCGTTCGCGCGATTTGGCTTGGGTGCGTTCAGTGGAGTTGGCGTGGCGCTCTTGGTGCGCCGGCGTGCGCGGTACAGAGGCGCGAATGCGTCGAGCAACGAGCCGCTGCAGCAACCCGAGGATAGCTTTGAAGACGGAGTCCTGCGTGATCGATGCTTCACGCCGTTGTCGCGAGTCAGTCCGATGTTCGCGCTAACGGCGAGCTTTACCGTCAGCGCACTGATCCACGCTTATGCAATTGGAGCCGCACTCGGCATGTCTGCGGCAGCTTCGTGGGCACTATTCTTTCTCGCTCAACCGCTCGCGATCGCGGTCGAACGTAGGATCCGTGTCAGGAGGTGGCCGGAACCGGCAGCGCGTGCCTGGACAGTCGGCACCGTAATCGTTCTGTCACCGCTCTTCGCTGGGCCACTCGTGCGTCTGACCGAGTAGCGATTTCAAAGGTACTGTCCTTCTCGCCGGGTGCCGCTTCCGGTTCAAACCTCATCTGCCATTTCTAAGCGATGTCTCCATCTTCCCGGCGATCTCTCGAAGCGGCGGCATCCCGCTGCTCGCAGTTTGCGAGATCGGCTCGATGTTGTAGTAGCCGGAGGTGACCAGGAACGCCGTTCCATTGTTCGGGAGCGTAGCTTCGAGATCGAGACGCTCGCCGACTTTGCGGAGCTCGTAGTAGTGGCCATCCACATGCCGCAGGGCTGCGGCGCGATCGCCACAGGAAAGGCAAGCCGGTTCGATGAACGTCATCGCCGGGGTTCGGTCGACGACCCGCATGAGACGGACGCTGTCGAACCGCCAATAGTGCGCGGCGGATCGCATGCGGAACGTGACTGTTCCTGCTGTCTCGACGATGACGTCCGCGACTGCGCTCGTTCGAAAGCCTGCGGTGCCGAAGGGCGTCACCGCGTCGATGTTGCCATTGCTCTCGACCTGCAGGTCGATGCCCGCGGCATCGCGCCACTGCTGCAACACCGTCTGGGAGGCCGTGGTCCGGCTGGAGACGAGCGCGGCATAGTGAGAACCACCTTCGCCGATCGCTTGTCCCAATGCAGCCTCGTACCAGTGCGTGTTCTCCGCCGTCACGATGAAGACGTAGTCTCCGGGATCGGTAACGTTGAACGAGACGTTCAGCCGGTCATCATTGGAAGTTGCACTGCGCTCTGCCGCAGAAGCGTTCCCCGGTACGGATTGCCAGGCGTTCCCATCCGTGCGTCCGAGGGCCGTCAGCACATCGTGGCCGTTCGCCGTAACGACAGCAGGTGGAACCGTCTGACTGACGAGAACGACGCCGTCCACCGACGCCACTGCGCGCTCGTCGGCGCCGTGCCGTACGATACCGACACGCGCATAGTCGACCCACTGCCGCTCGCGATGATCGTTCCGGATCGAGATCAGCGTTGGACTGCCGGGCATCGATGGAGGTAGCAGAAGGTAATCGGTGCGTTGCATTCCCTTGAACATCGCTCCGGGGTAAGCCTCACCAATGAGCTGCGTGGCCGAGGCACTGGTGCCGTATGCGCTGGTCACGTAAACGTGCGGACAGGAGTATGCGAGGAACACCAGTCCGACCAGCAGGGCCAATCCGCCGATCGTGATCCCACTGGCCATCGCCGTCGTACGTCCGAGGTTCAGGCGCATGATCTCGACCTTCAATGCGTCCTCGATGTTGAAGCGCCGCAGCTTCGTTCCTGCGACCTCCTCGCTCGGAACGTTGCCGTCGACCTCGTCGATCTCTCCCTCGACGAACGGGTAGGTGACGATCCAGTTTTCGAGCAGCATCACGACGCCGTCCGGATAGGTCAGCTGCAGCTGGTCGCCGGGACGAATCTGCCGCTGCGTGATCTCTTCACTGCGGATCTCATCGCTCGTCATCGCGTGACGCGTAAAACACGCAGGAAGCACAAGCAACAGCGGAAGAAGCAAGAGAGTTGAGGCGATGATCCGAACAGTGCGCGAGTATGCCTGCATGGTTGACTCTCCTGGTGCGTCGCGCGGTTGAAGATCGCGGTGTCATCAAGCATGGCACAACGCCGGATTCGCAGGTACCACTGATTCTGGAAGCCACGCAGGTGGTGAAGGAAGATGACATCTCCGCGTTCTATGTCGCGAGGTGACAGACGCCCAACTCGGCCGCTGCACCGGACGCCAACCGCGCCGCAAGGTCCCAAGTGCGCTAGTCTTCGCGTGCGGTTGGCGCCGGTGAGCGGCAAACCGTTGGTCGCCGAGACCAAGATCGATGCGCGAGCAAGACCTTCCAGAACGTTGGCGCAGTCGTGTGGTCGAGCACGCACTCAAGACGAGTGACGGCAAGTACCGAAGCCTTGGCATCGGCGCATTCGGGCGCCAGCATATTGAGCTCGTGTTTCCCGACGGGTCGAGAGTCTTCTTCCGGTACGCATTCACGCTCGAGGACCCGGGTGCTGGGGAACTCGGAGTGTTCACCGAGCACTGCGGCTATCACGTCTTCCCACTCACGGATACCGAAGTATCCGTGTATCACGATTGACCGAGTCGCTCGCGAACCGGCGGCTAATTCCGGGTTGCAGCCGACGTGGCCCGCTGGCTTCCTGCCCTCCAAGTTGTGCCATCATGGCGTCGCGGGGCCACGCGGCTGAACCCTGGTCCGTTGGGCGCTTTATGACCTGCCCGCCCCAGGCCTTGGTGATCGGCTCGCCGCCGAAGTCAGGGCAGCGGTCGGATTTCTGGAGACATATCCGCTTGGCGCACGACACCTGACTGTCGATATTCACGGCAAGGCGCTTGTTCGGTTCCCTCACACTCTCTTGTACATCATCGAACAGAATGAAGTAGTAATACTGGCGGTCGCACACCAACGGCAGGACATCGGTAGCTGGTTCGAGATCGTACGTGGTCGGCGCGGGGTCGGCTAACTTCGGGTTGCAGCCGGCGTGGCCCGCTGCGTTCCTGCCTTCCAAGTTGTGCCATCATGGCGTCGCGGGCCACGCGGCTGAACCCTGAACCATTGGGCGTCGACAAGCATGAGCATCACGAAGGGACCGACCGAAGGCGGCGGCAAGCGAGGCCACTCGAACACGGAGCGCTGGGGCACTCATCAAGAGATCAAGGCAGCGACGAAACCGCTCCGGCGTCTTGAAGAAAAAAGCACGATCCGCGAAGCCATGAATGAAACAGACGAACAGCTCGAAGGCGAAGCGGAACAGTTGACCAAGCTACTCGCGAGCAAGCGAGTCAAGGTTATCTGGCGCCACAGATCGAGCGAACTCGGAATCGAGTTCACGGACGGGACGAGACTGTTCGTGAACGCTACGGCGGCGCTCGAATTCAGCGTCGAGTAACCGACGCCCAACTTGGCGGTTGCAGCGGACACGAACCGCTGCTCTACTGTGCTCCGAGTTTTTGCGGTCTCGGCGCGCGGTTCGTGCCGCTGAACCGCAAGACGTTGGGCGGCCGTGGCACGGGCTCGCGAGCGCGTGCACAGATCTGGACCAGCTCAGGAGCCCGAGCGTCTTGGTAGCAAGAACGTCGCGTACATCCAGCATCCGACACAGAAATCGAACACGCCATCAAGCACATTGAAAACAGCAGCGCGACCGCCAGGACAACTGCCGTCGTGGGCGCTAGCGGCAAGAGCACGACCGTGCCGAGTGCGAAGAAGAAGCCGATCCTACAGGCGAATCGCTTCGGTGCCGCATCGCTCGGCTTTTCGGCAATACCAAGCGCGCGGGCGAAGGCGCGCGCGAGGCGTTGCATTGGGCTAGGCCACTTCGTCCAGGCACGGATCGCGTAGTCAAGTGCAAGGGCGGTTGCGAGAAGCAGGGCAATTCCACCGAACCTCGCCGAAGCCACGGCCAAGCCTGAAATCAGCGCCAGAACGACAATCGTAAGAATGCAGGTCACCCGGCTTGCGTTGTGATCGACTCTCTCGTAGGAGATAGGACAGGCGGATGGTGTGGTCATGAAGAAACTACCTCGTATCGGTGGCGCCGCAAACAAACCACGGAGCTCGCACGTTTGTCATCATAGCGGAACCACCGCAACCACGCCGTTCCTGTACGACGGTGCCACGCGCACATTCAGCGCATCCGCCGGTTTAGCCGCCATCGCGCCCGGGGACACACCCGACGATGTGAAGCGCCGTGCGGACGAAGCGTTGTACCGCGCGAAGCGGGAAGGGCGGGGGCGGTGGGTGGTGGCGTGAGGAGGTACGAGGTACGAGGCGCCGACCTCGATCTCGCGCAGCAGAAACAACACTGTCATCCTGAGAGTTTGTGCAGAAATCAACTTCGAATTTGCGAGTGGTCCACCAAGCTCCAAAAGCGCCCTAGAGTACCTGCCAACTGAAGGGTAAAGTGGAGCAAAGGCCACCAGATTGGCGCTCTTTGGATGGTTGAGTGGAGCGCGAAAAAGCCCTTATCGATTTCTGCACAACCTCTGAGCCGCAGAGATCTCCCCACGAGCCGGAAGCATGGCGCCGAAGGACCCCCTTCGGTTGAGCGCGTCGCGTGCTGACGGAGGGGGTCCTTCGCCGCCATGTTCTTGCTCCATCGGGAAGTCCTGCGGCTCAGGATGACAGTGTTGTTTCTGCTTCGCGTGAAGTCGGGGCCCGATTCACTTTACGCACACACCGCCACCAGCTCCTCCGCCGTCACCGGTTCCGCAAAGTGGAAGCCTTGCATGAGCGTCACGCCCAGCTCCTGCATGCATTGCGCGTCTTCGTGGCTGGTCACCCCTTCGGCAATCAGCTCGGCGCCGAAGTTGGTGGCGAGTTGCTCGAGGGCGGCGATGACGGCGCGGCGGCGGGGGTCGTCGGCGCAGTTTTCGATGAAGTAGCGGTCGACTTTCAGGTAATCAGGCTGGGCGTCGAGGAGCATCTTGAAGTTCGACTGGCCGAGGCCGACGTCGTCGAGGGCGATGTGCATGCCGAGCTGGCGCAGTTGCGAGAGAGAGGAGAGAAAGCTCACCCCGTCCCACGGCGGCGCGTGCTCGACGATCTCGATGGTGATGCGGGGGAGGTCGATCCCGGTCGCCGCGGCAGTCGCTTTGAGAAAGTCGATGAAGCCGTGGTCGCGGCCGAGGGTCGAGGCGTGGACGTTGACGCCGAGATGCAGCGCCTTCGGCAGCATCGAGGCGCCGCGGAAGGCGGCGGCGATGCAGGCGCGGTCGACGAGCGATTCTTCGCGCTTGAGCCGCACGTACTCGAACATCACCGTGGCCGACTCGAAGTTCGTCCCTTTCGGGCCGCGGGAGAGGCACTCCACGCCGTGCATCTCGATCGACTCGCCCCGGACCCGGAAGAGCGGCTGGTAGACGGGCGTGATGCCGCCGGGCTGAAGGATCCGGTTCAGCGCGGTCTCGATCATCGGTCTCCTGTCACCGCTGTTCGAGGAGGTTCATGGCCACGCTGGCGATCTCCATCATCGCCTTCGGCTTGTGCAGGAACGCGTCGGCGCCGCGGTTGTACGACTCCCGCTCGATCTCCGGCGTCCCGAAGGCGCTCAGCAGGATGACCCGGGTATTCGGGCAGCGCTGGTGGACGTCGGCCACGATCTGCAGCCCCTCCACGCCGCCGATGCCGGTGAGGCGGAGGTCGGCGATGACGAGGTCGTAGTTGCGGTGGGTGAGGAGGGCCTGCGCCTCTTCGAGCTCGTGGGCCGCGTCGACGACGTAGCCCATGCCGGCGAAATACTTCCGCATGGCGATGACGATCAGCTCCTCGTCGTCAACGATGAGAATCCGCGCCTGCCCCGGTTGCACTGCTTCGGACAACATGTGGATGGCTCCCTGAACCCTGGTAAGCGGGGAATCGGATGGTCACGACCGCCCCGCCGTTGTCTGCATTCCCTGCAGCGATGGTGCCACCGTGCTCATCTACGATGCGCTGGACGATCGAGAGCCCCAGCCCGGTGCCTCCGCGGCGCCTGGTGAAGAACGGCTGGAAGACGCGCGGCAGGTCGAGGGGATTGAAGCCAGGCCCCTCGTCGCGGACCACGCACTCGATCATCTCCCGGCCGCCGTCGGCCACCTTCCGGGCGGCGACGTGCACCCGCTGCTGCGGCTTGGAGTGCTGGATGGCATTGGTGATGAGGTTCTCGAAGGCATGGCCGAGGCGGCCGGCGTCCATCAGCATCCGGAGGCTCGGCTCGACGGTGGCGTCCACCGCCACGGTCGACTGTGCGGCGAGCTGACGGCAGCCGTTGACGACCGGATCGAGCACTTCCGCGACCTCTCCCTCGCTCAGGTCGAGGGTCCAGCTCTTTCCGTATTCGAGCAGGTTCTCCATCAGCCGGTTCAGCCGGTTCAGCCACGTCCGGAGAACCCCGGCCAGCTCGGCAAAGTCCGGCTCGTCGGGCAGCATGGTCTGGAGTGCGTCGACCGTGAGGCCCATGCCGAAGATCGGATTGCGGACCTCGTGGGCCACGCCGGCGACGAGCTCCCCCAGTGCCGCGAGCTGCTCGCCGCGCCGCACCGACTCCTGCAGCTGAATGAGGTCGGTGGTGTTGCGCATGACTACGATGATCCGCTCGTCGCCGTGGCCATCGCCGTGGCCATCGGTGGAAGAGTGGGAGCAGCTCGCGCTCACGTCCCAGTGCCGGTCGCCGTCGATGATCTGGGCGGAGCACGGCGTGCGGCTGTCGCGGACGGCCGCGACCGTGTCGGCCAGCGTGGTCCACGGCTCGTGCGAGGCCAGGCCGATGCTGCGGCCGAGGATGTCGGTGAACGCGCCGCCGGCGAGGTCGCGTGCCGCGCGGTTAACGCGGGCGATCGAGCCGTCGGGATGGGTGATGAAGATCGGCAGCTCGATGGTGTCGAAGGTGAGGCTCCACTCCTGCCCCTTGCGCTCGATGAGCTGTTGCATCTGGCGGCGGACGATCAGCCGCCCGAGGGAACGGCCGGCGCGGATCATCGCCCGGCGCCGTACCTCGTTGATCGGGCGAATGGCCCGGGTCAGGATCTCCAGCACGCCGACGATGCGCTCGGAGTCGTGCAGCGGCACCGCCGCCGCGCCATGCAGGCCGGCGCGCGCGGCTGCCTCGGCGCGAATGTAGCCGGTCTCGTCGAGCAGGTCGGCCACCCAGACCACCTCGTCGCGCGCCCACGCCCGCCCCGGCACCCCGCGCCCGCGGCCGAAGTGAAGCTGCTCGATCCGGCCGCGGAACTTGGTTGCATCCAGGCCCGGGCGCGACCAGACCGCGGATGGCAGGAGCATCGTGCCGCCCGAGTCGACGAGCCAGATCACCGCGCAGTCCCAGCCGTCGCTCTCGCAGATGAAGGCCAGGACGTCGTCGAGGGTCTCATCGAGCGGTTTGTCGATGTCGAAGATATGGGTGACGGCGAGCTCGATGCTGTCCTCGCGCTCGGCCCGGCTGGTCTCGACGACCTCCCGCGCGGTGAAGACCGCCGTCCCCTCGGCCGGTGTGACCGAGACGAGGAAAGAGCGCTCCGCACCGTCGGAGACGAGCAGTCTTTCGGCGCTGACGGCGCGTCCGGAGAGCGCGCGCCGGGTGAGATCGCGCCACCAGGGGTCGTCGAGGCGCAGGTTCAGCTTCCGGAAGGCGCGGTTGGCGCGGAGCAGCTCGAAGTCCGGCCCGACGATCCAAACCGGATCGGTCATGCTGTCGAGGACGGCCCCGAGCAAGTTCGACGCGTCGGACATGCAGTGTCGTTATAATCCTCGCCGCTTTGCGCGACCTAAAAATCTTCTCTGGTCGATCCCACCCCGCTCTCGGTGAGGAGATCTGTGCGAACCTCGGCGTGACCCCCGGTCACGTCACGCTCTACAGCTTCTCGGACGGCGAGCATTACGTGCAGATCGACGAGAACGTACGCGGCGCGGACGTTTTCATCATCCAGCCGACCTGCCCTCCCTCGGTGAACGATCACCTGATGGAGCTGCTGATCATGCTGGACGCGTTCAAGCGCTCGTCCGCCGAGCGCGTGACCGCCGTCATCCCGTACTACGGCTACGCGCGGCAGGACCGGAAGGACAAGCCGCGCGTGCCGATCACCGCCAAGCTGGCCGCGGACCTGATCGGCGCCGCCGGCGCCAACCGCGTGCTCACGCTCGACCTGCACGCCGCGCAGATCCAGGGCTTCTTCAACATCCCGGTCGACCACCTCTTCGCGGCGCCGGTGATCGTCGGGCATCTCAAGCAGCTCGAGCTCGAGGACCTGACCATCGTCTCGCCGGACGCCGGCGGCGTGGAGCGCGCCCGCGCCTACGCGAAACGGCTCGGCGCCACGCTGGCCATCATCGACAAACGGCGCTTCGCGAAGAACCAGACCGAGGTGATGAACATCATCGGCGACGTCGAAGGGCGGAACGTCTACATCGTCGACGACATCATCGACACCGCCGGGACGCTCATCCACTCCGTTCAGGCCCTGCACGACAAGGGAGCCAAGTCGATCTCCGCCGCCGCCACCCACGCCGTCCTCTCCGGCCCCGCGGTCCAGCGGATCAATAACTCCCAGATCACTCAGGTCATCACCACCAACAGCATCCCGACCGAGGACAAAGAGTCGGAATGCCCCCGCCTCAAGACCCTCTCCATCGGCAGCCTCCTGGCGGAGGCGATCAAGAGGATCCACAACGAGGACTCGGTAAGCAGCCTGTTCGAGATGTGACGCCGGAGCCCCGCGCCGGGAATAACCGTTGATTCTTAACGATTTACCGCGTTCTGCAACCAAACCGAAGGAGTCAGCATCATGGCTGAGGTCACATTGGAAGTCAGTCGCCGCGAGAACACCGGCAAAGAGTTGGCGAAGAAGCTTCGCCGCGACGGGAAGGTCCCGGCAGTGGTTTACGGGGGTCACCGCGAGCCGGTGGCGATCACGGTCGACCGGAAGGCGGTCTCCGAGCTCGTCCAGAAGAGCGAGCACGGCATCCGGTCGGTTTTCCTGCTGAAGATGGCGGGAAGCGATCAGCAGCGGCACGCGATGATCAAGGAACTGACCATCGACCCGATCTCGCGCAAGATGATGCACATCGACTTCGTCCGCGTGGTCATGGACGAGAAGATCAAGGTCACGATCCCGGTGCATCACACTGGTGTTGCGTTCGGCGTCAAGGAAGGCGGCCTGCTCGACTTCCAGGTCCGCGAGCTCCACGTCGAGTGCCTGCCGAACGCGATCCCCGACTCGATCGACGTCGACGTCACTCCGCTGGGCCATCACGACTACTACCGGATCAAGGACCTCAAGCTCCCCGAGGGCGTGAAGGTTCTGGACGACCCGGAGCGCGTCGTCATCGGCGTCACCCATGCCCGTGCCGAGGTTTCGGACGCGACCGCGGAAGCGGCTGCCGTCGCCGAGCCGGAAGTCATCAAGAAGGGCAAGCCCGAGGACGAGAAGAAATAACCCTCAGCCACGCTATCTTGCGAACCCCGCGCTTGCCGCGGGGTTTTTGTTTTTGGAGAATGCCCTCGATGAAACGACTGGTCCTGCCGCTCGCCCTGATCCTCGCACTCGCCCGCTGTCAACGCGACGAGACCTCTGTTGCTGCCGGCTCCGGGAACGCGCAGCCGAAGAAGGAAGCCGCCCGCGGCCCGCGGCAGCAGCCGTCGGAAGCGCCGTCCGGTACCGACGTCGGCTCGAAGATGCCGGAGTACGCCGCCATGTATCTCGACGGCTCGAAGTTCGACCTCGCCGCCAGGCGCGACAAGGTCGTGCTGCTCAACGTCTGGGCGACCTGGTGCGGCCCCTGCCGCTATGAGATCCCGGAGCTGCAGGCGATCCACGACCGCTACGCCCCCAGGGGTTTCGAGGTGGTCGGCGTCAGCGTCGACGAGAGCGGCATCGAGTCGGTCAAGGAGTTCGTCGTCGAGCAGAAGATGACCTACCCGGTGGTGCTCGACGCCGAGGGAAAGCTTGCCAACATCCTGCAGACCTCCGTGCTCCCGACCTCGATCATCGTCGACCGCACCGGCAAGGTGGTCTGGAAGAAGTACGGCGCGATCTTCAAAGGGGATGAGGAGCTGGATAAGGCGATACAAGAGGCACTGTAAGCGGCAGAATCTGCCTTGTTACAGATGCCGTCGGTCGGGCGTCCCCCGCTCTTCCCGCCTCCGCTCGCGCTGGCGTTGGATGAACGTCGTGATGTTCCGGGCCATCTGGGCCACGAGCAGGCGCATCGGTACGTAGGCGAGAGCGAGTCCGAGGGCCAGCGCGACTATCAGCGCCAACCCGACAACGAGCAAAGTGGTGAGTGAGGACATCTGCGCCATTGAATAGCAAGCGCCCTGCCGGGCGTTGAGGATCTCGATGGACTTCGTCAAGACCGCCCCCCTGAGCCCGAGGCTGCACGAGCCTCTGCGGGCGGCCCTGCGAGAGAAGCCGCCCGGCGCGATGACGGTCTTTCCTGACGATCTCTCCCGGGACGAGCTGCAGGCACTGGTCGAGCACGGTGTGGCGCCGCTGGTGTACGCAGCCGTTCAGACGCCGTTCTTGCGCACCGAGGCCATCCGCGCCGCCGCCCTCGAACCGCTCCGCGCCGAGGATCTCCGGCGGGTGCTGGAAGCGCTCGCGGCCCGCGGGGTGGAGGCGGTCCTGATGAAAGGAACGCCGCTGGCGTATCAGATCTATCCGGCGCCGGAGCTCCGGCCGCGCGGCGACACCGATCTCCTGATCGCGGTCGACGCCATCCGCCCGGCGCGCGAGGCCATGAGCGCGCTCGGCTTTACCGAGCGCACCACCAGCGGCGACGAGCACGGGTTGCGGCAGACGACCTTCACCCGCGCCGGCGGCTTCGGCGTCGAGCACGCGTACGACGTCCACTGGGCGGTGACGAACTCGCCCGTCTTCGCCTCGGTGCTGCCGTTCGCCGAGGTCCGGGCGAACGCCGTCGCCGTCCCGGCACTCGGTCCGCACGCGCGTGCGCTCGCCCCGGTGGACGCGCTGCTGCTGGCCTGCGTCCACCGCGTCGCCCACCACCACGACAGCGACCGGCTGATCTGGCTCGTCGACGTGGCCCTCCTGCGCGGCCGGATGACGCCGGACGAGCACCGGCGGTTCTGGGAGCTGGCGGCGGAAGGGCGGGTGGTGGCGATCTGCGCCCGGGCAGTCGAGCTGGCGGATGAATGGATGTCGCGGCCGGCGCACGACCGCGCCGGGGATTGGCTGAGCCGCGAACAGATCGACCGCTACGAGCCGTCGCGCGTCTTTCTCGACCGCGACATCACCGAAGGGGGCGTGATGCTGGCCAACCTGCGGGCGCTGTCGTGGCCGGACCGGCTGCGGCGCATGCGCCAGCTCGCCTTCCCTCCGCGCTCGTTCATGCTGGAGACGTTTCAGCCGCGCAGCCGCGCCGCGCTGCCGTGGCTGTATCTCTATCGCGCCGGACGCGGCATCGCACGCCTTTTCCGCGGAGTGGGCGCGCGGTGATCGATCTCGCCCCGGCCGCGATGAGGCTCGTCCTCGTGCACCTGATGCTGGCGATCCTCGGCGCACCGCGCACGCGCAGGCTCATCGAGCGGGGAGAGGGGAGGGCGACCGACCGGGATCGCGCCGAGCGCTTTGCCCGCGCCATCCAACGCGCCGCCCGCCGCCTCCCCCTACGCACGAACTGTCTCGACCAGGCCCTCGCCCTGACGTGGATGCTGCGCGCGGATGGCATGCAGGCCGCGCTGCGGTTTGGGGTGCGGCATGGGACAGATGGGACGGATAGGACAGATGAGTCCCATAGGTCCCATGACCATCGCCTGATCGCACACGCCTGGGTGGAACACGCCGGCGAACCGCTCCTCGACGACGCCCCGATGCACTACACGCCGCTGCAATGACCTACGGAGCGCCGGTCTTCGACCGGCCGGTCCGCCGGCTTTCAGCCGGCAGTCTGCGGGGCAGGGTCTCGCGAGAGACTGCCGACCGAAGGTCGGCGGACCGGCCGGTCGAAGACCGGCGCTCCGTAGACCCGGCGCGGAACGTTGGCCTCTGGACTTTTCCCTCCCTCTGAGCGTCAATGACGTCAGCCAGCAATGACCGCGTGGAGCATCAGTGTCCGCTTCGACCAGAGTGATCCGCGGGAGCTTCTCCTGCGTGGCGATGTGCGCCTCGACGGCGATTCGCCGGGTATTCTCGAAGGGTATGAGCGATACGGCGACGCCCTCACGGAGCACCTGATCGGCGACTTCAGCTTCGCCCTCTGGGACGGTCCGCGGCGGCGTCTGCTGCTGGTGCGCGATCACTTCGCGCGCCGTCCGCTCTTCTACGCGCAGCATCACGGTGCTCTTCACGCCACGAACGACCTTCCGACGCTGCTGGCGATCCCCGGCCTTGCCGGCCCGCTCGACGAGCATGCCCTCGCCGACTTTCTCCTCTTCGGCCGCAACCTCCATGCGGGGCGGACGACGTTCGCGAACATCCGCCGGGTCCCGGCCGCGCATCACCTGATTGCCACGACGGAGGGCGTCTCGATCCAGCGCTACTGGTCGATTCCGTGGCGCGACCAGCCGCGGCGGATCCAGCCGATCGAAGCGCAGGCGGAGTTCCGCGACGTCTTCTCCCGCGCCGTACGCGACCGGGTGCGCGATCGGGACCGCGTGGTGCTGTCGCTGAGCGGCGGGCTCGATTCGAATGCCGTGGCGGCGACGCTCGCGCAGCTCCTGAAGAAAGGCGAAGTCGCGACGGATGTCCGGGCGCTGACCACCGTATGGCGCACCGAGTTTCACGACACCGAGGCGGACCATGCGGCAGCGGCGGCAAAGGCGTATGGCTTCCCGCACGAGTTTCACGTGGCGGACGGCTGCGAGCCGTTTGCCCGCTGGGACGATCCCCGGGTGCGCGGTCTCGAGCCGACCGACGAGCCGTGCTCGGCCGCCTTTTTCGACTTTATCCGCCACGCGGTCGCTCACGCCCCGGTGATCCTCACCGGCGAAGGGGGGGACCCGCTGCTCTACAACTCGCACGAGCATTTCTTCCGCCTGCTGACGCGCTTCCGGCTGCTCCGTTTCGCCCGCGAGGCGGGCGGCTACCTGCTGGCGCGCGGAAGGCTCCCGCCGCTGAACCTGCGGTCGCAGCTTCGGAGAGCGCTCGGCCGGCCGCCGCAGTTGCCGGAGTATCCGGCCTGGATCGATCCGGAGCTCGAGCGGCGCCTGGGGCTGCGCGAGCGCTGGCTGCAGGTCCTCGCGCCCTCCGGCCCGCGGCTGCATGCCTACCGCAACGAAGCGGCGCGGATTCTCGACAACCCGGCCTGGTCGCGCGGCTTCGAGGCCACCGATCCGGGCTCGACCGGACAACCGCTGGAGTGGCGGTCGCCGTTCTTCGACGTGCGGGTGGTCGAGTTTCTCTTCTCCCTCCCGCCGATGCCGCACTTTGCGGACAAGGAGCTGGTGCGGGAGAGCATGCGGGGGTGGATGCCGGAGATCGTCCGCCGCCGGCCGAAGACCCCGCTTCCACACGATCCGTCGGCGAGGGCATTCGGGAGGTTCCGGGAACGTTGGATGCAGGGAGTGGAAGAATCGACAGGACTTACCGGTCTTGTCAATCGACGTATTCTTACAGACAGGATTCGGGAGAGCGCCGGCGGCGCGAACGACTATTCCGCATCGCAGCAGGCGTTCGCCGTCGGATTAGGGTTATGGCTGAACAACCGGTGAGGGTGGCGCGCAAGACCTATCAGCCTCCGAAGCTGACCCGGTACGGATCGCTGCGCGATCTGACGCGTGAGATCTCCTGCAACACCAACAAGGACGGCGGATCGAATGCCGTCTGCCGCCGTACCTGAGCGGTACCGGGTCTACGGGCTCGCGCTTCGATCGGAGATCCGGATCGAAGGGCTGGAGCCGCTTGCGCCTTCTGATGAGGCTCCCGATCTCGACGTCATCCGCGGCGAGGTTCCGGCGGAAGGGGCGGAGGTGATCGCGTACGAAGACGGGACCCGCTTCCGGATCGAAGCGCACCGCATCACCACTTCCTGGACGTCCACCGCCGCCGACATGGCCACGTATCTTCTCGGCCCGGTCCTCGCCGTGGTGCTGCGCCGCCGCGGCCTGCTGGTGCTGCATGCGAGCGCGGTGCTGCTCGGCGGCCGCGCGCTGATCCTCTGCGGCGCGCCGGGGATGGGAAAGTCGACGACCGCCGCGGCGCTGGTGCAGAGCGGCGCCCGCGCGGTGACGGACGACGTGGCGGCAATCGTCCGGCGCGACGGCGTTCCTCACGTGGAAGCGGGCTATCCACGGCTGCGGCTCTGGTCCGATTCGGCGGAAGGGCTGTATGGCACGGCCGAAGCGTTGCCGTTGCTGACGCCGACGTGGGAGAAGCGCTTCCTCGACACGCGTGGCTGTTTCGTGCGGGAGGCGGTGGCGGTCGGTGCCGTCGGCGTGCTGGCGGCGCGCGAAGAGCGGACCACGATCCGTACCCTGTCGGGCCATGAGGCGGTCATGAGCGTGCTCGCGCGGACCTCGGTGCCTCTTTTGCTCGAAGAGACGCTGCGCGGCGAGGAGCTCGAACTGCTGTCCGGGCTCGTGGCGGCGGTGCCGGTGTTCGAGGTGCGGGTGCGCGACGATCTCGGCGCCATCGGCGAGGTCGTGGCGGCCCTGCAGGAGGCCGCGGCGTGGTGACGTTCCGGCCTGCCGAGGGGGTGGTCTTCAACCGCGTCGGCGACGAGCTGGTGCTGCTCGATCTCCACCGCGGCATCTATTACGGCCTCGACCCGGTCGGCGCGCGCATCTGGCAGTTGCTCTCCGAGGGAGCCGGGGAAGGGGAGATCGTTGCCCGGCTCGGCGAAGAGTACGACGTGGAGCGCGAGACGCTGGCGGCAGACCTCGGCCGGCTGATCGCCGAGCTACGAGGCTGCGGCCTCCTGCTCGACTGACGAGGGCTCTTCGTGGCACGCCTTGACGTGCGAGACGAGCTGCCGGATGTCGAACGGCTTCGGCATCACGCGGAAGACCGGCGCGGCGCCGGCGGTCTCGTGCGCCCCCTGCATGTTCGCCGTCATGACGATCACCCGCGGCGCCGGTGCCGGGCGCTCGCGCTCCAGGAAACGCAACACACCGTGCCCATCGACTCGCGGCATCATCAGGTCGAGCAGGACCGTCGCGTAGTCGTTGCGGGCCAGCTTCTCGATCGCCTCGAACCCGTCGCGCGCGCTTTCGACTTCGAAATGCTCGCGGCGAAGAACGCGCTCGACCATCATGCGGATTGCGTCGTCGTCATCGACGACCAGGATTTTCTTCTTCTCGGATTCAGCCAAAACCAACTTCTCCGTGGCAACCTTGTTAGCAAGGCAACTGCCACCGAAACCTGCGTTTCTCGATGCTTTTGGTAACAAATGACGGACAGCGGAGTCGAGCGGGCGCGATATCGTAGAGGCACCATGGACACGGTCGACGTTACCCTCTACACCCGTAACCCCTGCCCTCTCTGTGACAAGGCGAAGGCGGCGATTCAGGCCTCGGGCGTCCCGGTGCGGATCACCGAGGTCGACATCGACCGCGATCCCGGGCTGCGCGAGCGTTACACAAACGACATCCCGGTCATCCACATCGCCGGCCGGGAAGCCTTCCGCCATCGGGTCGACCCGGCCGCGTTCGCCGACCACGTCCACGCCATTGCCGGCGGCTGGCGCGTCGTCGACGAGCACCACCTGGAAAAGGAATACACCTTCCCCGACTTCGCCCAGGCCCTCGCCTTCACCAACCGCGTCGCCGCCCTCGCCGAGGAGCAGAACCACCATCCGGACGTCCACCTGGCGTGGGGGAAGGTGCGGCTGGCGTTGTGGAGCCACGACGTCAGCGCCATCACCAAACGCGACTACCGGCTCGCCGCGGCGATCGGGAAGCTCCCAGGGGACAAATAGGACCTATGCGGCCAATCTGACCCCGGAACTGTGGCATCATCCTCTCGTGGGTCAGGGAACTTTGGCCGTAGAGGCCACTCGTGTATACCGCCGGTCGACGGATGTGGTCTGCCGTCAGGTGGGGCAGGAGTCGATTCTCGTTCCGATCCGCCAGAACGTCGGCAACCTCGACTTTGTTTATACCCTCTCTCCCGTGGCCGCCCGGATCTGGACGCTGCTGGACGGCAAGCGCAGCATTGCCGCCATCGCCGATGAGATCTGCGCCGAGTTCGACGTCGACCACAGCACGGCCTCTGCCGACATCGCCCAGCTCGTCTCCGATCTGGCAGAGGTATCGCTCTTGAACCCGGTGCCATGATCGAGACCCTCTCTTACTCGGATTTCAGCCGCGTCGTTCACGACGAAGTGAACCCGCTGCACATCCCGGTCAACGGCACGATCGAGATCACCAACCGCTGCCCGCTCGAGTGCGCGCACTGCTACAACAACCTGCCGATGAGCGACGCCGGAGCGCGCCGCCGCGAGCTGACCACCGAGGAGCACAAGCGCGTCCTCGACGAGCTCGCCGACCTCGGCTGCCTCTGGCTGCTCTTCACCGGCGGCGAGATCTTCGCCCGGGCCGACTTCCTCGACCTCTACCGCTACGCGCGGGAGAAGGGCTTCCTGGTCACGCTCTTCACGAACGCGACGCTGATCACCGAGCGGATCGCCGATTTCCTCGCCGAGTACCCGCCGTTCGACATCGAGGTCACGCTCTACGGCCGCACCAAGGCGACGTATGAGACGCTGACCGGCATCCCCGGCTCGTTCGAGAAGTGCCTCCGCGGCATCCACCTGCTGCTCGACCGGAAGCTGCCGCTGAAGTTGAAGACGGTCGCGCTCACGATCAACAGGCACGAGCTGAAGGCAATGAAACAGTTCGCCGAGGAGCTCGGCGTCGAGTTCAAGTTCGACCCGATGATCAGTCCGCGCATCGACTGCTCTTCGAGCCCGCTCGCGGTGCGGCTGTCGCCGGCCGACATCGTCTCGCTCGACCTCGACGACGAGGAGCGCGTGGCGGAATGGCGGCGGCTGGCCGTCGACTGCGCGCCGGTGCTGCCCGCCGTAGGGGAGTCGCGGCTGCTGTACGAATGCGGCGGCGGCGTGAACTCGTTCGCCATCGATCCCTACGGCGACATGTCGATCTGCGTGCTGTCGCATTTCGACCGCTACAACGTCCGCGACGGCTCGGTCCGCGATGGGTGGGAGCAATTCCTCCGCACCGTCCGCGGCCGGCGCACGACCCGCATTACCAAATGCACCGCCTGCGCGCTGAAATCGCTCTGCGGGTCGTGCGCCGCCAATGCGGAGCTCGAGAATGGCGACCCCGAGGCGCCGGTCGACTTCCTCTGCCGTACCGCCCATCTGCGCGCCGAGGTGTTCGGCGTCGACGTGCCGGCGCATGGAGACTGTGAATATTGCCCCGACGGCTCGCACCGTCACGACATCATGACGCTGGTCGAAAAGGTACACTCGCGGCACGGAGACGTCTCGGAGACGATCGCCGCGATCCCGGCCGCCGCCGCCCGGGAGGGCTGCGGGACCGGTTCGTGCGGTTCGTGCCACGTTCGTTAGGAGAGAAGCATGAAGAGAGACGAGAGCTCAGAGAAGAAGCGGTACGAGAAGCCGGTGGTGACCCGTTTCCCGCTGCGTCCCGAGGAGGCCGTGCTCGGCTTCTGCAAGTCGAACGCATCGGCCGGGCCGAGCGGCGGCGGCTGCCGCAGTGTCGACGCCTGCTTCTCGGCCGGTTCCTGATCTACGATGGATGCGTTCCTTCGCATCGGCGGCATGACAGTCGCCGTCCGCTGCGACGGCAAGCGTGTCCGCTGTAACTGGGAAGATCCGTTCCGCCGCTTTCTCGTCGACACTCCCGGTAAAGTCGACCTCGACCTGCGCGTCGACCTCGCCTCCTCGCTTCCCACGGGTGACGGCCAGCTCCTCTTCGACTCCGATTCGGTCTGGCGGATGTTCCGCACCGCGGACGGCTATCGTCTCGAATGCCGCTCCGAGGCGTTCGGCGACACGCCGTACAAAGTCGCGCTCATCGACGACGACTTCACCCAGGGGACGATCCTGCTGCGTGAGGATCACGCCGACCTCCATCCTCTCGACTACCCGCTCGACGAGGTGCTGATCGCGCATCTCCTCGGGCGCGGTCGCGGGGTCGAGCTGCACTCTTGCGGCGTGATCGACCGGCAGGGGCGCGGGCATCTTTTCGTGGGGGTATCCGGCGCAGGGAAGAGCACCACCGCCCGCCTGTGGGGCGATGCCGCGGCGGGGATCGTGAGCGACGACCGGGTCATCGTCTGCGAGCAGGACGGCGCGATGTGGATGTACGGAACGCCGTGGCACGGCGAGGCGGAGCTGGCGATGGCCTCGGGCGTGCCGCTGCACGGGGTCTATCTGCTGGTGCAGTCGGAGCAGAACGCGCTCCTGCCGCTGTCGCACGCGCACGCGGTGGCGCGCCTGTTCGGCTGTACGTTCCCGTTGTTCTACGACGCGGCGGCCGTCGATTTCACGGTCTCGTTTCTGGCGCGTCTCGCCGCCTCGGTGCGCGTGCGCGAGTTGTTCTTCCGGCGCGACCCGAGCGTGGTCGACCTCGTCCTTGCCGGCGCCGCATGACCGCCGCCGACGCCACGAGCGTCATCGTCGACCTCCTCCAGCGCGGTCACGCCGTCCAGTTCCGCGCTCGCGGCGACAGCATGCACCCGTTCATTCGCGAGGACGACGTGTTGCAGGTCGAGCCGGGGCGGGAGGCGCGGGTGGGGGATGTGGTGCTGGTGCTCTTCGAGCGCGGCCTCACGGCGCATCGGGTGATTCGCCGGGACGACCGCATCGTCACGCGAGGGGACAATGCCGCCGAGGCGGACGGGCCGGTCTCACACGTTCTCGGTGTGGTGACCGCGGTGGAGCGCAACGGTAAGCACGTGCGGGCGCGGCGGAGTGTGGTGTGGGTAGGGGTAGTGCGGTGGGTGAGAGGGCTTTTGCGCCAGCCCTAATCCACCCTTCTTCGCACGCTCATCTCCGAGGTGTTCCCGGCCGCGTCGATCGCCAGCGCGGAGAAAGCCCGGGCCTCCGGTCCGACCGCGGCCAGCACTTCGCGGGCCCAGACGCTGGTCTCCTCGATCTTGCTCGGGTCTTCCTTCGTCTCCACCGTGATCGGCAGGGGGAAGGCTGCTTCGAACATGCCGTCGGCCTGGGTGTTCGTGGCGCCCAGGTAGTTGAACTCGCCGATCGACGGGAGGGTCAATTCGCGCTCTTCGTTCGCGATCGTCTCGCCGCCCATCGTTTTCTGGGAGCGGACGAGCGGGACGTCGGCCTGTTTCTCCTGGCGCACGCCGGTGGTGACGAACGACTGGTACAGCTCGACGATCTCGCCGGGACAGGCGCGGCCGCGGATGACGACCCGGGCGGCGTTTTCGTTCTCGGTGACGGTGACCTCGGTGATGCGCGGTGCGCTGATGCCGTTGTTGACCGCGGCGGGGTCGCGGTCGCAGTTTTCGCGGGAGCGGGCGAGCGCGTTCGGATTGTCCGTACCGTGGACGAGGATGATCGGGCGGAGACCGTTCTCGTCGAAGCGGTTGGCGCTGAAGCGGTTCTCGCGCGGAAGCAGCGCCGGGTCCTCGATGCGTGCGGTGGAGACGCCGCCGAGGCGATTCCACATCACGTCGTTGCGGGTGATGACGTTGCGCGAAGCCCCCGGACCGAGCAGTACGCCGGTCTCGTTGCCGCTGATCGTGCAGCCGTCGATGGTGTTCGACGTGGCCGGACTGCCGGCGGCACCGAGGAGGATGCCGGGGCCGAGGTTGATGGTGACGGCCGACGACCGGACCGAGGAGCCGCTCGACAGGAGCACGATCCCGCCGTCGTCGTTCTCCGTGGTGATGTCTCCGCAGCGCGAGATATCGAGGCGCTCCGCGTCGAGGCGCGCGCCGGGACGGACGATGATGCCCGCCGAGGTCTGGCCGGTGACGTACAGGTGCCGCGCGGATGTGGTCCCGCGCTCGACCTGCACTCCGACCGTGCCGGGTTCGGCCGAGGCCTCGGCGTCCGGCGCCGCGCCGAGGAGCACGTGCTCGATGCGCGCATCGGCGCGGGTGACGATTCCCGCCGGCGTGCCGTGCATCGCGAGGGCGTGGACGCCGCAGCGGCCGGTGCAGACGATGCCGATCGGCCCGGTGAGCTTCACTTCCAGTTCCGGATTCTCGAGACGCGGCACCGCGCGCTCGTCGGGCTTGATGGTCGGCGACTCGCCGCGGCGGCCGGGATGAACGTTCACCACCGAGGCGGGGGAGAGATAGTTGTGGGCCGTGCCGTCGATGACCGTGTCGTCGTCGCGCAGCTCGGGCAGCGCCGAGCCGAGGACGATCGACCACCAGCGCGGCGGCACCCCGAAGTTCGTCTCACGCTGCTCGCGGGCCCGCTCCAGCGGCACGAAACGCATGTGGTTCGGGCCGGAGACGGCGTTGGCGTTGACGACGAACTGGCGCAGGGAGCCCTGCACGCGCTCCCCGTCGGCGGTCGAGGTGACGGCGTTGCTGCTGAACCCGAAATCGACGCGCGTCGACGACTCGCGCAGGTTCACCAGGGCCAGGTGCTCCGAGGTGGCGAGCGAAGAGGCATTGTCCGAGGCGGGAGTGCGGCCCCCGAAGCAGGAGCCTTCGAAGTAGGCACTCCGCGTCGAGCCGTCGGGATGCGCGCAGAGCGAGCCGGCCGGCCCGAACGTCTGCTCCGGCCAGGCGCCGGCCTGGATCGTCGACGAGTCGACCGCGATCCAGTAGTTGCCCGCGGCGAGGTCCTTGAAGACGAAGAGGCCGGCGGTGTCGGTCCGGGCCGTGGCGACCGAAGAGTCGTCGGCTGTCGGGGCCCCGTCGCCGCCGTCGCGGTACAGTTTCACCGTCACGTTCGGCGAGGCGACGAAGCCGGGCCGCACCGCGAGCGCGTTCCGGTCGTCGAACACGCCGCCGGCAATGACGAGATTCTGCGCGCTCGCTCCTGTCGCAGCTACAGCGCACACCGCTACCGCCCATCTCACCAGTGAATGCATTAAAGGACCTCTCCGGGGGAGATTATGCGCTAACCCGGACCTCCGAGGAACCGGGCGGTTCGGCGCCCGGTCAGTGCTGCATGTAATTGCGCGAGATGTAGTCCATCTCCTCGAACGTCGTCGCCAGCGCCAGGCGCGATTCGAAGATCAGGTAGACGCTGGCCGAAAACAGCAGCCCGGCGCCGATGAAGCCGAGGAGGAGCGGCACCCAGCCGATGTCGACGTGGATCAGCGACACCACCCCGATGGCCACGCTGGTGGCGATGAAGAAGCTGATGCCGATGTAGAGCCGCGACATCGCCTTCTGCAGCAGCCGCGCGCGGCGGGTGTTGATCTCCAGTTGCTTGTAGAGATGCGAGCGCCGCTTCTCCGTCCCCTCGTCCGTCCCTTTGCCGAGCGCCTGCAGCTCCTCGGCGCGCTCGCGGACCCGGTCGACGCAGCGGATCGAGCGTGCCGAGGTGGTGATGAGCAGGGAGCTGGAGGCGAGGATCAGCACCGCCGGCGTGATCATCGCCCCCAGCACGTCGAGCACCGAGGAGAGCTCGCGGGTGGATGTGAAGTCAGGCCACATCGGCGAAGGCGAGGCGGGTCAGGTTCTCATTCCCCGTCTCGGTGATGATGATGTCGTCCTCGATGCGGATGCCGCCGTACTTGCGGAACGCGTCGACTTTCGTCCAGTCGACGTATTTCGCGGGCGCGGTCTGCTGCAGCTCGCCGAGGAGCGACTCGATGAAGTAGAGGCCGGGCTCGATGGTGAAACACATCCCCGGCTCGACGACGCGGGTCAGGCGGAGATACGGATGCCCCTCCGGCTTGGGGATGGTCCGGCCGCTCTTGTCGGCCATGAACCCGCCGACGTCGTGCACCTGCAGGCCGAGGAAGTGGCCGACGCCGTGGGGGAGGAAGGTCGAGCTGATGCGGGTCGAGACCACGCCGTCCACGTCCAGGTCAAGCACGAAGCCGAAGCGGAGCAGGATCTCCGCGACCTTCCGGTGTGCGAGGAGGTGGATGTCGGGATAGTTCGTGTCCGGCTTGCAGGCGTCGACGAGCTCGCGCTGCATCGCGTCCATCGCCTCGATCAGCTCCTGGAACTCCCCCTTCTGCGCCGAGTAGGTGCGGGTGATGTCGCTCGCATAGCCGTTGACCGAAGCGCCGGCGTCGATGAGGAACGAGTGGCGGTCCTGCTGCTCCAGGCGGCGGCGGTCGTGGTGGTAGTAGTGCAGCGTCGAAGCATTCTCGTTGAGGGCGATGATGTTGCCGTACGGCACCTCCTCCTCCACGTGGTCGGCGCCGCGGAGGTATTCGAGGTGGATCTCGTACTCCGAGAGCCCCTCGCGGAAAGCCCGCGCCGCCGCGAGGTGCCCGCGCGCGCCGCGCTGGTTCGCCCGGCGGAGGCATTCGATCTCGTACTCGGTCTTCCTGGCCCGGTCGAAGTGGAGGCTGTTCACCACCGCCTCGGGGTTCGGGATGAGATCGCCCCACGCGGCGAAGCGCTCGTCCCACTCGCCGATGAAGGCGACCCGGCCGGAAGGCATGTATTGCTTCGCGCCGTCCGGATCGGAGATCAGGATCAGCTCGAACTTTTCCACCCACTTCTCCGCCGGCCTGCCGGCGACCTTGTGCCAGTAATCGACCGGCTGATACCAGAGCAGCTTCGGCTTCAGCCCGGGCGTGTAGACGACGAAGCAGTTCGGATTGTCCGTCACCGGCACCCACGCCTTGAAATGCGGGTTGACCTTGAACGGATACGCCATGTCGTCGACGAACTGATAGTGCAGCCCGCCCGAAAAGATCACGGCATGATCGAACTTCGACTCCGAGAGCGCCGCGTCATGCCGCAGCTTGTACATCGTGATGTGCGCCGTATAGATGGTCGCCAGTGCGTCGTCCATGGCGGCGGAGGATAGCAAATCCATGGGGAGGCATGAGGTATGAGGTACGAGGCAGGAGTGCCGCCACCCGAGCCGGAGGATTGGTGCTGACGGCGTTCAGCCGCGGAGCGGCGACAGAATGTAGCCCCGGGCGTGAGCCCGGGGAAAAGGTGTGTGATGAGTCAGCCGCGGAGCGGCGACAGAACGCGGTGCTTCGTTCTTTCGCCGCTCCGCGGCTGACTGGTCGCGCCCTTTTCCCCGGGCTCACGCCCCAATGGCGTCAACTTAAGGGATTATTAGTAGTCAAGGCTGATCCTAAATGTGGCCCGGACTTTTAGTCCGGGCCAAGCTAGGCAGTGGCCTAAATACCCTCGTCATCACTCACGCACTACCGCGGATTACGACGGTCGGACGAGCAGGGATGCTGCGGGCCCGGACTAAAAGTCCGGGCCACATATCGGGATCGCTTGCCGCGACGCTGATCTCGGCTGGCTCTCGTACACGCCGTGGTGGTCCGGCGGTCCCCCACTCATACCTCATGCCTCGTACCACATGCCTCCCCGCCGTAAGCGGAGCGCCGGCCCGCACCGGCACTCCGCGAGCCACACTACCCGGGCATCCCCGTCCCCCAGAAATTCTCTTCGAAGAACTGGGTGTAGTCCTTCCCCGTGATCTGCTTGAGGAGGGCCACCATGTCCTTGGTGGAGGCGAATTTCCAGGCGTTGATGGCCTGGTAGTTCCGCAGGAAGGTGAGGAACTTGTCGTCGCCGATCTCCTTGTGGATCTGGGCGAGGAGATAGGCGCCTTTGCTGTACATCAGCCTCGTCCGGTTGGCGAAGGCGTTGTCGGTGGCGTTGACGTGCATGAGGCGGTTCGAGAGGGCGATCGACGCCGAGTCTTTGGCGTCTTTCGCGTCCTGCTTCCACGTCGCCATCATGGCTTTGTGGGCGGAATTCCCCTTGAGCTCCTTGACCACGAACGACGACGAGTACTCGGCGAACGACTCCGTGACCCACTGCTCGTCGCCCGAGCCCATCTTCACGACGTGACCCCAGTACTGGTGGGCGATCTCGTGGGCGTAGCGGTGGTTGATGCCCTGGGAGAACCACTGGTTGATATCTCCGCCGAGCGGGTCGAAGGCCTCGTTGGTGATGAACATCGTTCCCGGGGGAGCCTGGCCGAAACCCCAGGAGTTGATCTGGATGACGTTGAGCTCCGTGAAGGGGAACGGGCCGAGGAAGGGCTCGTAGTAGCCGATCATCCCGTGCGCGAGGTTCGCCAGCTTCTTCATCTGCCGCGGATTCGCCCCGCCGTAGCTGGCCACGCGGACGGTGACGCCGTTGGCGACGTCTTCCTCGTACTTGTAGTTGCCGGCCAGGACGATCGCGAACTGCACCGGCTTGTCGATCTTGTTCTCGACGACGTTGTAGTCGCCTTCCACCACGCGGCGGACCGTGGTGCCCGGCGCGAACGGCACGAACGGCTTCTTGACCTTCACCGTCGAGTGCACCGTGTAGAACTGCCCGTTGAGCTCCGGCTGCGGGAACCACGGCTCGACGCCGAGCGCCCAGTAACTGTCGCCGCCCGGACGGATCAGGAAGTCGCCGTCGATCTCGAAGCGCATCGTGAACGGCTCGTTCTCGGCCATCGCCGCGGGAGTGCCGACCAGCACCTCTCCCTCGCGGTGGACGAACTTCAGCTCCTTGCCGTTAACGTCCGTGACGCGGCGGAGGTTGTACTTCCGCTCCTTCCGGTTGTCCGTGTAGATCGTGTCGTGGAGGTTGAAGCGGTACACCTTCTGTGCGCTCTTGCGGGGGATGATCGTCTCGGTCATGTCGAGAACGGCCGCTCCCTCGGTCTCCGCGGTCAGGGTGTAGTCGATCCCGTAGAGCAGGAACGGCGGGTCCTGGAAATCCTTGCGGGTGCGGCCGATCGGCAGCTCCGAGAGCACCGTCGGGAAGTGCGAGCGCGCGTACTCGCGGATCGAGGTCTGGCGGGTCTTGTGGAGGCTGTACAGCTTCTCGGTCTCGCTCAGGACGCCGTCGTAGAGATAGACCAGGATCTCTTTCCCGCCGCGGAACTGCGCGCGGACGAGCGGCGTCTTCGGGGCGTCGAGCTTCTGCTTGACGAAGACGAAGCTCGAGGGGCCGGAGAAGTCGCGCTGGATGGTGTCGCGATGCTCCTTGAACGCGGGCGCGAGGACCGCGTCGCCGTCGCCGCTGAGGGCCAGTCCCTCACGTCCCGCGACGAGGAGGTAGACCTCGGTGAAGCTGTCGCGGATGACCAGGGAGTTGCCGTCTTTCTCGGCTTTCAGGCCGGTGGTCTTGATGTTGGTCGTGAGCACCGCCGCTTCGATCGGGTCGGGCGAGCGGTATTCGAGCTGTCCGTTGCCCTTGAAGAAGACACCGATCTGCTCGGTGCCGGCCATGACCGGTGCCGCGGCGCCCTGGGTGAACGTCACCTTCAGGTTCCCCGAGGTGAACGTCGCGCCAGAGACGGGCGACGCCTTGCCGAGAGTCGGATGATCGTAGGCCTCGACCAGTCCGGGGACCGTATCGGCGGCGGAAAGCGGAAGCGAAGCAATGGCCAGCGCTGCCAGCACAACGAGAAGGAGTCGTTTCATGAAGGGACCTTTCGGCGACGTTAAACGGTCTCGGGTCGCGTTTGTTTCATTTTACCCGGCATGAACCGCGTTTCGGTGAGTCGCAGGAAGGTCGAGGGGTGGGAGGCGGAGGTTGGAGATCGACAGGCGCCCCAAAAAAATTGAAGCGCGCCGACCGCCTAGCGAATATCGGCGCGCTTTCTGGGTACTGCAACTACGCCAGCGCTGTCTCATCCATCTGCGAGAGAAATGCCAGGTTTTTTCGGCGAGAGAAATGCCAGGTTTTTTCGGATCACTGCCGCCAGGCGTCCATGTAGCCCAGCATGTCGTCGATCGACAGCAGCCGTTCTTCGCCGCGGGCGTTGCGGAAGACGGCGTGGTACCACCCCTTCACGCCGACGGGCGTGAGCAGCTCGCGGCCGATCTGCAGGCGCTTGCCGCTGCCGAGCTGGCGGAACACTCTCTCGTACGAAGAGCGCGTGAGGCGCGGTGACGTCTGCGCGGCGGCGGAGCGGCGCTCCGGGGCGTCGCGCCGCTCGATGCGTGCCGGCAGCGTGACCCGCTCGCGGCGGTCGTGCACCTCTCCGCGCCACGGCGGGGCGAGCTTTTCCTCGACGTCGGCGTGCCGGCGGCGGGTGGGAGACTCTTCGGTATCCCGCATCGCCCCTTCAAAATTCTGAAGTTCGGGGATGGTCGTCCCCCAGCTCACGTCGCGGCCGACGTCATCGTAAGCGGGCGGCCTGTCCTCCAGGTCGAGCAGGGAAGGGGTCTCGCCGGAGAGCACCGCGAAGAGGACGCGATAGCTGAACGGGTCCGACCACTGCCGGATCGAATCGGAAAAGTACGTCGCGATCTCGCGGGCGATCGTGCGCGACGACAGCGTCCGTCCGCCGCGCAGCTTCCACACCGGATCGTTCGCCTTCGTCTTGAAGGGATTGCGCGGGAAGTGAAAGTCGCGGGTCACCCAGCCGTTGCGCGTGGCGTGCTTGCCGGGCGTGACGCCGGCCAGGACCGGGATGCCGCGCGCTTCCAGCTCCTCGACCCGGTACGACGGCCAGGAGATGACCTCCCGCACGATCCCGACGATCAGCGCCGTCGTCGCAGCCATCAGCCCGGGGTCGGGGGTGAAGTCGAGGGTGATCTCGATCCGGTCGCGCCGCGGACGGACCCCCATCCCGCTCGACCTTGGGTTGGCCCCGGTGACGATCACCGGCATCGGCAGCAGGTAGGCGAGCAGCAGGGCGAGCTTCTGGATGGTCCGGTTGCGGTTCCGCTCCTCGCGCGCCAGCTCGTAGGAGATGTTGAAGTGGCAACTGTAGGCTTCGAGCCGGACGCGCTTTGCGTTCCGTTTCTCCCAGCGGTCGAGCTGGTCGCGGATGAAGCCGATCTGCTCCCAGAGACTGCGTACCACCCGCGCCGTGCATTGGGAGGCGATCTCGATGACCGGCGTGACGACCTCGAGCACGCCGCCGTCGAAGTACACCGCGCCGCCGGTCGGCAATTGCGATGACTTGGAGGTGCGATACAGGAGAGGGCGGTCGATGAACGCCGAGGGGGCGCGCCAGTACTCTTCCGGCACGACCTCCTGTTCGTCGACATACACCTTGAACTCCGACTCCAGCCCGATGACCGGGAGGAGAAGCTCGTTGCGGTAGGGAAAGCGAAGAGGATCGATGACGGACATACGCTCGGACGTTTGCAGGAAGAGCAAAGTCCAGGCCGCGCACTCCGCCCCGGTCGTGCTACAAAGGCGCAGCGATGGCTCGCTACATCCAGCGCATTGCGTTGTTGGGCAAAGAACGGTGGATCGGCTGGGAGGTCGACGGGGTCGGCACCGAGATCCCCGGACTGACGCTCGCGGACCAGATGACGGAGGAGGAGCTCCGCACCCGAGGCATCAAGGAGTTCCGCCCGATGCCCTTCGAGAACTTCCTCGGACTCGGCTCCATCGTCACCGGCTCCCCCGGCGGCGAGCTGCACGACCAGGACATCGACTACCGCCTCGACGCCCTGCTCGTAGGGATGGAGCGCATCCGCTCCCGCGGGACCACCGCCGTCCCCCGCACCGTCCTCCTCGGCTTCTTCGGCGACGACCGGCAACTCGGCCATCCCCGCGTCCAGGCGCGCTTCCGCGAATGGGAAGCGGCCGGCCAGGTGACGCTGGTCGGGGCGGAGGACTGCTATTTGAGGATCAACGCCAGATTGGCTTGAGGGAAACGCCGTGCAGATCCGCCGAGCCGTCCCTTCCGATGCTTCCGCTCTCGCCGAGCTGGCCGAGCGGACGTTCCGCGATGCCTTTGCCGCGGACAACCGCGCCGAGGATATGGATGCATTCACGGCTCGCGTCTATGGAGAAGTGCAGCAGCGGAGGGAGATCGAGGATCCGGAAGGCGTGACCCTCGTCGGCGAAGACGAAGGGCGCCTGATCGCATTCACCCAGCTCCGCCGTACCGCGTCCGTCTGGGGAGACGTCGAGATCGCCCGTTTCTACGTCGACCGGCGGTGGCACGGGCAGGGAATCGCCCAGATGCTCATGCTGGCCGCCGAGGCAGCGGCGCGCGAGCTCGGCGGACGTTCCCTCTGGCTCGGTGTCTGGGAGCGCAACCCGCGCGGCATCGCCTTCTACAAAAAGTGCGGTTTTGAGGACGCCGGGAGCCAGCCCTTCCTCGTCGGCAGCGACCTCCAGACCGACCGCGTCATGGTCCGCGTCATCCCCGGAGCCTGACATCCGTCACTGCCGCCGGCTGCCTCCCTGAACCTACATTCACGGGTGAGGAGGCAGTATGAAAATTCGTTCCCTGATCGCGACCCTGGTGATGCTGGCCGCGTGGCCCGTCCTGGCCGCCGATGCCGTGAGCGTCAATCCCGAGATGCGCAAGCTCGACTGGCTGGTCGGCGAGTGGAAAGGGGAGGCCACAGTCCAGATGGGCCCCGGCCCGGCGCAGACCGTCGTCCAGCATGAACGGGTGCAGTCGAAGCTTGACGGCAAGGTGCTCCTGATCGAAGGCCTCGGCAAGCGGAAGATGGAAGACGGCAGCGCCGGCGCCACCGTGCACGACGCCCTGGCCATCCTTTCGTACAACCCGGAGAAGAAGAACTACCGCTTCAACACCTGGCTCGCCGACCGCCCGTCCGGCGAAGCCGTCCTCGAAGTCACCGGCCCCACCACCGCCGTCTGGGGCCTCGAAACCCCTCGCGGCCGGATGCGCTACACCGTCGACCTGACCGAAAAGGGCGAATGGCTCGAGATCGGCGAGTGGAGCACCGACGGCACGAAGTGGACGAAGTTCATCGAGATGCGGTTGAGCAAGGTGAAGTAGGGGTGTGCAGGGCGCCGGCCTTTGCGAGAGCCGGCGCCCGTCAGTTGTTGTCAGTTGTCGGTTGTCGGTTGTCTGCCATTCCCTGGCTTACGGGGCGTTCTCCTCGAGTGCTGTCCAGGCGGGGAATGGCAGATCGCCGACAGCAGCCGAAGGCGGCGAAAGATCTGTAGGTTGTCTTTCATGGTTTCCTCACATGGTTCGCAAAGGTTCAGAACTGTCCTGCGCAGGTTCCGCTGCTCGGCTGAAGTGCCCCGGCGTGGCCTTTGCCGTGGCGCGATCAGGGCGAGCTGCGCTGAAAGGTAATCCGATTCCGTCGAATGTCAACATGCCGCCATTGCGGCGTTTTATCGCCTGAAATTGGTGTATGACTCCGAGAAGAGACGGGTGGGAACATGGGCGAATCGGAGGTGTATGCGCCCTGTTGAATGAGCCTCTTTTGCCTCATTTGGGCCGATCGTGGAGCGGCGAAGTGGCTCATGAGCCACAGTACGGGCCGGAGCCCGAGGCGGAGCAAGCCGCCGGCGCCGGCCGGTGTCGCTCAGGAGCCGCCACCGCCGGGTGATACGAGTGGCTTCTTTGACGCGGCCGAAAACGGCAAGGAACGGGCTTCCGTCGAGGAATGACTCCGAGCAGCCGCTAAAAAAATTTGTCCGGAACCCCAAAAAAGTCGTCTGCCGGCCCCGAAATCGGCGTTTCCGGAGTGACGCCGCACGTTTCCCGAGTGACGCGCCACGTTTCCCGAGTGGCGCGCCACGTTTCCCGAGTGACGCGCCACGTTTCCCGAGTGACGCGCCACGTTTCCCGAGTGACGCGCCACGTTTCCCGAGTGACGCGCCACGTTTCCCGAGTGACGCGCCACGTTTCCCGAGTGACGCGTGACGTTTCCCGAGTGGCGCGTGACGTTTCCGGAGTGGCGCGTGACGTTTCCCGAGTGACGCGTGACGTTTCCCGAGTGACGCGTGACGTTTCCGGAGTGACGCGTGACGTTTCCCGAGTGGCGCGTGACGTTTCCAACGTGACGCCGCACGTCCGAAACGTGGCGCCGCACGTCCGAAACGTGGCGCGCCACGTCGGGAACGTGACGCCGCACGTCCGGAACGTCGCGCCGCACGCTCGGAAAGTGACGGCGCACGTCCGGAACGTGACGCCGCACGTCCGGAACGTGACGCCGCACGTTCCGAACGTGACGTTGCACGTTCCGAACGTGACGTTGCACGTTCCGGACGTGACGTTGCACGTTCCGGACGTAGCGCGGCACGTTCCGGAAGTGATGCCGCACGTTTCGCACGTGACACCGCACGTCTCGGACGTGACGCCGCACGTCTCGGACGTGACGCCGCACGGTCCGGACGTGACGTTGTACGTTCCGGACGTGACACCGCAGGTTCCGGACGTCACGTCGAACATGCCTGCCGCTGCGGGCAAGGTTCCGGACGCCGGCGCGAGCGTACCGGACGTGCGCGGGAGGCTTCTGCAGCCCACGCCACGCTTTCCGGCGTGGCTCCGCAGGCCCGGCACGTGCTCCTCATCGTAGTGCCCCACAATCCGGCGAAGCTAAGAAATGACGCCTCCCGCGCACCGCCGGGTGCGATCATCCCGTGCCCGCAACGCACGCGCCTCCCGAGAGCGGCCCGCAGAATGCGGGCGGACCGGCCCACAGCAAGCCCTGTTGCCTGTACGGCAGGAAGGATGGTTGGCAGGAGGGGTGGCACTTCTACGTTCCGCATCACTCCTTGAATAGAGGAATCTAAAGTTTCCGCATCGAGCTGCCAAGTTTGCAGGAACGATCGTCCTGCCCGACGACTCTGAAGCGGACATCAACGATGGTTCCGAGCGAGGAAAGAGGATCAAGGCAATGAAGAAATGGATGATTGGTGCGGTGATCTGCCTGCTTCTGGCGTACGCCCTGCAACGCAGGCCTCCTGTGACTTCGAGTGCAAGACCTATCCGAACGGGGACAAGTTCTGCTGGGAGTGGCTCCGTGGCAAGCCCAAGATGAGCATGGTGGACTGTGAGGTGGTCTCGTTCTGCTACATCGGCATCGACGGCACGACGTGGTGCGAGATCAGGTGCCAGGGAACGAAGTGCTATCTGGCGTGATCCGGCGGCCGGACCGCACCCGGATGGCACTGACCGTCGCGTTGACGCTGCTGCTGGCTGTCCGTGGTTCCGGCAAACCGGTCACGGTCCACATCGCGGCCGCGGCACCGGCGGCGGCGCCCGGTTCCGGCACGTTGCGCGCGACCCCGGACTGCGGCAGCACGCCGTGCACTCCGGACGCACAGGCACAGGAGGTCCAGGTCAGGACCGGCGAGACCGCATCCCTGGAGCTTGCGCCCGGCACTTGGCGGTTCGACGCCGTCATCCCCGGCTACTGGTCCGCCGAAGCACGCTGGTCGGGCGAGGAGCCCCGCCACCTGGTGCTGCCCGTCTGGCCGGCCGGGCGCATCGTTGGCGAAGTCACCACCGAGGCGGGGATGCCTGCGCCGAGCCACCTCGGCGTGAGGATCGAGAGCCCGCCGGGCAGCAGGGAAACTGCACGCGTTCGGACGACTCTGACCTGCCCCCTCGCCGCCGGCAAATTCACCTGCGCGGTGCCGGCAACGGCACTCGACGTCAGAATCGAGGCGCCGGACGCTGTCCCCTACTACTTCTGGGCGGTTCCGGTCACTCCTGAAAAACCCTGGTCTGCCGGCGTGCTCCCGCTGCGGCGCGGCGCCTCCGTCAGCGGATGGGTGACCGCGGGCCGAGCCCTCCCTGCCGAGGTTCATGTCGCCCTGACGCCGGTTGCCCACGGAGGGGGGGACGAAACCCGGGTGGACGAGCGGACGCACACGGTCGAGGCGACGGACCGCGGCTTCTTCCAGTTTCGGGGCGTCCCCGCCGGCACCTACACCATCGTCGCCTCCAGCCGCGGCTGGTCCCCCGGCTCCTCGGAGGACGTGACGGTCGCCGAACGGCGTGAATACGAACATCCCTCCCCGCTCATGCTCGAGCCGCTCACGGACCTGCACGTCACGGTGCAACCGCCGCGGAACCCCGCCGGCGAGCCGTGGACGCTGAAGCTGGACCAGGCGATCCCGCTTTCGAACACTTATCGCGCGATCGCTGCCGGCGAAGTGACGGGCGGCACGTGGACGCATGACGGCCTGGAAGCAGGTCCCTACCGCATCCTGATCACCGACGGGCGCGGCTCGGTCTTCGCCCGCGAAAGCATCACCCTGCCCCGAGATTCCGTTTTCCCGGTCACCGTATCGGCGGTCGCCGTCCGCGGCAACGTCACGTTGGGCGACGAACCGCTGGAAGCCGGGCTCCAGTTTCGCGACCAGACCGGCAAAGTCGCACGCTTTCAGTCTGACGGCGACGGCGAGTTCACCGGGACGCTCCCGAATGAAGGGAAGTGGAGCGTCCGGGTGACGCCGGCAGCAGGAGAGGCGCGCATCGACGCGGATCCGGTCGAGGTGCGGCGGGCCATGGGCGAGGAGACCGCGACCGTTGCCATCCGCCTGCCCGGCGGCGCAGTCGACGGCACGATCGTCGACGAAAGCGGTCGCGGCGTTCCAGCCGACGTGGCAGCCTTCCGAAACGGCCGCATGGTCGGTCAGACAGCGAGCGACGACAGCGGCAGCTTCCGCGTCACCGGTCTGCCGGAGGGAGAGATCCGGCTGGAAGCGCTCTTCCCTGCGACCGACCGCGAGGCGGCCCCGGTCACTGCCCGGGTCAACGGCCCGGCAGTCCGCATCATCGTACGCAGCGTGCGGGCAGCGACGGGATGGTTGACCGACGAGCGCGGCAACCCTGTTGCGGGTGCGCTCTTCAAGTACGGGCTCGCAGACGCCTCCTTCGAGCGCGAGGCTGTCAGCGGGCCAGGGGGCGAGTTCGAGCTCCTCCTTCCTCCCGGCGCAATCGCCGATGCCGTGGTCCTCGCGCCTGGCTTTCCGGCCAAACTGCTGTCTCTGAAAGTCCCGGCGCGCGCGGGCGGACGCATCGACATCGTCCTGAGCCGGCTGGCCGGCAGCCTCACCGTGAAGCTCGGGAACACACCGCCCTGGCCCTGGCTTCTCGGCGGCGGGACAGCGGCGGCGTTACCTACTCTGTTTCTTCCCTCGCTGGGTGGGCCTCCTCCGGGCCTCGGCGGTGCCGGCTTCACCGTAGCGATCGAGCCGGGTACGTATCGCGTATGCGGCGGCCCTCGATCCGACGACCGGTGCGTCACCGCGACCGTCATCCCGGGCGGGCAGACCACCGTCGACGCCCGCAACGTTTTCGTTCCCGATCCCACGCCGTAATCAGGAGCCGCATGAAGCTCTTCGGAATCGCCGCGATCCTTCAGGTTCTGGCCGTTGGCTCTGCGCTGCAGGCCCAGGCGCCGCCGGTACGTCCTGGATTTCTCGGTTTCGGATATACCGTCCACAAGACGAAGGCGAGCGACGCTACAGGGTGGCTCTATGTGCGCGGTGTAGCGCCTGGCAGCCCTGCCGAGCGGGCCAGCCTGAAGGTGCAGGATCTCGTCACCTCGATCGACGGCAAACCGATCGCGTTCTCCAGCGACGCCGACGTACTGCTGCTCCTCGCCGAAGTGCGGCCAGGGCAAAAGGTCAGGCTCACGACATTGCGAAACCAGCAAAAGCGCGAGGTGACCCTCACGGCCGCCGCGATGACCGACGCAATTTATGCGCGCTGGAAAGAAAACTTCGAGCTGGCCCGGGAGGCGGCGCGCCGCACCGTGAAGCGCCGCTGAGTACAGCTCCCCGCAAGTTCGTGCCCGCGATCAGTTTCCGGCGGTGAGCCCGACCGGGACCATTGCCTGGCCCTCTTCATACCAGTTGAAATACAGCGTCCTCGGTTGATCGAGACCTGGATACGTGACCGTGAATACGTCCAGGAGGACTTCGCCGGCGAACGATGAGCCGCTGCGGTCGTAACGCACGGCTTCGCCGTTCGGGCCACGCAGTGCGTTCAGAAACTGATACGTCCGGTCAGCCCCTTGCCCCAGACCGCCTCCGATCTTCACCGGGTTCGCTTCCGAGTAGCCATACGTCGCATCGGTGGCGCGCGTCGGGAGGGACATCGTGCCGCGGGAGCGGCCGATCATCTCCGAGGTGATGGCCATCCCGCCCTGTGTGTTGGACGTCGTCGACGCATTTGGCGGCGGCTGCGTTGTCGTCGTCGAGCATGCTCCGAGCAGCAGCGTCATGAAAAAGGATGCCGCCGGAACGTGAGCCTGCCAGTTCTTCATCGAATCCTCCTCGTCCGGAATTCTACGGCAGTGAACGACCCGGGCTCTCGAGACCCTTCGGGCCGGCTTTCGCCGGCCCGTTCGATCCATTCGCGATCGGCTCGTCGCGAAGAACAAAGGTCTGTACCGTCTGGGGTCACGAAGCTCTTCGCCCCCAGATCTCGCCGTGCGGTACGCTATCGACACACTGAAAGTGAGGCCGCGTGCCTGCAAGCGAGGATTTCTGGGATGACATCCTGGGGCACCTGAGAGACCGGGCGCTTTTGCCGGTCGTCGGGCCGGAGCTCGTCACGGTGCAGGACGGCGAACGGCGGATGAGCCTGTCGCGGCTCCTCGGCGAGCGTGTCGCCGCGCGGTATCAGCTCGACGTGAGCTGGGGTCCGCTCTCGGGTCTCGACGATGCGGTCGGTGCGTTTCTCTCCGCGCGTGGAAGCCGAGAGGCCGAACGCCTCTACCGCATCGTCAATGACCTCGTGTCCGACCTCGATCCACCGCCGCCGGAAGCGCTGCGCCAACTCGCCGGCATCCGCGACTTCCGTCTCTTCCTCAGCACGACCTTCGACCCGCTGCTCGCCCGCGCACTCAACGACGTCCGCTTCGGCGGCGAGCCGCGGACGCGCGAGCTCTGGTTCTCGCCCAACCAGTCGACGGCCGAGCAGCAGGAAAACGCGCGTGAGCCCCGTGAGGCCGATACGGTCGTCTTCAAGCTCTTCGGCAAGGCATCGTCCACACCTCAATACGCGATCCACGACGAGGACGTGCTGGAGTGGTTGCACGTATTGCTCACCGAGACGGCGCGGCTGCCCGAGTGGCTGGCCGACGAGCTCAAGGCCAGCCCGGTCCTCTTCCTCGGCTGCCAGTTCTCGGACTGGGTCGGCCGGCTGCTCACGCGCATGACAAGCAAGAGCCGTCTTTCGCTGGAGAGCAAGCAGTTCTTCATCGTGGGCGAGTCGGTCGCGCAATCTCCGGCGCTCACGCGATTCTTCCAGACGTTCGGCGGCGGCACGCGCGTCCAAGTGCTCGACGCCGATCCCGCTGCGTTCGTGGCCGAGCTCTCTGAGCGCTGGCACAAGCGCAATCCGCCGGAGCGGGCCCCACCGCCCGCCGGCAAGGGGAGCATCTTCATCAGCTATGTGCGCGAGGACGCCGACGCCGCCCGCCGGCTCTCCACCGCGCTCTCGGACATTGGCGGCGACGTCTGGCTCGATGAACGCCGCCTGCAACCGGGTACCCGGTGGGAGGAAGAGATCCTCACGAGCATCCGGCGCGAGGTCCGGCTCTTCCTGCCGATCATCTCCAGGCACACCGAGAGCCGCGAAGAAGGCTATGTATTCAAGGAGTGGCGGGAGGCGGTGGAGCGCGCCAAGGGCATCCCGCCCGGCGGACGCCGCTTCATCTTCCCGGTTGTGATCGACGCGGAATACGACGGCAACCCCTCACGCTACCGGCACGTGGAGGACGCGTTTACGGCCTCCCACTGGGGGCAGGCCCCCGGCGGCGATCCCGACGAGGCCCTGGTCAACGCGCTGCGGGACGCCATCCGCGACATGCGGCGTAAGGAAGCATGATGGACGGCACCGTCACCATGCCTGCCACTCAACTTGATCGGGAGAACCCGTGGCCCGGGCTCGAGTCCTTCGAGGAAAACGCTCGGGACTACTTCCATGGCCGCGAGGCGGAGGCCGAAGATCTGCTCCGCCGCGTTTCCGATGCTCCCCTGACGGTGCTCTTCGGCAAGTCCGGTCTCGGCAAGACTTCGCTGCTGAAGGCGGGTCTCTTCCCGAGGCTGCGCGAGAAGAACTTCCTCCCCGTCCACGTGCGTCTGGACATCCGTCCGGACGCGCCGGAGCTGGGCGAACAGCTCCGTGACGCTCTCCTCGCCGAGATTGCACGCAAGCGCGTCGACGCGCCGCCGTTCGCTCCCGACGAAACGCTCTGGGAGTACCTCCACCGTGCGGACCTGGAGTTGTGGAACGAGCAGAACTATCCCCTCACCCCGGTGCTGGTGCTCGACCAATTCGAGGAGGTCTTCACCCTCGGTGAACGGCTCCCCAACAGTGTGGAAGGCTGCAAGATCGACCTCGGAGACCTTGCCGAGAACCGCATTCCGGCGGCGCTCGCGAGCCGGCTGGCGATAGACCCCTCAGCGGCGCAAGGGCTCGACCTGCGGCGCATGGCCTACAAGCTGGTCGTGACGCTGCGCGAGGACTTTCTGCCGCACCTCGAAAGCTGGCGCACGGCCGTCCCTTCGCTGGGCCGGGTCCGCGTGCGGCTGCTTCCCATGCGCCCCGAGCAGGCCCTGTCGGCCGTGTACGACACCGCACCGCATCTCCTCGACGAGCCGCTGGCCCGGCGCATCGTGGCGTTCGTCGCGGCGGCGCAGATTGCAACGACGCAGGCGCAGGGCGAGGGAGCCGCGCCGCAGGCGACCGGTGACGGCGAGATCGAGCCGGCGCTCCTGAGCCTCTTCTGCCGAGGACTCAACGAACGGCGCAAGCAGCAGGGGGCGAATCGCTTCGACGAGCAGCTCCTCGAAGGCGCCCAGCAGGGCATCATCGCGGACTACTACCGCTCGTGTGTCGAAGGCCTCTCCGATAGCGTGAGTCGGTTTATCGAAGCCGACCTGATCACGGAGAAAGGCTTTCGCAACAGCTACGCGAAAGACGACGCGGTTCCGGCCTTCCTCACCGAGGAGCAACTCGACCGGCTGATCAACCGCCGGCTCCTCCGGGTGGAAGAACGCTACGGTACCGCGCGCATCGAGCTGACCCACGATCTCCTGACCCGGGCCGTGATGGCGGATCGCGACCGGCGCCGGGTGGAGGAAGAGAAGGCGTCGCTGGCGCGGCGCGCCGAGGAGGAGCGGCAGGCGCTCGCGGTGCAGGCCCGGACGCAACGGCGGCGCGTTCTTGCCATGGCCTTCGTGACCCTGATCTGCCTGGCGTTTGCCGGTGTCGCGGCGTGGCAGTGGTGGGCGGCGGTCACCGCGACGAAAGCCGCCGAGGAGGCGACGAGAGTCGCGGAGAAGGCGCAGGCAAGCTCCGAGGCGCGGCGGACCGAGACCGAGGCGCGGCTCATCTTCGACGATTCGGAGGATGGGGAGGCGCTCGTCAAAGCAACGCTGCTGTCTGTCGCATCCGTGCGTCACACACGGACGGTCGACGGCCAGATCTCGCTGACGCGATTTCTCGGGTTGCTTCCCAAGTCACCTCTCTGGCGGAGATCCGTCGCGCAGCCCGCGAACGTCACGATCGGACACGGCCGGAGAGCGCTAGCCGTCAGCCCGGACGGTGCGCGCATTGCCGCGGTCGGTGGGAGCGGTCCCGTGCAGCTTCTGGATGCGCACACGGGACAGCCCCTCCGCTCGTTCGAGGCTCCTCAGCGGAGGAACACTGCCAGAACGGTGCTCGCGTTCAGCCCGGACGGCGCGTTCCTCGTGCTGGGCTGTGGGGACCAGGCGTGTGTCCTCGACGCCTCGAGCGGACAGCTGCTGGCCCGCCTGCCCAGCGCTACGACCAGGCACGGCGACATGGTGTGGTCCGCCTCGTTCTCACCGGACGGCCAGCGCCTCGCGATGTCCAGCTATCACTCCAGCGAGATCCTCGTCTACGACGTCGCCACCTGGCATACGACGGCGACGATCCATAGCCGAGAAGGGGCGGTGTTCTCCGTCGCCTTCAGCCCTGGAGGAAAGTGGCTCGCGACCGGAGCTAGCTCCGGTCTGCAGCTCTGGCGTGTCGGGCACGACGAGGCGCCCGCTGCGCAGGTGCGTACCGCCGGCCTTGTCTGGTCGATCGCATTTCAGCCGGACAGCTCTGGTCTGATCACCGCAGGCCAGTGGCTGCAAGCGTGGAATATCGTGGAGGGCGACGGCCCCATTCGAATCGAGGCCGGAGTGTCGAAGACGATCAACGCGCACACGGTTCTGCCGGTCTCCAGGCATGACCGATCGTGTTTCGCGGCTGCTGCACGGGATGCCGTTTATCTGCTCTGTAACGAGTCGCTCGACGAGGTCCTGCGCATCCCGGTGTCATCGGCGGCCGCCGTCTTCAGCCCCGACGGTCGCTGGCTCTTCAACGAACAGAACGACGGCATACTGGCTGGCTGGCCGCTGGACGCCGGGCCCGACGCTTTGCGCACCCCCGTCGGTGCGCCCGTCCTATCCATGGCCAGCGCCGAACGTTGGCTCGCGGCAGGGACCGACAGCGGCGAAGTCGCGATCGTCGGTGTCGATACGTGGAAGGCGCGCCGGCGGCTGCACCTTCCGGCGCCGGCGGCGCCAGTGGACAAGGTCACCGCGAGTTCGGACGGGCGGTGGCTCGTGGTCGCGCAGGGCCCGTCGCTGCGTGTCTTCGACGCCAACAATTGGCGCGAAGTCGCGTCGAAGACGTACGGGCACGATGTGGAAGGGATGGCCTTCAACACCGGGAATCGCTGGCTGATCGTCGTGACCAGCACCACTGTAGCCGTGTGGCAGCCCGGCGTCTGGCGCGAGCGGCGGCGTCTGAAGCACGACGCGAGGATCGACGTGGTGAGAGTCAGTCCGAATGGACGCCAGCTCGCCACCACCACCCATTGGGGGGCGGGTCACGACAGCGGTGTACACCTGACGCGTCTCTTTGATCTCGCAAGCGGAAACGAAATCGGATGGGAGTACACAGCGGGCAGCAGCAGCTTCTCACAGCAATTCATGGAGCGCGAGGCCGCGGGCAGACAGCAGGCGCTCGCCGGGGGCGACACAGCATCGGTCCAGGAGGCGGCGTCTTCGTGGCCGGCCCTGGAGCTCAAGGAACCCAGCGAGCGGGTGAGCACTGACGGCATATGGAACGTCAGCGTTTCTGGATCCGTGGCGAGACTACGCGACATTGCGGTGAACCGCGACATTGGTGACTTCGATCACGGCGATGTGATCACCAGTGTTCGCTTCGTTCCCTCCCGCGCACCGCGATGGCTCGTGAGTGCGGGTGATGATGGGACACTGGCCGTCTGGCGCTCCGGACGGAGGACCTGGCCCGCAAGGCGTGTGAGCGGCTGCAGGCAATCTTCGATCCGCAAGCTTTGGGGAAACTCATCGCCGATGCGCATGCGGAAGGGAGCTGCGAGGCGAAGCCACGATGAGTGTCGAGTGAATTTGATCCTGTTTCTCGGCTCCGGTGTATCGAGAGCGTCGGGGCTGCCTTTGGCGGGTGAGCTGACGGAAGTCATTCTCGGCTCGTCCACGATCCCTCTGGCCGAAGACCCGCTCCATCCGCGGCTCCGAGCCGGTGAGCTTCGACAACGGATCGAGAGCCTGCTGCGGATCATGGCCGACTTCGATACTCGCGATGCGAAGCGGACCAACGCACTTTTCAGGAGCCGGACGTCGTCGTACGAGGATCTTTTCTACTTGTGCGAGGAGATGACCAACTGGCGAATCGGATTGGCCGACAACTCCACTCTCACGTCCTTCATGAAAGCGATCGAGCGCCGGGCGCGGCCGCTGCTCAGCGGCCCGAATCTCGCTGCCCGCCTGGACGATCTCGGTCTGCTGGCGAGCGAGGCACGGCTGTTCATCCAGGCGGTCACGACGACGATGCTGCGAGGAGGAGAGCCTGCCGGGCTGGATCTGATCGTCGATCTGGCCCGATCCGGGCGGATCTCACAGTTGAATATCGTCACGCTGAACCATGACACGCTCGTAGAACAGCTCATGGAGAAGGGCGGTCTGGAGTTGACCGACGGATTCGGGCCCCCGGACGGCGATGTCCGCTGGTACGACGACCGGCTTTACGACGCCGGTCGGACATCGGCACGGCTGTTCAAGCTTCACGGCTCGGTCAGTTGGTACCGATTCGTCGTCGACGGACTGCCGCGGACAGCCGTCGTCCGGCGCAACCACAGCGGCGATGTTTTCGACGGGAAAGGAAACCTGCTGCGGCGCTTGATTCAAGACGCAGCGTTCCTGACCGGCGGCAACAAAGCCATCCGTTACCAGCACGGCATCTATCTCGACCTGTTGTTCCGCTTTCAGGAGGTCCTCCGTGGTTGCGACGTGATCCTGATGTGCGGCTATGGCTGGGGGGATGCCGCGATCAATCTCCGGCTGGAGACCTGGATGGACGATCCGCGCAAGCGAATCGTTCTTCTCCATCCCGACCCGGAGGAGATCACCGCCCGCTCGATGATCATTGCAAGCGCGTACAACTGGTGGGTCTCCTCGGGGCGATTGATCACCGTTCCGCAATGGCTGTCTCAGCTCTCGTTAGGCGATATCGACCGGTATCTCTTCGACCCCGCGCCGGTGTAGCGCCTCGACCGCGCGACTCCGCCGTCTTGACACCGTCTGTGCCTTCGAGAGGTTCAGGCAAAACAGCCACGAACAGCCTGCCGGTCTCTAGCGGAGACACATCTTTCCATCAATCCCCCCTCTGATACAGAATGCCGTCCGGCGATCTTTCCTGCATCAAGGAGAACATGATGAAACTCAGAGTGATCCTGGTCTGTACGTTGTTGCTGCTGGCTGCGGCCCCGTCGTTTGCCCTGGACCGATGCAAGGAGTGCAACCAGTTCAACCAGTGCCAGATCATGGAGGGCGCTGTCAGTAAATGCGAGTCCGGCCCTGGCTACTGCAACAGAACAACCGGTCTGTGCAGCCACTCCTTTGCCGCTGCGCCGGTGCTCACCGATTGGACGGTCGCCTCGATCGAGATCAGCCGTCCTGCGCAGGAATGCATCGCTGTCACGACTCCGGCCCAGGTGGCCGAGGTCTCGACGGCGACGCCACACACAACCGAGCTGAAATAACTCAATTCGCCATCACGACTGCGGGAGAGATCGCCCCTTTCCGGAGGTCCTGACCATGCGTGCGTTCTTCGTCATCGCGTTCGTCCTGCTGCTCGATCCGACCGCTTCCGCCGCCACTCTCAAAGTAGAGGTGAGCCGCCAGGGCTTCACCGGGCCGATTCAGGTGGCCCTGGCCCCGCGCGTGGATGGAAGGCCTCCGCAGTGGTCGACCACGAAAACGCTCCCGGCCGGCAAGTCCGCCGTGAGTTTCCAGGACCTGACTTCGGGGCTGTATGTCGTGCTGGCGAGCGGACCGCAGCCGCTGCAGCGCCTCAGCGCGAAGGCGAACCTCGGCTCGGACGGCAGTACGTCCGCCTCGTCGTCCCTCGGTCGAAGACCGAGGTGCGCGCGACGCTGGCGGGCCAGCCGCTCCCGGGCGCCGGAATCATCCTCACCCACGACGAGCTGCGCTGGCACACCGAGGTCGAGACCGGCGAAGACGGCCGTTTCTCGGGCGAGTTATGGGAGCCGGGCGTCTACGTCGCGAGCGTGGCTCGCGATCGCATCTCCGCGCCGTACAGCGTCGATGTCTCGATCTCGTCCAAGCCGGTGACGATCGACGTTCCCGACCGCCATGTCACAGGCCGCATCCTCGCCGGCGGAAAGCCGCTCGCCGGCGCAATCGTCCACCTTCGATCCGAAACCAGCCAATCAATCCGTACCTTGCTCACCCACTCCGCTCCCGATGGACGGTTCGAGTTTTTCGGGGTCCGCGAAGGTGAACTGACGCTGACCGCCCGCGCCCCTTCGTATCTGGACAGCGACGCTGCCACGTTCGAGCTCCACGGCTCGGCCGAGCATTCCATCGACGTCGAGCTGATGCGCGGCGAGCCGCGAGCCGTACGCGTCGTCGACACGCGCGACGCTCCGATCGCCGGCGCCACGTTGATCACGTCCTGTACCGGCCACGTGAAGTCCACGTCCGTCACGAACGCCGAAGGGGGCGCGGATGTCGCGTTGCCGGCCGGCGCCTCCTGCGCGATCTACGTGCTGCCGAAAGAAGGTTCGCTTGCCGTCGAGCCAGTCGAAGGCCCGGAGCCGCTCCTCATCCGCGTCCCGGAGGGCTCGTCGTCGCTGCGGCTGGCGCTGAAATCCGTCGCGGACGAGCCGTTCTCCGACATGAGCCTGCTCATGCGCATCGACGGCGTGGTCGTCCCGCCGGCGATCGCGCGCCTCCTGAGCAGCCATGGCTTCTCGCTCGTGACGAACGACGAGGGGAGTCTCTCCCTGCAGCGTATCCCGACCGGGACCTACGAGTTCTGGCCCTACCGCACCACGGCCGAGGGACAGATGATCTACGAGACCGCCACGGAGTTTGCCGCGCCGATCTCCCTGACCGTGCTGACGGGAGAGAACAACGCCACGATCCGGTTCCGGGCACGGTAGGCGCTTGAGAGAGAGAGAGAGGCCCGCACGAGCAACGGCGCCGTGCGAAGAGGACCCGCCGCAGGCGTCGCTCACAGGCTCAGTTGATGCTCGATCACATAGCGGATCAGGTCCGCGTTGGTGCTCATGGACATCTTTTCGAGAACGCGGGAGCGGTACGTGGCGACGCTCTTCACGCTCAGCTCGAGCATGGCCGCAATCTCCTTGAGGCTCCTGCCCGCGCCGATCAGGCGCAGGATCTCGAGCTCGCGCTCGGATAGGCTCTGGTGCGACTTTTCCGAGGCTCCCGATGACGCATACGCGAAAGCGACCTTCTCCGCCAGCGCCGGGGTCATGTAGCGGCCGCCGGCCATGACCTTCCGCAGGGCGGTCATGAGCTCCTCCGGGGCACTCTCCTTGGTCACGTACGCGGACGCTCCGCCCCGCACGGCGCGCACCGCGTATTCGTCGTCGCCGTGCATCGTCAGGACGACGATGGGGAGATCGGGCTGCTCGCGCTTCAGTTCCCCGAGGAGCTGCAGGCCGCTGCGGTCGGGCAGCGACAGGTCGAGCAGCACCACGTCCCATCGCGACTCGCGCGCGAGCTGCATCGCCGCGCTGGCCGTCGCGGCCTCTCCGATCTTCACCTGGCGGTCGTACTGCTGCAGGATCTGCCGGACCCCCTGGCGAAATATGGCGTGATCGTCAATGCACAGTGCTCTCAAGCGTCTCCGCCTTTCGTCCCTGGAAGCGTTATGGAAAGCGTCGTTGGAAGCGTCACGGGAAGCGTCACGGTCAGAACCGTTCCCTCGCCGGAGCGGCCTTCGATGACCATGCTTCCTCCCAGCAGCTCGGCGCGCTCGCGAATTCCCAGGAGACCGAGCGAGCGGGGTCCTGAGACTTCTTCGCGGGTGATCCCGCGTCCATTGTCCCTGATCTCGAGCACGGCTGCTCCGTCGCGTGTCTCCAGCGATACCTCCACCTGCGAGGCGCCTGCATGACGCACCACGTTCGCCAGCGCCTCTCTGGTAATACGATAGAGAGTCGCCCCCGTTAGCATGTCCAGCTCCGGCTCGTCGGAAACGGTCAGCGAGGTCCTGATGCCGCTGCTCTCCCGCAAACGGCGGAGCTGCTGTTCGAGCGCCGCGCCGATGCCGAGGTCGTCGAGGATCGCCGGACGGAGATCGCGGGCGATGCGCCGGACGAGGTCGACGATGGAATCGATCGTGTGGGCGACCGGCACCAGCGGTTCTTCCAGCGTGGCGTGCCGCCTGGCGATCTGCTGCAGGTCGATCTTCATCGCCGTCAGCGCCTGTCCGAGCTCATCGTGCACCTCCCGGGCGATGCGGACGCGCTCCTGCTCCTGGACCGTGAGCAGTCGCGTCGACATCCGGCGAAGCTGCTCGCGCGATTCGCGAAGGGACGCGTCGCGCTCCGCCACGTTCGCGGCCATTTCGTTGAACGACGCCGCGAGTTGTCCGATCTCGTCGTCCCGCCCCGCGGGAACGCGCTGGCCGAACTGCCCGGCCGCGATCCGGGCCGCGCCCGCGGCCACATGGCGCAAAGGCCGGGTCAGGATGTTGCTGATGAGAACCACGGCGATCAGTCCGGCCGTGAGAATGAACGCGCTCCACCCAGCGATCGCAATGCGCATCTGCGCGACCTGCGCGTTCAACCGCACCAGCGAGATGCCGACATGAAGGCGTGCCAGAACGCGGCTCCCCTCCCGGATCGGGGTCATGGCCTCGTACAGGGCACGGTCGTGCGACACGCCGCCGCCCGGCACGCGCCGCGCCAGCGCTGCCTCCGTGGCCCGTTCCCGGTGAAACGCAGCGAGCATCCGTCCCTCTCCGTCGGCGACGACGACGTACGCCACGTCCTTGTCGTTCCGCGCGGCGCTGAGTGCTTCCTCGAGCGCCGCGCGGTCCTGGAAATACAGCGCGGGATGGATGGTGAAGGCCGTCAACTGCATCAACGTGTCCGCTTTGTGGGTGATCAGCGCGATCGCTTCCTGCTCCAGCTTCCGCGGCACGTAGATCGAGATCGCCGCCGCGATGAGCAGGATCAACGCACCCATCGTCGACGCCAGCCGGGCCCGGAACGAGAGCGGCTTCACTTCGTCACCTCGATCACCTTGAGGTCACCGGCGACCGGCGTGGCGGCGTCGATGTATCCGATCGCTCCGCGATTTGCGCGCACCAGCTCCATCATTGCCGCACCCGACTGCACCACCGGCGGAGGAATTCCGCGGCCGGCGAAGATCAGCCGCTGCCAGTAGCGGGTCACGTACGCCACGCTCTTTCCGTGAACGGCCCGCGAGAATCGTTCCCGCACGCGCGCCTCGACGCCATGATCGACCGGCCGGATCTCCGTCCCGTCCGGCCAGCTTCGCACCCGCCGCATGAAGATCGCCGACAACTGGGCCCGGGTCAGGGAGGAAACGGGATTGGCTTTGTTCACGACGACGCGGAAGGAAGGGTCCCGTGGAAGCGGCCGTCCGCCGTCCGGCGACAGAAGGAGCGCAGCAACGAGAGCGAGTGGCCCCAGCATGTGGATCGAGGGAGACGACAGGGTCAGAATCCGACGACGACGCTCGCGATCAGGTATCGCGTCGTCGACGGATTCTCGTAGAGGTCCTGGGGCAGGTCTTTGGAAAGAAGGCCGACATTCGTGTGGCCTTCGAGCTTGAGCACCACGGCGGGGCGGATTGCATAGTTGAACGCCAGTCCAAGATCATCGCTGATTCTCGCATTGGCAGAGTATCCGTTGCTCGGAACATCCATTCGGGCCCGCGCGCCGCGCAGGTGAATGCTGAGCCGCCGGCTGGCCTGGACGCCGATCTGTGCATACCAGGCGCCATAGCGCCCGTAGGTGTCGAGGTCGCCGGTCAGATACTCGCCGGCCACCATCCAGCGGTCGAAGTCTGCTTCGACCGAAGCGTGCAGCATCAGATAGTCGGCCGAGGCGCCGGCGGACGGGGCGACGGTGCAGCGATACGCGCCGCCGCCGGCGCGCACGCCTGCCCAGGGCGTGTTCGCCCAGACCTGAGCACCGTATGCGTCGCGCGCGTCCGCGCGCTCGCCGCCCCACCGGTCGAGCGCCCATCGTCCGCCGTAGGCGTCCACGTCGAAGCTCCACCCGGCCGGGTCGCCGAACGAGACCGAGGTGAGGACGCCTTCCAGCGTCTTGCTGGTGTATTGGCGTTCGTAGAACTCGGTCGGCGGCCGGAAGAACGGCGAGGTCGCCACGGCGCCGCCGGCTTCGTTGAAGATGCCCAGCGGCAGCGGGATCCGTCCGGCTTTCACGGAGACACGATCGGAGAAGTTCCGCTGGTAAAACGCCCAGTCCAGTTCGACAGCGTTGTCCGCCCTCTCCGTCTCGCCGTATCGCTGGTGGCGCAACTGGGCGACGACGCTGTTTTTGCGGTCCGCGTCGTACCGGAACTGCAGCGCCACGTCGCGGTACTCCGTCGTCCCCTCGGGTGGAATGCCCAGGATCTGCCGGGACTCGCTCACCGCATAGGCCTGCGCAACGTAGCCATGCACGGACAACTTCGAGACCCAGGCGGGGAGCTCCCCGGCAGCGACGGCGCCACTCGAGAACAGGCAGGCCCAGGCGACGGCGAGGCGGCGGACCATCATCATTGCTGTACTCCGAGGGCCATGTTACGGCCACCTCGGTCGAGGCGGTGTCAGGATCGAGGGAACTTCCTTGTAGGAAGGTGGCCGGCTCCATCTCGCTCCCGTCCCTGCCGGGGCACTGGTTTCAAGGAGATACAGGCTTCCGCATGAGAACGGTCCGGAGTCTCTCCCGGGCCGTCTTCCTTTTCGGGAACGTGTCACTACCAGATTTCCTACACCCGATTTCCACTTCCTTCCATTTCCGGCGCTGCTACGCGGATCTACACTGATCCCCATCCGCAAATAAACCCAGATGGAATGGACCCCGCGGCATGGAGAGGAGGGAATCGGCGTGAAGGTGAATTGTCGAGGGCGATTCAGCCGCAGCCGTGCAGATCCCGGTTCGTGCTGACTGCCGCCGAACTGAACATCGCTTCAGATACCTGGGAGGTATTTCATGGTGAAGAACAACTCGTCGATCAGACTCCTCTGCCTCGCTCTGCTTCTCGTCGTTTCCGCAAGTGCCTTCGGTCAAGCCACCATCAACGTACCGGCGACGCCCTTGCACCGCTTCATCACCCAGAACGCAACCCTGGGCCACTTCCTCACCGCCAACTTCAGCGAGGGAACGGGCAGTCCGTACAACTACGCCCACCAGCCCTTCCCCTATCAGGCCGACATCGTCCCCGTCGTGCCGGGTTACGCCCCGCGCGCGGGACAGGGGCTGGTGCCTCTCTACCGCTGGCAGGTCATCCAGAGCCCGCGGATTTACTACTACTACTCCATCTACTACTCCAACCACGGCAGTAACTATCACTTCCAGGGCGTGGCCGGCTACGTGCTGCCCTCCAGCGGCTTCGGCGGTACGCCTCTCCAGTACTGGTACAGCCAGAGCTACGGCTACTACTACACGCTGAGCGGCGAATATCCGCCGTGCTGCTCCTTCAGCTATCACGGCATCCAGTACAACCTGCCGGTCGGCGGAACTTACATCTTCGACGAGATCCCCGAGCCGCCGGATCCATGCGAAGGGATGGAGTGGGAGCGCCAGCAGTGCGATATCAACGGCGGCTTCTGGAACGAGAGCACTTGCGAGTGCCGGTTCATCTGCAGATTCTGCGAGCAGCCTGTGTACTAAACCGATGTCCGGCCGGAGCGGCGCCGTACGTCTACGTACGGCGCCGCTCCTTTCGTAGTGAAGCGGAGACCTTCCCTCCGTCATCCTGAGCGGCGTGTGGGCGGGTGTGAGGGAGCGAAAGGATCTGGGCGACGAAAAGTGAGATTCGTGCCACCTTGCCCTCGGGAGCAAGTGCTCATCGGATCACTTTTCGTCGTACCGATCCTTTCGCTCCCTCACACCCGCCCACACGCCGCTCAGGATGACGGAAGGGGGAAGGTCTCCGCTTCACTGAAGACCCGTTGGGCCTGTAGATCTTTCGCCGCCTTCGGCGGCTCCCGCAAGGCCGCATGACGCGTCGGTAATACCGCTCGATGTTCTCCGTCAAAGAAGGTGATGAACAGCACTTTTTTGACCACGAAGGAGATTTTCATGCGAGCGTTTGGAACGATCATCCTCATCCTGGCGGCGATGGGAGCCGCGGCACAGACGCCGCCTCCCCTTCCGTTTCCCATCTACAACGTCGTGAGCTATGGCGCAAACGGGAACGACGACAGCGATGACACGCTGGCGATCCGGGCCGCAGCGGTGGCTCTGCAGACGGCGGCGGAGGCGGCGGAGCCGTACAACCTCGGCGCGACGCTCTACTTTCCACCGGGCCGCTATCGCATCTTCAGCACCGGCGTCTCGCCCACCAGCAACAACCTCGCGGTGTTCGCAAACCTGAACGGGATCAAGGTGATCGCCGAGGGAGCGACGCTGGAGATCATGCGGCAGTTCGACGTGAGCGAGACCGGGATCATCTTCGGTTTCTCGTACTGCTCGAACGTCGTCGTCGACGGCTTCACGGTCACCGGCCCGAACGCGCAGGTCGGCGTCCACAATGGCCTGAACTTCGTTCTGCTTTCGGAGGGGAACCGGAACGTTTCGATGCCGAACAACAAGCTCAAGGGCGTCTACTCGGGCCTGACCTGCATCCGGGCCAACCTGACCGTCCCGAAGTCGGAAGGGATCGTCGTCGGCTCGCTCGACGTTTCCAACTCCGTCTACGGGGTGACCGACCCCAAGGGCTGCGACGGACTGACGATCCACTCGCTGATCGTCAAGGACGTCACCCGCTCGTACACCGCGTACGGCGTCCGCGACCATGACGTGAACATCACCAGCTATGGGGCGGCGGCCGACGACGTTGCCCTCGGGACCGGCGAAGGTCTCGGACTGGAGAACATCCGCGTCCGCTACACCAGCCCGGCCGAGTACACCGTCACCACGCCGGGCTCCGGCGAGCACGCGCGCGTCCGCCTGGGCTGGAGCGGCGCGACGGCGCCGATCCGCAACATCGACATCCGTCTCAACGTCACGTACGGGCAGTCGACGACCGGCGGCCCGGCATTCCGGCTCCTGAAGTACGACTCCAATCCGGCGAAGCTCGACAACCTTCGGATCTCCGGTTACGTCTACGGCCAGCCGAACGTTTCGATCGGCGACACGCTCGGTCCGATCATCGGCACCGATGAATCGCGCAACTACTGGAGCACGTCGGACGATCTCCGCAACATCACCATGGCCGACCTGCGCCTGGAGAACAGCAAGCAGTCGAAGTGGATCCTTCCCGGCCTGAAGGGACCGTTCCTGATCCAGAACGTGGTCAGCGATCGCGCGATCAAGCTCACCGAGCCCTACACCGGCCAGAGCGACAACCTCCCGAAGAACGGCCGCTTCACCGTGATCAACTCGATGTTTCCGAATCTGAACGCGTATTACACGCCCGACACCGCGCAGCCGCTCGAGCTGATCAACGCCGCCGGCTCGATCAACGTCCCCCTCGGCTGGCAGGGCCACGTCCTCTCGAACGAGTACGCCGGCACCTACCTCACCTACACGTTGCCGGCGGCCGTGCCCGGGCTCGAGTATGGATTCGCCCGCATCCATCCGACGAACTTCTTCTATGTTCGCCCGCAGGGGACCGACGCGATTCGCGGCGGTTCGGCCGGATTCCCGGCCCTGAGGTTCCTCGGCGTCGGGGCCAACGCGAAGCTGCGCTGTGTCACCGCCGGAATCTGGGAGATCGTGGAAAGCAACGGAACGTTCGACTGGCAACCGTGACCGCGGCGAGCTTCGGATAACGGAGAGTGCACGCCGCCCGACAATTGCCGGTCGAGCTCGTGCGCACTCACTCTACGGCGCTGGAGCGTGCCGCCCTCGCGGCACGCTCCATTAGGGATTGGGATGGGACGCCGTTACGACGGGAGCGAACATCCCTCTCCCCGGCGGGGGGAGAGGGGCAACAAAACAGGGCTATGAAGCGTAACTTGTTCAAACCACAGGGGTGTTGCCCCTCGCCCCTGTATAGGGGAGAGGGATGCTGGGCACCTGCGCGTGGCTGGTTCGAAAGACCGCCGAATTGACGGGGATGACGGCAGAAGACCAGGTGCCCGGCGGGGTGAGGGGTCGTGCCACAGGCCTTAAGTTGACGCCATTGGGGCCTTTAGGGCCGGGCCTACAGATCTTTCGCCGCCTTCGGCGGCTCCCGCAAGCTCAGCGGCCTCGCGGTACAACGTGGCGGTTCGGAGAGCGGTGGCGGAGCCGGCGCTGTTCGACGCTCAGCCCCGCTGCGGCTCGGTCTGCGGGCGGGTTCCCCGCAGGTCCTGCTCCTTCACGCGCAGGGATGCCGCCGCGAAGTGGCTCAGCCGGGGGCGCAGCATCTCCCTCGCCTGCTGCACGCGCTTCCGGGCGTTGGCCTCGGTGATGGAGAGGCATTCGGCGATCACGTCGTACCCCATCTCCTGCACGAACCGGAATTCGGCGACGGTGCGCAGCGGCGGCGGGAGCTCGGCGATGGCGCTGCGGATGCCGTTGCCGATCTGGGCGATCAGGACGACGTCCTCGGGGGACAGCGCTTCCGGCAAGCTGGCCTCGCGGCGCGCCAGCACGCGCTCGTCGAGCGTCTCCGACTTCCGCGAGCCGCGGCAGCGCTCTTTCTTGATGTCGAGGCAGACGTTGCAGGTCAGGCGGGTCAGCCACGCCTCGACGTCGATGATCTGCGCCGCGTACTCCGGCAGCTTCGCATGGGCCACGAGCATGGAACGGCTCACCGCGTCGTCCGCATCGGCGCCGACCCGCCGCATCTGCCGGTAGCAGACCGCGAGCAGGTGGGGGCGATGCATCATCCAGAGACTCCAGAACGCGTCTGCGTCTCCGCGGCTCACCTTTTCGAGCAAACTCCGTTCACCAGCGCGGCCATCCAATGCCATGCGCGACTCTCCCTCCTCAACCTGTGACTACGGGAATGGGGGACCCAATTGCCTTAAAGAAACCAGTTAACTAGGTGTTGCGCGAACGCCGATTTCCCTACCCTGCGGCTGGAGACTCGCGATACAGCGGTGCCCAGCCGTCATGGTTGGCAAAGAGCCGCATACAGCGGATCTGCCGGGTATCGGTGAGATAGAAACGGTGGTGGGTATTGGCGGGGATGACGATCAAGTCCCCCTCGTAGACCTCGATGCGGATCCAGCGGTCGGCTTCGTCGCGTACGTCGAAGATGCCCGCCCCCGCGACGACGAAGCGCACCTCGTCCTCGCTGTGAAAATGCTCCCGGTCGAACTTCGCACAGATGGCGTCGAGGTTCGGCGTCTCGGGTCCGAGCTCCACGAAGTCCTCGTCGACGTAGCCGTGCTCGCGCTTGATCGTCTCGATCAGCGCGGCCCGGGCCCCGTCCTCCGGCGGAACGGACCACGAAAGGATGCCGCGCCGGGCCAGTTGCTCAGGCGCGATCGCGGATGACGGCTCTTCGAGCGGATAGGCTCGCATCGTCGATTCCTCCTTCGGTCATGCAGGTCGGGATTCCCATCCGCCGCATCTCCACGGCGGCCCGGAACAGGTAGTCGTAACACTCCGCCTGCGTCTTCGCATCGACCCAGTCGCTCCCCCAGATGTACACCCCGTGACGCCGCACCAGCACCGCCTGCGTCCGGGGATAGGCCCGGATGGCCGCCTCCAGCGAATCGGCAAGATCGCACTCCCGCGCCGTATTGTCGATGATGGGGACGACCAGGCGATCATCGTACGCCATCCCGCGGATTCCTTTGATCATCTCGAGGTGAGAAATCGTGAATTCGGCGTGAAACAGGAGCGTCGCCATCGTGGCATGGATGGAGTGGCTGTGAATCACCGCCCCCGCGCCCCGCAGGTTGATCGCCTTCAGGAAGAGCGAGCTGCACTCGGAAGGGCGCAGCTTCGGATCGTCGGGCCGGGTGAGAACTTCGCCGTCCAGCGACAGCGTGAACATCTGCGCCGGGTCCATCCGCTCCTTCTGGATCGCGGACGGAGCGATGACTACATGGTCCCCCTCGCGAATACAGATCCCTCCACCGGTCCCACTTACCCAGCCGAGGTCGTAGAACGCTCTCCCCAACTCACAGATGAGCGTCCGCGGATCTTCCGTTTGCATCCACTTATGGTGAGTCCAAACACGCGGAATCCCTACCGTCAATTTTGGAAAGAAGTCCAGGTGCCCGGCGGGGTGAGGGGTCGTGCCACTTGCGCGAAGTGCCCGGCCTCCGGTTTCCCCTACTCCGGCAACGCCGCCGCCAGCGTCATCATGCTCTGCTCCGTGGCGGGGTCGATCTCACCCTCCTGCGTCCACGCCAGGCCGACGACGGCGCGGACGGCGCCGTTCGCGTCGAGGACGGGCAGGGCGATGGCTGCCTGGGCGTTGACGGCTTTCGCGCCCGGCTTGATGTCGCCTGTGGCGTCCGTCTGGAGGTTGCAGGTCTGTACCGGCACTTTCCTGACCTGGGCGACGCCGGCCATTCCTTTGCCGTGAGGGACGTGAGCCACGATTCCGGCGACGTGGGGCGGGATGTTGTGCGCCGCCGTGAGATAGAGATCCTCGCCGCGCTGGACGTGCACGGTGCCGGCGAAGGCGCCGAGCCGCGCGATCAGCGATTCCAGCCACTCCTGCTGCGCCTCACGCTCTTCAGTCATCTCTCTCCAATAGAGACGCCGGACGCCGGAGCCTGTGAAAAGAGCTCACGGCGTTTCGAATCCGACCGCGCGTGCGGTGATCTCGCAGCATTGCGGGTCTCGGCCGAACACGACGAAGCCATGGCGTTGGGAGCGGCGCGGGATGAACGCGAGGGTCAGCTCGGCCCGTTCCTGTTCTTCTCCCGCCGATTCGAGGGTGACATCGACGCGCACCTGCTCCGCGGTTTCGTCGCCGTCGTTCCGGACCTGGACGGGAACGCGATATCCGGAGGACACGCGTTCGGCCCGCCCCACCGTGACCACCAGCTCCGGCGGCGCGTCGCCGGTGCGGAGCATCATCGACACGAGCATGGCGACGCAGCCGGCCACGATCGCCAGCGCGGCGGCGAAGACAGTCCACTCGAGCGGATTTTTTCGAACGTTCATCGCTGAATCAGGAGGCGGCCGGCGGACGCCCCGAGCACGGCCGGGAATCCAAGGACAATGATCTGACGAATGCGGACGCCGGCGGCCAGTCCGTCGAAGCGTCCGAAGAACCAGAGGATGGCGGCGGAGACGACGAGCGCGATCGCATAGGTCACGACCGTGCCGGCCGCGATCTGGACGCCGGACTGCGGCGCGACGAGGCGCCCGGCCTGGATGAAATTGCTGAAATAGAGGATGAGCATCCCCACGAGGGCGGAGACGACGGCCAGGCCGAGCAGCCGTCCCGGCGGCGTCTCGATGGCGATCACCACGATCTCTTCGGTCGGCGCGATGTTGGCGGCGAACAGCACGGCGCCGCAGGTCGCGATCACGATCTCTTTGCCGAAGCTCGGCCTCTCGTCGTCGTCGCCGGTGAAGCCTTCATCGCCGTCGTCCTGGGTCCCGAGCTGCGCCGTTCCGACGGAGAAGCCGATCGCGACGATCCCCGCCTCGATGAGGATCTGGCCGAGCACCTCGCCGGACGACTGCCCGGGACCGATGCGGCCGAGGAGAAAGAGCGTCCCGGCGGCGGTGACGATCCCCAGGCCGAGCTCCTCGACGGAATCGATGACCACCTCCACCCACGACGCGTCGCGGCGGATGCCGGAATAGCGGTTGTAGCCGAGGAGGAGCAGGAAGACGCAGCCGAGATAGCCGAGAATCCGCTCCGGCCGGGCGATGAAGCCCTCCCACCAGACCTCCATCGTATAGAGCAGCGGGAGGCTGAAGAGCAGTCCGCCGGCCAGGCCGCGGCCGTACTCGCGCAGCGAATCGGCCGGTGTCGGAACGCGGGCTTCCACGCCAGGCATGCGGGATCGCGTCGCAGGAACCGCGCCAGACGAACAGGCCTGCGGCAATGCCTTTCTTCCGTGGAGAACGTTGGTCTTTTGTAATGATCTTTGCGCGCGAAGCAACGCTACGCTTGCAACGCCGCTCCTGCCATTGCAATGACACGAAGCACGGCAGCGGGCGGACGAAGGGCACGGTTCCGGTGACGAATCCCCAGGCTTCTCCCCTCCCCGACCTGCGGCGGCTCGCGCTGATCGCGCTGGGAATCACGACCTCCTGGATCATCGCCGGCATTTTCTTCGGCACGCAGCACAAGCTGATGATCGAGGCGCGCCGGATGGAGGACGATCTCACCGAGCGCCTCATCGCCATGACCATCTCCATGCTGGTCTGGGCGTGCCTCACGCCGCTGGTGATCCATCTGGCCGATCTCTTTCCGCTGCGCAAGCCGCACCGGCTGCGATCCATCCTCGTGCTCGTGCCGGTGGGCTTCTTCCTGGCCGCCGGCCGCGCGTCGATCGACGGTTTTCTCCCGATGATGCTCGAAGGGATGCCGATCACCCTCACCGATTACCGGAGCTCGGTCCTCTCCCTCTTCCACACCCATCTGCTGTTCACGATCCTGCTGATCGGCATCGGCAACTACCTGCGCCTGCAGCGCGAAGAAGCGGACCGGCGGCGCAGCGAGGCGCGCGCGGAGGCGGAGCTGGCCCAGGCGCGCCTCTGGCGTCTGCGCGCCGATCTCCATCCGCACTTTCTCTTCAATGCCCTGAACTCCGTCGCCGCGGTCGTGCACACCCGTCCCGACGACGCGCGGCAGATGCTGCAGCAACTGAGCGAGCTGCTGCATCGCTCCCTCGCGTCGCAGGACGCGCCGGAAGTTCCGCTCGGCAACGAGCTGGAGCTGATGTCGCGCTACCTCGACGTGCTGAAGATGCGCTTCGGCGACCGTCTCGAGGCGACGATCGAAGTGGCCGACGAAACGCTGCGCGCCGCCGCCATCCCGCCGCTCCTGCTCCAGCCGCTCGTCGAGAACGCGATCGTCCACGGCATCGCCCACCGCCGCGACGGCGGCCGGCTGGCCGTGCGCGTCACCGCCGTGGGGCCGTGGCTGCAACTGGAGGTGCGCGACAACGGGCCCGGTTGCGCGCCGGAGGCGGTCTTCCGCCGCGAAGGCCTTGGGGTGCCCAACGTCCGGGCCCGGCTCGAATCTGTGTACGGACAGCAACAATCGCTCGTATATCGCGAAGAGGGCGAGGAATTCATCGCCGAGATCCGTATCCCATTGAGGCGGCCGAATGCCGCCGAGCTATCGCGAACGGCCTGACATGAACGCATCCCCCGGCGGCAGACCCGTGGTGACCGAGCTCGCTCGCATGGCCATGCTCATCATCGGCGTCTGGGTGATCTTCGCGTTCTTCAACGCCAGCGAGTTCTATCGGCGCTCGCGGGCCATGGGGGCTGACGTGCAATGGGGAGACATCATCCGTTTCCAGCTCGCCTCGAGCATGATCTGGGCGGTCTTCACGCCGTTCGTCGCCGCCATCGCCGAACGGCTGCCGGTGCGCGGCCGTGACTGGTGGCGCAACCTCTTCGCCCTCGCCGCGCTCGCGCCGCTGCTGGCGGTGATCCGCGCCGTCGTGGGGGGCGCGTGGGGCGAGCTGGCGGAAGGGAAGACGCCGAGCCTGGCCTTCCTCGAGCTCTCGGTGGCGGTCCGCTTCCACCGCAACGTCTTCCTGATCGTCGTCATCATCGGCATCACCAACATCCTCCTCGCCTACCGGCGGGCGGTGATCCGGGAGCGCGACGCGTTCGCGCTGCAGGCGGCGGTGACCAACAGCGCCCTGGCCCGGCTCCGGGCCCGGATGCTGCCCCGGGTGATGTTCGACACGTTGCGCGCGACCGCCGACCGCGTCGAAGACGACCCGGTCCGCGCCGAACGGATGATCGTCGGCCTGAGCGACCTGCTGCGCGGGACCCTCGACCTCGACCGGCGCAGCGACGTCACGCTGGCCGAGGAGCTCGAGCACATCGACCGCTACCTCGACCTCGAAAAGGCGAGGTGGGAAGGACGCCTGGTTACGCGCATCGACGTCGAAGAGGCGCTGCTCGCCGCGCGCGTCCCGCCGCTCGTCCTGCACACGCTCGTCGAGCATGCCCTCGCGGGCGACGTGACGCCGGGAGAGCGCAGCCTGGAGATCCGCGGGCGCGGCGTCGACGGCCGGCTGAGCATCGAGATCCGCCGCGAAGGCGATCCCGAGCCCGCGAGCGCTCCGCCCCTCGGCGAAACGCGCGACCGGCTCGAACAGCTCCTCGCCGCCCAGTTCTCGCTCGACCGGCGCCGCGAAGGCTCCGCCGACGTCGTCGCGCTGGAGCTGCCGCTCCGGCTGGCGGAGGCGATGCCGTGACCCTGCGCGCCATGATCGTCGACGACGAGCCGCCGGCACGCACGCGCCTGCGCCTCCTCCTCGCCTCGCAGCCGGAAGTCGACGTCGTCGCCGAAGCCGGCAGCGTGAGCGAGGCGCTGGAGCTGATCGGCCAGCACCATCCCAACCTCCTCTTTCTCGACGTCGAGATGCCGGAAGAAACGGGACTCGACCTCCTGCGCACCTTCCCCGCGGCGAGCCAGCCGGTGGTCGTCTTCACCACCGCCCACGTCGAATACGCCCTGAGCGCCTTCAACTTCAACACCGCCGACTACCTGGTCAAGCCGTTCGACCTCGACCGCCTCTCGCGCGCCGTCGAGCGCGCCCGCCGCCTGGTCACGGGCGAGCTCCGTTCCGTCCCCCCGCGCCGCGGCACACGTCCCCGCCGCGAGCGCATCGCCGTCCGGGCCCGCGAGGAGATCCTCTTCATCAAGGCGTCGCAGATCGACTGGATCTCCGCCGAAGGCAACTACGCCCGCCTCCACTGCGGCACCGCCTCGTACCAGCTCCGCGAATCGATGCAGAGCCTCGAAGACGGCCTCGACGCCTCGACCTTCATCCGCGTCCACCGCTCCGCCATCGTCAACATCGACCGCATCCGCAAACTCATCGCCGCCATCGACGGCTCCCCCTCGATCGTCCTGGCGTCGGGGGAGACCGTGCCGCTCGGGCCGTCGTACCGGGCCCGGCTGGAGGACGTGCTGGGGCAGAAGTTGTAGGGCCGCCGGCCGGTCTGCCACATGTGGCCCGGACTAAAAGTCCGGGCCACAGATAGGCCCACCACCCTTACGGCGGGACGCCGTGCGCCGGCGGGACGCCGCCGCGCCAGCCCGCGCGGACGCGGGCGCTCCACGCGCGGACGACCGGTTCCGTGATGACACGGATCTATGTCGCTTCGAAACACGGATGTCCGGTTCGCGATGACGGCGGTCATGCGCCGGAGCGCCGACGTCGCGTCGGCTGGCCCGGCGGCGTCTCGTCGGCGGACGGCGTCTCGCCGTAAGGCGCGGACGCCCTCGACTGCAAGGTCGCTTACGGCCCGGCCGCCTTCATCGAGGCGGAAGGCGACGTCGACACGTCTGGTGGGCCGGCGGCCCCGCCGCCCCCGGCGGCGCCATCGGCGCCGCGTTCGTGCTCAAGCTGTATCAGTAGAGAAGACGCGCGGCGGCGATGTCCATCGCCGCCGCGCATTCGTGCGGAGGAATCCAGGGCAAGTGGGAGAGTGCCGCGCGAGAGCGTGCCCGCGAGGACGCGGGCGGACCGGCCGACGGTGACGTCGGCGGTCCGGTTGCTTCGCCGCGGAGCGGCGAAAGACTTCTATCCGCCGCCGAAGGCGCCGGCCCCCGGACCGCCCACGTCGCCGTGGGCCGGTCCGCCCACGTCCTCGTGGGCCGCTCTCGCGCTGAATGTGATGAGATGGGAGCGTTCCTGGGGGCAGAGCTTCGTTCTTCGCAGATTGCGATTCAGGTCCCGTAGCTCGCGCCCGGGGTAGCTGTCACCCGTAACAACCTTATTGTGACTGATGTCGTCTGTAACAACGCCGATGGGCGGCAGATCACCAATAGTGGTGAAAACAGTCAGAAACGAGCAAATTACGTCCTTCCGCGAGGTCACACCTGGAGCAAATAGGCGCTGTCTGAACGACAACGGTGGCAAGAGCTGCCACTTCGATGGCAGGACTTGCCACTCAAGTGGCGCAGGTGTCCCGCTTCAGTGGCAGGAGTTGCCACTCGATCGCGAGAAGTAGCCACTGCGTTGGCCTGATCTCCCACACCGTTGATAGAAATTGCCACTTGAATGCGACAACCAGCCACTTGATTGGCTCGATCGCGCACTTCAGTGGCAAGAGCTGCCACTCGAGTGGCAGGAGTTGCCACTGAAGTGGCGACTTTCGCCATTCGAGTGGGACCACACGCCATTCGAGTGGGCACCCACGCCACTCCAATGGGAGTTCCACGCACCGGAGTGGCCCAATTTTCCACCGGAGCGCGACTGCAAGCCATCGCTGTGGCAGAAGGAGGCACTCAGGTGGGCCGGACTGCCATGCGGGTGGAAGCAACAGGCACCAAGGCGCGCGAGGATGCCACCTGAATGGCGCAACCGGCCATCGCAGCGCGATCGGCACCCGTCCGGATCCCATGCGCGGCCGGCGGGAACGCCGGCGGTCCGGTGGTCCCCCCGGACCGCCCACGTCGTCGTGGGCCGGACCGCCCACGTCGCGTGGGCAGCACTCGCGCGAAGGCTGCCACGAGCGCGAAACGCCCGGCCACCCCCTTCCCACGTCGGGAAAAAAATCCACTCCTCCTCACCGGATTGATTGCAGTAAACTTTCCGTCCCATTCGAGATAGGCAGGATGTAGATGCGAGCGCTCGTGTTCAGCACGGACGGCTTGTTCGCCGCTCCGTCGGTTCTTGCGGCCCTCGGAGACGCGGCTTGGGAGATCAGTGAGGCAGCCGATGAGTTGGAGTTGCTGGCCATTGCGGGGAATGGCGATGTAGACCTGATCGCGATCCAGACTTCTCTGGCTCCCGCGGCGACGCTTGCGCTGGCTCGGCGGGTCCGCCAGCTCGACCGGCACGTGACGCTCTGCCTGCTCGTCACCGCGTGTGAGGCGGATTTCGTGCTGGCGGCGATGCGGGCCGGGGTGAACGATCTCCTGACGTGCGCCAGCACCGACGAAGAGATCGCGGACGTGGTCGGGCGCGTGATCCATCACGAGCCGGCGGCGCGGCCGCAGACGGAGCTGATCGCCGGGAACCGGCTGGTCGGGCACAGCAAGCCGATCGAACAGCTCCGGCGCTCCATCCAGCGCGTGGCCACGTGCGACAGCAATGTCCTGATCACCGGCGAGACCGGGACGGGGAAAGAGCTGACGGCGGAGCTGATCCACGCGAACAGCCGCCGGCGCGACCGGCCGTTCGTCTCGATCAACTGCGCGGCCATCCCCGAGGGGCTCCTGGAGAGTGAGCTGTTCGGCTACGAGCGCGGCGCGTTCACCGGGGCCCACGCGGCGCGCGAGGGAAAGCTGCAGTACGCCCAGGGCGGCACGTTGTTCCTCGACGAGGTCGGCGACATGACCCTCTACGCGCAGGCAAAGATCCTCCGGGTGATCGAGAGCCGCAAGCTGCAGCGCCTCGGCGGGAATCGCGACATCGCGGTCAACATCCGCATCATCGCGGCGACGAACCAGAACCTCGAGCAGCTCACCTCGCAGCAGAAGTTCCGGCAGGACCTTTTCTTTCGGCTCAACGTGGCCCGCCTGCATCTCCCGCCGCTGCGCGAGCATGCCGACGACATTCCGGAGCTGGTCCGGGAGGTGGTGCGCGAGCTGGCGGCGCGGGTCGACCGGCGCATCGACACGGTCGACCCGACCTTCATCGAGCCGCTGCTCCGCTACGGCTGGCCGGGCAACATCCGGGAGCTGCGCAACGTGGTCGAGTCGACGATCGTCTTCGGGTCGTCCAACCGCGTCACCCGCCGCGATCTCCCTCCCTACCTGCGCGCCCTCTTCGCCAGCGAAGAGCGGAAGCGCGACTCGGAACGAGAACAGATCGTCGGGGCCCTCCGGGCCTCGGAATGGAACCGCAACGACGCCGCCCGCCTTCTCGGCTGCTCCCGCATGACGCTCTATCGAAAGATGGTGAAGTACGACCTCTTCACCTCCGACAGCGCGATGCCGGCACCGGCCAGGAAGTTGGGAGCGTAACGAGTGACCGATTACTACATCCCCCTCTCCACGATCCTCGGAACCCTCGGACTGCAGCACGTGCCGCTGTTCGGTTATCTCGAGCCGTTCGTCCGCGAGATGCAGCACCACATCGGCGTGCGGAGCTGGCGCGACAGCTGGAACGACACTCATGCCAGCGTCCTCGGAACCGGGGTGCTGAGCGGACCGATCGCGTTCAATCTCGGCGGCTTCGGGTTCGCGTTCGGAGAGCAGGTCGGCGAGACGACGGAGTTCGAGTTCGAGCTGACCGCCCCGCGGTCGTCGCTCATGCAGCTGATGCTCGCGGCGGGGGCGGAGCTGGCCGGAATCGGCAACCCCGAGGAGGAGGAAGAGAAGCTCCAGTTCTTCTTCCGCTCCGACGTCCTCCCCTTCTCCTTCCGCATCGCCCTGCGCGGTCTCCAGTGGTCGCTGCAGCTCCCGGAGTCGGCGGTGAAGAAGGGACAGGTGGTCAACGACGCGGAAGGTCATCCCTTCCGCATCATCCCGGTCCCGCCGGAGGAAGAGGGCCCGGTCGAGATCACCCTCGGCGCGGTCACGTTCGTGGCCGACACGGAGCGCGGCTGGAGCATCGAATTCGACGAGGACGAGCTCCTGCACACGCCGGTGCCGTTCATGATCCCCGACACCCACCTCGGCTTTCTCGCGAAGAAGATCAAGGTCGATTTCTCGGACGTCTCCGGATTCGGGGAGGTGCTGTCGCGGCCCGGCTACGACGAGACCTGGATGGGCGTGTACATCGAGAAGCTCGTCGTCTTCGGCCTCGACTCGGTCTTCCCGACCGTGCCGAAGATGATCGACCCCGACAACGAGGACGTGCAACACGGCCTGGTGGTCGAGCTGTCGCACTGGCTGATCGGCAGTGACGGCGTGAGCGGCTCGCTGCGGGTCGCGTTGAACGACACCGGCGGCCCGCTCGACTCGCTGGCGATCGAGGTGGAGCTCGATCACGGGAACCTGATCCGCTGCGGCGGCGAGGTGACGCTGCACGGCGGGCGGGTCCTCGGCGACGAGGAGAGCTTCGCCTCGCTCGGTCCCGAGGGCGACCTGCTGATCGGCTTCAACCTGCGCTTCCATCCGGAGGGAGGCTCGCTCGTCGAGTTCGTCCTGCGCACGCCGGGGACGGCCGACTCCGGCCTCTTCACGATCCGCAAGGCGGCACCGGACGTGGTGCTTTTCGCCGGGGTGGTCGCCCTGCTCGCCACCGGCACCGTCCCTTTGGGCTTCGCGGCGATCCTGATCCCGATCCTGCTTCGCTGGGTCGATTTCGAGTCGATCACGCTCGACGCGCTGCGCATCCGCCAGCGGTTCGTGCCGCTCGGCGGCCGCGAGGTCAGCATCCTCGACTTTGTCTTCGACGTGCAGGCGAAGATCCATCTCGACCTGCCGGTCGGGATGCTCGGCCTCCCTGACATCCGTACCGACGAGGACCAGCCGATCGGCGCGCTGTTTCGCGGCCTCACGTTGACGTGGGCGACGAACGCGGACGAGTTCACCGAGGAGGAGCTGGAGCTCGCAGGGATCAAGGAGCTCGCGTTCACGTTCGACATGGAGAGCGGCGTGTCGTTCGAAGTGGGGAACGAGTCGCCGGTGCGGGAGTCGCCGCTGCTCATCACCCAGTTCGGCATGGGGCGGTGGGAGCAGGGGATGTGGTTCGACGTCTCGGTGAAGATCCAGGGGGGCGGCTACACGGCCTTCTCCGTCAACCCGGCGTCGATCCGCTTCTGGTTCCTGGCCGGCGGCGACATCGACCACGTCTCGATCAAGGGAGTCGGCTTCTCGCTCTCCATTCCGGGCGTCATCTTCTGCCGCGGGATGTGGGACGTGGGCGACGTTACCCGGGTCTCCGCGCGCGCGCTGATCGTCGCCACCCGCTCCGCGGCGACGTTCGAGCCGGAGAAGCCGGAGAACTGGCTGCTCGACGTTTCGGTCGGCGTCCGCCAGGAGACGATCGAGCGCGCCAGCGGCAGGGAGGTCTCGTCGACCATCTACGCGGCGTCGTTCGAGCATGCCGGCGGCATCCCCACCGGGATCTTCCCCGGCACCAATCTCTACGGCGCCTCGGGGATCGTCGGCATCCATGCACGCCCCGCTCTCGGCGCCGCCGGTCCGGCCGACTGGCTGATGAACACCGCCCCGCCGAACGTCGCGCACAACATCGAGAAGTGGGAAGGGGCGCCGGGCGAGTGGGGCTTCGGCTTCGGCGTGGTCCTCGGCTCGGCCGTCGACCAGGGGCGGCCGTGGAACATCAAGGCCGGCCTGCTCATCCTGAAGCCCGGACCGGTGCTCGCGCTGCACGGCGCGGTCAACGTCTTCAAGGCGGCGGAGAAAGTGGAGAACACGAGCCGCGGCGCGTTCACGTTCGTGGCCGTGCTCGATTTCCTCCGCCGGGAGCTCACCCTCGGCTTCCGCGCCGAGAAGAAGATCCCCGAGGGCTCGGGGAACATCCTCTCCTGGTCCGTCCCGATCGAGCTGTTCGTCAACGACCAGGGCTTCCACCTCTACTTCGGCGAGCACTGGCCGCCGGCGAAGCACATCCGGGCCAAGCTGCTCGACAAGTTCGAGATCAGCGGCTACGTGATGTTCGACACCGCCACGATCGCGAACCTCGCGAATACCGGCATCGACGTGGCCGGCTTCGCCATCGCCCTCGGCGTCCGCTTCGATTACGAAGGGGGCAAGAAAGGCGGGCGATTCAAGCTCTACTTCGTCCTGCGCGCCGGCGCCGACCTGGCGTTCTCCGGGAACGATCCCTCGCTCTTCTTCATCCGCGCCTTCCTCACCGGCGGCGTGGTCGCGAAAGCGTGGGGCATCGGCTTCGAGCTGAACCTGAGCGCCGAGTTCCTCTGGATCCGTCCCACGCCGAATCTCCTCACCGGGAAGCTCAAGATCACCCTCGACCTCCCCTGGCCGATCCCAAACCTCAAGCTGACGATCGACGTCTCGCGCGGAAACGACGGGCCGACCGAGGAGCTGACGCGCGCGGTGGAAGGTCTGGCGCTGATTCCGCGCGACCGCAACACCGCGACCGAGTTTCCCGCGACCGGCGACCTCACCGACGTGCCGATCGACCCGGTGCTCTCGCTGACGTTCGCGTTCACCACGCGCAACGCCGCCACGATCGCCGGCAGCTTCCAGCCGGACGGCGCGAACCTCTCGACGGTGCACGCCACCGGCGGCGACCGCGGCTACGCGATCGAGGTGAAGTCGATCCGTCTCCTCGCCCACATGCCCGGCGGTCCGGTGCCGGTCGGCAACCAGATCCCGGCCCAGTGGCGGCAGGAGCCGCTGCCCGCGGCCGGCGGCGAGCCGTCGCGGCGCGTGCTGGAGCTTTTCACGTACGACGGCGGGAGCGAGCGGATGATCGGCGCCTCCGCCGATTACGTCGAATGGGCGACGTCGGAATGGGACCCCTGCCCGCCGCTCAACGAGCCGAAACCGGTCTGCTACGACTTCGAGGCCGAGGAGCTCGGCCCGATCGTCGACGAGCGCCGCGTCCGCACGACCGGCGACGCGCGCATCCTCCGCGTCGCACCCGACGAAGAGCCGGAAGGAGCCGAGAGCGTGCTGCGCTTCTTCGGCGCCACGTCCGTGCCCGCCGAGGTCGTGCAGCCGGGCATCCAGGACTCCGGCTTCGTCCGCGCCATCCAGCTTCCCGCGCCTCGCGGCGTCGCCGACCCGGACGCCATCGCCGCGCCGAACCTGCGCCTCGCCTTCGCCGTCGCCGAGGAGGTCACGCTCGACTTCCTGCGGCTGGCCGAAGGAACCATCACCATCCAATGCTTCCGCCGCAACGAGCTGCTCGACGCCCACAACGACGGGACGCACCTCGGCTGGGCGGAGCGCAAATACGAGCGCGTGCGATACCGCTGCAAGGGGCCGGTCGACCGGATCGACATCACCGCCTCCTACCCGAACGCGGTGCTGCTCGCGCCGGCGTACCTGTCGCGCGTCTGCATGACCTACAGCGAGGACGTGCGCGACCACCTCGACGCCGTCGAGAACGCGAACGCGTTCAGCACCTTCTGGTCGAATCTCCTCAATACCAACGCCGCCGTCTCCGACGCCCTGCTGCTCGAACCGGCCACGCGCTACACGCTCGAGATCGAGTCGAGCTGGGCGCGCGTCACCGAGGGAGTCGAGACGCCGGTGGCCGCGCCGATCCGGCACAACTTCTCCTTCGTCACCGTGCCGCGGGACCGTCCGCCGCTGAATCTCCGCGGCCCCGAAGGCGCCGCCGTGGCCGGCGACTGGGACGTGCGCACCGTCCCCGCGCACCAGCAGACCGGCGTCTATACGGAGCGGCCGATCCGGCTGGAGTTCCGCGACGCGCGGTCGGAGGCGGTGTACGGAAAGTTCGGGAAGCGGCTGGTGCTGCGGCTCGTCGACGAGCACGGCGTCGATCTCTTCGACCGGCTGGAGTTCCTCGCCGGCCACGCCCACGAGCTGCCGGAGTACCAGCGCGCCTGGCGCGATCACCTCCTCGGCCTCGCCTGCGCGCCCGACCTCGAGAGTCTCTTCGTCATCGGCTCCGCGCACTTCCCGAGCATCCTCTCCACCGACCGCTGGTACGACGGGACGTTCGTGCTGCTGCCCGACACCGTGACCGATCTCGCCGCCGTGGACGACTGGGACGTGCATCCGGTCGCGTACCGCTTCCGCTTCCGCACCTCGCGCTGGCCCTCGCTGCTGGCGCACGCGAATGCGTACGCGGCGAACGTGCTGGACGAGGTCTGCGACGAGACGCCCGACTTTGCCGCGCTGGCGGCTCTCTCCGGAAGGCAGACCGACGCGCAATTGCTCGAAACGGTGCTGCACCAGCACCTGCATCTCCCCGCCCGGGCTCCGGCGTCGCGGCCGGAGCTGGTCCGCATCTGGCGGCGCGCCGGTCCGGCGCCGGGAGACGTCGCGCTGCTCGCCGTCCTCTTCGACGGGCCGGAAGCGTTCATCCGCGCCACCGGCTCGCTGTCGGTCCGTGATTCGTTCGCAACTGCTGTTTCCTTCGTGCTGATCGACGGCGAATCGGCGACCCGCTCGCTGGTGCTCCCGCAGGGCGCCGGCGGGATCTGGAGCGAGCTCCGATTCACGATTACCGATCCGTTCACCGGCGCGACCGGCACCGAGGTCGAAGAGAACGCGACGATCGTGCTGCCGGTGCCGCCGCGGCCTGCATTTCTCGACGAGGAGCCCGCGCCATGAGCTGGATCGATCCCAATCTCCTGCAGCTGATCGGGCGCGGCACGCGCGACGACGAGCAGGTCCCCGACGGCAGGCATCTCCGCTGGTTCTTCGGCCGCCTCCTCGGCTTTCCGCGCAGCGGTTTCCTGCTGCGCCGCCATCCCAGCTACGCGACCGCGAACTGGGATGCGACGCCCGCCGACCCGCTCATCCGGCAGCAATGGCTCACTGCGGCGGATCTCGGCACCGGCTTCTCGCGCCGTTTCCCGAGCGGCCTCACGGTCAGTCATGCCGGAGGGTTCTCGTACGACGGCGGGATCCTGCGCCTCGACGCCAATCCGGTGAATCTCGATTTCGGCCCCGAGGGAGCGGCCCCCCCGTTCCCACCCGGTCCGGAGCTCTCGAATCCGGCGGGCTTCGTGCGGCTCACGATCGTCCGCCGCCAGAACACCGGGCACGTGCTCGCCACCGGCTATTACGACGGGCACGGACGCTATCGCTTTCTCGACCGCGCCGGAGTCGGTCCCGCCTCGGTCGCATGGCTAGCGCCGGAGCTGCGGGAGCTCGCTGTGGCGACGCGTGGCGGCATGCGGATGCGCTCGAGCGCCGAGTCGCGGCTCACCCCGAAGGCCCTCGACGCCCGCGACGACGACCGGCGCAACGCGCTGCGGCGCCAGGGAAAGCTCGCGCGCTCGTCCGGCAACAAAGATCCCGTGGTGACCGAGACCCTGCTGCTGCACGGCGGGCTGCTCGAACATGTCGAAGTCACGGGCCACGACGCGGCGGTGCAGCAGGTGGAGTGGATCACCGTCCGCGACTACGCCGCGAAGAAGGGGTGGACGGACGTCGACCGCTTCTTCCTTCCGCTCACCGATGCCCCCGGGATCTACCCGGCCTGGTCGTCGGATCCGGGGCGGGAGATCGCGCGGCAGCGGCTGCACCTCGGCGTCCGGACGGCGGCGCCGATCGCGCAGGTGCCGTGGGACGATCCTGTGACGCCGCTCACCGTGTCCGACCTGATCGGCGACGTGGAGCGCCGCTATCTCGACGCCGACGACGCGTTCGGCAGCGTCGACGAGGCGATGCGCATCTTCCTCGACGGGGAGCTGCGCGACTTCATCCCGCAGGCGCTGGTCGAGGTGCGGCAACTGCTCGAACCGACCGAAGGCGGCGACGAGGAAGACGCGGTCGATTCGGTGACGCATCCCTTCGATTTCGTCTACGGCGCCTCGGCCGATCCGCGCGTGGCGCGGCTCCTCGGCCTGATGACCACGGATACGTTCGAGCCCGACCTGACCTTCGACTATCTCGTCCAGGCCGAATTCCCCGACGCTTGGATCGAGCGCACGCTCTTCCCGAAACGCAGGCCGTCGGACTTCGGCCGCGGGCAGGTCTGCCTGTCGCTCGCTACGGCGATCGTGGAGCAGGTGCTGCCGCCGCCGGATGCGCCGTCCGACCTGCAGGCGCGGCTGGTGCCCGACGTTTCGCGCGCCCCCGTGCAGGCATTCATGGAGCTCGGCTGGCACGCCGAAGCCACGTCGCTATTCGAGAATCCCGACCGCGCCCGCGTCTTCTATTCGCTGCTGCGCGTCGGGGACGACGGCAAGGTGCTGGTCCACGAGCGCGAGCCCGAATCGAAACTGCTCATGCCCCACCATCCGACGCCGCGCGTGCCGGGCGACCCGAGGCGCCGCATCGAAGACACCACCGTCCCTGAGTACGGACCGTACACGTGGCGGCTCACCGGAATGGATCTCTGGGGACGCCTCACCGCCGAGGCGAGCGTGACCTCCGAAGTCCGCGACGTCATCCCGCCTCCGGCGTCGGCGAGCCTCGAGGCAGCGCTGCACGGAACGACCGCGGAGGCGCCGGTGTGGTCCGCGCTCACGTTCGCGTTCGACTGGACGGACGCCCAGGAACTGCTCGCCCCCGACCTCGACCGCTTCGAGGTCCACCTGCGCCAGGGGAAAGTCGCCACCGCCGATGCGGAGCTGGAGTCGACGTGGGGACGCTTCGAGCACACCGTCGGTGCCACCACGCCGCCGCTGGTCGTGCACTGGCCGGCGCTCACGCTCGGAGCACTGCCGGCGCCGCTCATCGCCACGGCGGAGCGTGCCGAGGGGCGCATCACGGTCCGCGTCGGACCGATCCAGGCGGCCTTCGACGCGAACGGCGACGCCAGAGTCAGCGCGACCGTGCGCGCGGTCGACACGTTCGCGAACCGCGGCGCCTTCGCACGCCGCGCGGTGGCGCGCCGGATCGACGACACGCCGCCGGTGATTCCGCCGCTGCCGGGCGACATCGCGTTGACGTCGCGTCCCGACGCCGAGGGGCGCGCGTTTTACCGCCTCTCCTGGCCGGACCTCAGCGGCGGCGGACGCGTTCGCGTCCTGCGTGCCTCCGAGGCGGCGCTGCTCGGCGCGAGCGGAAGCGGCTCCGCGGCCTACGAGGCGCTGGCGTTGCCGGCCCGCGCCGCGTTCCTGCGCGGGCTGGCCCTCGCCCACCCGGACGCGTTCTCGCCCGACCACGAACAGCGTTATCCCGCCACGGCCGGCTCGCACACCGCGCAATTCAACGCCGTGCACCGCGGACTGACCGTCTTCGTGCTCCAGCCGATCAGCGCCGCCGAAGTGCTCCCGCCGTGGCCGGCCGATGCGGGCGCGTTCCTCGTCATCGGCATCTCCCCCTCCGCGCAGCCGCGCACGCCGCTGGTCCGCGAGATCCGCGCCGGCGACCGCAGCGTGACCGTCAGCGTCGCGCGCGACCTCACCGGAGCCACGCAGAGGCTTCGCCTCTATCGCAGCCGCCGCGTCGCCGAGCTTGCCGACGTGCGCGGCATGCGTCCGGTGACGGAGCTGCTCGTCCCCGCGGGGACGGAAGAGCTGCAGCTCGCCGACTCCCACCTCTACGCCGACGTCGACTACTGGTACCGCGTCACCGCCCATGGCGAAGGCGGCGCGGTGTCGCCGCCGACCGAGCCGTTGCGGGCCAGGCCCTATAGCAACTCCCCTCCCGCGGCGCCGGAGATCGTCTCCGTCGCGCGCGACTCGACGGATCCGGACAAGCGTGTCGTCACCTGCGTCATCGCCCGGCGCGACTATCCGGCGACGCTGCTCCGCCGCGCCCGCGGCACGCTCGACTGGAGTGCGGCGCCGGTCGACTTCTCCGCGTCGGCGCCGGTCTCGGGCGGATATGAGCTGTCCATCAAGGACGCCCCGCCAGCCCCGGCGGAGACGTACCTCTACCGGCTGCGCGTGCGGGATCTGCAGGGCCGGATTGCCGAGAGCAACATCGCCGAGGAGGCGCCATGAGCTCGAGCCTGATCGACATCGCCTACAACTGGCTCGGCAGCGGACCGGGCGTGCCGAAGTTCGCCCTGCCGCTCGGATGGGCTCCCACACGCGTGCACCGCTTCGGCGATCCCGCGGGCGCGATTCTGCAGGACTCGCTGCGGCTGACCTTCTCGGATCCGGACGAATTCCACGCACCGGTCAACGGCCTGCTCCGCCGCGCGCCCGACGAGGCGACCGGCTGGCCCGTGCTGAAGCTGATCGACGGCGCGCCGCTCGTCCCCGACCTGCACGACCTGCTGCTGGAGGTGTGGCCGTCGGCCTTCCGCCGCCTCGAATACGTCTTCTCGTCGCTCGAAGTACCGACGGGCCTGGGGATGGAAGTGCCGCAGGCGCCCGCGCCGCGCTGGTTCTGGTTCCGCGGCGTCGGCGAGGGAATCGTCACGCCCGCGCAGACGATCGCGAACGCGCAGTTCGCCGGCTCGGGCCTCTCCATCGACATCGCGAACTTTCTCGACGGACGCGCGCCGCTCTTCGTCGCCGCCGGCGACCTGCTGACGTCGTTCGATCCCGCCGATCCCGATGGCACCGACGAGCTCGAGATCCGCGCGTTCGACGCGAACGGGATGATCCTCGATCCCGACTACGTCTTCGCCACCTTCCAGCGGCTCGCGGACGATTCCGACTTCCAGCGGCTCTGCGTCAAGTGGCGCGAGTCGCCGGCGATGGAGGCGTGGAATCCGCCGCGGCGGCACGTGCTCCTCTTCACCGACGGCGCGGGCGCGCCGTTCGTATCGCGCCCCGACCCCGACGCGCTCGTCGGACCGACCGATCCGGCGCCCGACCCGCCGGAGCAAGTGCTTTCCGCGGGAGCGCACCAGATCCCGATCCCGGCCCACGGCATGGTGATCCTCAACGACGGCACCCCCGCGTATGCGGATCTCGAGGGAGCGGCATTCGTGGAGCTCGCGCTGCAGGGCGAGCACCAGCGCCTCACCCTCCTTCCGCACGGCACGCTCGACAGGACGACGAAGGCGAGCTTCTCCCCCTACTCCTTCTTCCGCCTGCAGGTCGTCGACTTCGCGCGCTGGTTCCCCCGCAATCCGAACCCGCTCAACGAGACACTCGGCAGCGACGCGCTGCAGCGCTACACAGACGGCAATGAGGTCGTCCCGCTCATCGACGGACGCAACGCGTTCCGGGCCTGGTATCGCGCCATCCGCGCGACGTACAAGGTCGAGAGCTACGCCTCCGACAACGACGTCCCGGCCCTCGATCCCGCCGCCACGATCGGCGAGCCGGAGCCGGAGCGGAAGGCTCTTGCGAAGATCCTCGTGAACCACGCCTGGCTCGAGCCCGACTGTGCGTTCCTCGGCCGGCGGGTCATGCTGGCCGCGCCGCGCGTCCAGCCCGGCGTCGATCCGGAAAAAGATCTCCCCGACGCGGGCGCGATCCTCAGCCGCCTCAAAGTCATCGGCCACCGCTTGCCCGGCGTCGTGGAAAGCCTGGACCCGGACGAGCCGCGCCGGCTCTGGTGGCTGCTCTACGCACCCGATCCCGTCCTCGATCCCGGCGCGCCCCAGCTTCCTCCCGGCGCGTACTTCGAAGTTCGGCAACTGACGTTCCTCGAGGACTTCCGCGGCGACGATCCCCGCCTCCCCGGCGACCTGCTCACCTCCGATCTCTACGGCGTCCTCGCGCCGATGGGCGACAACGCCGCCACCGGCTGGGGCTTCGTCAGCACCGATGGACGGCTCCTGCTGCCGGTCCTCCTCGGCGACGACGAGACGCCGGCGGCGAAGATGCGCGCGGTCGTCTGGACGGGCATCGGCGAGGAGCCCGACCGCATCCACTGGACCGGCGCCGTCAAGGGACAGCGCCGCCTGCGCGCGTATGGCGAGGTGACGCTGCCGCTGCCGGAAGCTCCGCCGCTGGCTGTGCCGGTGTTCGAGCGCGCCGGCGTCAGCGCGGATCCTCGGATGCATCTCGAGTTCGAAGGCGTGACCGGACGGGCGGTCGTG
>DASPHC010000136.1:0-249472 GCA_035629865.1 Thermoanaerobaculia bacterium | reverse complement strand
CGGCGCTCACCAGTGCCGACAGCGTCCCCGAGCATCTGCGCGAGTTGGCTCCTCCCCCGGGGCCGGACGGCAAGGTCGATCTCACCGCCATCGCCCTTCAGGTCCTGCAGTTCCTGCGGCTGGACGCCCTGGTGGCGATCGGCGGCGACGGAACCCTGTCGTTCGCCCGCCGCCTCCATCTCGAAGGGGTGCCGATCATCGGCATCCCCAAGACCATGGACAACGACGTCTTCGGCACCGACTACTGCCTCGGCTTTTCGACCGCCATTACCCGCTCGGTCAGCTACATCAACGACCTCCGCACCGGCGCCGGCTCGCACGAGCGGATGCTGGTCGTCGAGCTGTTCGGCCGCTACTCCGGCGAGACCTGCCTGCTCGCCTCCTACCTCGCTGGCACCGACCGCGCCGTCATCGCCGAAGTCCCGTTCGACCCCGCGAAGCTCTTCGACCTCATGATCGCCGACCGCTCGAAGAATCCCAGCGGCTACGCCATCCTGGCCATCTCCGAGGGCGCCGTCCCGATCGACGGCGGCCGCTTCGAGCGGGGAGAGCCCGACGTCGCCGGCAACCGCCAGCTCGGCGGGGTCGGCGAGTACGTGACGAAGTACTTCGAAGACCGCTGCGAAGAGCGCGTCATCTACCAGCGCCTCGCCTACCTCATGCGCTCCGGCCCGCCCGACTCCCTCGACCAGCTCGTCGCCAAAAACTTCGGCCGCCTCGCCGCCGACCTCGCCTCCCGCGGCGACGCCGGCCACATGGTCGCCATCGTCGACGGCCGCTACGCCGCGGTTCCGATCGAGCTCACCGGATTGCAACGCAAGCAGGTGGACGTGGACCGGTTTTACGACAAGGAAGCGTTCCGGCCGAAAGGGACTACGTTGCTGGGGTTGCCGATGTTTCATTCGTAGAAACATCGGAGTCAGATGCCGTGTCAAGTTGCAGCCCGAGTTGACCGAACCACGGGCCGCATCGACGACCTCGCGTGCGGTTTTGTATCTGCTCGGGGACGAAACAACGCTATCATTCCTGACGCCTCTCAACTGCAAATTGCGAAGGAGACATATGGACGCCGAGCGACTCAAGTCGTTTGTCGCGCCTGTGCACGGTATGGACGGCACCGTCCGCGGGACTGGCGTCTTCGTGGCGCCGGACGGGTGGTTTGTGACTTCAGGTCGATGCGGGGACCCAGGTTGCGATCTTCTGGTCGGCGGGCAGCCTACGTTGGTTCATCAGCTTCCGACTGCGTTGCGAGACATGCTCTTTCTGAGTGTTCGTGCGCCAGCTAGCCCGGCTGCAACCTTCACGGATGGCGGCACGTTGCCGGCCGATCTGATCGCGATAGCGTATTCGGGTATCGACGATCGCCCACGCGTGTATTCCGTCCAAGCCAGAACGCTCCTCGGAGTCGAGCCCATCATGCTGCATGTAGAACTGGCCGATGGATCCGGCTTCGAACATGGTTTTGCCGGCGCCCCGATTTTCGATCCACGTACCTCGTCGCTGGTGGGCGTGATCGCTGAAGTTCGTACCGACCGCGCTCTCGCGGTCCCAGCTCGCGAAATCCAGGCGGCGCTCAGCACGGGAGCAGCGCATCAGAAGAATGCCGTGGGCAAGCGATTGAAAGTGTTCATCAGTTATCGCGGCCATAAGCCGGACGCGGCACTGGCGCAGACCTTCTACGACGAACTGGTTGCCCGACGGTTCGACGCGTTCCTAGCCGGGGAGAATATCCGGTGGGGTGAAGAGTGGCCGGTTCGCGTCAACGCCGAGCTCGAATCGTGTGACGTGTTTCTTCTGCTGTTGTCGCCGAGTGCGGCGCGAAGCGAAATGGTCATCGAGGAAGTCCGACACGCCAAGCGGCTCCAGGACACCCGTTCTGATCGAAGGCCGCTCATTCTTCCGATTCGAGTGAATCTCCCGATGTCGGAGACGCTTACCTACGACCTCTCCGGTTACCTTTCGCGCATTCAGCAGGAGGAATGGACGTCCCACGCTGATACCGCCTTGCTTATAGAGAAGCTTTACACGTCTGTGCTGGCAAGGCAAGTTAGGGACGAGGGAGGGCAAACATCAGCCCCTGTGCCGCTCGCCGCCCTCGAGTTTCCCGAAGGACAGGTGGACATCGAATCTAAGTTCTACATTAAAAGACCACCGGCGGAGGAGACGTGCTTTGCCTCGATTCTGCAACCGGGTGCCCTGATACGCATCAAAGCGCCGAGACAGATGGGAAAGACGTCCCTGATGGCGCGGATTCTCTGTCACGCTGCAGAAAGCGGATACCGGTCGGTACCCCTTACATTTCAGCTCGCGGACAATTCGATATTTGCGGATCGCGACAAGCTTTTGCGCTGGTTCTGCAGCGTCGTGTCATGGCGCGCAGAAGTGGAAGATCTGACCGCAACGACATGGGCGAAAGCCCCAGGTAGCAAGATGGCGTGCACCCAGTATTTCGAAGAGTATCTTCTGAAGGTCGTGGATCAGCCGCTCGCCATCGGTCTCGACGAAGTGGATCTGGTGTTTGACGAACCGCGCGTGGCGGCCGATTTCTTCTCCTTACTGCGCGGATGGCACGAGCTGGGGAAAAGCCACGACATCTGGAAGAAGCTTCGCTTAATCCTCGCTCACTCCACCGAAGTCTATATCCCGCTGAAAATCAACGAGTCGCCGTTCAACGTCGGCCAGCCGATCACATTGCGCGACTTCAACGAACAGCAAGTGAGAACGCTCGTCGGCCGCCACGGACTATCCTGGGATTCCGATGCGGTACAGGGTTTGATGGCGGTGGTAGGAGGGCATCCGTTTCTGATTCGCGTGGCGCTGTACCATATTGCACACGGCGATTCGGTGTTGAATGAAGATTTCCTGGCACAATCGAGTACGGATTCCGGCTTTTATGGCGATCACCTGCGCCGCCACCTCTGGAATCTCGAGCAGAACCCTCAGCTCGCGCAGGCCATGCGGGCCGTCGTGGCGAACCACGAGCCTGTGCAACTCGCCACAGAGATCGCGTTCAAGCTTGACAGCACGGGATTGGTGACAAGACAGGGGAATTCTGTTTCCGTGCGATGTGAGCTGTATCGGCAATACTTCGCTGCGCATCTCAAGAAAACATCATGAACACGAGCTATAGCGAATACCAGGCGGGCGGCAGCCTGCCCAGCGGGGCACCGACATACGTCGAGCGTGATGTCGACCACAGAATCTTCGCAGCACTCGAACGCGGCCAGCTCTGCTATGTCCTGAATGCGCGCCAGATGGGAAAGTCCAGTCTTCGCGTACGAACGATGCGTCGGTTGACGGAAGGCGGTGCCTGGTGCTCGGCTGTCGATCTCATGCTGATGAGTGAAAAAGACATCGACCCGAGCGCTTGGTTTCTCTCGTTTGCGATTCGCGGGTCCTCTCTTTTAGGCGGCAGCAGTGAATACTCGACGATCCAGAATTGGAACGATTTATCTACCTCCAACGCACACAAGCTAACCATGTTTCTCGACGAAGTTTTGGCGCGCCATCCCGGTCGAGCCATATATATCTTCGTCGACGAGATCGATTCGGTACTGAGTCTTCCTTTCAGCGATGATTTCTTTTCAGTGATCCGTGGTCTGCACGATGCGAAGTCCGATCATCCAGAGTATCGTCGTCTGACGTTCGCGTTTTTTGGTGTGGCCACGCCGTCCGAGCTGATCAAAGACAAACGCCGGTCGCCGTTCAACATCGGTCAGCCGTTCGAACTGCGTGGTTTCAAGAGCCCGGAAGCGTTGCCGGTTCTAGGCCCCGGCCTCCGTGCCATTACTGACAGGCCGGACGATCTTCTTCTCGAGATTCTCGCATGGACAGGGGGGCAGCCGTTTCTGACCCAGAAGCTGTGCAGTCTCGCGGTATCGGAAAGCATCGCTCCGCCGGTCGGCAAGGCGCGAGAGTGGATCTCTGAGCTGGTTCGGACGAAGGTCATCGCCAATTGGGAGGCTCAAGATGAGCCCGTACATCTGCGGACCATCCGTGAGCGCATTCTGCAGGATTTCGGCGCGCATGCAGCCCCGCTCCTGACCATTTACCAGCGCGTTCTCTCCTCTGAGGATGCCGTCAGAATCGACGACTCGCTGGAGCAAATGGAATTGCGTCTCGCCGGACTCGTGGAGCAGCGCGATTCTCATCTTGTAGTGGCCAATCGTATCTATGCCGGCGTCTTCGACCCGGAGTGGACGGCGGCCGCGATCGAGGGGTTGCGCCCGTACGGTGCGAATCTCAGTCGTTGGGTAGAGAGCCGCGAGTCCGATGCCGATGCGTTGCTCCAAGGACATTCACTGCGTCAGGCGCAGGAGTGGGCTCGTGGCAGAAGACTCACGGTCGAAGACTATCGATTCCTCACCGCGAGCGAAAAGGTCGAAAAGGAGGCGGTCGTCAAGGCGAACGAGATCCTTGCCGTTGCCGGCCGCCGTGTGAAGTGGACAATTGTCACCTCGGTTATCGCCGTGCTCCTGGCATCAACGATGGTGATCTTCATGCAGATTCAGGCTGAGAGAGTCCGCCGGGAGAAGCAGCAGGCGACCGAGCGCGTCAGGAAGGCCGGGCTAGCTTTGGTGGAATTGAATCAGGGAATCGCGGTTGCGCGACAGCAGTCGCTTGACGCCCAGGCTGACGCCGCCTTGGAAAAGCGCAGGATTGAGGCTGAGCTGCAGAAGGAGCGCGAGCGCATGAAACAGGAATCAGCCGCTGCAGAACAGCGGCTCTTGACCGCTGAGACGCGCGCCAAAGAGAAGATCGCCTCATTGCCTTTCGAGATTCATCTCAATGCGATTGTAGATTTGGCAGACGAGGCCAAGGTTACTGTTACACCTGTCAGCGCACTGATTCCGATGGTCGAGGAGGTGCCCACGCAACGTGCGCAACGAATCGCCGCCCTTCGCAAGGTCGCTGACGAAGCGGATGATGTTGCCGTTCGGAGTGTTGCCCGCTACGTTCTCTACCGCGCTACCAAAGACAGACATTGGTTCGATGAAATCACGAGGTCGATCGTTTCGGCGGAAGGATTCGAGCGCGAAGAGACTGCGCTCGCACTCTTTGTCGGGACGAACACTTGGTCGGATGATGAGCAGATCGCGATATTGGACGCTTTGCGCGCGGCTCTTGACGAAAACGATGGAGTCGATCTCGTGGAGATCATGGTGAACAGTGGCGATTTCGTTGGTGCGTTGCCCGATCTCGCGGAGCTGTCGCCGGATACGTTTTCGTCCTTCGTGTTTGCTATCCGAACCCAGATCCTCGACGGCGCAGACCCTCGACATCTCTATAAGGCGGTGCTGGCGGAGCTTGCACCGCAGGCGCTTCTCGTCTATGTGGCAGACCTGATCATAGCCGCCGAAGAGGGCGAAGATGTCTCGGACCTGCAGTTCATCGCAAACAAGCTGGCCGGACCACTGCCCTTCTCCGAAACTCCTGCGGTTGCTGACCAGGCAGCGTGGCGGCGCTGGATCGACGATAACGCCGACGTCGTGGCCTTCTGGAAAACCCTGAATCCGTGCGACCTGGCGAATGCTGATGCTAGTAAGTATCACCTCGCTCTTTGGGAGAGCCCTGAGGATGTCATAAGTTTCCCCGCGCGTTCTCGTCCGAGATCCAGACTGTGATGATGCCGAGGCTGCCGGAGGGCACTTTCGCCTTTGTCGGGTCGAAAACGAGACTAACTCACGCGGCCACTTTTGCCTCAATCCGTCTCGGGTTCTGACTCGTCGCCCTCCTCCTCCACGTCACTCAACGCCGTCATGGCCCGGATCAGCTCTACCCGGAACGTCAGCAGTTCGTCCCATTCCTCGTCGGTCTGGGTGAGGCGCAGTTGCGTGGCGAGGCGGGCGGCGGCGCGGCGGGCGTCGGCGTGGGTGGGGAGGGTGATGACGGCGGCGCGGCCTTGCTGGAGGAGGAAGCGGGCGATGACGCGGCGTCCTTTGACCCGGACGGCGCGGCGCATCAGCAGCATGGATCGGCGGTCGCTCATCGGCGGCGTAAACTCTATCTTCTTCGATGAAGCGAACTGCAAGTGCGATCGCGCTCGTTCTTCTCGCCACCGTCGCGCACGCGCAGGCGGGCGATCGGGTCGAGGAACTGCTCTCGGCGATGACGCTGGAGGAGAAGCTCGGCCAGCTCACGCAGTATGTGGGGGGACAGCCGGAGCTCGACGCGGCACTGAAGAAGGGGCTGGTGGGGTCGATCCTCAACCTCGGCGGGGCGGCCTCGACGAATGAGATGCAGCGGCAGGCGCTGGCCGGGTCGCGGCTGAAGATTCCGCTGCTGGTCGCGAACGACGTCATTCACGGCTATCGGACGATCTTCCCCATCCCGCTGGCGATCGCGGCGACGTTCGATCCGGCGCTCGCCGAGCTGGCCGCGCGCACGGCGGCGCGGGAGGCGCGCGCGTCGGGGATTCACTGGACGTTTGCGCCGATGGTCGACATCGCCCGCGATCCGCGCTGGGGGCGGATCGCCGAGGGAGCCGGTGAGGATCCGTTCCTCGGCGCGGCGATGGCGGCGGCGTACGTGCGCGGGTTCCAGGGGCGGAAGCTCTCCGATCCCGACGCCGTGATGGCGTGCGCGAAACACTTTGCCGCGTATGGGGCGGCCGAGGGTGGGCGGGATTACAGTGCGGCCGACATGAGCGAGCGCGTGCTGCGGGAGGTCTACCTGCCGCCGTTCCGCGCCGCCGTGCAGGCGAACGTGGCCACGCTGATGTCGGCGTTCAACACCGTGAACGGCGTGCCGGCGACGGCGAACCGCTATTTGCTCGACGACGTGCTGCGGAAGGAGTGGAAGTTCCGCGGCTTCGTCGTCAGCGACTACGCCGCGGTTGCGGAACTGGTGAATCACCGCATCGCCGCCACGCCGCACGAGGCCGCGATCGCGGCGCTCACGGCCGGCGTCGACATGGACATGCAGGACCTCAGTTATGGCACGCTGGCCGAGGCGGTGAAGAAGGGGACGCTGCAAGAGAGCGCGGTCGACACGGCGGTGCGGCGCGTGCTGCGGGCGAAGATCGACGCCGGCCTGTTCGAGAATCCGTTTACCGACGAGACGCGTGCGGCGTCGGTGATCCTGAGCCGCGAGCATCGCGAGGCCGCGCGCCGGGTCGCGCAGCGGTCGTTCGTGCTGCTGAAGAACGAAAACGTGCTTCCGCTGAAGAAGAATGAAGGGACGATCGCGGTCATCGGCTCGCTTGCGGAGTCGAAGGAGGACATCCTCGGCCCGTGGAGCTCCGAGGGGAAAGCGGAGGAGGCAACGCCGATCCTCGATGCGCTGCGCGCGGCTGCGAAGGGCGCGAAGATCGTCTACGCCCGCGGTACCGGCATCGCCGACGCGAAGGAAGACGAATTCGCTGCCGCGGTGGCGCTGGCGAAGGATGCGGACGTGATCCTGGCGGTCCTCGGCGAGTCACGCGAGATGTCCGGCGAAGCAGCGTCGCGATCGTCGCTCGAGCTGCCGGGCCGGCAACAGCAACTGCTCGAGGCGCTCGTCGCGACCGGGAAGCCGGTGGCGTTGCTGCTCCTCTCCGGTCGCCCGCTGACGATCGCGTGGGCGGCGGAGCACGTGCCGGCAATCGTGCAGGCCTGGTTCCCCGGTACCGAAGGAGCGCACGCGCTCGCGGACGTCCTCTTCGGCGACGCGAACTTCAGCGGCAAGCTTCCGGTCACCATTCCGCGCACGACCGGCCAGGTGCCGATCTACCACGCCGAGCTTCCGAGCGGCCGGCCGGCAAACGTCGAGAACCGCTGGACGAACAAGTACGCCGACCTCCCGCTCGGCCCGCTCTACGCGTTCGGCCATGGGCTCTCGTACACGAAGTTCGAGTACTCCGGCCTGAAGCTGAGCGCGCCCGCCATGACCGCCGCCGGAACGCTCACCGCCTCGGTCTCCGTGCGGAACACGGGCGCACGGGCCGGGGAGGAGATCGTTCAGCTCTACATGAGCGATCTCGTCGCCAGCGTCTCCCGCCCGGTCCGCGAGCTGAAAGGCTTCCACCGGATCGCCCTCGCCGCCGGCGAGACGAAGCGGGTCGATTTCCCGATCACCCGCGAGCAGCTCGAATTCTGGGGCGAGCAGGGGTGGGTGGTGGAGCCCGGAACGTTCCGCGTGCGCGTGGGGCCGAGCTCCGCGAGCGGGTTGGAGGTGACGTTCGAAGTGCGGTGAGAGTGGGGCTCAGCGGCCGGCCGTAGCAGGCGGAGCTCGAATAACGATCCTGTATTTGAACGCATCGATCCGGAGCTCGGACGCATCGATCCGGTGTTCGAGCGCATCGATCCCGGGGGCCGCCGAAGGCGGCGAAAGATCTGTAGGCCCGGCCTTCAGGCCGGGTCACGCGTGGGCAGATTTCGAGCCCGCGCAGCGGGCGACAGAACACCGGCTCGGCGCGGGCGTTCTTTTCTGTCGCCCGCTACGCGGGCTCGCCTGGCGGGCGCTTGTTGAACCCGGCGTAAACGCCGGGCCTACAGATCTTCCGCCGCCTCCGGCGGCTTCCGCATACCCTCAGTTCCTTCGGGACGCGTGGACTAGTGGCGCTTCAAGGTAGTTTCTGTGAGTGCTTTGCGGCGGCGGCCCGTCTGCTTCGCCGCCGCTCGCTCGACGATGCCCGGCATCGACTCGTCGCGGCGTCTCGCATCCGGACCACCGGCGCTCGCAAATCACCCACAGAAACTACCTTGAAGCGCCACTAGATGCATGGTCTACGGTGATGGCTGCGACTCGCGAGCGGGTGCAGCGCGCGAGCGCGCCGGAGCCGCGGCATTGCGAAACCGCCACTCGAACAGCACTTCGTTGATCGCCGCGGCGTCGATCAGGAAGCCGTCGTGGCCGTGGATCGAAGAGATGGTGCGGAGGGTGGCGTTGGGGATCAGCACGGCCAGCTCTTCCTGCTCGGCCGGTGGGTAGAGGACGTCGGAGTCGATGGAGACGATGAAGGTGGGCTGCCGGATCGAGCCGAGGACGGTCTCGTACGCGCCGCGGCCGCGCGCGACGTCGTGCGAGTCCATGGCGTGGGTGAGCGTCACGTACGTCGCGGCGTCGAAGCGGTCGACGAGGCGTTGCCCGTGGTTGCGCAGCCAGTTCTCGACGTGAAAGGCGCCTTCTTGATGCGCGCGGCCGAAACGCGATCCGTAGCTGCCGTGGCTGCGATAGGTGGACATGGCGATCATCCGCGCGACCGCCAGTCCGCGGACGGGATCGAGGGCGATGGCCTGACGCTGGGCCTCGCTCCAGGCGATGGTCCAGGGCGAGTGGCGGCCGGAGGTGGCGATCGGGGCGATGGTCTCGACGAGGTCGGGAGCGGAGAGCGCCCATTCGAGCACCTGCATGCCGCCGAACGAGCCGCCGATGACGAGCCGCAGCCTGCGCACGCCGAGGTGGCGGACCAGCGCGCGCTGCACGGCGACGATGTCGCGCACGGTGATGCGGGGGAACCCCGGGCCGTACGACGACGGCCCGGTGGTTCCGTAGCAACTGCCGAGGATGTTGCTGCAGAGGATGAAGTCGCGATCGGGGTCGAGCGCGCGGCCGCTGCCGATGAGTGGCTCCCACCACTCATCGGCGTCGGCATTGCCGGTCAGCGCGTGGCAGACCAGCACCGCGTTCGTCCCCGCCGCGTCGAGCTTGCCCCAGGTGCGGTACGCCACCGCGACCTCTTCGAGCACGCCTCCCGATTCGAGGATCAGCGGAAACGGCAGGGCGAACGTGCGGGTCATGCCGCCTCCTCCTTCCGGATGCGGCGGAAGGCGCGGTCGAAATCGTGCTTGATGTCGTCGATGTGCTCGATGCCGACGGAGACGCGGACCAGGTCGGGCGTCACGCCGCTCGACGCCTGCTCGGCGTCGCTGAGCTGCTGGTGCGTCGTCGTGGCGGGATGGATGACCAGCGTCTTCGCGTCGCCGACGTTGGCGAGGTGCGACGCCAGCTCGACGTTCTCGATGAACGCGCGGCCGGCTTCGATGCCTCCCGCAATCCCGAACGCCAGCACGCCGCCGAAGCCGTTGCGCAGATACCTGGCTGCGCGGTGGTGATACGGGTGCTCCTCCAGGCCGGGATAGCTGACCCACGTCACGTCCGGCTGCCGCTTGAGCCAGCGCGCGAGCTCGAGGGCATTGTCAACGTGGCGCTGCACGCGGAGCGAGAGGGTCTCCAGCCCCTGCAGGAAGAGGAAGGAATTGAACGGGCTGAGCGACGGGCCGAAGTCGCGGAGTCCTTCAACGCGCGCGCGGATGATGAAGGCGATGTTGCCGAACGGCGATTTCGGGCCGAAGGTCTCGTAGAAGTTGAGGCCGTGGTAGCCGGGAGCCGGGGTGGTGAATGCCGGGAAGCGTCCGTTGCCCCAGTCGAAGGTGCCGGCATCGACGATCACGCCGCCGATCGACGTCCCATGTCCCCCGATCCATTTCGTGGCCGAGGCGACGACGATGTCGGCGCCGTGGTCGATCGGCCGCGCCAGATAGCCGGCGGCACCGAAGGTGTTGTCGACCACGAACGGGATGCCGTGCTTCTTCGCCACCGCGGCGATAGCCTCGAAGTCGGGGACGTTGAAGCGCGGGTTGCCGATGGTTTCGACGTAGATGGCTTTGGTGCGCTCGTCGATCTGCTCCTCGAACGCTTCCGGCTCGTCGCCTTCGACGAAGCGGGTCCGGATGCCGAGGCGCGGCAGGGAGACTTTGAGCTGGTTGTATGTACCGCCGTAGAGGTAGCTCGTCGAGACGATGTTGTCTCCCGCCTCGGCGAGCGTCGTCAGGGCCAGGAACTGCGCGGCCTGCCCGGACGCCGTCGCCAGCGCGGCCACGCCTCCTTCGAGTGCGGCGACGCGTTTCTCGAAGACGTCGGAGGTGGGGTTCATGATCCGCGTGTAGATGTTCCCGAACTCCTGCAGCGCGAAGAGGCGCGCGCCGTGCGCGGAGTCGTCGAAGGTGAAGGACGTGGTCTGGTAAATCGGCACCGCGCGGGCGTTCGTGCCGGCGGCCGGCTCCTGTCCGGCGTGGATCTGCAGGGTCTCGTAACGAAGGCCGTTCTTGCTGTCGCTCATGTCGTTTTCCTTTTCGATCTGAATTCGCGCCGAGATGAAAAGCCCACCGAGCCCGGATTCGGGCGGTGGGCTTTGGCGAACGATCGGGAAAACCGACTGAGGTTCTTGCTCCACCGCTCCGGCTGCGCCGCGGGTGGAGAGTCGAGAGCTACACCCGCATCAGCGCATACACATGCACATGCACATCGAGAAGCTCGACTGTGCGGCACGGCTGCGGGCGTTGCGGGAGGTACTCATATCGGCGCGGTGATGATGGGGGTGCTGCGTGGAGATTGTCAAGACCAGCATGTCATCCTGAGCCACAGAATCTCCCCACGAGCGGAGAGCATGGCGGCGAAGGACCTGGGTGGGTGGGGGCACGCAACGCTCCCCCTCCCGCCCAGGTCCTTCGCCGCCATGCTTCATCCTCAAAGGGCATTCCTGCGGCTCAGGATGACATCGTTGTTTCCAGCAAGACCTTGTCGATGCGGATCTCGTTCTGCAGCGTCTTGGCGACCGGGCAGCGGCCGGCGATGGAGAGGAGTTTCTGGCGCTGTTCGGCCGTCAGCGACGCTCCGTGCAGACGGATGCCGACGTTGAAGCGGTGGATGTAGCCGCTGGTGGTGGTGGTGCAGTCGGCGCAGTCTTTTGCGTACTGGCGGTCGTGGGTGATCTCGACGTCGACGCCTTCGAGCGGGATCTTTTCGCGCTTCGCGTAGAAGTGAAGGGTCATCGACGTGCAGCTGCCGAGGGCCGCGGCGAGGGCGTCGTAGGGAGTGGGGCCGGTGTTCGTGCCGCCGGCGCTCTCCGGCTCGTCGAAGACGAACTTGTGCGGTCCGGCCTCGACCTCGTTCACGAACGACCCACGGGAGCGGACGATGACGGGTGCGAGCATGCAGTTCCCTCCGGCGGCTATTGTGACGCAGCCGGGGGGTGGAACCGCACCGTCACGTTCTGAAAGACCGGCACCGGCTTGCCGCGGTGCTTCGCTGGCTCGAACCGCCACTGCCGCACCGCCTCCATCGCCTTTTCGTCGAGACCGAACGGCAGCGGCTTGAGGACGCGGACCGCGCCCACCTTGCCTTCCGTATCGATGACCAGCTCCAGGATGACGATCCCGGCGATCCGCGCCCGCCGTGAGAGCGCGGTGTGCTCCGGCGCGACTTCTTCGAGCAGCCGCGCCGGAACTTCCGGATTGCGCATCGGTGCGTTCGGATCGAGTCGCGGCGGGTAGCGATAGAGCGGGTGGTCGTAAACGAGATCCCGCGGCGGGAGCGGTTGCGGCCTGGGTGCGGCCTTCGGCGGCCGGTTGGGAAACACGGGCTGCTCGGAGAGTGTGTCGAGCCGGCGTTTGTGCTCCGCGTCACAACCGGCGATCAGGAGTCCGGTGAGGAGCAGGGTCAGCCTTCGATTGTTCATCGCTTCCAGTTAGAAACCACGAGGCATCAATCCGAAACCGAGTCCCCTTTTTTGCCGGTTTGACGTTGAAAAGCGTGATGCACCTCACGCTGTCCTTCGTCCCTGCTGGAGATAATCCCCGAATGCCTTTCCGCCGCGCCCTGCTCGCAGTACTCCTGCTGTCGTCCGTCTCCGCGTTTGCCGCCACGCAGGGCGGGGAGATTCCGCTGCCGCTGCCGCTGTTCCCGCAGAACAACTGGTGGAACCTCGACATCAGCAACGCGCCGGTGGATGCGAGCTCGGCCAACTTCATCAACTTCATCAACACCGACAATCCCTCGTGCCGGGATGAGGATGACAATGTCATTCCGTGCAGAATGCATCCGGACTTTGGCGGAGACGCGGGCGACGGGTACGTGTACGGCTTCCCGTTCACCATCGTCGAAGGAACCCAGCCGAAGCTCACCGTCGAGTTCACTGACTTCGGCGATGAGAGCGATGGCTGGGACCCCGAGACCGAGGAGTCGTTTCCCTTCTATCCGGTCCCGTCGGAATGCATCAATCAGAACGGCTGGATCGAAGGCGGCCAGCCCGGAACCGTCGATGAGCGCGGTGACTCCGACCGCCACATCCTGATCGTCGACAAGGACAACAACCACCTCTACGAGCTCTACAACGTCTGGTACAACGGGACCAACTGGGAGGCCGCGTCGGGCGCGTTCTTCGACATGAACACCAACGACCGCCGCCCCGAGGGGTGGACCTCGGCCGATGCGGCCGGCCTGGCCATCCTGCCGGGGCTCGTGCGCTACGACGAGGTGTTCGGTCCCGACGAGATCCGCCATGCTTTCCGGGTCACTGTCCGGAGGACGAACGGCCATATCTGGCCCGCGTCGCATACCGCAGGCGGTACGGCCGGTGCGTTGCCGATGGGTGCGCGCCTCCGGCTGAAGGCGAGCAAGAACATCTCCGGCTACGCGCCCGAGATCCAGAAGATCCTGCGGGCGATGAAGAAGTACGGGCTGATCGTGGCGGACAACGGTTCCGACATGTACGTCAGCGGCGTGTACGACACGCGCTGGGACAACGACATCCTCAACCCCGCCTTCCACGGGCTGAACACGAGCGACTTCGAAGTCGTGCAGCGCGGCTGGAAGCCGCCCACGTTCGTGCTCACGCTGCCCGCCACGGTGCCGGCGGGCGACGCGGTCACCGGGACCCTGACGGCGTACGACGCGAACTACAACGTCGCCACCGGCTACACCGGCACCGTGCAATTCACCTCGACCGACGGCGCGGCCACCCTGCCTCTGAACTACACCTTCACCGCCGGCGACAACGGCGTGCACACGTTCACCAACGGCTTCACCCTGCGGACGCCCGGCAGCCGGATCGTCACCGTGACCGACGTGGCGACTGCGACCCTCACCACGTCGGCAGGGGTGACCGTCGAGACGGCCGCTCTGGCAGCACCGACGGGCCTGACCGCCACCGCCACTTCCCCGACGCAGGTGAACCTGGCGTGGGCCGCCTCCGCCGGTGCGACGCAGTACGACGTCGTCCGCACCTGCACCACCGCAGCGTTCGCGCCGCTCACCACGACCGCGGCGACGAGCTACCCCGACACCCCCGCCCCTTCCGGCGCGACGTGCGTCTACAAAGTGCGCGCGAGCGATGGCGCCGGCGGGTTCTCGCCGTTCAGCGCCCCCGACGCGGCGACGACCATTCTCTTCACGGATGATCCGCTCACCGTGCAGGTCACGAAGGTGAAGGCCGTGCACCTCACCCAACTTCGGCAGGCGGTGAACGCCATGCGCGCCACGGCGGGGTTAGGCGCTTTCTCCTTCACCGATCCGGCGCTCTCGTCGTCCATCCGCGTCAAAGCGGTGCATGTGACGGAGCTGCGTACCGCGTTGAATCCAGCCCGTGCGGCGCTCGGTTTGAGCGCGCTCACGTACACCGATCCGACCGTCACCGCCGGCACCACGCGCGTCAAGGCCGCGCACGTGCAGGAGTTGCGGGCCGGCGTGAAGTAAGGCGCCGAAGGCGCCGCCCCGGACCGCCGACGTCTTCGTCGGCCGGTCCGCCCGCGTCCCGCGCGGGCCCGGGCGGGTGGGGGCGCACCGCGCGAGAGCGGCCCACGAGGACGTGGGCGGACCGGCCGACGGGAACGTCGGCGGTCCGGGGGCGGCGCCTTCGGCGCCTTGGCAAACCTTGCCTTCTCTCAGGATCGACGGAGTGCTCGAGAAGCCGCAGCCGCCGTCGTAGCCAAGGGCCCACTCATGCCCCATACCTCATCCCTCGTACCCCCACCAGGCGGACAGACAAAACCACCGCGATCATCACAATCCCTGCCTGCAACGCCACCGCTCCCGGTGCACGGTACGCGTCGTAGGCGAGGCCGGCGACGGCGGGGCCGATGACGCGGGCGAGGGCGTTGAGGGAGGTGGAGACGCCGAGGACGCCGCCGCGGTGGGTGGGCGGGGCCACTTTGCTGATGTAGGCGCTGAGCGCCGGGTTGCAGAGTCCCTGGGCCACGCCCATGAGGCAGGTCGCGAGGACGAGAAGGCGCACCTCGCTGGTGAAGGGGACCAGGAGCAGGCCGAGGAACAGGCAGGCCGCGCCGACGAGCCCTCCGCCGACGTCGCCGAGGCGGCGGGTCACGCGCTCGACGGCGGCGAACTGCAGCGCCACCACCACGATCCCCATGAGGCCGAAGAGGTAGCCGACCTGCTTCGCGGTCAGCGCGTACTGGTCGCGGCCGGCCAGGACGAGGATCGGGGCGAGCGAGGCGAGGGTGCACATCAGCACCGCCAGCGAGCCTCCGGCGAGGCGCAGGCCGCGCAGGCGGAAGAAGATCGACCAGCTCTCGTGGTCGAGAATCGACCAGCGCGCGTCGCGCGGCTGCGCCGGGCGGGTCTCGGGGAGCGCGATGCTGGCGAGGAGCAGGGCGATCGCCGAGAGCGCCGCTGCCGCCGCGCCCGGGATCAGGTTCGGCGGCAGGTTCCAGCTCACGCCGGCGCTGGAGAGGATGCCGCCGATCGGCGGTCCGAGCACCAGCCCGAGGCCGAAGGCCATGCCGATGATGGCCATCCCTTTCGAGCGGCCGGCATCGTCGGTGGAGTCGGCGACATAGGCCTGCGCGGTGGCGATGCTCGCCGCGGCGATGCCGGAGAGGATGCGCGAGGCGAAGAGCATGGCCACGTTCGCGGCGAAGGCGAACATGAGAAAACCGAGGATGTTGCCGAAGAGGCTGGCCATGATCACCGGCCTGCGTCCGATGCGGTCGGAGAGCCGGCCCCACACCGGCGAGAAGAGGAACTGCATCAGCGAGAAACTGCCGAGGATCAGGCCGAGAGTCAGGCCGTCCGCGCCGTACTCCTTCGCGCAGAACGCCAGCACCGGGACGACGATCCCGAAGCCCATCAGATCGATGAACACCGTCAGGAAGAGAACCCGGGAAGCGCCCCGCACTGCGGGGAGTCTACTATTGCGGCTTCAATCGCCCGCGCAGCGACAAAGTCATGGATCGGCAATCACTCGCAATTCAATACGGCACCAGCGCGAACCTCGCCGCGCGCATCGCCCTGCACCAGCGCTGCAGCACGAACGCGTACGGCCTGCAGCGGTGGGTCTTCGACCGCCTGCAGCTCGCACCGGGACAGCGCGTGCTGGAGATCGCGTGCGGCACGGGGAGCCTGTGGCGCGAGAACCTCGACCGCATTCCCGAAGGACTGAGCCTCGTCCTCTCCGATTTCGCCATCAGCATGATCGAGACGACCCGCGGGGTCGTCGTCTCCGCGCGCTTCGTGAATTGCGCGCTGCCGAGTCTCCCATTCGCGGACGAGAGCTTCGATCTCGTGATCGCCAACCACATGCTGTATCACGTGGCGGAGCGGCAGAAGGGCCTGGGCGAGATCCGGCGCGTGTTGCGCGGCGGCGGGACGTTCTTTGCCAGCACGAACGGAATCGACCATCTGCGGGAGATCAAGGACCTGATGGTGAGCTTCGGCATCGAGGGCTCGGACGTGTCGTCGTCGTTCACGCTGGAAAACGGGTTGGAGCAACTGGCGCCGGTGTTCGGGGATGTGCAACGGGATGACTATGTCGACAGCCTGCGCGTGACCGATCCTGAGATGCTTCTTGGCTACGTTGCCTCCATGAACGCGCGGGCGGCGGAGGTGGTGGGGGCACGCGAGGGAGAAATGCGCGCTGTCATCGAGCAGCGCATCGCGCGGGACGGTGCGTTTCAGGTGATGAAGGCAACGGGCGCGTTCATCGCGCGAAAGTGACGGAGTACCTACGGAGCGCCGGCCTTCGGCCGGCCGGTCCGCCGGCTGTCAGCCGGCAGTGTAGGGAGGGGAGCTTTTCGCGAGAGACTGCCGGCAGAATGCCGGCGGACCGGCCGGCTGAAAGCCGGCGCTCCGTAGGTGCTGCGGCGCCTCTACGCCCGTGCCGCTCTTCGCGCGGCCACCGGCCGTGGGGCGGTGGCGCTTCGCGCGCGGCGGCGTTCCACCCGCGGGAGCTGGTTGCGGACCAGCGAGGCGAACATCGGCTCGGCGATGGCGATCTCTTTGAGGACGCCTTCGCGCTTGCCGGCGGGCATGTTCAGGAGGAGCGCTTCCAGCCGCAGCGCGCTCAGTTCATCCCCGCCCTGCTCCCCCGCTCGCGCGAACGCGGCATGGTGATCGGAGTCTTTGCGGCCTTCACGGTCGGCCTGGGCAAAGAGGGCGGTCAGGCCGCCGGGGCCGAGGCGCTCGATGATGTGGCCGACCTCGGGGAGCCAGTTCAGGAACGCTCCGACCTCGTGCATCATCTCCAGCTCCACGCCGGCGCGATCGTCATGGAAGAGCTTCACGATGCTGCGCACGCGGACGAAACGGTCGCCGCGCTCGTGACCCTGCAGAATCGCGGCGCGCAACGGGTCGCCGAGCTCCGGATGCAAGTGGGAGAGGTGGAACTTGTTCGCGCAGGCGCGGACGATGCGGATCGCGCACTCGATCGGCGAGGCCAGGATCGCGTGCCAGGCGACGATCACCGGAGAGCGGTGGTTCCAGCTCGCGTAGCCGCCGCACGGATCTTCCACCAGTCCCGCCACCATCGCCGCCTCGGCGGATCCCGCCTCGAGCATCCGCGCGGCGATCTGGTTCAGCGACGTGTCGGCGTCGAGGGGGATGCGGATGCGGTCGACGTTCATCAACCCGTTCAGGTCGAGCGCCGGGCCGTCGTGAAAGATCGAGAGATCGACCTCCATCCCCTGCGCGTCCCAGATCAGGCCCCAGCCGGCGGTCCAGAGATCGCGCTCGCTGCACGAGCGGCGGCGCGGGTAAACGTAGCGGGGGAGGAAGCGCATGGACGGGGAGTCGAGCGCCTCGCCGATGCGCCGGGCCAGGTCTTCTTCCACGATCTGGTCGGCGACGAGCACCATGTCGAAGTCGCGCATGCGCAGCGCGGTGCCGGAGAAGATGTGGTCCAGCAGCGCGGGTGCACTTCCCCCGCCGACCGAGAGCTTCGTCAAGCCGAAGCGGTCGCGAAGCTCCGCAGCAACCAGCGACACAGTCGCGGAGAGCTGGCGGACAGGCAGAGCCTTCATCCGATGCATACGAGTGGTGGACTTCCGAGGTGGGTGCGGACCCGAGGAGCGCATCATACTGAAAACGGTTACCTTTTGCGCAAGATCAATTGCCAATCGCGGCGCTCGATCGTGGCGGAGTTGCCAAGAATGGTCAGAAAAGCGTCCAAAGCGCGGCCCGGCGCGCGGGCGAAGAGTCCCTCGGCCACGTCATCCACGAGATCGTAGTCGTCGAACATGGCCGTGCCGCCCGGCTTGAGGATCGTCCAGGCCAGCACCGCGTCCTGCAGCACGTCTCCGACCCGGTGCGAGCCGTCGACGTAGACGAAGTCGTAGTGCGCCGGCGGCAGCGAGCGGAGGATCACCATCGAGCTGCCGACGAGCTTCGTCACCCGCTCGCCCGCGCCGGTGGCGGCGACGTTGTGGTCGAAATAACGCTCGAAGTAGCGCAGCAGCGTGCTGTCCATCGGGATCGCGAACGGATCGACGCAGGTCAGGCTGCTGGTCGGGTCGGTGAGGATGTTCTCCAGCCACCAGACCGCCGACTGTCCCTCGAAGCAGCCGATCTCCAGCCCGCGGACGTTCGGCTTTCCTTTGAGATGGGCCAGGTCCTTCTCCCACGCGGAGGCGTGCGGCGCGACCCAGTCGAAGGTGAAGCGGTATTTCGGATGGGGGAGCGGGGGGCTGTCGATGAAGAGGTCGTGCATTTCCCGTGCGATGACGCGCGAGGCGCGCTCTTCACCGCCGCCGTCGATCAGGCGCCGCATGGCCATGACCATGACGAAGCGCTGGTCGTTGTGCTCCTCGGTGGAGAGGTTTCCTCCGTCGAGCGCGCGGCGGAGGTCTTCACACCGCGCCCGCACCTGCTGCAGGACGAACTCTGCTCCCTCGGCGGTCGTGCGTCCGGAGCCGATCTCGTTGACCCACCCTTCGTGGATGGACCGCGCCTGCCGCGCCATCTCCTGCTGTTTCGCGGTGGCCGCGAACGTTGGCGTCACGCTCATTCTTCTTTCCTAAGCCTTTCCGACTGCGTCTTCATGCAGCGTTTCGTCGTTGATCATCACCGGGGTCTGCATCGAGGGAAGCACGAGGATGAACGTGCTCCCGCGTCCCAGCTCGCTCTCCACGCGGATCGTGCCGCGATGCAGCTCCACGAAGCGCCGCACCAGCGCCAGCCCGAGGCCCGTGCCCTGCGGCCGCTCGCCGCGCGACCCCTCGGCCTGCCGGAACATCTGGAAGATGATCTGGTGGTCCTTCGGGTCGATGCCGACGCCGTGATCCACCACCCGGATCTCCACCGCGTCCACGGCGAGGGGACTCTCGGCAGCGTCGAAGTGGCGGGCCGAGACCGTGACCGTGGAGCGGTCGGGAGAGAACTTCACCGCGTTCGACATCAGGTTGTAGAGGATCTGCTTGATCAGCGTGACGTCCGCCTCGATCGGAAGGTCTTTCGGGATGTCGAGGTCGATGGTGATCTTCCGCAGCGTGGTCACGCCCTTCATCACCGCGCAGATGCCGCCCACTTCCTGCCGCAGCAGGAACGGCTCCGGGTGGATCTCCATCCGCCCGGCCTCGATCTTCGAGAGGTCGAGGATGTTGTTGATGATGCCGAGGAGGTAGTGGCCGGAGGAGTGGATGTTGTGGAGGAACCGGCTCTGCCGCGGCTCGAGCTGCTTCGAGACGTGCGTCATCAGGATCTCGGAGAAGCCGATGATGGCGTTGAGCGGTGTGCGGAGCTCGTGGCTGGTGGCGGCGAGGAAGATGCTTTTGGCGCGGTTGGCTTCCTCTGCCTCGGCGAGGGCCTGCTCGGTGAGCAGTTCGTGCCGTTCGGCCTCCCGCTTCGCCGCCTCGGCCTCGAGCAGGGCGAGCTCGGTACGCTCCTTCTCCTCGCTGATCTGGCGGGTCCGCTCTTCGACGAGCTTCTCGAGGTGGCGGGCGCGCTCGTGGGTGATGTGCAGCCGCACGTTGTGGGCGGCGAGGAGCAGCGCGATGAGCGCCAGGACGGCGATGGCGATGAACCACTTCGTCTCGTAGAAATGCGGCTGCAGCTCGAACGGCAGCTCGGCACTGCGCCACACCGCGCCGTCGCGCGAGGAGGCGAGGACGAAGCGATACGTGCCGCCCGGAAGGTTCGTGTACGACGCCACGCGCTTGCTGCCGGTGTCGATCCAGTCTTCGTCGTAGCCTTGCAGGCGATATCGGAAGCGGATGCGCTCCGGCGTGACGAAGGTCAGGCCGGCGAACTCGAACTCGATGCGCTCCACGCCCGGAGGGATCGATGCGAGCGACTGTCCGGCCGCGTCCTTGCCGTTGATCAGCACGCGCTCGACTGCCGGGCTGCGCATCGGCGGCGACTGCGCGGCGCTGCTGGTCAGGGCCGAGACGCCGTTCGCGGTGACGAACCAGATCCGGCCGTCGCGCGAGCGGAGCGCGGCGGGATTCGCGATACCGTTGCACTGGCGGCTGCCGAGGCCGTCGTTCTCGTCGAAGAGGATGGAGGAGAGGCCCGGCATGGTGCCGTCGGCGACTCCGTTCAGCTCGCGCTTCGCGACCTTGAACGCGCCGCGCACGGTGCCGAACCAGAGATGGCCGTTCCCGTCGTCGACGAGCGAGAGGATCTTGTCGCTCGGCAAGCCCTGGCGGCTCACGATCGCGTCCGCCTTCCCGTTGCGATAGCGCACCAGGCCGTCGCCGTCGGTGCTGATCCAGACCGTGCCGTCGCTGTCGGCGGCGAGCGCGAAGAGTCGGTTCGAAGGCAGCGCGGAAGGCGCCGAGTGAAGGCGGAACCTCTTCCCGTCGTACTCGGCCAGGCCGCCGCCGGTGGCGACCCAGATCCGCCCGTCCGGCGTCTCGGCGATCGCCATCGCGTAGTCCGTGCCGAGGCCTCCCTTGCCGGCGAAACTCTCGACCTCGCCGGTGGCGCGGATGCGGTTCAGGCCGAAGTCGGTGGCGATCCAGACGTCGCCGCGCCGGTCTTCGTGGATGGCGCGGGTGGTGTTGTTGGACAGGCCTTCCGCCGTGGTGAAATGCGTGGTCCGGCCGCCGGAGACCCGGAAGACGCCGTTCGAGGTGCCGAACCAGCGGGTCCCGTCGCGGCTCTGCGCCATCGAGAGGATGCCGGTCAGGCGGCGGTCGTCGATTTTGGCAAACGTCTGGCCGTCCCACCGGCTCACGCCGTTCGCCGTCCCGGCCCACAGCACGCCGTCGCGGTCTTCGAAGATCACCCGCGCCACCGCATCGGTCAGTCCGTCGCGCTCGTTCCAGGTCACGAACGCCCCGGCGCGGAGCTGCTCCACGCCGCCGTTCGTGCCGACCCAGAGGCTCCCCTCGTCGTCTTCGAAGATGGTCCGTACGGTCGGGTTGAGGAGACCGTCGCCGATGCCATACGCAGCGACCTGCCCGCCGTTCATCCGAAACAGCCCGTTGCTGTAGGTGCCGACCCACAGGTTGCCGTTGCGGTCGCGGCGGAGGGCGGTGACCTGATCGGCGGGGAGGCCGCGGATCGATTCGATCCTGCCGCCGGAGACCCGGTGGAGGCCGGATGCGGTCCCGGCCAGGACCGCGCCGTCACCATCGGCGAGCAGTGTCACGATGGTGTTGCTGGAGAGCCCGTCGGCGGTCGTCCACTTCTCCAGCTTCCCGTCCTGATAGCGCGCCAGGCCGGCAGTCGAGCCGATCCAGAGCGCGTTGCCGGATGCCGCCAGCGCGGTGACGGGCGTGCTGGGGAGCGGCACGGGGAGAGGAGTGGCGCGGTCGCCGGCGATGCGCATCACGCGGCCGTGCGCGGTCCCGGCCCAGACCGTCCCGTCGGGAGCGGCGGCCAGGGCGTACACGATGTCCGGACCGCCGTGCATGGTCACGGTCTCGAACCGTCCGGCGCGATAACGCATCAGCCCCGCGAGCGTCCCGAGCCAGAGCGTGTCGTCGTTCGTACGGGCCAGGGTGACGATGCTGTTACTCAGCACCGCCGGGTTGCTGGCCTTGTCGAGGATGCGGAACGTCTCGCCGTTGAAGCGGACCAGCCCCTCGTACGTCGCCAGCCAGAGATAGCCGTCCGCGGTCTGCGTGACGCCGCGGATCGTGCCGTGCGGCAGTCCCCGCTCGACCGTCCACGCCCGCCGGACATACTGCGGGATCGTCCGGTCCGCGGGCAGCGCATCCGCCGGCAAGGCCCCGGACAAAGCGAGTGCCGTTGCGAAACAGACGGCGACACGCCGGGCAGGGCGGGTAAGGCGCGGGGGGTGTCGCACAGGTCAGCTCTTGATCCGAACCGTAGAGATCACGGTAAAACGGCGGGGGGCGGAGGTCAATTCCGTCACTAAATCGTGAACAGTGATCCGTTGCCGCCGGCCAGGCACTTCGAGGTGTCGAAGGCTTCAGGCCGTATGGCCGTCCTTACGGCGAGACGCCGTCCGCCGGCGAGACGCCGCCGGTCCAGCCCGCGCGACGCGGGCGCTCCACGCGCGGACGCCATGATCGGATACTCGGACGCCCGCTTCGCGAAGACGGTGGTCATGCGCCGGAGCGCCGACGTCGCGTCGGCTGGCCCGGCGACGTCCCGTCGGCGGACGGCGTCCCGCCGTAAGGACCCTCCCGTAACGCCCGGGCCGCATCATTCGTCTACAGTGCGCGTGCGAATCATTCTTCTGCTGACTCTCGTACTGCACGTCTCCGCGGCGATGGCCGCGGAGACGGTGGTGACGCTGGAGCGCGATGGGCAGACCGTCGGCGGCGGGCAGGTCTGCCGCTTTCCGGCCGGGCATCGCCGGAATCCGATCCGGCGCTGGCTGGCGTCGCAGGAGGTTACCTGCGTCGCGGCCGGTTCTCCGATGGCCTTTCCTCCCGGACTCTGGAACGTGTTTGCCAGGACGGCCGATGGCGTGTCGACGGAGCCGCTCCTGGTCGACGGGGCCGCGCCTCCGTCTTCGCTGGTGTTCAATCCGGGACCATCGGCGCTGCTTTCGGCCAACTTGGCCGAGGGGCGGAGCGCGGTCGTCTATGTCCCGCGGCGCCTCACGGCGCTGCCCCTCGCAGGCAATACCCAACGCGTCCCGGCGGATGAGCCTCTCTGGCTGGTGGTCGTCGAGAAGAAGCAGCCGGTCTCCATCTTCTCCATCCCGCCGATGGAAGCGGGGAGCGAGCGAAACATCGACGCACGCGGAACGGGGGTCGGTCCGGCGATCGTGGCCTGGCTTCAGTTCAGCGACGAGCACCGCGCCGCGATCGCGGCCACGGCCGAGGTGCCCCTGCCGCAGGTACGCGTGACGCAGGGCGGCCCGGCCCTCGACTCCGACCCGCTGCCGCGCCCCGACCTGCTCGACGGCGCGCTGGTCCTGCTGCGCGGCGTGAAGGCGGGGGAGGCGGAGGTGGACGTCGGCGGCCGCGGCTGGCTTCCGGCAAAACGCCGGGTGAACGTCACTCACGCCATCACGCCGCTCAACGACCCGCTGCTTCTCCGTCCGTCGGCGACCCTGGTCGTGCACTGGAACCTTCCCGGCAGCATGCGCGAGCTGAACGCCACGATCGGCTCCTGTAAGGACGACGAGCCGCCGCAGCTCGAGATCGTCATTTCCACCTGCACGGCGGCTCCTCGCAGGGGGCCTCGCCCCGACCCGCCGAAGTGCGAGGTGCTCCGGAAGGAGTCGGTCGCCCCCGGCACCCAACACGGCGACGTCACGTTCGAAGGGCTGCCGCCCGGGATGTACCGCGCCGAGATGGTCTTCGGTCATCTCCCTCCGGTCTCGCGCAGCGTGCGTGCGGCGGCGTTGCAGCAGGCGGACGTCTGGGTGCAGGCGCGCTTCTGGGATCTCTACGGCAGCCTCACCTTCGGCGGCGAGCCCCTCGGCAAGGAGGCGGAGATCATCTTTCCGAGCGGCGCCGGCTTCGCCTCCGAGGAGACCAGCGAGTATCACGCGGCTGTCGAGGAACTGTTCGAGACCGACGCGAAGATCGAGGTGGCGACCTGCGACGGAGGGCTGAAGGCGATCGTGCTCGCGGAGGGCCATCTCCGCCCGCGCTCCCGCTACGACGTCGACATCCCGGACAACGCCCTGACGATCGACGTCACCGACACCTTCACCCGCATGCCTCTCCCCGGCGCGGTCGTAAACCTGGAGATCTTCTCGAAGCTCATGCCGCGCCAGCGGGTGCTGGAGCGGAGGCTGACCACGGAAGCGGATCAGGGGGGAGCGGCGCTGGCCACGTTCGTCGCCGTCCCGGAGCGCGAGGTGGTCGTCACGGTCAGCCACGCCGGCTATCAGAAGCAAACCCTGGAAGCCTTCACGATGCACGTCCGCGGGGAGAGGAGAATGGACGTCCAGCTCGTCCCGCTCCGCGGCAGCCAGGGGCGGATCGTCTCGCCGCGGCCGTTCGACGGCGGCTCCATCCATTGGTTCTCCGCCGCCGGCGAGGAGACCGAGCGCGCCGAGCTCTGGCCCGACGGGACCTTCGTCTACGCCAACTCCCACGCCCCCGACGAGACGATGGCGATCGTCTCCCGCTCCCATCCGCTGTGGGCGCTGCGGGCGGTCAGCGCCGCGCGCGGCCAGACGCTCGAGATTCCTTTCCCCGAGGTACCCTCGCGGACGTTCGACGTCGCCTTCGCCTCGGGCGACCGGCAGATCACGCGCGTGATCGGACTCGTCGTCCGCGGCTTGCGGATCCCGCAGGGAGCCTTACGCGCGCACCAGAGCCTGCGCGACCTCCCGTCCGTCCTGCGAGGAACCGGCCCCCTCCCCATCCGCGACCTCGCCGAGACCGGCCCCATCGACGTCCTCCTCGGCCCCCGCCTCGAAGAAGTCCCCCACCGTGTCCCCGACCCCTTCGCCCTCCCGGCCTACGCTGATGTTCCGCGAAAACGGCTCGAAGGCGAGAGCATCGAATTCGATTGAGGGATCGAAGCGGGCAAAATGCGGGCGCGCCTTGCGGCGCGCCCGCGGGTCTACCGCGTTACTGCTGGGCCGTGGCCGGCGCCGGTGCCGCCGTGGCCACCTTTGCCGCCGCCTTCGCCGCGCGCTCGGCCGCCGTCTTTGCGGCCTCCTCGGGCGTCGGTTTCCGCTGCCGGCCCAAGGCACGGCGCATGTCGGCGACGTGCGGCTTGAGGTGGGCGTACCGCTTCTGCTTCGACAGACGCTGCGCCAGCGCGTACGTCGTCAGGGCCTCCGTGCCGGCCAGGTTGCGCGCGGCGGTGGTGCTGTACCGGAGGAATTGGGCCACCGCCTCCAGCTCGTCGGCCAGCGGAGCGTACGCGTCCGCGTACGCCACGAGGTCGCGGACCAGGGCCGGCGGGGCGCCGTCGGTGCGTACCAGGGCGGTCTGGTTCGCCACCGCGACGTTCGTCAGCTCGATGAACCTGGCCGGGATCAACGCGGCAGGGGTCAGCCTCTGCAGCGCATCGTCGGTCTCGGGAATCTCGAGGCGCGGGATCTGCGACCGCCACACGTTCAGCTCCTCGTGGCGCTGTTGCGCCGCCTCGGCGTGGGTATTCGGGGGTCCGTTGGAGACAACGGCAGCTACGTTCTCAGTGCTCTTCATACGAAACTCCTCTTTCTTTTCGACTGTGCGTGGATCAGAGCGCGCAGGTCGAAGAGAGTGGAGGAGCACGGCCCTGGAGATTGCGCCGGGGAACGCGGACCTCGGCGGGGCGGGGAGCTCGCCTGCGCCGGAGAAGTTCGGGAGCGATGCGGTCGGAGACGCGCGGCTGCCGGCAGGCCAGGAACGCGCGGACGAAAAGAGGCCGCGGGGTGAGAACGATGCGTCGGCGGCCGTCGAACGGCCGTTCCGGCACGAGCTCGCCCGTACTGAGACCGCCGAGGACTTCGAACTGCGCGAAGACGGCCTCGTTCAAGGCGATGGGGATGTACTCGGCGACGGCCTGGCAGCGTGCGTCGGCCAGCTCCATGAGCTCCGCGGTGGCGCTGTTCTGCCGTTCCGGCTCCCGGCCCAGAGCCTCGCTCGCCTCGGCCAGCTCGCGCCGCGCGTCGACGAGCCGCTGCGAGGCCACGGTCATCCCGCGCATCGCGCCGTTGAGCCGCCGTGAGGTGCGAACCGGACGCCGCTCGGCGCAGCGCCCGGCGTCCACGACCGCGTGCATCGTCGAAAAGATCAGACTGACCGCCGAGTCCAGCGCCCGCTGGGCCCGCTGGTACGGACGGACCCACTGCGGCCCCCGCGCTCCTCTGGGGCGGCGGCTCGGGCGGCATGTGCCGCCGGTGGCGCCTTTCGGCGCACGTGCTGAGCCCGGTCTGGTCATCGAAGAAAAAGATGCGTCCGATCGTGCCCATTGTCAAGAGAAATATCTTGCCGTTTTGTGCGGTACTTCCGCCGATGACCATGCCGGAGTTTTGCGGCGGTGGCGGCCTACCCATCGATGAGTTGGCCGGACTCATCGATCGGTTCTGGTCGACTCATGGATGGGTTCGGGTCGACCTATGGATGGGTTCGGGTCGACCTATGGATCGGTCCGGGTCGGCTGATGGATCGGTTCGGATCGACTCATCGATCGGTTCGGATCGACTCATCGATCGGTTCGAATCGACTGATCGATCGGTTCGGATCGACTGATCGATCGGTTCGGATCGACTCACCGATCGGTTCGGGGCGACTCATCGATCGATTCGGATCGACTCATGGATCGGTTCGGGTCGACTCATGGATCGGTTCGGGTCGACTGATCGATCGGTTCGGATCGACTGATGGATCGGTTCGGATCGACTCATCGGCCGGTTTGGGGCGACTCATGATCGGTTCGGATCGACTCATCCATAGTCCGGGTCGACTCATCGATCGATCGGGAGGAGTCATCGATTGCTCGCGTCTTCCGAATCCTCCGCATGCTCCTGCTCAAACTCGAGACGGCGGGAACGAACCACGGATTGGTGCGAGTCAAGCTCTCAGTACAGCTCCCCGGAAATAGGTGGCCAGTCCTCGCGCTGCGGGGGAGGCATGCGAGACCGCCGGATCAGGAAGCCCGGCCTTCAGGCCTGCCGGAGTCATTCAGGGACAGACCGCTGTTTCCGTCACTTTTGGCGGTCCAGATCCCACCGCTCCCTTACACCCGCCCACCCTCCGCTCGGGATGACGGGAGGGAACACGCGGCGTAGAGGAATGGCAGAGGATCGACAGCCGATCCCGGCGGGAGAGCCGGACACCTATTTCCGGGGAGCTGTACTCAGTACTGCTCCCCGGAAGTTGGTGTCCGTTTGCCGTCAAACGTCATCCGTTGTCCGTTATCTGCCAGTCCTCGGCTCCGGGTCGAGGTTCGCGAATGCCGCCTGTGGAGCGCCGGTCTTCGACCGGCCGGTCCGCCAGCCTTCGGCTGGCAGTCTCTCGCGGTGCACACCCCCCTCCCACCGAGCGGGGACAGTGGACCGTCCGCGATCCGAAGTGGAAGCCCGACCGGGTGACCATGCTGCCCGCTGCGACTGTGGCGGAGATCCACGAACAGCTCACCCGCGCCAGAATCCTGCACCAGGAGGATCTCGCCTCCCGGCTTAGTACTCCATTCGCTAAGTTCGGTGACAGAGCGCGTGAGCGCGCCGCGGGGCCGTCTGCTTCGTTGTCGCTCCTCAGCGATGTCCCGCATCGCCTGCGTCGCGACGCCTCGCATCCGACCCCGCGGCGCTCACGCGCTCTGTCACCGACCTTAGTACCGCTCCCCGGAAGAAAGTGTCCAGTTCTTGCGGCGGCGCTGCGGCCGAGGATCTTCGGCGTCCGCTCGGAGCGCCGCTCGGAGCGCCGACCTCCAGGTCGGCCGGTGCGCCGATCTCCAGGTCGGCGCGTGTCCGCCGTCCGCCCCATCGCCGACCTGGAGATCGGCGTACCGGCCGGCCTGGAGACCGGCGCTCCGATCTCTTCCGATTTACCAATTCCTCGGCTGACGGGCCGCTCTCCTCGAGTGCTGTCCAAACGAGGAATGGCAGACAACCGACAACGGACAACCGACAACATCAAGGCCAGCGGACACGGACTTCCGGGGAGCGGTACTTAGCGAATGCAGTACTTAGACAGGGTCTGGCTGCCGGAGGCGCTGGACCGCAAGTTTCCATCGGCCGCGCGTGACCGGCGGTGGCAGTGGGTATTCCCGGCTCCGCAGCGATGGAAGGGAAAGGACGGCAGCGAGGGACGCCATCACTACCACGAGAGGAACGTCCAACGTTCCGTCACTCGTGCCGCGCGGGCCGCGGGAATGACCAAACGCGTGATCTGCCACACCTTCCGCCACTCCTTCGCCACGTACCTGCTGAGCGGGTCCACGACATTCGGACCATCCAGGAGCTCCCTGGCCAACCGCGACGTCTCCACGACCATGATCTACACCCACGTCCTCCGCCACGGAGCCCGCGGCGTCCGCAGCCCCCTGGACCCGGCATGATGAATCAACAGGAAGCCTCGACCACAGCCGCGCCGGCACTACGCCGCAAACCGGAACCCGGAGCCGCCGCCGACTTCAAAGTTGGGCAGACGGAAGACAGATCTATCTCGCACGCCCGACTACGTTAAGATTCCCCGACTACCGTTAAGATTGCTCCATGGCCACTCAGAAGTTCACAGCCATCAAGATGACCGATGCGGAACTCTTCGATGCGTTCAGTGCCGTAGCGTCGCTCATACCGCAATTGGGCAAGGCCTCTCTGAATATGCAGCTCGCCGAGTCTGGAGCTGCCTTCGACGCCCGGATAACGGAGCTTGACACCAGTCCGGGAGTTCAGGAGCTGCGTGCAGGGAAGGCGGCGCTCCTGCATCGCGCTTCACTATCTGGTGGCGGATACGCAATCGCAATACTGCGCGGGCCCAGCGCCGATGAAGTGACCGTTACGATCCCAGATCAGCAGCAACCCGAGACGCAGAAGGCCACGATCAAATTTCTCACGGCCGTTCACGATCATTTCCGCGCATACGGCAGGACCGCCGCGACCGATGAAGTATTAGGCCGTGAACTCGCCGAGTTTTACCGTCAACGTGAAGAACTACTTACACGTCTGGAGCGAGTACACACGGAAATCGTCGAGGCGAACGAAGCGTACCGTCACCGACTCGAAGAGAGCGCGGCGGCGGACCGCCAGAAACTTGAGACGGAATTTCAGAGGCGACGTGACGAACTCGACGCCGATCATAAGAGGAAGGAAGCAGTGCTCTCGGAGCGCGAATCGGCGTTGCAAGCTCAGATCGCAAAGCTCGACGACCGAAGCAGTACGCACGCGCGACGTGATGTTCGGCAAGAGCTCAAGAAGATCGTGGCGGAGCGTACGGCTTCCTTTCATCTCAGTAGGGACACCGTGCGAAAGCGTGCGCCCGTGCACACTCTATTCATCGTGCTGATCCTTGCCTCCGGAACCTTGTTCGCGTTAGCTCTTCTCGGCCGGCTCCCGACACCAACCGCCATCGCGTCTTGGCTTGTGGCGTTTCGCATGTCCGTGATTGGTGCGGCATTCGCGGCGGCGATCATTTTCTACATTCGGTGGGCCGATCACTGGTTTAGGCAACACGCAGATGAGGAGATGCGCCTCAAGCGATTGGAGTTGGATCTTGATCGCGCAACCTGGGTTGTGGAGATGGCGCTCGAATGGAAGCGTGAGAAAGACAGTGACATCCCGCAGGAACTTGTAGACCGGTTATCGCGCAACCTTTTTGAGTCGGATGCATCGAGCCGCCCGCGTCATCCTGGGGAGGAATTAGCGTCGGCACTGCTTGGCGCATCATCTGGCCTCAGCATCAATTTGCCGGGCGTCGGCGAAGCAAAGTTTGATCGGAAGGGAATTCAGCAGTTCAAGGATGCGGTCGCCAAACACACAAACGAAGGGTAGGAAACGCTGCCTAACTTTGGCGTGCGGCCGGGAACATGGGTGACAAATCAGAGCGGGCACATAGGTACACCTTGTGTCTGTTTTGCTGATCGCACGGAGAGAAATCTTTGTCCCTGACTCGTGCTGTTTCGCGGAGCGGCAGCACCGGGTCCAAGTCGCACGACTCGCTCTGTCGACACGACAGTCGGTGTTCGATCACGCACGGGTTCAACTCACCATGAGTCGTCCCCCGGGTGCGTTCTGTCGTCACCCCGAAGCCGCCGCCGATTTCAAATTAGGCGGAAGTACGGCCGAAGGAACGACTAACCGGGCAACGCTGTCAAGCGGCACCGTAGGACTGCGCGTGAGACGAAGACGCCAAGCCACAGTCAGGTGATATCGTCAGCGGCCTGTGTGACGCATGTTCGACGACGATACCAACGACTTCGATCTGACGGACCCACGCAACAGTTGGCGCCTCGAATCCATTCTGGCAGATATCGATCGTTCGATCGAAATGGCGGAAGTGCGTCTCCGGCCGACGACACAGCTTATCGATTCTTTGCCGTCGATCCTGACGGATGCAGACAGCGATCGTATTCTCTACCATCTTGAGGAGGTGCAACTCGAGCCGGCCGAGGCGGAGAGTCTGGTCAAACAGGTCGAGATTTTAGCCGGAGCATGGGAGAAGTTACCTTCGCGTGAGAAAGCACGCGCTGATGGCGTGCTCTGGCGCCTCGTAAAGGCTATTCCGGAGCCTCACCTCTCGAAGATTGCGATCTCGTTCTTGGTGCACCCTCGTAAGCGCCGCCGCGAGATGGCATACAAGGTTCTCCGCAGAACCGACATTCCCGTGACGTTGCTGGATGACCTGATTACTCTCTATGAAACTACGGGTGATGAGCAGTTGCTACACCTGATCGCGCGTAATCCTGCACTCGTGGTCGCGGCCGACGAGCGATACCTCTTGGGCGAGATCGCTACATCATATTGGCAAATGCGTGTCGTCGAGGTTCTTCTGCTTGAACAACCCGAACGAGCGTTGGCTCTGGCGTTTGAATATCCTTCTCGGTTCGTACATGCAGTTGGTCGCCGAGAAGCCGACGAGTATCTGCCGCTGCTCCGTCGCCTCTTTGCTCCGAATCGTAATGATCCTCGGTTTCTCGGCATCTACGCGTGGGCACTTGGCAGAGTCGGAGATACCGCGGCGTTAGAAGAGCTTCGTGGGGCGATTGTGGAGCTCCGAGAGCGGCTCGAAACGACCGGCGCTTAACTTTGGCGTGCGCCCGGGAACATGGTTGCGTAGCTGTCGGCGGGCAGTTGTCCGGTCCGGCAGCCGAGTTGCCTACGTCATTGCCAACCGTCACGGCGTCACGCCGGCCGCAGATCGCCGCCGCCGAGCATGTCGTTGGTCGCGGCGGCCGTCGCGCCGCGTCGTTCCTCGCACGTGAAGCCCGCCGCAGCTTTACCAAGGACGTTGGACGGACGTAGAAACCAGCGGCGTAGAATGAGACGTGCCGTACGAGATCACGCTCGATCAGAAGCCGCTCGGATACTCTCGCACGAGCGCCCTCGAGGGTCAGATAGTACAAGTCGTCGCTCGGGAGTTTCTTTCCTCCGAAGACGGCGAACGCTTCTTCGTACGCATGGATCACTGGCCGGCCAAGATCGTGCGGGCGTTACCGAGCAGCGCCGGAATCTGGGCATCGACCGTCGACCATCTAGTAGCGCTCATCCGTCAAGACCTCACCGCGACGGTTTACGTCAACGAATTGACGCAGGTCGCGCAGATTCGTGCCGCGGGACCGGTCAAGGCTGGAGCGGAAGTGCGTCAGCGCGATATCGCTGATGTCACTGAACTTCGGTTCGAGGGTGTTGATGTGCCTCAAGACGTAGCGTTGGTGATCGTCTTTTCGCAAGGCTGGCGGAAGGGCTTATTCTTCGACTTTTTCCCGTTTCACGACGCCGGTTATCGTCGCCCCTACGATCTGTGGAGGCTACTCGGTGCTTGCGCCGCATATCTCATGAATCAGGCGCTCTTTCGCCTGACAGACGAGGATTGGGCCTTCTTGATTAGCAGTGGGTGGTTTCCGTTCTCCTCGCTACCGTTCGAACTTCGAGATAAGGTCCTCAGTTTCGCGCGTAGCAGACTGGACCTCAATCTCCTGTTACCCGACGTGCGTACATTTATGCAGGTACGGTTGACGGAGCTGATCGAGAATTGGTCAAAGAAGACGCCGTTCCAAGCGCACCTCCAGCTTCTCAGGCATGCCGCTACCGAGTTTGCCGAAGGTGACTACGTAAGCGCCACCGCTATCGTCCTGCCACGTATAGAGGGTCTCATGCGAGAAGTGCATGCAAGCGTCGCAGCGCGAGAGCGAGCAACACCCACGAACCTGACGCAGCGCCTAATCGAAGGACGGAGTGCCGAACTCCACGAATATAGTTGGCTTCTTCCGATACGGTTCATCCAGTACCTTCGTGAATCGTACTTCGCGTCTTTCGAACCGGGAATGCCAGCTAAGCTCTCGCGTCATTCCTTCGGTCACGGCGTCGCAGCTTCTGCAGATTTCGATGAAAAAGCGTGCTGCATGGCGTTCCTTACGTTAGACCAGATCTTCTGGCTGCTCCCGTAGCTTCGCCCAACTTCGCTGAAGCTGTTGCGGCCCGGCTTCGGCCTGGCAGCCGAGCTGCCTACAATAAACAGGAAGCCTCGACGACAGCCGCGCCGGCGCTACGCCGCAAACCGGACCCCGGAGCCGCCGCCGATTTCAAGTTGGGTGCTGGAATTTGACCTCCCATCGGAGTACGTTACAAACGGCATGAGTACTGCGATCGACGAGCTCACCAAGCTTCCACTTCCTCAACGTCTCGAGATTGTCGAGAGGCTGTGGGACAGCATCGCCGCCGATCCGGAACGGCTGCCGGTCACGGCGAAGCAGGCCGAGGAACTCGATCGCCGCCTCGCGGCGCACGAGTCGAATCCCGGGGAAGGAGTAGCCTGGGAAGAGATTCGCGAACGGCTGCGCAAGGCCAAGTGAGCAGTCTCGTCCGATTCAAGCCCTCAGCCGACCACGACGTCGAGAGTGCGTTCGTCTGGTACGAGGAACGCAGGCCTGGCCTGGGTGATGAGTTTCTCGAAGAGGTCGACGCGGCGGTCGCTCGCATCGCCGAGAATTCTCGAGCACATCAAATCGTCCGCGGCCGAATCAGAAGAGCAGTCGTTCATCGTTTTCCGTATCTCATCTTCTACGTGATCGATCCGCAAGAGATCGTCGTTCTCGCATGTATGCACGCGAGTCGCGACCCGGAATCGTGGCCCGTGGCCAGCACCTAACTCATAGGACTCTTTCCTGCATCCGGGCGACACGATGATCGTGCCGAACGCGTGGACCGGCCGAGATCGAAGAACGAGTGAAGCGGGACGGTCAGGATGCGGGAAAGAGTTAAGTTGGACGAAGCCGCGGGCCTACGTGGGGAAAGTATCGAACGGCGAAGGTTGGGAGGGGGCGCACGGCGGGCGCGAACAACGCGCAATCGACGCCGAACGTGGCAGGATATGGGGAAAACGCGATCCGGCGGCATGGGATGAGCGACTGAAACGGGCGCTTTGGGCGCGTGACAGACGGAGAGGGCGAAGCAGCCGCAGGACAGCGTGCACTGCGTAAGAGCGGGGGCAGATCACGGAAGCGGCGTTCATGACGAGTCGAACCATATTCGCGGACGCTGAGGATCGACCTTCGCGTCACCGCTGCCGCACGTGTGCGTCCTTCACCCTCTGGAGCGCGCGCACGTACTGGTTGAACACCATGTCCGTGTAGAGCTCGATCCACGGCGTCAGGTCTTCGTCGGGCTGATACCAGCGCTGCTGCGCGCGAAACAGGGCCTCGTAGTACGCGTCCCGGTTCTCGAGGATCACGCTGTCCAGCGGATAGAAGCGGGCGAAGTGGTATCCGCTGCGTTCCAGCAGATACGTGGAGAGCAGCCGCGCCGTTCTTCCGTTGCCGTCGTGGAAGGGATGGATGGCCAGGAAGTCGAGGATGAATTCGGCGGTCGTCAGGAAGCGCGAGGTATCGGCAGCAGCCAGGCTTGCGTTCGCACGGTCGCAAAGCTCGCGCAGGAACGGCTCCGACTTTGCCGGTGGAAGGGTCTTCACGGCGTACTGGCTGCCTTCGATCGCCACCCGTTTGGTCTTGATCCGTCCGGCAACCTCGGGATTCGTCGACTCGAACATCCGCCGGTGGATCTCGAGCACGAAATCGAAGCTGAGAAATTCGCGCGGGGGATCGAGCAGGGCCCAGAGCAGCGTGCGGATGATCGAGGAGACGGCCAGGGTCCGTTGCTCGAGCTCCTCGTCGATCCGCCGCGCGGACGGACGGGTCGCGGCCGCGAGGGCGAGGTCGAGTTTGTGGGCAGGGATTTCTTCGCCCTCGATCTCGCTGCTGGCGTTCACGCTCTGGGCGAGGTTTCGCAGCGCGGCTTCGTCGGCGTTTTCCGATCCGATGAAATCGTCGCTGGTGAAGCGGCCGATCTCGAACTTTGCACGCGCCAGCTTTTCCAGCTTGGCCAGCGTGTAGGGCGACAATTCGTAGCGCAACCCTGCGCGCAGCGGGTAGGGCTGTTCCGGATCGATGACGGCTTCACGGGTTTCCTGCATGGCGGTTCGCGGTCAGGATAGCGCCTCCCGTGCCGAGCGCGTTCTTGATAGGACCTATGGGACCTATGGGACGAATGGGACTTTCATCTGTCCCATCTGTCCCATCGGTCCCATTGGTCCCATTGGTCCCATTCCCCCGCCCTCTCAGACCGCCACCACCTCCACCCTGACCCCGTTCAGCGCCGCGTTTCCGGAGACCGCGTCCACGGCCCGGGTGTCGGTCAGGTCGTTGTAGCTCACGCCCGGGTTCTGTTCCGCCAGGCCGAGGCGGGTGCCGGGGCGGGTGTGGCCGAAGCCGTGGGGGAGGCTGACGACGCCGCGCATCATGGTGTCGGTGGCCTGTACCGCGATCCGCACCGCGCCGGCGGTTGCGCGGACTTCGACGAGCTGGCCGTCCGTGAGGCCGAGCGACGCGAGGTCGGCGGGATGCATGAGCAACTGGTCGCGGGCCTTCCCTTTGATCAGCCGATGGGAGTTGTGCATCCACGAATTGTTGCTGCGCAGGTGGCGGCGGCCGATCAGTGTGAAGCTGCCGGAGCCGCGGTCTTCATTCCGGAACCGCTGGATGTCCGCGAGCAGCTCCGGCGGCGCGCAGTGGACCTTCCGGTCCGGTGTCTCCAGCCGCGCGAAGAGCGACGGCTGGAGGGCGCCGAGATCGAGTCCGTGCGGCGCTTCGGCGAGCGTCGCGAATGACACCCCGTAAGCGGCGGCCTTGTTCACCCGCCGGGCCACGACTTCGGCCGTCGACAGCAGCGGCTTGTGCTCCTGCCCCAGCTTTGCCGCCAGGCGGATGCAGAGCTCGCGGAAGATCTCCCAGTCGTACCGCTCGTCGTCCGGCCGCGGCCAGATCGCGGCGTTGAACCGGGCCACGTTCCGCACCGCGAAGGCGCTGAAGACCAGGTCGTAGTGATCGTGATGGAGGCTCGACGCCGGCGGCAGGATCAGGTCGGCGTGGCGCGTCGTCTCGTTCAGATAGATGTCGACCGCCAGCATGAAATCGAGCGTGTCCAGCGCCTCGTCGAGCCCGCGCCCGTCGGGAGTGGAGAGCACCGGATTGCCGGCCACCGTGACCAGCCCGCGGATCTGCCCCACTCCCGGCGAGAGGATCTCCTCCGCCAGCACCGCCACCGGCAGCTCGCCGCCCGACTCCGGCAATCCGCGCACGCGCGAACGCCACTGCCCGTAATGCCCGGCCCGCGTCCCCGGCCCGGTGAGCGGGATCAGCGGCTGGGTCGGCAGCGCGCCCCCTTCGCGGTCGAGGTTTCCGGTGACGAGGTTCACGAGCTGGATCAGCCACTGGTTCAGCGTCCCGTAACTCTGGAGCGCCGTCCCCACGCGGCCGTAGCAGACCGCCGCCGGCGCCGCGGCGAATTCGCGGGCGATGCGGCGGATCGTCTCCGCGTCGATGCCGGTGACCGGCGCCGCCGCTTCCGGCGTGAAGGCGGCCATCGCCGCCAGCGCGGTCTCCAGGCCGTCGAGCTGCTCAGGGTGGGCAACGCGGAACAGCCCCTCATCGCGCACTGTGTTGATCAACGCCATCAGCAGCGCCGCATCGGTCGCCGGCCGGATGAAGTGATGCTCGCCCGCGATCCCGGCCGTCTCCGTCCGCCGCGGGTCGACCACCACGACCTTCCCGCCGCGCTCGCGGATCGCAGCCAGCCGCCGCGCCACGCCGGGCGCGGTCATCAGGCTGCCGTTCGACGCCACGGGATTCCCGCCGAGGATGAGGAAATAGTCGGTGCGGTCGATGTCGGGGATGGGGATCAGGAACTGGTGGCCGTACATCAGGAACGACGCGAGCTGCTGCGGCAACTGGTCGACCGACGTCGCGCTGAACGCGTTCCGCGTCTGCAGTACCCGCGCGAGCTGGCCGACGCCGAACGCCGTCCCGACGTTGTGCACGGTCGGATTGCCGGCGTAGAACGCGACGCTGTCGCTCCCATGCGCAGTTTGCAGCCCCGCCAGCCGCTCCGCCGCCAGCTCGAACGCCTCGTCCCATGAGATCTCCGTCCACTCCGTGCCGTTTCTCTTGAGAGGCCGCCGCAGCCGGTTCGGATCCTCATGAATGTCCAGCAGTGCGACGCCTTTCGGACAGATGTGCCCCCGGCTGAACGGATCGTCGTCGTCGCCGCGAATCGAAACGATCCGCGGCCCGTCGACCTCGATCTCCAGCCCGCAGATCGCCTCGCAGAGATTGCACGCGCGGTAGACGGTACGAACATCAGCGGCCATGCGGACAACTATCGCATGGGGGCGGGCTCCTGAGGTCACTCCCCTTACGGCGAGACGCCGTCCGCCGGCGAGACGCCGCCGGTCCAGCCGACGCGACGTCGGCGCTCCGGCGCATGACCGCGGTCCTCGCAAAATCGACCGACCGTGTATCGAAGCGACGCATGGCTTCATTCATCGCAAACCGTGCGTCCGTGCGTGGAGCGCCCGCGTCGCGCGGGCTGGACCGGCGGCGTCTCGCCGGCGGACGGCGTCCCGCCGTAAGGGGAGTGACCGTTTCTTATGGAACTCTCTGTAGCTCAGCATGACCGGGAAAAATCGGCACCACCTCCTCCTCCCGCTCCGCGGCTTCGCCGCGCCAGAGCTCCGGCCGCGTCAGGATCTGCCAGCCGATCAGCGCGAAGGTCGCGCCAAGCACCAGGTCGCACGCGCTCCAGGCCCACTCGATCCCCACCGCACGTCCGACGGGGAAGAGCACACCGCCGACCGCCAGCAATGCGCCGATCCACCGGCTGACCGGGTGTGCCACGAACAACGTCACGCCGAGCGTGATCAGCCCGATCGGGAACATCAGGCCGACCGGGACGATGCTCACCCAGACGATCGGCGCCGCCTCGAACATCTTCTCCAGCGCATTCCCCGGCAGGCCGGAGACGCCGGTCTGCAACAGCGCGTCGAGCTGGTTGACGACGTTGATGCGCGTCCCCGCCGTCCACCCCATCAGGGCCAGCGTCCCGCCGATCAGGCCTGCCCGGTCCGCCCTCTTCCGCAGCAACTGCACGATCCCGAAGACCGATCCGATCATCAGCGCCATCTGGATGGGCGTGACGAAACCGGCCAGCGCGATGGCCGTAACCGACGCCGCCCTCGCGCCGCGGGCCATCAACTGCGTGAAGGGGTTGGTGAGCAGAAAGAGTGCGAGACCTGCCAGGCAAACCCCCGCGAGTATGCGGCGGCGATTCTCTTCGTTCAGTCCAGACATGATTTCGCTCCTTTTTCTTCGACTTCATGGGAGGAAGCGACGTCCGGAGGCGAAAGTGTTCACCGTAAGGCAGAAGTCAGAAAGCAGAAGGCAGAAGGTGTGGAAGTCGGCGCGTGCATCCTTCTGCCTTCTGCCCTCTGCCTTCTGCCTTACCATCCCTCCATGTCCGACGTCACCCGGCTGCTGGCTGACTGGGCCCGTGGCGACGAGGCCGCGCTGGAGCGGCTGACGCCGCTGGTCTACGCCGAGCTGCGGCGGATCGCGGCCCGGCAGCTCCGGGCAGAGAAGCCGGGACATACCCTGCAGCCGACGGCGCTCGTGCACGAAGCGTTCATGCGGCTCTGCGGCAGCGAGCCTCCGTCGTGGCAGGACCGCAGGCACTTTTACGCCGTCTGCGCGCAGGTGATGCGGCACATCCTCACCGACCATGCCCGCGCCCATCTGCGCGCCAAGCGCGGCGCGGGGGCGGTCCACGTCCCGCTCGACGCCGCGGCGGCGACCATCGTGCAGCAGCAGCCGATCGACCATCTCGCCCTCGAAGACGCGCTGCGCGCGCTCGAAGCGCTCGATCCGCAGAAGGGACGCGTCGTCGAGCTTCGCTACTACGTCGGTCTCGGGATCGAAGAGACGGCCAAGGTCCTCGAAATCTCCCCGATGACCGTCCGCCGCGAATGGACCCGCGCCAAGGCGTGGCTCTACCGCGAGCTGGCCGAAGGAGGGAGCCATTAAGAACGACCGCTGGCGCCGCGTCGACGAGCTCTTCGCAGAGGCGCTCGAGCTCGAAGAGAACGCCCGGCAGCGCTTTCTCGACGAGCGATGCGCGGGCGACGCCGAACTGCGCGCCGAGGTCGAGTCGATGCTTCGCTTCGCGCGCGTCGACCACGATTTCCTCGAGACGCCGGTGAGGCTCGACCCCGCGGAGATCGCCACCCTCCCGGCGGACGTCGTGCCGGCGCCGCGGCGCGGCATCGACAACGCCCGCTTCATCCCCGGCGACATCGTCGCCGGCCGCTATCGCATCGTCGGTCTCCTCGGCCGCGGAGGGATGGGGGAGGTCTACCGCGCCGACGACCTCAAGCTCGGCCAGCCGGTGGCACTGAAGTTCCTGGCCGAATCGCTCTCCGCCCACGGCGCCGCCCTGGCGCGCTTCCATCGCGAGGTCAGCCTGGCGCGCCAGATCACCCATCGCCACGTCTGCCGCGTCTACGACATCGGCGAGCACGCCGGGATGCACTTCCTCTCGATGGAGTACGTCCGCGGCGAAGAGCTTTCCTCGCTGCTCAAGCGGATCGGCCGCCTGCCGCTCGACAAGGCCCTGCAGACCGCCCGGCAGTTGTGCGCCGGACTGGCCGCCATCCACGCCGCCGGCGTGCTCCATCGCGACCTCAAGCCGGCCAACGTCATGATCGACGAGCACGGCGACGTCCGCATCGCCGACTTCGGCGTGGCGGCCTTGTCCGAGGGAGTCAGCGGGCGCGAGGCGATGATCGGCACGCCCGCCTACATGGCACCGGAGCAGCTCGCGGGGGGCGAGCTCACCACCCGCTCCGACATCTACGCTCTCGGCCTCGTCCTCTACGAGGCCTTTACCGGCAACCGCCCCTTCGCCGCGACCACGCCGCCGGAGATCGTGCGCGTCCGCCTCGGCGATACGTCACCGGTGACGCCGTCGTCGTGGGTCACCGATCTCGATCCGCTCGTGGAGCGGGTGATCCTCCGTTGTCTGGAGAAGGATCCGGCCCATCGTCCTTCCTCGGCGTTGCAGGTCGCGGCCTCGCTTCCCGGCGGCGATCCGCTCGCGGCGGCGCTCGCGGCGGGGGAGACGCCGTCGCCGCAGATGGTCGCCGCTTCGGCGAAGGCGGGGATTCTTCGTCCTCGGGTTGCTGTGCTCCTGTTGCTTGCGATCTTCGCCGGCATAGTCGTGGGGGCCTTCCTGGCGGAGAAGACCTCGCTCGTGCACTTCGTCCCGCTCCCGCTTTCCCCCGAGCTCCTGAACGCCCGCGCTGAGACCTACACCGATGCGGCGGGTTACACGACGCCGCCGGCGGACACCGCCTCCGGCTTCAGCATCGACTACGCGGTCGTCAACTACGTCATGAAACACGACCGGGCGGCGGACAAATGGGAACGCTTCCGCCAGGCACCGCTTCCCACCATCTACTTCTGGCACCGCCGCAGCCCCGCTCCGCTCGTTCCGGCCGACTACTGGAGCATCAGCGCCGGAGACCCGCCTGCCCGATATTCCGGCATGGTCACGATGCGTCTCGACACCACCGGCCGGCTGTTCTCCTTCGAAGCCGTCCCCCCGCAGGAAGAGACCGCGGCGGAGGCGCGCACGCGTACCGACTGGCCGCGCTTCTTCGAGCGCGCCGGCCTGAAGATCGACGACTTCCGTCCGGCCACGCCGCGCTGGACACCGCCGCAGCACAGTGACGAGCGGCTCTCCTGGACCGGCGTCCATCCCGCCCGTCCCGGCCTGCCGCTGCGCATCGAAGCCGCGTCGTATCGCGGTCTGCCGGTCTGGTTCGAGGTGATCCCTCCGTGGCGAAAAGCGGAGCGGGAGGTGGGGACGCTTCCCTCTGCGGGGGAGGATACGTTCGGCATCGTCCTCATGGTCTTCTACTTCGGGGCCATGACTCTGGCCGCGCTGCTGGCGTGGAAGAACGTCCGGATGGGCCGCGGCGACCGGCGCGGCGCGTTCCGGCTGGCGCTCTTCATCTTCTTCAACCGGATGCTGTTCTGGCTGTTCATGGCCCACCACGTCGCCGCCGTCGACGAGGTGGGGCTGCTCGTCGCCGGCTTGCAGTCGGCGGTCTACTGGGCGGCCCTGCTCGCCCTGCTCTACCTCGCGCTCGAACCGTTCGTCCGGCGGCGGTGGCCCGAGGGACTGATCTCGTGGAGCAGACTCCTCGCCGGCGACGTGCGGAACCCGCTGGTCGGGCGGGACATCCTGATCGGGGGGGCGCTCGGCATGGCCTCCATCCTCGCCAACCACCTCATCCTCATCCTCCCGCCGCTCCTCGGCCGGCCGATCGCCAGGCCGGCCCTGCACTCACCGCTGCTCTTCAGCCAGGGACTCGACGGGGCGAGAGGCGCCGTCCTGCTGCTGCTCACCCAGACCGTCGGCGCGCTGATGTTCGCGCTGATCCTCCTCACCGTCGTCCTCTTTCTGGCCCTGCTCACCCGCCGGAACCGTCTCGCCTTCGCCCTGAGCTGGCTCATCTTCTACTTCGCCCTGAACCTCAACTTCGGCGACGGCACTCCGCTCGGTTACCTCACCGGCCTCCTCTTCCCGACCATCCTGATGTTCGCCCTCATCCGCTACGGCCTCCTGACCCTCGTCTCCATCTTCTTCTACAACCACCTCTGGGGCTTTTTCCCCGCCACCACCGACCTCGCCGCCTGGTACGCCACTCCCTACCTCATCGAATTGGCCGTCCTCGGCGCAATCACGATCTACGCCTTCCGTGTGTCCCTGGCGGGCCAGAAGGTGGTGAACGCCTCGATTCTGGATGAATGACCTGACCGTCCCATGGGCATGGCACTTGCCCCGAGCGCCGTGCCATAGGAGACGATGTGAAGGGAGATGCGTTGAAGCTCGCAGACAACGAAAAGTTTCTCATTCTGCTTCGGCATGGAGTCGCCGAGCCGAAGGGCGCGAAACCGGATGAAGAGCGGGCGCTGACGGACGAAGGCCACCGGCGCATGGAAAAAATCGCCCCCGCGATCCGACGCATCTTCCCGCGCGCCGCCGCGATCTACACCAGCCCGCTGGTCCGTTGCGCCCAGACCGCGGAATGGGTCTCGAAAGCATACGAAGGCACAATCCCGGTCACCCCAACCTCCGCCCTCACCCCCGCCGCCGGCGTCGGCGACTTCCGACGCCTCCTCTCCGCAACAACCGCCCAATACCTCATCTTCGTCGGCCACGAACCGAACCTCTCCACCATCGCCGCCACCATCACCGGCTCCGGCTTCGGCGCCAGCACGGAGCTGAAAAAGGGAGGCCTCTACGGCCTGCGCTACGGCGACGGATTCGCCGCCCTGGAATGGCTGCTGCCGCCGGCGGTGCTGATGGCCGAGTGAGCGTGGATTGACCCCGGCGGCGAGACGCCGCACGCCGGCGAGACGCCGCCGGGCCAGCCGACGCGACGTCGGCGCTCCAGCGCATGACCGCGGTCATGGCGATCCGCGCGTTTGCGTATCGGAACGATCCTCGCGAACGAACATTGCGTGTCTACCGAGACGCCGGCATTCCGCGCACGAATCGCGGTCTCGCGAACCGACGTCCGTGCGTGGAGCGCCGACGTCGCGTCGGCTGGACCGGCGACGTCCCGTCGGCGGGCGGCGTCTCGCCGCCGGTTCGGTGCTATCCTCTCGCCGTCGTCCTTTTCCTCATCGGCTGCGTCGCTCGCCAGCCTGCATGAGACACGACAACTTCATCCCTCCCCCCACCGAACTGCGAATCCATTCCCGGGGATGCCTGCCCCACTGGCGCGTCGACAACGCCGTCTACTTCATCACCTTCCGCCTCCACGATTCACTTCCTCCTGATGTCGCCGACAACCTCCGGCGCGAGCGTGTGCAATCGCTTCGCGATTGCAGGACCGCGGTAGATCGGGCAAAGCTCGACGCTGCATTCTCGCTGCGCCTCGACTGGCACCTCGATCAACACTGGGGCTCCTGCATCCTGCGTGAGCACGGTGAGCTCGTCGCGGGAGCGCTGAAATACTTCGATGGCGAGCGGTACACACTGCATTCGTGGTGCGTGATGCCGAATCACGTCCACGTCATGTTTCACGTCGTTCGCGGGGACGACGTGCCGTGGATCATGCACTCGTGGAAGTCGTACACGGCCCATGAGATCGGCGGAAAGGTCTGGCAGAAGGAGTACTTCGACCGGATCATCCGATCGCCGAGGGAGTGGACGTCGACCGCGGCGTACATACGCGACAATCCGGGCAAGGCGGGACTGCGGGATTGGCCGTGGGTTGGGTGATCCCCCGGCGGCGAGACGCCGCACGCCGGCGAGACGCCGCCGGGCCAGCCGACGCGACGTCGGCGCTCCGGCGCATGACCGCGGTCATGGCGAGCCACGCGTTCGCGTATTGGAACGAAACGTCAGCCTACAGTGCTCGCGAACCGACCATTGCGTGTCTACCGAGACGCCGGCATTTCCGCGCACGACCACAGTCTCGCGAACCGGCGTCCGTGCGTGGAGCGCCCGCGTCGCGCGGGCTGGCGCGGCGGCGTCTCGCCGGCGCACGGCGTCCCGCCGTAAGGAGGCTCACGCGAGCGCGAAGTCGACGCGCAGGATCAGCATGGCGGTGAGCCAGCCGAAGATCGTGACGTGTGCGGCGAGGAGCAACCGGTCGTACAGAGGCCTGCGACCCGCGAGCGCCAACCACAGATAGACCGGAAAAACGACGACGGCATAACGTCCGAGGGACTGGAGAGAGCCGGTGCTCAGCGGGAGGAGAACCGACGCAAGTGCATACGCGCCGAGATCCCACCGCCGCTGCCAAAGCAATCCGCAGGCGGCCGCCAGCAGGAGAACGGCAAACGCGAAGTTCAGGCCGATCAGATTCCACGGCTCGCCGGCGACGTCAGGACGCGCCAGATAGTTGACGAGCGGCGTCCAGAAGGCGCCTGCTTTGCGTGACCAGTTCTGCTGGATCGCAACGAACGCCAGAGCGTTGCCGGTATGCACGTAGAGGTAGGTCATGAACGCGGCCGTGCCGAGGGGCACCAGGAACAGCCACAGTGCCTTTGCGCGGGACCGTTCTCCGCTGTGCAGGTAAATGAGTGCGAGCGGCAGCAACAGCAGGATTCCCGGCACGCGTGTCAGCGCCGCCAGACCACCGAGAAGTCCGGCGACGCCCCAGCGCATCCGGAGAGCCGCCAGCACACTTCCCAGCGACAGGGCCAGAAACAGCGATTCCGGCAGGGGCAACGAACAGAAATAGCTGGTCGGGAAGAAGGCCAGCAGGAAGATCGCCCGTTCGGCATCGTCTTCATCGAGACCGGAGCGCAACGCTACGTGGCCGAGGAGCACCAGGGCGCACGCAAAAGCGAGGTTCGAGAGGATCATCCCGCTGATGGCGAACTCGCTCGATCCGGTCGCCCGAACCAGCAGTGGATAGAGCGGGAAAAAGGCGTAGTTGGGAACGCCGGCCGCATCGGCTCGCGACACGTATCCGTCGTTCGCAATGGACCGGTACCACCACGCATCGCCGACCATGGCCACCCGGACCAGCTCCGGAATGACGCGCTCGTGTTGCAGATCGATCCGGGTCTCCCAGACCGAGCCCCCGTAGACTTTTCCGATGAACGAGATCTGTGAGCCAACGATGACGAGGAGGAAAAACAAGCCCCGGCTGAGAAGAAACGCAAGCGCGGCGGCGTGAAGCACCCGGCGATTGCTCATCGCCGCCGATTCTGGCATATCTCGCCAGCGAGCACTCCTTCGCGACCATCAGACGTGCACCTCGCCGGGAGGGAGAACGGACCGCGTCATCTGCTACGCTCCGGGTGATGACGAACCGTGACTGGCTCGCGATCTCGCGCCGGACGAGTGCACCCGCCGTGCGGCTGGTGTGTCTCCCTCACGCGGGGGGCGGGACGACGGTGTTTCATCCCTGGACGAAGGAGCTTCCGCCGTACATCGAGGTCTGCTCCGTCCGTCTTCCGGGGCGGGAATCGCGGCATTTCGAGCCGCTCCGCGGCAATGCTTCGAGCATCGTCTGGGAGCTTGCCGATGTGTTGCTCACCCTGCCGCCGGCGCCTTCGCTGGCGATCTTCGGGCACAGCATGGGGGCGTTGCTGGCGTTCGAGCTCGCGCACGCGCTCGCGGACCGGCGTCTCCGCACCGATCTGCTGGTCGTCTCGGGGCGCCGCGCGCCGCATCGCCATTCCGGGACGACGGAGCGGCGGCATCTCCTTCCCGACGACGAGCTCCTCGAGGTGCTCCTGGAGCGCTATGGCGGCATCCCGAAGGAGGTGCTCGACGACCGGGAGCTGATGGCGATGTTCCTGCCGATCCTGCGCGCCGACCTGAAGGTCGTCGAGACGTACCGCTTCACGCCGCGGTCGCAGGGGGACTGGCCGCTGATGGTCTATGGCGGAATCGGCGACCGCTCGGTCGGACGCGAGGATCTGCTCGAATGGCAGCAGCTGACGCGCGGGCCGTTCCGTCTCGAGATGATGCCGGGCGATCATTTTTTCCTGCAGACGAATCGAGCCGCGTTCCTGGAGAGGCTCGTCGACGACATCCGGACGTGGTGTACGAGTCCCGCCCAGACTATTCGCCCGTGAAGCGGGGGTCGCGTTTTTCCATGAATGCCTGCAGGGCCTCGTCGAGGTCGCTGCTGAGAAAGAAGTTCGTGTTCCACTGCGCGACGTACTCGAGCCCCTCTTCCTCCGTATGGCTCTCGGCATGGTCGAGCACCTGCTTGACGCCCTGCAGCACGAAGGGGGAGTTGGCGGCGATGGTCGCGGCCATCACCCGCGCGGCCTCGAGCAGCGACGGGCGGTCGGGATAGACCTCGTTCACCAGTCCTGCGGCGTGTGCGCGTTGCGCGGGGATCATGCTGCCGGTGAAGGCCATCTCGCGGATGAAGCCCCGCCCGCAGATGCGGCCGATGCGCTGCAGCGTGCCGAGGTCGGCGACCATGGCCATCTTCGTCTCCTGGATGGCCAGGAGCGCGTCGGCCGAGGCGAGACGGATATCGCACGCGGTCGCGAGGTCGAGGCCGCCGCCGAGACACATGCCGTGGATCGCCACGACGACCGGCTTGGGACAGCGGCGCACGGCCGTGAAGCACGACTGGAAGTCGCGGATGATCCGGTAGAGGGCGCGGTTGCGCGCGGCCGTGCTCGCGGTGGCGTCGAGGTCGGGGATCAGTCCCATCGCCTCCTTCAGGTCGAGGCCGACGCTGAAGACGCGCCCTTCGCTCCACACCAGGACGACGGAGACGGAATCGTCGGCGGAGAGCCGGGCGAAGGCGTCGGCGAGCTCGTGAAAGAAGGCCGGCTGCATCGCATTCAGTTTGCCGGGGTTGTTCAGGACGACCTCGGCGACCGCGCCGCGGCGGTCGACGCGGATCAGTCGGTACGGCTCAGACATGCTTCCTCTTTTCTCTCCGCGCGGCCGGCGATGCGGCTGTAGCTCTGTTCGAGATGCGCCGCGGCGCCGGTCATCAGCGCTTCGGCGATGGTGTCGGCGTGCCGGTTCCGCCAGTTTTCGAGCGGCGTGCCGTGCGCCCAGCGGTTGAACGCTCCCATCGCAGGCCCGCAGTGGATCTGGTAATCGACGCGCCCTTCCGGTGCGCCCGAGAGCGCCAGGCGGTTGCTGTGGACGTAGTACCAGCGGAAGATCATGGCCATCTTCTGCTTCGGGTTCTTCTCCGCGCGCTCGATCTCCGACGGTGCGACGCGCGCGTAGTACGACTGCGTCTCCTGCCACACCTCGTCGAACGTCCGGCCGTGGAAGTAGGTCTCCTCGATCGTGCGGCGCGTCGCGGGGTCGAGATCGTGGATGTCCGCGAGCTGCCGGTAGAGGTCGTACAGCCGGTTCGCGCGGGCGGCAAACAGGACGCCTTTGCGCAGCACCTGGATGCGCGCGCCGATCTCGAACATGTCTCCCGCGGGGGCCATGTCGAAGTCCTGCGAGCCTGCCGCGGCGAGGAGGTCTTTCACGGTGTCGCTCGTTCCCGCCTCGACGGTGCACTGGTTGATGGAACCGGTGAGGACGAATTCCGCGCCGAGGACGAAGGCAGCGGCGATCGCTTCCGGCGTGCCGAGACCGCCGGCCAGCCCGATGCGGGGCCTGGCCAGGTAGCCATGGCGCATCCGCGACACGTCGCGCAATTTCAGGAACTCGGGGACGAGCACCACCGCCACGCGCTTGTCGGTATGACCGGCCGAATCGGCCTCGGCGCAGACGTCGCCGGCGAGCGGAACGCGCTGCGCGAGCTTTGCCTCTTCCGCGGTAATGCGGCCGCTCTCGAAGAGCGAACGGACGATCTCCGCCGGCGGAGGGGCGAGAAAGCGCCCGGCGACTTCGAGGCGCGATGCTTTCCCGACGATCCGGTGCCGCTCTTCGACCGAGCCGTCGGCGCGCTCGCGCAGTCCTTTGCAGCGATAGCGGACCAGCGCCGGGGTGACGTCGATGAACGCGGCCGCTTCGACGACGCGCACGTCATGCCGGAAGAGGAGGTCGACCAGCTCGTCCTCGAGCGTCGGCATGAGCATGTTGTGCAGGAAGTTCACGCCGGCCGGCGCGCCCGGAATGGTGCCGGAGCGGATCTGCGCGACCGCCGCGTCGATCGTCTCGAGCCGCTGTCCTCCCGAGCCGTAGAAACTGAGCAGGCGGGCGTTCGCCATCCGCACGACCATCTCCGCCGAGGCGATCCCCTTGACCATCGCGCCCGCAACGTACGCGTAGCGGACGCCGTGATCGCGAAGGAACTCCGGGTTGCCGAACATCGCGGCGGTGAGGACCATCTATTCTCCGAACCGCGTTTCGATGCGCTCGCGCACCTCGGCGCGGGCGAACGTCGTTTCGTGCATCTTCAGCTCCGCCGCGACCGTCCCCGGCAGCGCCTCGCGAATGCGCGCGGTGAGGTGCCGCTTGAGCAGCGTGAGCGACACCCGCGGCTTGTCGGCGATGTCACGCGCCAGGCGGAGTGCGAGCGGAATGACGTCGTTGCGCTTGACCACGCGCGGCCCGATGCCGTGGCGCGCGAGCTCTCCTCCCTGATAGCCCTCGGCGGTGAGGAGCATTTCCGAGGCGAGCGCCGGGCCGAGCTTCTCCGGCAGGATCAGGGTCGCGCCCATGCCGGGGGTGAACCCGTACTTCATGAAGTTCGCGCTGTAGACGGCTTCTTCGGCAAGCACGATTACGTCGGCGAAGAGGCCCATCACGAAGCCGCCGCCGAGGGCGTGCCCCTGCATGGCGGCGATGACCGGGAGCTCGCAATCGAGCAGCAGGCGATACAGCGGCATGTCGTCGAACCGGATCCGCTGCTCGAAGATCCCGAGCAGCTCGTCGCGCGTCCCGCCGGTGCAGAACACCGTTCCGTAGCCGTGCAGTACGACCGCATGAACGTCTTCGTTCTTCTGCGCTTCGTCGAGCGCTTCCGCCAGGCCGACCACCAGCTCGTGCGTGAACTGATTGCTGTGCTTCCGGTCCGCCAGCTCGATGACGGCGACGTGCGGGAGCGGGTGGGTGAGATGGACGACCGCGCTCACCGGCGGCCCTCCTGCCAGAGGCCGTGGTGGACGAGCTCCTGCACCAGGCCGAGGCTCTTCGGGTCTTCCATCAGCGCGGCGATGCGCGCGACGGCCAGCTCCTCTTCACGGTCGGTGACCGGCGCGAGTTGCTGGACATAGCTCTTGAGCGACGCCACCGCCTGCTCGGGGATGCGGTCGACGGAGAGGACGAAGCGGCGGAGCGCATCGTTCACGTCGGGCGCGACCTGGTCGACGAGCCGCAACTCCAGCGCGCGCCGCGCGTCGAGCTTCTGCGCGGTCAGCGACAGCATCTGGCTGCCGTGGACGCCGATCCGCCGGATGAGGAACGGCAGCACGCAGGCGGGGATGAGGCCGATGAGAACTTCCGGCAGGCGGAAGGTCGAGGAGTCGGAGCAGAGGACGTAGTCGCTCGCGGCGATGAGACCGACGCCGCCCGCCTGGACGGTTCCGTCGACGACGGAGACGATGATGCGCGGGCTGGTCGTGAAGCGGCGGAGCGTGCGGAAGTAGAGGCGCGCCGTGTCGGCCGGCGTGCCGCCGCCGCTGCCGGCGAGGTCGGCGCCGCTGCAGAAGACCCCGGCCCGGCCGGCGATGGCGACGACGCGCACGCCGTCGTCCGTTTCGGCGCGGTCGAGCGCGGCCGAAAGCTCGCCGAGCAACTCCGCGTCGAGGGCGTTGTGCGCCTCGGGGCGGTCGATCGTCAGCGTCAGCAGGCGACCTTCGTGGCGGTACTTCAGGACCATCGGTACTCCCGATGATAGTCGCGGATTCTGTGCAGGACCAGCAGACCCCGGCCTTCGACGTGGCGCTTGAAATCGGCACCCTCGGGGTCGGCATCGCGCGCGCCGAACGGGATGCGCCGGTGCAACTCGAGCAGGCGGTCGTACTCGTCCATCGAGAGCCGGTGGCGCGCGTCCAGTTGCGCCGTCAGGCCGTGGGCGGCGACGGCCCGCTGCGACTCGCTCGTGGCCAGGCCGCTGTAGAACTCCGAGCAGCATCCGGAGCCGTAGGAGAAGATGCCGACCCGTTTCGCGGCTCCGTCGAAACTGCCGCTTTCGAGCACGCCCGCCAGCGCCAGGAACACCGTGCCGGAGTAGACGTTGCCGACGCGCGCGCAATAGCGGAGCGACGGTTCGAGGCGGCGCCGGAAGTCTTCTTCGACGACTGCCGGCGCCACGCGCTCGAACTTGCGCATCATCGTGCGGTGTGCTCCCTTGGCCATCCCGCCGAACGGGGTGTGGAAGGCGAGGTAGTCGAAGAACGTCCCGAAGCGCGCCTCCGGCGCTTTCTTCTGGTAGGCGAGGAAGCTGTTCTCGATGCACTCGAGGTAGGTGAGCAGCGAGAGGTCGGCGTCGCCGGTCTCGATCTCCGGCGTCGGGCGGCAGGAGTCCATCACCTCGAAGCCGTAGCAACCGCTCCGCCCCTTCTCGATCTCGAGCACGCGCGGGCTCTCGCCGACGAGGAGCGCCACCGCGGCGGCTCCCTGCGACGGCTCGGCATAGGTGTTGGGGATCGGACGGGCGGCGTCGGTGGTGATGACCAGCGACTTCGCGCCGGGACTGAGTCCGGAGTGAGAGAACGCGAGGGCGCTCTGCAGCGCGGCGGTGCCGGCGTAACAGGCGTGCTTCACCTCGAACGTGCGGCAGTTGCGGCTGAGACCGAGCGCGTGGTGGACGTAGGAGGAGAGCGGCTTCCCGAAGTCGACGCCCGATTCGGTGGCGACGATGAGCTGCTCGATCCGGTCGCGATCCGCCGGGGCGAGGCGGTCGACGACCGGCTTCGCCGCGTTGACCGCGAACGACACCGGATCCTCGAACGGCAGGGCCACGGTCTTCTCGCGCATCAGCAGGTTCTGCATCCGCTCCACGTCGAGGCCGCGCGCGGCGGCGAGCTCGTTCACGTCGAGCGACGCGCGTCCGCCGTAGACGCCGAGGTCCTCGATCCCCACTCTCATGCGCGCTTCACCGCGACCGAGGTGTTGAAGCCGCCGATGCTGAACGAGTTCGACAGCGCCACGTCGATCGCCAGCGGCTCGGACGCGCGGCCGGCGAAACGCAGGGTCTCATCCACCGGCGACTGCAGGCGTGGATTGGGATGCACGAACCGGCCGTTGATCTGTAAGACCGTGGCGACCAGCTCGACCACTCCGGCGGCACTGACCGTGTGTCCGGTGATCGCCTTCGTCGCGTTGAGGACGGCGCGCGTGCCGACGGCGTCGCGAATGGCGGTGCATTCGACGCGATCTCCCGTGGGCGTCCCGGTGCCGTGGGTGTTGACGTAGTCGACGTCGCCGGGGCTGATTCCCGCCGCGGCCATCGCGCCGCGCATCGCCGCCGCCTCGCCCTCCGCGTTCGCCTCGGTGCCGGCATTGGCGTCGAGCACGATCGAGGCGCCGGCCAGTTCGGCCAGCGGCGTGACCCCGCGCGCCGCGGCCGACTCCGCGCTTTCGAGCAGGACCGCCGCGGCAGACTGCCCGTACGTGAAGCCGCCGCTGCTCGTGTCGAACGGATTCGACGCCGCCTCGGGGTCGCTGTCTTCCGGTGGAAGGGCCAGCGCGCCGATGTTCGTGAACGCGACCAGCTCCAGCTCGGAAAAGTCGGTCATCGCACCGATGCAGAGGCAGGCCCGCGCACTTCCGGAGCGAATGAGCGTCCATGCCTGAAAGAGCGCGACGTTGCCGCTGGCCATGCCGCCGCCGGCGGTGAGGCCGATGCCTCCGAGGGAAGCGAGCTCGCTCACCGCCGCCACCAGCGTCGTGTCGAGGAACGTCGCGGCGTAACGCGGGTTCACATACTCCGGCCGTTCGAGGAAGCGCTCGTACGCCGCGGCGATATATGCCTGGTGCAGGTTGGACCCGGCCACGACGATCGCGCAATCGCGGTCCTTCCAGCCGGCCGAGCCGAGCGCCTCCAGGGCGGAGGCGCAGCTCGCGTACATTGCCGGTGGCCGTCCGCGGAGCAGACGCCGTTCGCGGTCCGGAGCGGCATCGACGTTCCCGTTGTAGAGCGCGGCCGGGAGTACTCGCCCCGTGCGGGGAAGACGCGTCCAGCCGAACGTCCCACGGCCGCGCTGCAGCGCGTCGGAGAAGCCGGCGACGTTCGCTGCCGGCGCGCCATGGAATCCCATGCCGGTGACGACGACCGTCAAGAGGGTTCCTTCCGGAGTGCGGAGCCGCCGTTGTCGCGATCGCGGAGGTGGCGCAGGAACACGTCGACGAGCGCGGCGATGTTCTGTACGGACGCGAGCTGTGTCGGCGCAACTGTCAGTTTCAGGTCTTCCATCGTCAACGTCGCCACTTCGACGCGGTCGAGCGAATTCGCTCCCAGCTCGCGAAGACTACTGGAAAGCGTGATCCGTTCGCGGGCGATGCCGGGCAGCACGCGATGGACATGGTCGCACACGATGTTGAACACGGCCTCGGCCCTCGGGTCGAGCGTTTCGACCAGTTGCCGGGCCACCTCGCCGATCGCCGGCTCGAGGCCGAGGGAGAAGTGATCGGTGTCGATCTCCACGATGCGCGGCGGCGCGCCGAGCCACCGCGTCCAGCCGTGATCGCGCTCGTCGTCGTCGATCTTCACCGCTTCGATCCCGAGCGGGCTCGCCGGTCCGACGAAGCTGTGGCGGTTGCGGAACAGGAGCGTGTTCATCGCGCAGGGGACGGGAGCGTAGGCGTCGAGGAGCGGCGCGTACTGGTTGGCGATCTCGAGCAGCCGCTGCGTCAGCGCGGCGAGGTCCGTCTCCGACGGCCGCGTCTCGCGTGAACGCTCGAGCAGGGCGCCGACGACTTTCGGCAGGAAGCCGTCCCACGACGTCGTGCGGAGCGACCGGAGTGCTGCGGACCCGGGAGCGAACGCGTCGAGGAGGACCAGCCACTGGATGCGCTCGCCGTCGCGGAGGAGCTGCCGCGCCATTTCGAACGCCACCGCGCCGCCGAATGAGTAGCCGCCGAGGACGTACGGGCCGTGCGGCTGCATCGCGCGCACCTCGGCGAGATAGCTCGCGGCCATCGCTTCGAGCGAGGAATAGGCGTGCGCGGCGTGACGGACGAACGGCGCGCGGAGTGCGTGGACGGGCCAGGAAGCGGGGAGGTGCTGGGCGAGCCTTCCGACCCAGTCGATCTCGCCGAGGACGCTGTGCACCCAGAACGTGCGCGGTCCGTCGCCCGAGCCGCCGAGGGTGACCAGGGCCGGCTCGACGGAATGCTGCCCGCCGCGCGTGGCGAGATGGGCCGCCAGGCGGGAGAGCGTGTTGTGCTCGTGCAGCAGTGTGGCCGGCAATGCGCCGTAACGCGCTTCGAGCTTCTGCAGGATATCGATGGCCACCAGCGAGTCGACGCCGTAATCCTCGAACAGCGCGTCGTTCTCCAATTCGTCGTCACGCATGCGCAGGACCGTGGAGACGACCGCCCGCAACTCCTCCACGCCGTCAGCCGGGCGTACCGGAGCGCTCTCGGGGACGCGTGCCGATTCCCTTGCGGCTTCGACGATGGTTGTCGCCGGGGTCTCGACGCACCAGCCGTCGCTTTCCGCGACGACCAGCACCTGGCCGGATGGCAGTTCGTCCATGGCGCCGAGGGTGCGCACGCTCCGGAAGCCGGCCTCCGCCAGCGAGCTTTCCCACTGCGCCGCGTTCAGCAGCGGTGAGTGGGCCTGCCGCCGTTCGGCGTCTTCGAACTGCCACCACCCTTCGGTGAGGCCGAACGTCATCGTGCTGAAGTCGCTGCGCCCGGCCATCTCGGCCAGCACCAGCAGGCCGCCGCGCTTCAGCAGGTTCTTGACGCGCTGCAGCGTTACGGCGATCGACCGCGTGGCGTGGATGACATTCGCCGCGATCACCACGTCGTACGCTCCGGCAGTGAGGCCTTGCTGCAGCGGATCACGTTCGAGGTCGAGGACGGAGAAGCGCGGACGGATCGCCGAGCCGGCAAACGTGCTCTCGGCCTGCCGGACGAAATGCGGCGAGACGTCGGTGAAGTGGTAGTGGACGCGGTCTGCCACGGAAGCGAGCGAGTCGAGAATCACCCGGCTCGTGCTTCCCGTGCCGGCACCGACTTCGAGGATCGAGAGCGGCCCTTCCGCGAGCGCGGCGACCGCACGCCCGACCAGCAGCTCGTATTCAGCCGTCAGCGGGTTGCCGCGGTAAACCGCCTCGACGAGCGCGGAGGAGGAGCGGGGAAAGAGCACTTCGGTCGCGCTCTTCCGGCCGGTGACGACGAGCGGGAAGTCGCGCAGCGCGGCCGCGAGAAGCTCGGCGAACGGCGCGATCTCCGGAAGCTGCCGCAGCTCTTCGAGCTCCAGGGCCGCGGTCCGCTCGTCGGAATCGAGTGCGATGGCGCGCGCGGTGGCGAAGAGGCGCCGGTACTTCGGCTCCACTTCCGCCTCGCTGATGGTGCGGAGATGCGTGCCGAGGATGCGGCGGCCGCAGGTCTCGAGACGGGAAAGAGCGAGAGAGACCTGTCGCATCTCGTCGGTCATCCGCACCACGAAGCCGGCGGAGTCGAGTGGCGGGAACGAAGGAGCGAGCTCCTCGTGGCGATGCCAGACCGGCGCCGATGGTTTCGCGTCGAGCAGGCGGATCACGGCGATGCGGTCCAGGTCCGTCGAGAGGATGCGCTCGATGGCGTCGACCGCGTCGTGCAGCGTGAGCGAGCCGACGCCGAGGTTGCGCGCCCGGGCGCGATGCCGCTCCGTTGCCACGACCCCGACCTCGCCCCAGTAGCCCCAGTTGACCGTCTTCACCGGCCAGCGCGCCGTGCTCGAAAGCGCGGCCCCGATCGCGTCCTGCAGCGTGCTTGCGGCGGCGTAGCTCGACTGGCCGGCGTTGCGGGTGAAGGAGATGGTCGACGAGAAGATCAGCAGCCAGTCGAGGGGGACGTCGCGGAACGCCTGTGCCAGCAGGCACGTGCCGCGGCCTTTCGCGCGCAGCGTTTCGCGGAAGGCGCCGTCGTCGAGACGGGCCATGGTCTGGTCGTGCAGCGCCAGCGCGGAATGGATCACGCCGTGGACGGCGCCCCATTTCGCGAGCGCCGCGTCGCGCACCGCTTCGACCTCGGCCAGGTCGCCGATGTCGGCGCGGACGTAGATGGCCTCCCCTCCCGCGGCAGCGATGCGTTCCAGCGTTGCGGCGATCGCCTCGTTGACGGCTCTTCTGCCGACGAGCGCGATCCGCGCGTGGTGCTCGCGCGCGAGATGCTCGGCGAGCGCGCCGCCGATCCCGCCGCTGCCGCCGGCGATGACGTAGACGCCGCTGCGGCGGAATGCTCCCGGTTCGAGCAGCGACGGCGCGCGGAGCTGGATCGGTTCGAGGGCCTGGGTGAAGAGCTGCCCATTCCGCCAGGCCAGGCTGCCGGTCGCCCGCGTCGCAACGGCGGCGATGGCTTCCGCCCGCGCGGCCGAGACGCTCTCGACGTCGACGTGCGACACCTCGACGCCGGGGAACTCCTGACTGATGACGCCAGCCAAGCCGGCGAGCGATGCCGCCTGCGGCAGGAGGAGATCGCGGTCGAGCACCCGGAAGACGCCGTTCGTGACGATGACGATCTCCGGGAGCGTCCGGTCGGCGCGGACCCAGGCGCGCACGAAGCGGAAGAGCGAGAGGGCGGAGACTTCCTGGAAGTCGTCGAGCGCCGCGCCCTGCAGCAACGGATGCTCGGACAGCCCGCCGAGGAAGTAGACCCGGCCGAGCGATGGCAGCGACTGCACGAGCCGCGACCAGTCGTCCGGCGAACGGTGATCCAACTCGAGCGGATCGCCGCTGTCCTCTTTCCAGCCGCGACCGAGCAGCACCGACGTAACGGAGGCCCGTCCCTGATGCTGGCGGGCAAGTGCCGCGGTCACTCCGTGATCGACGCCCGGCCGCAGGATGAGGACGCGCTCGCGCGATTGCGGCCGTTCCGCCGGCACCGGCGCGATCTTCCAGCGCGGGTGCAGGAAAGACTTCACATCGGTTTCCTGCGCGCGGACGGCACGCGCGGCGAAGCCGTGCAGGTCGACGAGGACGTCGCCGTTCTCCGAGACGATGCTGATGTCGAAGCGCGGCGTCTCTCCGGCGATCAGCGTCGTCACGGCGTAGCAGGGATTCGTGAGCGGCGCATGCCGCACGACCCGGTCGAGCGCGTAGGGGAGCATCGCCGGCGTGGCCGCCATCCGGCCGAAGGCAAATCCGATCGGCGTCTGCAGCGCGCTGTCGATCACGCGCGGATCGAGGACGTAGCCGCTCGTATCGGCGGGGACGCTGAGCCGGGCCACGATGCGCGAGCCGTCGCGGCGCAGCCACTCGATGCGGCGCAGGGCCGGGCCGTACTGCAGGCCGAGCCTCTCGAAGGCAGCGTAGATCTCGTCGTTGCCGTAGCGCTCCCCCTGGTCGGAGTGCAGTTCGAGCCGTCGCGGCGCCGCGGGCTCGCCGAAAACGACTTGGCCGCGGCAGTACGGCGTCTCGAAGCGGATCGTGTCGCCGTCGGGGTGGAAGGTCATTGACAGGGTCTCGTCCGGCGACCGGAAGGGGCGGGTCCAGATCACATTACGAAGCGCGGGCGCGCCGCTCGCCGGCGCCGCCTCGGCGCCGCATTTCAACGCCATCTCGAGATATGCGGCGCCGGGAAGCGTCGGCGTGCCCGCCACGACGTGCTGCGCGAGCAGTTCGTGCTCCGCGGTGAGACGCTTGGTCGCCGTCGCCGTGAACATTCCGTGGGTGGTGTTGTCGACGAGCGGATGCTTCGGTGCGACCGGGACCCAGAACCGCCGCCGCTGGAACGGATACGGCGGCAGCGAGACGACGCGGCCGGATGGCACCGGCAGCATCGCGCCGGTTGCGTCGTCGTCGCGGCGGAGGCGGTCGAATAGGGTGCGGCGATCGGCGGCGTTCACGACGCGCTGCTGCGCGAAGCGGCTGCGGCGCTCGGCGAGCGTGAAGGCGATGTCGCTTAGCGGGACATCCGCGCCGTCTCCTTCCAGCCAGCCGGCCAGCTCGTGCGCGTAGCGGCGGAGCGACTCGCGTGTCCGGGCCGAGAGGACGAAGCTCCACGGTCCTGCGTCCGGCGCATTGCCGCGCGAAGAGTCACGCCATTCTTCGAGGACCAGATGGGCGTTGGTTCCACTGAAGCCGAAGCTGCTGACGGCGACGCGGCGCGGGACGCCGGCGGGAGGCTGCCAGTCGCGCAGCTCACGGTTCACGTAGAACGGCGAGCGGGCGAAGTCGATCTCTTCATTCTCGGTGCGGCAGTGCAGCGATGGCGCAATCTGCCGCGCGCGCAGCATCAGCACGCTCTTGAGCAGCCCGGCCATTCCGGCCGCCGGCAGCGTGTGCCCGATGTTGGTCTTGACGCTGCCGATCGCGCAGTACTGGGTCTCCGGCGTGAAGCGGCGGAAAGCGTCGGTCAGGGCGTCGATCTCGATCGGGTCGCCGAGCTTCGTCCCGGTGCCGTGAGCCTCGACGCAGGTGATGGTGGAGGGATCGATCCCGAAGCGCTCGTAGACTCCCACCTGCAGCGCCGTCTGCGACTGTGCGCTCGGCGCGGTGATGCCGTTCGTGTGGCCGTCCTGGTTCGTGCCGCTGCCCCGGATGACGGCGTAGATCCGGTCGCCGTCCGCCACCGCGTCGCGCAGCCGCTTCAGCACCGCCACGCCCACGCCTTCTCCCGGCACGAATCCGTTCGCTTCGGCATCGAACGTCTTGCACTGCCCCTCGGGCGACAGCATCCGCGTCTGCGACGTCAGCAGGTGCATCTGCGGCGTGATCATCAGCGACACGCCACCGGCGAGGGCGAGGTCGCATTCGCCGCCGCGCAGCGCCTGCGCGGCGAGATGCGTCGCCACGAGCGAGGACGAGCAGGCCGTGTCGAGCGACACCGCCGGCCCTTTCAGGTTCAGGAAGTACGAGATCCGTGCGGCGAGGATCGAGGTGACGTTGCCGATCCCGAACTGCGCGCTCCCGTCGCCGTCCCCTTCCATCAGGCGGAAGTAGTCCCCCTGTCCCGCTCCGGCGAAGACGGCGCAGCGGAGCCCGGAAAGCGTGCGATCCGGCAACCCGGCATCCTCGAGGGCCAGCCACGCCTGTTCGAGGAAGAGGCGCTGCTGCGGATCCATCCACTCCGCTTCCTGCGGCGAGATCTTGAAGAAGAGCGGGTCGAACTGGTCGATGTCTTCGAGGAAGCCGCCTTTGCGGCAGTAGGTCTTGTGCGGATAGAGTTCGTCGACCGACCAGCGCTCCCGAGGAACGTCGACGATCGAGTCGACCCCGGCGGCGAGATTCCGCCAGAACGCATTCAGGTCGGGCGCGCCGGGGAAGCAGCCGGAGATGCCGATGATGGCGATGTCGGTGTCGCGGATCTCTGCCTGCGGTTCGACAACCGGCTCCGGTGCGGGGAGCGGCATTGCGGCCGCGGGCGCCGCGGACTCGCCGATGTAGCCGGCGAGATCGAGCACGGTGGAGTAATCGTAGAGACGGGTCGCGCGGAGGTCGGCGCCGAAGCGGTCTTTCAGTTTCTTCGCGAACTCCACGGCCAGGATCGAATCGAGACCGAGATCGACGAAGCGCGCGTCGTCCGCGATGGCCGAGGGGTCGAGGTAGAGCAGCTCGGCGAGCATCAGCCGGATCTCTTCCACCGGAGGCGCTGGTACCGGCGCTGCTGCGACGGGCGCGACCTCGGGGAGGGGAGCCGGTTCGGCCGGCGAGATGCTCCCGCCGTCGATGTGTGCCGCGAGCTCGGCGACGGTCGAGTAGTCGTAGAGGCGCGTTGCGCGCAGGTCGACGGTGAAGCGGTCTTTCAACTTCTTTGCGAATTCGACGGCGAGGATCGAGTCGAGGCCGAGATCGACGAAGCGCGCGTCATCGGCGATCGCCGAGGGGTCGAGGTAGAGCAGCTCGGCGAGGATCGACCGGATCTCTTCCAACCGCGCCAGGGGGATCGGCGGGGTCAACTCCTCGGTGGCGATCGGCACCGGCGCCTGCACGGGCGCAGGCACGGCAACGGCCTCGGGCGCGGCGCTCTTGCGGTCGTACCAGATGCGCGTGCGTGCAAACGGGTACGTCGGCAGCGGAATGCGCCTGCCGTTTGCCAGCGGTGCGAGATCCTCTACCGGTGCGATCGTTGCGCCGCCGAGCCACGCGCGCATCCGCGTCACGAGCTCGTTTACCGACGACGCCTGGAGGGTGATGCCGTGCTCGAAACGCTCGCGTCCATCCTGCAGCGTGAAGACAAGATCGCGCCACTGAACCGGCTGTCGCTCCAGATGCTCGCAGAGGTTCGCCGCCATCTCGCGCAAGGCCGCGGGCGTCTTGGCGGACAGCGGGATGCTGGCGAGGAACGGGCGATCCTCCTCGGCCGCCCGCGGCGGTGCCTCTTCCAACGCGGCGTGGGCATTCGATCCGCCGAAGCCGAACGCGCTGACGCCGGCGCGCAGCGGCGTGGCCGTCCATGCGGTCTGCTCCCGCACCAGCCGGAACGGCGAGCCTTCGAGATGCAGGTAGGGGTTCACCTCTTCGACGTGGATGGTTGGCGGGAGGGTCCGGTGCTGCATGGCCAGGAGGACCTTGATCAGGCCGGCGATGCCGGCGGCCGGCTCGAGATGGCCGATGTTCGATTTGATCGAGCCGAGTCCGCAGAAGCCTTCGCGAAGCTCCACGCCCTGCTCGCGCGCCACGGCCTGGAAGGCGGTGGTCAGCGCTTCGACTTCCAGCGGGTCGCCCAGCTCCGTGCCGGTGCCGTGGGTCTCGATGTAGCTGACGCTGTCGATCGGTACGCCGGCGCGCGTCCAGGCATCGAGCACCAGCTGCGCCTGCGCCTGCGGATTGGGGGCGGTGAGCGAGCTGGCTTTGCCGCCATGCCCTTCCGCCGTGGCGCGGATGACGCCGTAGACGTGATCGTCGTCCGCGAGGGCGCGCGCCAGCGGCTTGAGGAGCACGGCGCCGACGCCTTCCCCCTTCACATATCCATTGGCCGAACGGTCGAACGTCTTGCAGCGGCCGTCGACGGAGAGCATGCCGAGCTGCGAGGCGAGGACGTAGGTATCGGGCGAGAGGATCGCGCTCACGCCGCCCGCGACCGCGAGCTCGCACTCGCCGCTGCGCAGTGCCTGCACCGCACGATGCACGGCCACGAGCGAGCTCGAACAGGCGGTATCGACGGTCTGGCTCGGACCGCGGAAGTCGAACCAGTAGGAGACCCGGTTGGCGAGCATCGTCTGCGTATTGCCGAGGGCCGCCTGCGCCCGCGCCTCGCCGGCGTCACCGATGAGACGCATATATTCGTTGAGTTGCGCGCCCGCCCAGACGCCGACGTTGCGGCCTGCCAAAGCCGACGGCCGGATGCCGGCGTCTTCGAACGCCGACCAGACGCTCTGCAGGAACAGCCGGTGCTGCGGGTCCATGTACACCGCCTCGCGCGGCGAGATGCCGAAGAAGGCGCTGTCGAACTGGTCGAGGCCGGGCATGAAGCCGCCCCACCGCGACACCGACTTGTCGTGCTCGCGCCCGGTCACGGAGTGGTACTCGCGCCAGTCCCACCGCTCGGCGGGAACCTCGGTGACGCAGTCATCGCCGGCGATCAGGTGTGACCAGAGCGCAGCGAGGTCGGCGGATTGCGGGAAGCGGCCGCTCATGCCGATGATGGCGATGGGGGTGATGGGACCTATAGGACTGATGGGACCTATGGGACCTATAGGACCGATAGGGAGCACGTTAGTCTCATTTGTCCCATCGGTCCCATTTGTCCCATTGGTCCCATCTGGTTGCGCAAGCACCGGCCCCCACGTCTCGGTGATATGCCCGGCCAGCGCCCCAACAGTCTGGTGCTCAAAAAACGCCGTCGGCGTGAGCGGCACGCGCAGCTCCGTCGCAAGCGCGGCGGCCAGATCCTTCATATAGAGCGAGTCGAGGCCGACGTCGGAGAACCGCGAATCGGGCGTCAGCTTCGCAATCGGGAGGCGAACAACGGCCGCGGTGCGCTCCAGGACGACGCGCTCGATGTCGCGCACACCGGCCGCGAAGGCGACAGGTGCCGTTTCCTCCAGGTGAGGCAGCTGCGGCCGAGCCCCGAGCATCGCCTCCGCGCGTTCGCGGTTGCCGCAGGCAACAATGACCACCGGTGCGGTTGCGGCCAACGCCTGCTCGAACACCCGCAGCGCCGCGTCCGTGCGCAGCGCTTCGAACCCGGCCTGTTCGAGATAGCGGCGCTCGTCGTCCTGCGGGAGGTGCATCCCGCCGTCCGCCCAGAGCGGCCAGTGGATGGCCACCGTCCGGCCGGGGCGGCGGGCTGCCCGCCACTCCGCAAACGATTCGAGATGGCGGTTCGCTGCGGCGTAGTCGCACTGCCCGAAGTCTCCGGCGATCGCCGAGAGCGACGAGAAGAGGACGAACGCATCGAGCGACCCATCGCGCGTCAACTCGTCGAGGATCGCCGCGCCGTCGATCTTCGGCGCGAGCACGGCCCGGCTGTCGTTCTTCGCCGTCAGCAGCGGCGCGTCGATGAAGCCGGCCGCGTGGATCACGCCGTGCAGCGCGCCGTACCGTTCGCGGATCGTCTCGCGCACTCGCTGCATCGCGGTGCGATCGGCCGCGTCGGCAGGGAGGAATTCGATGTTCCGGCCGAGCGGTGCGGCGGGCGCACGTCTGGCGGTGACGATCACGCGGGCGTTACAGCGCTCGACCAGCCACCGCGCCACGCGCGTGCCAATGCTGCCGGTGCCGCCGGTGATCCACCACACGCCCCCCTGGCGCAGCGGCGGAACGGTCTGCGGAAGGCTCATCGATACCGCGCGATGCTCTTCGCGCACTCCGTCGCGGTGGCGCACTTCGGCGGGGCCCGGCGCGGTCCGCAGCTCCCGTGCGATGGCGACGATCGGATCGGAGGATGTTTCGAGCGTCTGCCAGTGCAGCCGCGGATGAATGAAGCGAAGCGAATGGTGGAACGCGGCCGTGGCGACGGCGGCGTGCTCGGCGACTCCATGGGCGACGAGCACTCGTCCAGCGCTTCCGGCCCGCCGCGCCGTCTCCAGGTACTTGTCGAGCGATTCGTGGCAGCGCGGCATCAGCGCGATCGCGGCGGCGCCGTCGAGCTCCCGCGAGACGCGGACGCCGAGCAGCGACTGCAGGCGCGCCACTTCGGCCTCGGTTGCCCCGATGAGGGCCACGCTTTCCGGTGCGGACGCCGGCTCACCGGCAGCTTCGGTCCAGACGCGGCCGAAGGTGTGGACGTCCTGCGTCGGCTGCACGTCGTGTTCAGCCTCGTCCGGAATCCAGTAGCGCTCGCGGCTGAATGGATAGCCGGGCAGCGGGATGCGGCGGTGCTGCGACGGCGGGTACTCCGCCGCCCAGTCGATTTCTTCGCCGGCGAGATAGCGCGCGGCGAGCGGATGATCGGCCGACGCTTTCAGGACGGCGCGATGTGCGAAATGCCGGCGGCACGCGGTGAGGGTGTAGGCGACGTCGTGCGAGTCGTGCTCGCGGCCCTCCGTCGCCAGCCATTCCTCGAGCTGCGCCACCCGGTCGCGCAGCGATTCCTCGCTCATCGCGGAGACGGCGAACAGCGGCGCGGCAGCAGAGCGCAATGCGCGAGCCGGCAACTGCGGCGGCTCCTCGACCACGAGATGGACGTTGGTCCCGCTGAGGCCGAACGCGCTGACGGCGGCGCGCATCGGTGCCGCGCTCCAGGCCCGGCGCTCGGTGGCGACGAAGAACGGCGTCGCGGCGAAGTCGATGGCGCGGTTGGGGCGGTCGAAGTGCAGCGACGGCGGGATCTCGCGGTGGCGCATCGCCAGCAGGACCTTGATTAGCCCCGCGATGCCGGCCGCCGGTCCGGCATGGCCGATGTTCGTCTTCACCGAGCCGATCGCGCAGAAGCCGCGATCGTTCGTGAACTGGCGGAAGGCGCGGGTGAGTCCTTCGATCTCGAGCGGATCGCCGAGCCGCGTGCCGGTGCCGTGCGCCTCGACGTAGCCGATGGTCCGCGGGTCGATCTTCGCCCGCTCGTAGACCTCCGCTTCGAGCTCCGCCTGCGAGACGGCGCTCGGCGCGGTGATGCCGTTGCTGTGGCCGTCCTGGTTCGCTCCCGATCCGGCGATCACGCCGTAGACGAAGTCGCCGTCGCGCAGCGCGGCGTCGAGCGGGCGCAGCACGACCGCCCCCGCTCCTTCGCCCGGAATGAAGCCGTCGGCGCCGTCGTCGAAGGCGCGGCAGAGACCGGTCGGCGAGAGCATCCCCAGCCGGCCGGTGAGGTAGTGGAAGCTGGAGGTGGTGCTGACGAACACGCCCCCGGCGAGCGCGAGGTCGCATTCGCCGCTGCGGATGCTCTGGCAGGCGAGATGGACCGCCAGGAGCGACGACGAGCAGGCGGTGTCGACGGCCAGCGCGGGACCGCGAAGGTTGAGCAGGTACGAGATGCGCGAGGCGAGCACGGAAACGCCATTGCCGAGGAACGCCTGCGGCTGCGGCTCGCGCGAGGTCATCCGCTGGATGTAGTCGCCCGCGGCGGCGCCGACGAACACGCCGCATCGTTTGCCGTCGAGCCACGCCGGCGCGTAGCCGGCGTCTTCGAGCGCGTGCCACGCTTCCTCGACGAACAGCCGCTGCTGCGGGTCGGTGTACTCCGCCTCGGCGCCCGACATGTGGAAGAAGGCGGGGTCGAACTTGTCGACGTCGTCGACGAAGCCACCCCACTTGCACGGACTCTTGCCCGCTCTCGTCGGGTCGGGGTCGTAGTAGCGGTGCACATCCCAACGCTCCCGCGGCACTTCACCGATGCGGCAGACCCCGTCGCGCAGGTCGCGCCAGAACTCCGCCGCGTTCCGCGCTCCGGGGAAGCGGCCCGCCAGCCCGACGATCGCGATCGGCATCGGTGAACGCGCTTCCGGCTGCGATGGAGCGGTCTCCGGCACGGGTACGACCGGAGCCGTGACCGCGATGTTCGCCGGCGCGCTCGGGGCAAGCGTCGCCACGTGCCGCGCGAGCTGGCGGACGCTCGGGTAGTCGAAGAGGACTGTCACCGGCAGCTCGGTGTGCAGGGTCTCGTTGATCCGTTTCACGAGATCGACCCCCGGAATCGAATCGACGCCGAGCTCGGAGAAGCGACGGTCCGGATCGACGTCCGCGGCAGCGACACTGAGCACCGCGGCGACGTGGCGGCGGATGACCCGTTCGACCTGCGCGACGTCGAGCGCCGCACTCTCGACGGCGGCAGGCGATACGCGCGGACGTGCCGTGGCGATGAAGACTGCCTGGGATGCACCATCTCCACCGCGCGTTTCCACGCCGTCGAAACACTCGACGAGTGCCTTGCGCCACAGCGTCTCGTCAAGCAGCGGCGAATGCGGCAGGCGCGCCGCGGCGTCGTCGAAGAGCCACCAGCCATCGGTCAGTCCGAACGTCAGCGTCGAGAAATCGTGGAGGCGGATGCCTTCGTTGAGCAGCAGCACGCCACCGTCGCGCAGCAGGCGGTGCGCGTTGCGCAGGCTCACCGCGATGTTCCGCGTCGCGTGCAGCGCGTTCGAGGCGAAGACGAGGTCATAGTCATACTCGTCGAAGCCCTGTGCGGCCGGTTCTTTTTCGATGTCGAACGGCAGGAAGCGCGCGAACGGGTAACGCGCCCCGAGCTCGCTCTTCGCCTGCCGCACGAGGCCGGCCGAGAGATCGCTGAAGACGAACTCGATGCGGCCGGCGAACGGCGCCAGGGCCTCGAGCACGCCGCGCGATGTCCCGCCGGTGCCGGCGCCCATCTCGAAGACCCGCACGCGCTCGCGGCTGCGGAGCAGGGCCTGCACGCGCGCGGCGACTTCCTCCGCGACCAGGCGGTTGTAGCGGTCGACGATCGGATTGTCGCGATACAGCGGCGCGACCCACTCCGTCGAGCCTCCCGGGAAGAGCACCTCCGCCGCATTCTTCGCGCCGGAGAGGACTTCCGGGTAATGGTCGAGACAGCGGTCGATCAGCTTCGCGAACGTCGCGGTCCAGCCGCCGTCCGGCTTCGCATGCGGTTCAACCGGGGTCGCCGCGATGGCTTCCAGCGCGGCGCGCAGCCGCGCGTATTTGGGCGCGGTCGCGAGCGTGAGCCGTCCGTTGGCGTCGACGAACCTCCGCAGCGCGGCGCGGCCGTAGTTTTCGACCGCCGCGAAGGCGGTGGCGATGTCGTCTTCCGTGCGCGGTGCGAGGAGGCCCATGCGCGCGAGCGTCTCCGGCTCCACTTTCATCGGCATGAGCTGCAGCTCGTCGCCGCCGAGGCAGGCTTCGAGTGCGCGCAGCCCTTCGTCGACGCGAATCGCCCCGATCCCATGCTCCAGCGCGCGCCTCCGGTGCAGCGGCGTCGCCACCGCGCCGACGTCGCCCCAGAAGCCCCAGTTGACGATGCGGACGGGGAACGGCGCGTGCGCCGCCAGCCGCCGCGCAATCGCATCCTGCGCCATCGAGGCGGCGGCGTAGTTGGCCTGCCCGGCATTGCCGAAGAACGAGTTCGCGGAGGAGAAGAAGGCGAAGAAGTCGAGCGGCTCGCCGGCGAATGCATCGGCGAGCACTTCGCTGCCGCGGAGCTTCGGCGCGAGCACCGAACGCAGCATCGCCGCGTCCATGTTCTGCGCGAGCACGTCGCGCAGCGCCATGGCGGCGTGGATCACGCCGTGGATGGCGCCATACGCCGCTTTCGTTTCTGCGATGACGGCGGCGACGGCCGCGGCGTCGGTGACGTCGGCGCGCCGGTAGACGATCGATTCCGGCAGCGCGAGCTCGCGCTCGCGCCGGCCGAGGAGGACGACGCGCGCCGCGAAGGTGCGGACGAGGTACTGCGCCAGTTCGAGGCCGATGCCTCCCGCCCCACCCGCGATCAGATAGACGCCGCCGTGGCGGAACCGAGTCTTGCCGCCCGAAGGGACGACATGCTCGGCGAGCGTCCGCTGGAAGCGCCGTCCGTTTCGCTCGGCGAGGACGGCTCCCGCCTCCTGTCCCGGCTCGTCGAAGAGCTCTGCCGGCGGCGTGGCTGACTCGATGATGGTGAAGCGGAGATGGGTCTGCTCCCGCGAGACGGTCTGGGCGAAGCCGAGGACGCCGCCGTTCTCCGGAGGCGCGCAGACGGTGACGTGCAGGCCGTGCTGCGGCAGCGCTTGAATGAGATGCAGCAATGCCACGACGTCGCGTTCCATATCGGCGCTGCCGCCGAGGAAGACGACGCGTGCGAGCGTCCCGAACGTCGCGAGCAGTTCCCGGAAGGCGGTGGGGGAGGCGGCATCCACCTGCCACTGTCCGGTGCCGGTGGAAGCGTTTCGATCTCCAAGGGCCACGTCGATTCCCGTTGCGAGACGGGCGACGTCCGGCGCGCGGACCACGAGCGTCACACCGTCGACAGCAGCTGCCGGCGCCGGCGCGGGAACTTCGGCCCATTCGGGCCGGTAGTAGCGCAGGGCCGGCTCGGCGGGGCGGTGCAGTTCGGCCACTGAGAAACGTTCGAGCGTCGCCAGCGTCGCGCCGTTTTCGTCGAGGAAGGCGAGATCGAACGCGCGCGCGCCGGTGAGCCGCACGTGCGCGTAGCAGATCGCCGGAAGTGGAGTCTGAACCTCGACCGAGCCGATCGAGGCCGGGACGAGCACGCCGCTCGACGTCCGGGCGAGCAGTGCCATCGCCGCCTGAAACGCGCCGTCGACGAGCGTCGGATGAAGGGTGTAATACGGCAGGCTGCGCGATTCGCCGGCCGGGAGCTGCAGCTCCGCGACCGCCTCGCCCTCGCCGAGCCAGAGGCGGCGGAGCCCGCGGCAGTATGGGCCGAGGATCACCCCGGCCGCCTCGAACTGGCGGAGCAGCGCATCGACGTCGAACGGCTCGCGCGCGGTCCAGGCGTCGAGATCGACGGCGCTCGCGGTCGCGCTCCGGCGATTGGACGTGCGGCCCGACGCAATGTCGCTGCCGCCGCTGCGGATGACGAACGTGCCGTCCGCCTGCAGCGTCAGCTCTACGCCGGCGTCACCGCCGCTCACCTGCAGCGGCGTCAGGAACGCGATCTCTTCGAGGGACGTCTGTCGGGTGGCGGAGAGCGCCATCTCCACGAGACAGGCACCGGGGAGGATGTGCCGCCCGACGACCTTGTGATCGCGAAGGAACGGCAGCGAGGTGTTCCAGCGGCTGCGGAAGACGCCCGGTCCGCTCTCGTCGAGCAGCGGATGCGGTGCCGCGACCTGCTTCGGCTTCGTTGCCGATCCGAGCGTGTGACTGCGCCGCTCGAAACGGTAAGTCGGCAAAGAGACTTTCGGCGGCGGCGCCGTACCGAAGAGTGCCCGCGGGTCCGGAATCTCCGCCCGTGTATCGCTGATGTCGCGCCGCAGCGCCGCGATCAGCTCTTCGCGCGTGGAGGCGCGGAGCACCACGCGATGTTCGAAATGATTGCGACCTCCCAGCAGCGTCCAGCTCACCGAGTCGAGTCGCGCCTCCAGTGTCCGCTCCAGCCACTCCGCAAGCGCCGCGCAGTTTGCCGCGAGCGCTGCCCTGCTCTTTGCCGAGACGACGAACGGCAACATCCCTTTCCGTTCAGGCGGCACACTCTGCCGCGGCGCTTCGGCGATGACGAGGTGGACGTTCGTTCCGCTGAAGCCGAACGAGCTGACCGCCGCCCGCCGCGGTGCGTTCGCGCGCTCGGGCCACGGCTCGACGGACGTGTTGACGCGGAACGGCGTCGCCGCGAAGCCGATCGCTTCGTTCTCGTTCTCGAAATGGAGCGAAGGAGGCAGCTCGGCCGCTTCGAGCGCCTTCAGCACTTTGATCACGCCCGCCATGCCGCTCGCGCTCATGGCGTGGCCGATGTTCGTTTTCGACGAGCCGATCGCGCAGAATCCGCGGGCATCGGTGTGCTTCCGGAACGCGGCCGTCAGCGCCTCGATCTCGATCGGGTCGCCGAGGCGGGTGCCGGTGCCGTGCGCCTCGACGTAGCCGATCGTCTCCGGAGGGATGCCGAACTTCTCGTACACCTCGAGCTCGAGCGCGGTCTGTGAAGGAGCGCTCGGCGCGGTGATGCCGTTGGTCCGGCCGTCCTGGTTGATGGCCGAGCCTTCGATCACGCCGAGGATGCGGTCGCCGTCGGCAATGGCGCGATCGAGCGGTTTGAGGACGACGACGCCCACTCCCTCGGCGGGCACGAAGCCGTCGGCATCTTGGTCGAACGTCCGGCACGCGCCGCTCTTCGAGAGCATGCCCGCCTTCGAGCCGGCGAGGTAGAAGTTCGGGGTGTTGAGGATGCAGACGCCGCCCGCCAGCGCCAGGTCGCTCGTGCCGAGGGCGAGGCTCTCGCAGGCGAGGTGAATGGCGACGAGCGAGGAGGAGCAGGCGGTGTCGACCGCCAGGCTCGGCCCCTTCAGGTTCAGGTGGTAGGAGATGCGCGCCGCCAGGATCGAGCTGGCGTTCCCCATGAAGGCGTACGCGTCGGGGGTGATCCCTTCGGCGGAGATCTGGTGGATGAAGTCTCCGCCGCCGGCGCCGGCGAACACGCCGCAGCGGACGCCGTCGAGCTGCGCCGCCGTCAAGCCGGCATCCTCGATCGCGCGGCAGGCTTCCTCGAGGAAGAGCCGCTGCTGCGGGTCGATGAGCTGCGCTTCTTTCGCGGAGATGTTGAAGAACGAGGAGTCGAACTCGTCGATCCCTTCGACGAAGCCGCCCCACTGGCAGTAACTCTTGCCGGGCGCCTGCGGGTCGGGGTCGTACAGCTCGTCCACGTTCCAGCGCGAGCGCGGGATCTCGTGGATGCTGGAGACGCCGCCGCGGATGTTCCGCCAGAACGTGTCGGGATCGTTCGCACCGGGGAAGCGGCCGGACATGCCGATGATCGCCACCGGCTGCCGCGATGCGGGCGCCTGGGCCGCGCGCGATTCGCGGACCTGCTGGATGAGGTTCATGGCCTGCGCCGCGCTGAGCTCCTTGCGCGCGACCATGCCGAGGACGGTTTCTTTGAAGGTGGCCATTGTCGTCGTTGTCAGTTCCAGATCGGGTCGTCGGGGATGGCGTTGAGCGCGGAGTCGTAGTCGATCAATCCGGATTCGAGCTGTTCGAGGATCGCCCGCAGCGGGTCTCCGCCGGTGGGCTGGTGCGGTATCGGCTGGATCGGCTGGATCGGAACCCGCTCCGCCGCGAGCGGCACACGGGTCTTCGCCGCGAGCACTTCGTGAACGTGCCTGGCGAGCTCCGGCACCGTCGGATGGTTGAAGACCACGGTGGTCTTCAGGTCGAGCTGCAGCTTGTCGTTGATCCGCTGCACCAGCTCGGCGCTGAGGATCGAGTCGGCGCCGAAGTCGGTGAACGACATCACTCCGCCGTTCTCCACCTGCGCCACCGGCATCTCGAACACGTCCGCGACCGCCTCGGCGACCGCGTGCGTCACCGCGGCGAGCGAGAGGGCGGGTGCTGCCGGCGCGACGTGCACGACGGCCTGCGGAGCGTGCGCGGCGACGATGCTCTGTGCGTCGCCGCCGTGCGTCAGTCGCGCCGCCAGTCCCTCCGCCGCGAAGGCTGCGCGCCATTGCGCTTCCGACAGGAGCGGGCTTTCCGGAATGCGCGCCGCGGCGTCTTCCGCGAGCCACCAGCCGTCGAGGAGGCCGAACGTGATCGTCGCGAAGTCGCTCCGGGCGGTCATCTCGTTCACGAGCAGCAACCCGTCCGGCGCGAGCAGCGACGCGGCGTTCCGGACCGTGCGGGCGATGTCGCGCGTGGCGTGGAGGCAGTTCGCAGCCAGGACGACGTCGAATGACGCCGGCTCGAATCCCTGGGTCCGAGGCTCAAGCTCGATGTCGAGCAGCGCGAAGCGGGCGAAGGGAGAACGCGCGCCGAACGTCCGCTCGCCGTGGGTGAGGAACGCCGGCGACACGTCGGTGTAGACGTATTCGAGCGAAGAGGCGAGCGGCGCGAGCCGTTCCAGCACGTGCGCGCTCGCGCCTCCCGTGCCGGCGCCGATCTCGAGAATCCGGATCTTGCCGTCGCCTCTGGCGAGGGACCGCTCCGCATGCGCGAAGACCTCGGCGGCCAGGGCGCGGTGATACTCGTCCGCCTTCGGCGAGCCGCGGTAGACGCGCTCCAGCAGCTCGGTCGAGCCGTCGGGGAAGAACGCTCCCGCCGGCGGCACTTCGCCGCGAAGGATCGCCGGATAAAGGTCGAGGCAGCGGTCGAGCAGCGTCCGGTGCGCGGCGATCGCCGGAACGTTCGGCGCCTCGGCGGGAGCGTTGTCATTGCGCCCGAGCATCGCCACGAGCGCGTGGAACAGCCGCGCGTAGCGCGGTGCAATGCCGAGGTGCTCGACGGACTCTCCTCCACGCCAGCCCATCGACGCAAAGATCGTCCGCAACCGGCGGACGCCGAAGCGCTCCAGGGCGCGGAATGCCTGTTCGTCCGTGACTGCGGCCGCGGCGGGCCGTTTCGCCTGCTCGCGCAGCTCCACGCCGCGCAGTTGCAGGAGGACGTGGCCCTCGCGGTCGGCGATGGAGATCTCGCCGCCTTTCACGTGAATCCACATTGCGGCGGAGAGGTCGGACGTTCCGGCGAGCTCGCCGATCGCGTACGGCAGCCGCGGCGCATTGCCGGTGCCGTCAACGAAGAGTCCCATCAACGACTGCAGCGCGGCATCGACGGTGGAGATGAAATCGCCGCCGGAGCGGAGCTCGGCGAGCACTTCTCCCGGACCGGCAAAGAGCGCGTGCAATTGCCGGAAGCGCTCTCCGTAGGCGATGCCGGCCGCGCGGGAGGCGGCGTAGATCTCTTCGTGGCCGAGATGCCGCGTGCAGCGTGCGCGGATCTGGTCGAGCGGTAACGTTGCGTCGTCGAGTTGCGCGTCGGAGATCCGTCCGCGGCTGCAGACGTCGCCGTTCGCCCGGAGCTCGAAGGCGCCGTCGCGCGCGACGGTGATCTCGATCGTGACGCCGTCCTCCCCTGCGATCACCGGCGCGAGCCAGACGACGTCCGCGATCGCACCGGGCGCAATCGCCAGCACTTCCGCGAGATGCGCGCTGCCGGGCAGGACGCGCCGGCCGCCGACGGTGTGGTCCGTGAAGAACCACTCGTTGCCGGTGAAGCGGCGGGTGACGCTCTTCGCTTCGGCGCGCGGCGGCTCGGCGATCCAGTGACGCGTCCGTGCGAACGGATAGGTGGGGAGGGCAATCCGGTGTCCGCCGCGCGTGGCGCGCCAGCGGCTCCAGTCGACGGTTTCTCCGTTGGTCCAGCGCTCCGCCAGAGCGGCCGCCTCGGCGTCGCGCGCCACTGTGCCGCCGCCGCGCAGTTGCGCGAGCAGTTCGGCCGCGGTCGTTGCGATGAAGGCGACGGGTGCGGTCATCGGCTCGCGGCCGTTCTGCAACGTGCAGGCGATGTCGGCGAGATCGGCTTGCGGGTGACGCTCGAGCCACGCCGCGAGCTCGCTCACGATTTCCTGAAGGCGTTCGGGCGTGCGCGCGGAGAGCGGCACGACCTCGGCCGCACCTGCGGTACCGCGCACCCGAGTATCGAGGTGCTCTTCGACGATGAGGTGCACGTTGGTGCCCCCAGCGCCGAATGAGCTGATGCCCGCGCGCCGCGGCCCGCCCTTGCTCCGCCACGCTTCGGCGCGCGCGGCGAGGCGGAACGGCGAGCCGTCGAGGGCCAGGCTCGGATTGGGCGGGTCGCAGTGGAGCGTCGGCGCGATGGTCTGCTCGCGCAACTGGAGCAGCACTTTCTGCAGCGCCACGATGCCGGCCGCCGCTTCGAGGTGTCCGACGTTCGACTTCACCGAGCCGAGCGCGCAGAACGCCCGCTCCGCGGTGAAGCGGCGGAAGGCCTGCGTCAGTCCGGAGACTTCGACGGGATCGCCGAGCGCGGTGCCGGTACCGTGCGCTTCAACGAAGCTGATCGTTTCGGCCGGAACACCCGCCCTGGCGATGGCGTCGGCAATCAGCTCCGCCTGCGCGTTCGGGTTCGGGACGGTGAAGCCGCTCGTTCTGCCGCCGGCGTTCATCGACGACGCGCGGATGACGCCGAGGATGCGATCGCCGTCGCGCAGCGCATCTTCGATCGGGCGCAGCAGCACGGCGCCGACCCCTTCGCCGGCGACCAGCCCGTCCGCGCCCGCGCCGAACGGCCGGCAGTGCGCGCCACGCGAGAGCATCTTCATCTGGCTGAGCACCACGTACTGGCGCGGGTGCAGCAGCAGGCTGACCCCTCCGGCCACCGCCGCGCGGCACTCGCCGCGGCGGATGCTCTCGCATGCGAGATGGACCGCCGCGAGGGCCGACGAGCAGGCCGTGTCGACGGCGAGACTCGGGCCGCGGAAGTCCATCAGGAAGGAGACCCGGTTCGCGATCGACCAGTACGGCGAGTTCGCCGCGGCGGGATTGCCGCCGTTCCACTGGTCGGCGCTGTAGAGTTGATAGTTGCCGTGCATCACCCCGGCGAAGACGCCGACGTTCGCACCGCGCAGCGACTCGCGCGTGTGCCCGGCGTCTTCGAGCGTCGCCCACACGGTCTGCAGGAAGAGCCGCTCCTGCGGGTCCATCCCGTTCGCTTCGCGCGGGGAGATGCCGAAGAAGAGGGCGTCGAAGCGGTCGACGTCTTCGATGAAGCCGCCCCACCGGCTGTAGGTCTTGTCGCGCGCGTCGCGCGGATCAAAGTACGCCTCGTGGTTCCACCGCGTGACCTCGGAGATGGAATCGACGCCATCGCGGAGGTTGCGCCACAGCTCGTCGGTGTTTCGCGCGCCCGGGAAGCGGCCGCTCATGCCGACGATGGCGATCACGCCGCTGAGCGGGATGCTGTCATTCAGCCGCGGAAGAGACGACGGGAGGCCTCCGGCGGGCCGGCCCGGCCGGCTGCGTTGGTTGCCATAGGCTGAACGGACGGCTCTGGCATCGAACGCGGTCCGGGCGGAAACAAACGCAGCCGGCCGGGCCGGCCCGCCGGAGACCCTTCGTCGTCTTTTCGTGGGCCGACTGAGAGCGTTCTGCTGAGCGCGGAACGGCAGTTTCGCGGCGAGCTCGCCGAGGTTGCGGGTCTCGAAGAAGAGGGTCTTCGGCAGCGGGCCGAGCTCTCTCTCCAGGCGCGCCGTGATCTGCATCATCACCAGCGAGTCGATGCCGAGCGTCTCGTGCGGCTGCGTGGCCTGCACCTGCGCCAGGTCGAGCTGCAGCACCTCGGCGACGATGCGCCGGAGGAAGTCGATCCGGTCGATGGCCGGGACTGCCGGCGCCGCGACGGCGGCAGGTGCGGATTCGCGCCGTCTCGCGGTGAGCTTGATCGGCATCGATTCCGCCAGGCCCGCGCCGAGGATTCGCTCGAACGCCTCGATCCCCTCCGCGGGGGCGATCGAGGCGACGCCGCGGCGGGCCACCTGGCGGCGATGTTCCTCGGAGGCGACGATGCCGACTTCGCCCCAGAAGCCCCAGTGGATCGTCAGGACGGGGCAGCCGAGCACCGCGCGCCACCGTGCGGCGATGGCGTCCTGAATGCCGCAGGCGGCGGCGTAGTTGCTCTGCCCCGCGCCGCCGCTGAACGACATGGCGGACGAGAAGACGGCCGCGAAGTCGAGCGGCTGCCCGGCGACGGCCTGGAACGTTGCCTCGGTGCCGTGCGCCTTCGGCCGCAGCGCGGCGGCGAGGTCGGTCTCCGTCATCCGCCCGACCGGTGCGTTGGCCAGCACGATCGCGGAGTGGATGAGACCGTGGACGGTTCCCCAGCGCGCCGCGGCTTCAGCGACGACCGCGCCCATGGCCTCGGCGTCCGCGGCATCGGCCGCGCGATAGATCGCTTCGCCCCCCGTCTCGGCGAGCTCGCGCAGCAGGGTCTCGATCCGCGCGTCGGACTCGCGGCGTCCGGTGAGGATGAGGCGTGCCTTCCACCGTTTCGCGAGATGTCGCGCGAAGGTTGTCCCCAGTCCGCCGGCTCCGCCGACGATCAGGTAGACGCCGCGCTCGCGAAGCGGCAACGACGCCGGGGCGGGAAGGTTCGTCTCGCGCGTCGTGCGGACGCGGCGCGTCCCGCCGGTACCGTAGACGACCTCGCGCTCGTCGGAGATCGGCTCGGCCGCGATGCGCGCACCGGCGCCGTGGAGGTCTTCCACGGCGATGGTGCAGAAGGAGGTATCCGGGATCTCCGCCGCGAGGGAGCGGCAGAGCGGCGCGAACGCACCGAGGACGGCGTCTGCAGATGCCGGGACGATGACGCGCACGGCTTTCGCGGCCAGGCCGCTCTGCACGAGCTGGAAGAAGGGCAGCAGCTCCGACCGGATCGACGCGTCGAGGTCCGGCGTTTCCCCTTCGGCGAACGAGGCGAGGTAATGGATGGTGTCGAACGCACCGAGACGCGTGCAGTCGTCCGGCGTCGCAATCTCGTAGCTACCCTTGGCGAGACGGCGGAACGTGCGGCCGAGGATCGCCTCGACGCAGTCGCCCCCGAGCGCCTGCCGGAGTTGCGCGGCGAGGCCGGCGTCGGCGAGCTGGCGGACGATCAGCGTGCGGCCGGGGAGCGGCGCGGCGTGCGAGGCCGGCATCTCCTGCCACACCGGCTCGAAGTAGTGCAGCGTTGCGGCCGCACGCGGCTCGAAGCCGCGCAGTTCGGCCAGCACCTCGCCCCGGGCGTCGAGGACGGCGATGTCGTAGACGTCGTCGCGGCGCCGTACGAGCGTGTGGCGCGCTGCGGTGAACGAGCCGAAGACGTCGAACGACTCGAGTGCGAACGGGACGAGCGTGGCGCCTTCGCCGTTCATCAGGACCGCGGCGGTCTGGAACGCGGCGTCGAGCACGGCCGGGTGTGCAGGCCATTCACAGCCGGCCGCCTGCCGTAGCGTGCCGATGGCCTGCGTGCCATCATGACGGATCGTCTCCAGCAGCCGGTACGACTCGCCGTACGCGATGCCCGCGGCAGCGCAACGCTCGTATAGCTCGCCGGCGCCCAACGTTTGCGAAAGCGCGGGCAGCGCGCGGCGAGCCGGTGCGGCGGCGGCCGGCTCGAACCGGCCGGTAGCATGGATGCCCGCCTCGCTCACCAGCTCGAAGCGCTCGCCGTTGCGCCGCACCTCGATCGACAGCGGACGTTCGACGGCCAGCGGCTGGCGCCAGACGATGGAGGCGAGCCGCTGGCCGACCGTCGCATACACGATGGCCAGTTGCGCGGCGGCCGACAGCGTCGGCTGGCCGTGCAGCAGGTGGTCCCGCAGGTGCCAGTCGCGAGGAGAAAGCTCGAGCTTCGGCCGCGGCGGCGGAACGGGCCGCCCGTGCCAGTGCGTCTCTCCTTCGAACGGATAGGCAGGGAGGTGAATGCGCGGTTCGGACGTGGCGAAGGCGAGAGCCTCACCCGCGGCCCACCGCTGCGCCAGGATGCGAAGATCGCCCGCCGCGGCGACGTCACGACGCGCGAGCTCGCGGAATGCGCGAGCCTCCGCGACGCCGGCAAAGACGTTGTCGTTCGCTGCACCGTCGAGCCAGTCGCGCAGCGCCTTGCGCAGTTCCGCGCGCGTCGATGCGATTACGGCCAGGCGATGCTCGAACGCATCGCGGCCGCGCTGCAGCGTCGCCGCAATCGCGGCGAGGGGGGCCTCGGCCTGCAGCAGCGCTTCCACCACGCGGCGCAGTGCACCGGACGTGCGCGCGGAAAGCGGGAAGAGCCGCGGAGCAACTTCCGCTTCGGAGAGCGTACGGCGCAGCGCCTCTTCGACGACGAGATGCGCGTTCACTCCGCCGAAGCCGAAGCTGCTGACCCCCGCGCGGCGCGGCGAGGCGGTCCACGGCCGCGGCTCGCGGACGATCGACAGCGGCGTCCCTTCGAGGCGGAGGTGCGGGTTCAGCGTCTCGCAATGCAGCGTCGGCGGGAGCGTGCCGTGCTGCATCGCCAGCACGACCTTCACCAGGCCGGCGATGCCGCTGGCCGGCTCGAGGTGGCCGATGTTCGATTTCAGCGAGCCGATCCCGCAGAACGGCTCGGCCGGCAGCGTGCGTCCCTGGCGCCGCGCGAGCTCGCGGAAGGCGCCGGCCATGCCTTCGACTTCGACCGGGTCGCCCAGCTCGGTGCCGGTGCCGTGGGCCTCGATGTAGGTGATCGACTCCGGTTCCACGCGTGCGGTCGTCCAGACGTCGGCGAGCAGCGTCGCCTGCGACGCGGAGCTCGGCGCCGTCAGGGAGCTCGCGCGTCCGCCGTGGGCGACGCCCGAGCCGAGGAGGAGGGCGTGGATCGGATCGCCGTCGGCGAGGGCACGGGAGAGCGGCTTGAGCACCACCGCGCCGACTCCCTCGCCGCGGACGTATCCGTTCGCATCGTGCGCGAACACCTTGCAGCGCGCGTCGGGAGCGAGCACCCCCATTGCCGCCACGGCGTTGCTAGTCGCGGACGCGAGCAGCAGATTGACGCCGCCGGCGATGGCCAGCTCGCATTCGCCGCTGCGCAGGCTCTGCACCGCGTGGTGCACGGCTACGAGAGAGCTGGAGCAGGCGGTGTCGATCGCCTCACTCGGCCCGCGCAGGTCGAGCAGATAGGAGAGGCGGTTGGCGATGACGGCGTGCGCGGTGCCGGTCACGACCTGCGCCTCGTCCGCGCCGACCAGCGAGGCGTAGTCGTTCGCCTGCACCCCGACGAAGACTCCAGTGCGCGTGCCGCCGCAGCCGAGCGGTGCGATGGCCGCGTTTTCGAGCGCGCTCCAGGCGGTCTGCAGGAACAGCCGCTGCTGCGGGTCCATCAGCGCCGCCTCGTGCGGGGCGATCTGGAAGAAGGCGGCGTCGAAGCGGGCCACGCCGTCGATGAAGCCGGCGTCCGGCAGCGTGCCGGTCAGCGCCTCGCGGTCTACGGGGACCGTGCGAATGAGATCGTCGCCGGCCGCGAGGTGACGCCAGAACGCGTCGAGATCCGTGGAGCCGGGGAGGATGGCATGCATGCCGACGATCGCGATCGCTTCATCCCGCGACGGCTCGCTGGCCGGGGTCGTGAGCGGCTCGGCGGCCAGCGGCGCGAGATGCTCGGCAAGCTCCGCGAGGGTGCTCTGCGCGAAGAAGACCGCGGGCGTCACGGAGACGCCGAGGCGGTCGGTCAGGCGCATGGCCAGCTCCTTGAGGGTGATGGAGTCGAAGCCGTATTCGTGGAAGCTGACCTGCGGCCGGATTGCGGCCGGATCGAGCCGCAGCAGCGCGGCCATCTCCGCGCGAATCGTCTCCGCGATCGGCGCCTGCACACGTGCGGTGGTCGCAACACGCGGCTCGACGGGAGGCGGCGTTACGGCGCTGCCCCGCAGATAGGCGCGCAGCCGCTCGGGATCGCCGCTGCCGACGAGGACGACCGGCGAGCCGGAAGCCAGCGCCGTTCCCATCGCTTCCATCGCCGCCCCGGCATCGAGCGCCCGCATGCCGGACGACTGCTGGAAAAGCTCGAGCCCCTGTTGGAGAAACTTCATCCCGCCGCCGGCCCAGAGCGGCCACTCGATGGCGACGATCCGGCCGCCGCTGCGCTCCGCGTACTCGCTGAGGAAGCGGTTCGCATAAGCGTAGTCGCCGTGGCCGAAGTCGCCGACCGTCGCGGCGAGAGAAGAGAAGAGGACGAAGAAGCGGAGCCGGTCTTCGCGCGTGAGCCGGTCGAGCAGCAGGGCGCCTTCGACTTTTACCGCCAGCACGTCCTGCATCGCCGCGGCGCTCTTCGCCGCCAGCGCGTCCGCTCCCATCATGCCGGCCGCGTGGACGATGCCGTCGATGCTGCCGAAGCGCGCGCGGACCTGCTGCAGCGCCGCGGAGAGCGCGGCCTCGCGGGTCACGTCCGCCTGGAGGTACTCGACTTCGGCGCCGAGCAGCGTCAGCTCGCGGATCGCGGCGGCATCGGCGGGACGCCGGCCGAAGAGCGCGAGCCGGGCGCCGAAGCGCTGGGCGAAATGCCGCGCCACCGCGAGCCCCGCGCCGCCGAGGCCACCGGTGATGACGACGACGCCGCGCTGTGGGAAGTCGATCGCGGCCGTTTGTGCTTCGATCTCGCGGATACCGCGGACGACAGTCTGTCCGCGATCGTCGCGAAGGTCGACCGTGAAGTCGAGACGCGCATCCGCCAGCCGCAGCGAAGGCGTCAGCGCGGCCAACGCGGCGAACGCCGGTTCCGCCGCACGTGCACGAATGCGGACGGGGGGAAGCGTCCGGCTGGTGCGCTCGCGCAATGCCTGCGCGAAGAGCAGCAGCGCCACCGGGCCGCGCTGCGCCAGCTCGCCCATCTCCGCCGGTGCCTCGCCATCGGACCACTGCCAGACGAACGAACGCGGCTCGATGCCGCGCGCCTCGAGATCGTGCAGCAGACGCGAATAGTCGTCTTTCACGAGCGGACGAAGGCATAGCGTCGCCTCGCCCTGCCAGGCGTAGCTCCATCCCGGCACCACGCGCACCGCGGCCCCCGGCTCATCCCCGAAGACCACGAACGGCGCCTCGGCTTGCGGCGCAAGAGCTGCCGTCTCGTACTGAGGGACGAAGAAGAGAGAAGGGGCAACCGCCGGTTCCGGCGTGCACCAGTAACGATCGCGCGCGAACGGATACGGCGGCAGCGGTACGCGCCGCACGTCCGCTCCGGCGAACAGCGCCGCCACGTCCGGTTCTTCGCCCGCCAGATATCGCTGCCGCTCCTCGGCGAGCGCGGAGTGCGGCGAGACGTTGCTCTCGAGCGCGGCCAGCAGCTCCGCGGCCGTCTCCGCAACGAACGCCGCCCGCTCCTCGAAATGACGGCGGCCGGCGGCGAGCGTGAAGCTGACATCGCCGAGATCGAGGTCAGGGCGGTTCCGCAGCGCGGCGGAGAGATTCGTCCGGACGCGCGAGAGCGCCTCCGGCGTCCGCGCCGAAAGGCAGATCAGCCACGGCCGGCGCTCCGTCGTGCGAGGGGTGGGCGGCGGCGGTTCCTCGACCACGAGATGCGCGTTCGTCCCGCTGAACCCGAACGCGCTCAACGCGCCGCGCCGCGGTGCAGCATTCCAGGGGCGCGGAGCGGTCGGAATGTAGAACGGCGACTGCTCCAGGCGGAGGCGCGGATTCGGGGTGCGGAAATGCGCCGACGGCGGGATCTCGCCGCGGTCGATGCTCAGCAGCAGCTTCGCCAGGCCGGCCACCCCTGCGGCGGCAGCGGTATGGCCGACGACGCTCTTGATCGACCCGAGCGCGCACGTGCCGGCCGGCAGGTTGCCGAACGCCTGCGCCAGCGCGGTCGCCTCGATCGGGTCGCCGAGCGGCGTGCCGGTGCCGTGGGCCTCGACCATCGTGATCGTGGCGGGGTCGATCGCGCCGTCGCGGAAGACTTCTTCCAGCAGCTCCGCCTGCGATGCGGCGCTCGGCGCGGTGATGCCGTTCGTCCGGCCGTCCTGATTCGTCCCCGATGTGAGGATGACGCCGTAAATGTGATCGCCGTCGGCGATGGCCCGGTCGAGCTCCTTGAGCACGACCACGCCCGCTCCTTCGCCCGGCACGATGCCATCGGCCTCGGCGTCGAACGCGCTGCAGACGCCGCGCGGCGAGAGCATCCCGGCGCGTGACATCAGGAGGTAAGGCTTCTCGGTCAGGTGCAGCGTGACGCCGCCGGCCAGGGCGACGTCGATGTCTCCGCGGGCGATGGCCTTGCAGGCGAGGTCGATCGCCACGAGGGACGACGAGCAGGCGGTGTCGATACTGAGCGCGGGACCGCGCAGGTCGAGCAGGTAGGCGATCCGCGAGGCGAGGATCGACGGCGAGTTGCCGAGCATCTGATACGCATCGGGCGTCGCGCCGCTCGCGGTGATCAGCCCTTCATACTCGTTGCCGAGGACTCCGGCGTAGACGCCGCAGCGCTTCCCTTCGAGCGCGCCGGGCGCATAGCCGGCATCCTCGATCGCCTTCCAGCATTCCTCCACGAAGATCCGTTGCTGCGGGTCCATCAGCTCCGCTTCGCGCGGGGAGATGCGGAAGAAGAGCGGGTCGAAACGGTCGTGATCGTCGAGGAAGCCGCCCCACTTGCCGTAAGTGCGGTCGCTGCGCTCGGCGTCCGCCGACCACCACGCGTTGCTGTCCCACCGCGATGCCGGCGCCTCGGTGATGGCATCGCCGCCGCCGCGCACGAGGTCCCACAACGCATCCGCATGCGGAGCGCCGGCGAAGCGCACCGACATCCCGACGACTGCCACCTGCCGTGACTGCGGCGTGCGCTCGATACGCGGTGCCAGCGCGGCCGGCGCAGGCGCGCGATCGGCGATGTAGCGCGCCAGCGCGCGGATGGTGCTGTGGTCGTAGATGACGTCGGCCGTCATCGTGAGCCCGTACTGCCGGTTCAACGCGTCGAGGAGGCGCAGGCCGGTGAGCGAGTCGACGCCGAGCTCGGAGAAGGTCGCCTCGACATCCAGCTCGCTCGCGACCGCCTGCAGGATGGTCGCGGTCTGCTCGCGCACCACGGCTTCGATCGAGTCCGCGGGGCGAGGCGTCGTGATGGCGCGCGGCGCCTGGGCGGCGTTGAGTGCGCGGAGATTGCGTTCCAACAGAGCCTCCTCAGTTGCTGCCGGAGCGCGCTGCGCGTCGATCAGGACGTAGCGCATCAGTCCCGCGCGCAGGGCTTTGCCGAAGTTGTCCCACGAGCGATGGACGCCGGCGACCAGCGCGGTGCCGCTGGCGGCGAGGGTCTCGTCGAGGTGGGCATCGACCAGGAAATTCGCGATCTGGGGGGTGAGGTCGACACACGACTCGATGGCGATGCGGTGGCGCGCGAAGAGGCGCGCGTAGCTCTCGCGGTCGAGGGTGTACGAGCCGGTGCCGGCCGAGCGAACCGCGGTCGTGCCGGAGATGCAGTCGGCGAGCAGCAGCCGTCCGTCAGCGGCGAGATGCTCGCCGAGGTTGCGCAGCAGGCCGTCCTTGTCCTCGATGTGATGGGCGACCTCGATCCCGAACGCCACGTCGAACGTGCCGGGGAATGGCACGCTGCTGCTGTCGCGGTGGTGGATGGCCACGCGCGCGGCGACGCCCGCGGCATTCGCGCGGCCAGTGCCGATGCGGGCCTGCTCGCCGGAGACGGTGTAACCGGCGCATTCGAGGTGCGGGTGGCGGCGGGCGAGGACGATGAGGTCCGTTCCCAGTCCGCACCCGAAGTCGAGCACGCGGCGGACGCGCGAAAAGTTGACGGAGCGGAACAGCATTCGCCGCAGCTCGCGCTGCGCTTCGAGCATCAGCGTCCGCGCGTGCGGATCTTTCTCCGGCGCGAAGAACGCCGCCGTCCAGGAGAAGCCGGGCTCCACGCGCGCAAGCGGCGCGAGCGACAGGTACTCCTCCTCGAACGCCGCATCGGACGAGACGGCGGTCTGGTCGTAATAGCTCGCCGCGGCATTCGGCGCGGCCACCGCGTCGTCGAGCCAGTACGGCTTGCGGTCGAACGGATAGAGCGGCAGCTCGATCCGTTGCCGCGGCGCGCCGTGCAGCCGTTCCCACTCGACCTCCGCGCCCGCGCACCATTGCCGCGCAACCTCGGACAGCACGTTCGAGGTCACCCGTATGGCCTCGCGCCGAGCCCGTCCCTGAAAGATCTCTCCGCCGCGCGCAATCCGCTCGCGCAACTCGCTGACGGACGACACGACCGTTGCCCAGCGATGCTCCAGCGCCTCGCGTCCCGTCTGCAGGGTGAAGGCGACGTCGGCCAGCGAAGTGTCTTGCCGGAGATGCGCCGCGAGCCGGTCGAGGACGCGCCGCAGCGTCTCCGGCGTCTTCGCCGAGACGACGATCAGTTGCGGCCCGTCGCTGGCAGCGGCGGTGCGCGGCTGCGAGTGTTCTTCGACGATCAGGTGCGCATTCGCTCCGCCGGCGCCGAACGAGCTGATCCCGGCGATGCGGCGCGGCGCATCCCACGGCCTCGCCTCACGCGGCACGGTGAACGCGGAGTTCTCGAAATCGATGTGTGCGTTGAGCGCGCGCGGCGCGGCGCCCGCGACGATGGTGCGGTGCCGCATCTGCAGCAGCACCTTCGTCAGCGCGGCGATGCCGGCCGCCGACTCGCAGTGGCCGAGGTTGAACTTTACCGAGCCGACTGCGCAGAAACCGCGGCGCTCCGTGGCGAAGGCCTTCTGGAGGCCGCGGATCTCGATCGGATCGCCGAGGCTCGTGCCGGTGCCGTGGGCCTCGACGTAGCTGACGTCGGTGGAGGAGAGGCCGGCGTGCTCCAGGGCGCGCTCGACTACAGACGCCTGTGCGGCCGGATCGGGCACCGTATAGCCGGCCGTGCGGCCGCCGGCGTTCACGGCCGAGCCGCGGATCACGCCGTAGATGCGGTCGCCGTCGCGCAGTGCGTCATCGAGACGCCGCAGCAGCACCGCGCCGACTCCCTCGCCGGCGACAAAGCCGTCCGCTTCCTCCCCGAACGGCGCCGAGGAGCCGGTGGGGGAAAGCATCTGCATCTCGCTGAGCTGGATGTCGTGCAGCGGGTGGGTGATCAGGTTCACGCCGCCGGCGATCGCGGCGTCACAGTCGCCGCCGCGGATCGCCTGGCAGGCGAGGTGGATCGCGGTCAGCGACGACGAGCAGGCGCTGTCGACGGCGAGGCTCGGCCCCTGGAAGTTGAAGTAGAAGGAGGCGCGGTTGGCGACCGACCAATGTGCCGAGCCCGCTGTTGCCCCTTCACCCCGCGCCCACGCCTCGGTCGCGTTCCACTGGTACGCCGCGTACATCACGCCGGCGAACACGCCGACCTCGCCGCGCGCGTTGAGCGACGCCGCGGAGTGCCCCGCGTCCTCGAGGCAGTGCCAGACCGTCTCGAGGAAGAGCCGCTCCTGCGGGTCGATCAGCCGCGCCTCGCGCGGGCTCAGATGGAAGAGCGCCGCGTCGAAGCCGCGGATGTCGCCGAGGAACGCGCCGGCGCGGTTGTACGTGCGGCCGGGCGTGCCGGGTTGCGCGTCGAAATGCGCGGTGCTGTCCCAGCGGCTCGCCGGAATCGGACCGATGGCCGTCCGCCCGTCGCGCAGGAGATCCCACAGCGCGTCGAGCGTCTCTGCTTCCGGATAGCGTCCGGCCAGGCCGACGATGGCGATGGCGTCGGGGTCGGCAGACGTGGATTCCACCCGCGGCTGCGGTTCACTCGCGACGGCGAGCCTGTCGCCGAGGTGTGCGGCGAGTTTGGCGATGGTGTTGTGCTCGAAGAGCAGCGTCTTGGGGAGCGTTCCGGTGCGCTGCTCCATGCGCTCGATCACCTGCAGCGCGGAGAGCGACTCGAGGCCGTAGCGGTCGAACGGCTCGCCGGCCTGGATCTCCTCGACCGGCACCTTCAGGACATCCGCGAAGACTTCCTTGAGCCAGGCCGTGGACGGATTTGCGGCGGGCGATGGTGCCGCAGGCTGCGCGGCGACGCTCTTCGCAGCAGCGGCGGCGCGCGGACGTTCGACCAGGCCGTCGCTCGACGCGGCGAGGACCGCCTGGATGCCGTTCTCGGAGGAAAGCAGCCGTCCGCCGGTGAAGCCGCACTCTTCGAGGATGCGCAGCCAGGTCGCCGGAGCCGCGGCCGGTCCGTGCGCGAGCCGCTCCCGGTTGTCTTCGAACAGCCACCAGCCGGGGGTGAGGCCGAAGGTGAGGGTGGCGAAGAGCTGCAGGCTGCTGATCTCGTTCAGCAGGAGGACGCCGCCGCGCGAGAGGAGACGCTTCGCACCCGTGAGCGAACGGCGGAGATCGCGTGTCGCATGGAGCACGTTCGCGGCGATGACGATGTCGGCGCCGCCCGCAATTGTGTCCGGGCTCTCGATGTCGAGGAGCTGATAGCGGACGAACGGATACGGCCGCTGCCACCGCTGCTCTGCGCTGCGCAGGAACGCCTGGGAGAGGTCGGTGAACAGATACTCGACCGTTTTTCCGGTGGCGGCGAGCGCGGGGAGGATCGCCTGCGTCGTGCCGCCGGTACCGCCACCGATCTCGAGGATGCGCACCGGGCCGCTCGCGCGCTGCACGAGCTCCGCGACCGTCCGGGCGATGATGCCGTTGTAGTACTCGGTCAGCGCGTTGCCGCGATAGATCTCCTCGACCAGCGCGAGATCGCCGGCGGGGAAGAGGACTTCCATCGCTTCCTTCCGTCCCGAGAGCACTTCGCCGTAGCGGGCGAGGCAGGTATCGAGAAGATGGAGATACGGCGCGAGCGCGGGGTAGCGGCTTTCGATCTCTTCGCGGCGCGGTGCGGCCGAAGGGCCTTCCGCGATCCAGCCGCGAATGGCGTTCGCCAGCCGCTGGTGACGCGGCACTACGGTTACGGGCATGTCGACGCGGGCGAGCGCGGCGCGCGCGTAGCGCTCCATCTCCGCGAATCCTTCGAGCAGCCGTTGGGCGTCGTGCGCGGGAGAGACGGGCACCGTTGTGGCGAGCGAGACGGCGCTCGGCGGCTCGACGTGCGTGACGACGTCCGGCAGCGCGCCGAGCCGGGCCAGCGCTTCGGGCGTGGCCTTGATCGCCACGGCCTGATGCAGCGGACCGCCGAGGATGCGGCGGACGGCGTCGAGGCCTTCGCCGGCGGAGATCGAGTGAATGCCTGCCCGGGCGAGGCGCTCGCGCACCGCGTCGTTGGCGACGCTGCCGGTCTCGCCCCAGTAGCCCCAGTTGACGACGCGCGCGTTCCAGCCGCGCTCCTGCCGCAGCCACGCGGCGAAGGCGTCCTTGAACGTGCAGCCGGCGACGTAGTTCGACTGCCCGGCGTTCGCGGAAAAGGCGTTCGCCGAGGAGTAGAAGAGGAAGAAGTCGAGCGGCTCGCCCCCCGCGGCCTCGGCGAGATGGATCGAGCCAAGTGTCTTCGGATGCAGCGCCTCGATGAAGCGCTCGTCGGTCATCCGCGCCAGGCTGGTGTCGGCGAGGACGAGCGCGGAGTGGATGACGCCGTGGATCGTGCCCCAGGTGCGCCGTACTTCGTCGAACGCGGCGCGCACTTCGTCGCTGCGCTCCAGCGCGGTGCGGCAGTAGAGCACTTCCGCGCCGAGGGCCTGCAGTTCGTCGACTTGCTGGTGGCGCGATTCGCCGCGGCCGAGGATGGCGATGCGCGCGCGGAACGTGCGGGCCAGATAGCGGGCCGTGACCATCCCGAGTCCGCCCGCGCCGCCGGCGATGACGTAGACGCCGCGCTCGCGCAGCGGCAGCGACTCGGGCGGCGGGAGGGCGACCGAACGCAGGTGGCGGTGATACCGACGGCCGTCGCGCCAGGCGATCTCCATCCCACCGCTGCCGTCCGGCTCCGACGCGATCAGATCGGCGGCGGCCATGTCGTCGAACGAAGCCGGGAGGTCAATGATGCTCACCGGCACGGAGAGCTCGTTCGCGATCGTCTTCGCCAGGCCGTGCGTCGCGGCGGACCACGGCTGCACGCGGTCGCTGGCATGCACGGCGAAGACGCCGTTCGTGACGACGTGCAGCGGTCCGCGCCAGCGGCGCGTCAGGTGCAGCAGCGCGAGCACACCGTCGCGTTCCGCGCGGTCGAGCGGACACTCCGCGGCCTGGATGCCGCCGAGGAAGAGCACGCGGGAGAGTCCGTCGAGCGGAGCCGTGTCGACCGCGTCGCAGGGGATGAGCCGGGCGCCGGGGAGTTGCCGCGCCAACGCCTCGGACAGAGACCGCGCATGTTCGGAGTGGACGATGCCGATCGCGCCCTCCATCCGTTCCGCACGCGCAGCGTCCTCAGCGCGCCAGACCGGCTGGAGAAAGTCGACCGCCTGCGCGCGCGGCAGCGAACGGACCGCGAGTCCCTCGACCCGCGCGAGCACGCCGCCCCCGGCAGTAGTAACGGTCACGTCGTATCCGGAGCGATTCCTTCGCACATGCGCGCGCGCCGCACCGTCCACGGCACCGCGGATCTCGATCGACGCCGCGGCGAACGGCGCCGCCGCCTCCTCCGTCGCCGCGAGCGGCAGCGCCGCCTGCCACGCCGCGTCGAGCACCTCGGCGAGTCCGTTTCCGGCGGCGAGCGATGCGGAGACCTGGTCGGTGCCGGCGTCGAGCGACTGCAGGAGGCGGAACGACGGGCCGTAGTGCATCCCCAGCGCGTCGAAGCGGCGGTAGATCTCGTCGTGGCCGAGGCGCACCCCGCGCGTGTCCGCGGAAGGGCCTCCGTTCGTTGCACCAATCGTCTCTTCGAAGGCGCCGCGGCAGTGGACCTCACCGTCGCATGTCACTTCGAAACGAAGATCGTCGAATTTGACGCGAAGCTCCCGCGGGGCGCCGTTGACCGCCAGCGGGCGTGGCCAGACGACGTCGCGGAACGTGCCGCTCGTCCGTCCGCTCGCCTCGAGGACGAGTTGCAGATAGGCGGAGGCGGGAACGACGCCGGCTCCCTGCGGGCGGTGATCGCGGACGATCGGATCCGCCGCCGTGATCGTGCGCTGCACCGCGGGCTGCGCAGCCACGGCGACGGCGATCGGCTGCGCCCAATAGCGTTTCCGCTCGAACGGATATCCCGGCAGCGGCACGCGCCGTCCCTCCGCGGGCGGCGGCAGCACCGCCCCGGCGAGCCATTGCGCGGCGAGCTCGCGCGGCGAGAATCCGGTCGCGATCCGCGGTGCGTCGAGCGTTTCCCACGGAACCTGCGCGATCTCCACCTCGCCGCGATCGAGCCGGCTCACCAGCTCTTCGACGGTCGAGGCGATCGCCGCCAGCCGCCACGCCAGCGGCTCCCGTCCCGTCGCGAGCGTAAACGCCACGTCAGCGGGATCGAGGTCGCGCGAGCGGAGCGCATCGGCGAGAGAGCGAGCGTAAGTGCGCAGGCGTTCTTCGCTGCGCGCCGAGAGGACGAAGAGGCGCGGAATCACCACCGCAGCAGCAGCCCGTACAGGGGCCCGATGCTCTTCGACGATGACGTGCGCATTTGCGCCGCCGGCACCGAACGAGCTGATGCCGGCGCGCCGCGGCGTGTCGCTCCACGGCATCACTTCGAGCGGCAGGCGGAAGCCGGTGGCATCGAGATCGAGCGCCGGGTTGAGCGTCTCCGCATGCAGCGTCGGCACGATCCGGCCGTGCTGCATCTGCAGCAGCACCTTCGCCAGCGAGGCCATCCCCGACGCCGCTTCGAGATGGCCGATGTTCGACTTGATCGAGCCGAGGAGGCGCCCGTGCCGCGCCGTACCGAACGCGCGAGCGAGACCCGCCAGCTCGATCGGATCGCCGAGCGCGGTCCCGGTGCCGTGCGCCTCGATGTACCCGACGCTCTCCGGTGCCACTCCCGCCTGTTCCAGCGCCTCGGCGATCAGGTCGCCCTGGGCAGCCGGATTCGGGACGGTGTAGCCGTTCGTCCGCCCGCCGTGGTTCACCGAGGTCGCGCGGATCACGCCGTGAATGAAATCGCCGTCCGCCAGCGCCTTCTCCAGCGACTTCAGGACCACCGCGCCGACCCCTTCGCCCGGAACGTAGCCGTCGCCCCCTTCGCCGAAACTGCGGCAGCGGCCGTCAGTCGAGGCGAAGCGGCCGTGGCTCAGGCCGAGGTACTTCTGCGGGTGAAGGTTGAGGTTCACCGCCCCGGCGATCGCGCTGTCGCACTCCCCGCGGCGGATGCTTTCGCAGGCGAGGTGAATGGCGGTCAGGGACGAGGAGCAGGCCGTGTCGATCGCCATGCTCGGTCCGCGGAAGTTCATCGCATACGACACGCGGTTCGGGATCGACCAGTACGGCGAGTACGCCGGCAAAAACCGTCCCTCGGACCGCTCCGCCGCGGCGAACAACTGATACTCGCCGTACATGACGCCGGCGAAGACCCCCGTGCGCGTGCCGAGGCGCGCGGGCGTGTACCCGGCGTTCTCCACCGCATGCCACGCGGTCTCGAGGAAGAGCCGTTCCTGCGGGTCCATCGCCTCCGCGTCGCGCGGCGCGATCTGGAAGAAGAGCGGATCGAACTCGTCGACGCCCGAGAGGAAGCCGCCCCACTTCGCGTAACTCTGTCCCGCCTTGCCGGGCTCCGCGTCGTAGAAGCCGGCCAGCGGCCAGCGCTCCGCCGGGATCTCGACGATCGAGTCGCGCCCTTCGACGAGATTGCGCCAGAGCGCGTCGAGATCGTCCGCACCGGGGAACCGGCCGGCGATGCCGACGATGGCGAAAGCACCCGCGGCCGGTGCGGCAGCTTCTTCGACCTGTGCGACTGCCGTGGTGCCGCTGAGGTACGCGGCGACGTCACGGAGCGTGCGGTATTCGAAGAGCAGTGTCTTCGGGAGCGTCCCGAAACGCAGTTCCAGCGCGCGGTTGATCTGGACGACCAGCACCGAGTCGAGTCCGAAGCGCTCGAACGGAGTGTCGGGCTGGACGCGCTCGGCCGGAAGCTGGAGCTCCGCCGCGAAAAGCTCGCGCAGCCACTCGATCACCGGCTGGCTGGCCGGCTGGCTGGCCGCGACCGGTTGCACGGGCGCGCTCCGCGTTCGCCGCCGGTGCACGATGGCGACGGAGCTCTCTCCCGCCGCGAGCGCGCGCCACGTCGCCGCGACCGCGCGCGCCGCCGGCATCGGCACATGTTCACCGTCCGTGGCGGCGGTCATCCCGCCGTCCTTCCAGATCGGCCAGGCGATGGAGACGCTCCGCCCGCTCCGCTTCCCCGCGGCCCGCAGCGAATCCCGCGCCGCCGCAAAGTCGTCGAGGAACCGGTTGGCCGCGGCATAGTCGGCTTGCCCCGCGTTGCCGTAGAGCGAAGCGATCGAAGAGCCGAGCACGAAAAAGTCGAGCGGCAGCTCGCGCGTCGCCTCGTCGAGATTCACCGCCCCCTCGGCCTTCGTCCGCCACACCTCCGCGACCGCCTCACTGCTCTTGTTCACCAGCAGCGCGTCGCGAATCACCCCGGCCGCGTGCACGATCCCGTCGATGCGGCCGAAACGGCGGAGGACCTCCGCAATCGCCGCACGCGTCTGCGCCGCATCGGTCACGTCGGCCTGGATGTACGTATAGCGGTCGAGTTGCAGCGGCCGGCGCCCGAGCAGGACGACCTGCGCGCCATAACCGGAGACGAGCGATTCCGCGAGGTGCAGCCCGATCGCGCCGGCTCCTCCGGTGATCACGTAGACACCGCCCTGCCGCAGCGGCAGTTCGCCGGTCTCGTCGAGCGGACGCAGCTCCATGCGCCGCTCGCGTCCGCCGAGGCGGAACGAGGGGCGCAGCTTCGCGCTTTCGAGCGCGATCGTCCGGACCGCCGCTTCGAGCGCGGTGTGCTCCGGAACGTCGTTGCGCGCGTCGACGACGATCGCGGCGTCGCGCCCGGCGAGCATCAGACTCCGCGTGACAGCGATCAACGCCTGCAGGTTCAGCAGGCCGTCGTTCCCGGGGACAAGGACGACTTGTTCGAGCGGGTATATGTGGGCCGGACTTTTAGTCCGGCCGGCTCTCGGGGCACCTTCTCCCCGAGTGGCGACCGGACTAAAAGTCCGGCCCACATCCAGGCGCGCGTCGAGCTCCGCGAACAGGCGCGCGAAGGCGTCCGAGGATTCCAGCGAAAACTCCCATACGGACGGCGCGGCCTCTCGCCATTCCGCGGCATGCCGTACCACCAGCATTCCCGGCGGCGCTTCTGCGGTCTCGTCGCACAGCACGAACAGCGCCTTGGCGGGATCGGCGTGGGCGGAGCTGACGGGCACGCTCTCCCACCGCGGAGCCAGCAACGCCGTCTCCGTCACGCGCACCGAGTAGTCGCGCAGCTCGATCACGACGTTGCCGTCGCGGTCGAGGAGGCGGATGCGATAGGTGTCCCCTCCCTTTGTCATCCCGAGCGTCGAGCGAGGGACCTGGGCGGGTGGGGGAGCGCTGCGTGTCCCCTCCCACCCAGGTCCCTCGCTCGACGCTCGGGATGACAAAAGGCGCTCCCCGTATGCCCAGCAGGGAGTACCGCCGGAACGCCACGTGATCGACCCGAGCGCAAACGGAATCGGCAGCTCGCAGCCGATCGCGTCGCCGATCGCCGCGAGCGACTGCAGTGCCCCTTCGAGCAGCGCCGGTGCGAGCTCGCTGTTGCGCGGGGCGAGCTCCGCGAGCACTTCCTCATCGTTGGCGGCGGCGTGGACCATCGTCCGGAAATGCTCGCCATAGGCGAAGCCGGCCCGCCGCAGCGCCGCGTAAAAATCGCTTCCTTCCGTCACCCGCGTACAACGGGCCCGGATCGCGGCAAGGTCGCAGCGCTCGGCGCCGCCGTCAAACGTGTCATCCCGAGCGTTGTCAGAGCCCGGGTGTGGAACGCCGGAGGCGTTCGGGCGAATAGCCGGTGGTTGAGCGCTTTGCGCGATACCACCGGAATGAACGTTCGATTGGTGTTGCACCCCGGCAGGGGTGCCGGCACCCCTCCCGGGGTGCGCATGAGGGGGCTCGACGGATCCGGTGGTATCGCGCTCCGCGCTCAACCACCGGCTATTTGCCGGCACCCCTTCGGGGTGAGCCGACACGATCGTCCCCTCGCAGAGCGTCTCTCCCCCGGACTGGATCGAAAAGCGCGTGCCGTCGATCCGTATCTGCACGGAGAGAGGCGTGTCGCCGGCCGCTAGCGGCCGTTGCCACACTACATCCCGCAGCGCATCCGCACCCGTGGCGCGGCGCGCCAGCTCGAGGTACATCACCGCCGGGAGCAGCCGCGTGCCGTCGATCGCGTGCTGCTCGAAGAACCATTCCCGGCCGCTCCATTCGTGGAGAACAGGAGCCGTGTCACGGACGACTTCATGGCGCCAGTGCCGCTCCCTCGCGAACGGATACAGAGGAAGCGAAACTCGCCGCCGCACTTCCCCGGAGTGCAGCCGCGTCCAGTCGACGGTCTCGCCGGCGCAGTACCGCCGCGCCAGTGCCAACAACTCCGCCGGCGCATCGAGAGCCGCACCCCCTCCAAGTTGCGCGCGCAGCGAAGCCAGATCGCGGGCGACGAATGCCGCGCGATGTTCGAAATGCGTCCGCCCCGCCCCCAGCGTGAAGGCCACATCGGCGAACGATGCGTCCCCCTCCCACGTCCGCAACTGCTCGATCTTCCGCCGCAGCCCCTCTGCCGTCATCGCCGACAGCGGAACGAGCTGCCATGCATTCGACGCCGAGGCCGCCCGCGGTGCCGGCCCTTCCTCGATCACAAAGTGCGCGTTCGTACCGCTGAAGCCGAAGGCGCTGATCGCTGCGCGGCGCGGGGATCCTTCCCACGGCAGGAGCGAGGTGTTGACGAAGAACGGGCTCTCGTCGAAGCGGATCAGCGGATTGGGTGTGTGGAAGTGGAGCGACGGCGGGAGCCGGCGATGGCGGAGCGACAGCAGGAGCTTGATGAAGCCGGCGGCGCCGGCCCCGGTGAGGAGATGGCCGATATTGGTCTTCACCGAGCCGAGGGCGCAGAAGTTTTTGCGGGGGGTGAAGCGCCGGAATGCGGCGGTGAGCGCCTGCACCTCGATCGGGTCGCCGAGGCGGGTGCCGGTGCCGTGGGCCTCGACATATTGAATGGTGGCCGGGTCGATGCCGTGGCGCTCGTAGACGCCCGTCTCCAGCGCGCTCTGCGACGGCGCGCTCGGCGCGGTGATGCCGTTCGACCGGCCGTCCTGGTTCGTCGCCGAGCCGAGGATCACCGCGTGGATCGAATCGCCGTCGGCGAGCGCGCGGGCGAGAGGCTTGAGCAGCAGCACGCCCACGCCTTCGCCGGGGACGAAGCCGTCCGCCGCCGCGTCGAACGTGCGGCATCTCCCCGTCACCGCGGCCATGCCGCTGTCGGCGAAGAAGCGGTCGCTGCGGTCACTGAAGAGCGAGACCGACACGCCGCCCGCCAGCGCCAGCTCGCACTCCCCCGAGGCGAGGCTCTGGCAGGCGAGGTGGATGGCGACGAGCGACGACGAGCAGGCGGTGTCGACCGCCAGTGTCGGCCCCTTGAGGTCGAGGTGATAGGCGACGCGCGCCGGCAGGATGGCCAGCGAGTTGCCGATCATCGAGAGGCTCGCCGCGTCGTCCCCCGCGTAGTCGTTCGGCTGCACCCCGGCGAACACACCGGTGCGCGAGCCGGCGAGCGAGGTCGGGTCATAGCCCGCCTCCTCGATGGCGTGCCACGCCTCTTCGAGGAAGACCCGTTGCTGCGGGTCCATGCGCGACGCTTCGAGCGGCGAGAAGTTGAAGAACTGCGAGTCGAAGCAGTCGCGCTCCTCGAGGGCCGCGCCGAAGCGTCCCGGCGCCAGCTCGCGCACGCTGTCGCGCCCTTCGGCAAGGAGCGTCCAGAACTCTTCGAGCGTCCGCGCCCCCGGAAAGCGTCCGGCCATGCCGATGACGGCGATGCCTTCCGCCGCCGCATTCGTCGTCGCCGCCGTTTCTTCCGCGCGTACCCGCGGCGCGAGGTATTCGGCGAGAGCGGCCGGCGTCGGATGGTTGTAAAAGTCGGTCGGATCGACGGCCGCGCCGAGGGCCGTCGACAGTTCCACCGCCAGCGTCGAGGAGACGAGCGAATCCACTCCCGCCTCGGCGAACGTGCGCGTGGGCAGCACCTGCGCCCGCGCCACGCCGAGGACCGTGGCGGTGGTGGCGAGGATGCGCTCCACCGCGTCGATCGCCGGAACGGCAACGGCCCGCGTCGCCTCGAACAACCCGTCGCCGATCGCCCGTCCTGCGAAGCCGCAGTCGCGCAGCGCCGCGATCCACGCCGGCGGGTCGAGCAGCGGACTTCCCGGAAGCCGCAGCCCGTCTTCCGCGCGCCACCAGCCGTCGAGCAGGCCGAAGGTGACGGTCAGGTGATCGCGCACCTCGGTGGTCTCGGCGAAGAGGAGCACCCGCGCGTCGATGGCCCGCAGCGCGGCGCGGACGTCGCGCGTAGCGTGCAGCACGTGCGCCGCGATCGCCACGTCGTAGCTCTCCGGCGTCAGCGGCGGGCGTTCCAGGTCGAGGAGCGCGAAGCGGGCCCGCGGATGCCGCGCGCCGAGCCGCTCCCGGCTCTTCGCCAGGAGCGAAGGGGAGACGTCGGTGAAGAGATAGTCGTACGGCAGTCCGGCCGCGTCGAGCGCCGCCAGCACCCGCTCCGCCGTCGCCCCCGTCCCGGCGCCGACTTCGAGAATCCGCAGTGGAGTCCGTTGTGCGGCGGCGAGGGCGGTCACGCGCGCGGCGATGACGTCGTTCAGCGCGCGCGTCTCGGGCGCCTCGCGATAGATCGGTTCGACGAGGGAGGTCGATCCGGCGGGGAAGAGCACGTCGCGCCCCGGCAGGCGTCCTTCCATGACGTCGAGCAGCCGCACGACGCAGTGGTCGACCAGCGGCACCCACACCGAATCGGGAGGAGTGACGGCCGCCGCGTCGCCGCCCATGTTGCGGACGATCTGCGCCACCGCATCCGCGAGCGCCTGCTGGCCGGGGGCCGGCCGCCATTGCGCCGGATCAACCGCGCCGCGCGCCCGCAACGCTTCGAGGAGAACGAACCGCGCGTAATCATCGAGCGAGGCCGCGCGCGGCGCATGAGTGCCGGTCGCCCAGCAACGGACGCGCTCGAACGGACACGTCGGCAGGGCGATGCGATTGCCATCCGTCCCACCTGCAACATCCGTGGTGAATTCACACGCGTCGAGTTTCCGCACCGCCTCTTCGAGCGACGACGCGACGACGGCGCCCTGGACCGCGAACCGCTTCCGCCCATTCGCCAGCGTGTACGCCACGTCGGCGAGGCGCGTCTCCGGTTCTTCGCGAAGGAACGCCGCGAGCTGTCGCGCCGAGGCGCGGAGAGCGGCGTCGCTACGCGCCGAGAGGAGCAGCGTGTATGGCCCTGCGCTCGCGGGACGCCGTTCCACGCGCGGCGCCTCTTCGAGAATCAGGTGGGCGTTCGTGCCGCCAAACCCGAACGCGCTCACCGCCGCGCGCCGCGGAGCCTCGCCCGCCGGCCAGTCGCGAAGGGTCGAAGCCACCGCAAACGGCGTCCGCTCGAAGGCGATCCGCGGATTCGGCTCGCGATAGTGCAGGCTCGGCGGCACCTTCCCGTGCTGCAGCATCAGCGTCGCCTTGATCAAGCCGGCGATGCCGGCCGCGGTGTGCAGGTGGCCGATGTTCGGCTTCACCGAGCCGATCGCACACGATCCCGCCGCGCCGCCCGCATAGGCGCGGGAGAGCGCCTCGATCTCGATCGGATCGCCGAGAAGCGTGCCGGTGCCGTGCGTCTCGACATAGCCGATGCTGGCCGGATCGACTCCCGCCAGCGCAAGCGCTTCCTGGATCACGCGGGTCTGGCCGTCGACGCTCGGCGCGAAAAAGTCGACCTTCTCCGAGCCATCGTTGTTGATCGCCGAGCCCTTGATCACCGCCAGGATCGGATCGCCGTCGGCCAGCGCGTCATCGAGGATCTTCAGCGCCACCAGCCCGGCCCCGCTCCCCGGCACCGTGCCGCCCGCGGCGGCGTCGAACGTCCGGCAATGCCCGTCGCGCGAGAACATCATCGCCGGGTCGTAGACGTAGCCCGCCTGCGGCAGCACCACGCACGCGCCGCCGGCGATCGCCAGGTCGCAATCGCCGTGCAGGAGGCTCTGGCAGGCCATGTGGACGGCGACGAGCGAGCTGGAGCTCGCCGTCTGCACGGTCATGCTCGGGCCCTTCAGGTTCAGCTTGTAGGAGATGCGCGTCGCCGCGTAGTCCTTCTCCTCCGACGCGTAGGCGACCAGGCGCTCCACCGCTGTGCGCGGCTCCGCCTGCGGATAGCTGCTGCGGGCGATCGAGACGTAGACGCCGGCCGCTCCCGGCACCGACTCCGGGTCGTAGCCGGCGCTCTCCAGCACTTCCCAGCCGCATTCGAGGAGCAGCCGCTGCTGCGGGTCGAGCATCTCCGCGTGCCGCGGGATGACGTGGAAAAACTCCGCGTCGAACTGGTCGATGCCGTCGAGCACGCCGCCGGCCGGGACGAAGTCGGGATGGGCGAGATCGCGCTCCGGCACGCCCCACTCGCGCAGCGTGGCCCGGTCCACCTGGCGGATCGACTCCACGCCGTCGCAGAGGTTGCGCCAGAAGGCTCGCGGATTCGGCGCACCGGGGAATCGGCACGCCACCGCGATGATCGCGATGTCGTTCCTGGAGCTCACCGGGGCGGCTCCTCCGATTGCATCCGCCGCAGCGCGCGCCGCAGCTGCCGCTTCTCCGCGAAGCCGTCGTCGCCCGCGAGGTGCAGCGCCTGCGGCGGCATCTGCGGCTGCGGTTGCGCCAGCGCAGCAGACGGACTGCCGGCCGGGCTGCCGGCGAGATGCGCCGCCAGCTCGGCGATCGTGGCGTGGCGGAACAGCTCCGTGATCGAGACCTCTTTGCCCAGCCGCGCCGCCAGCTCCCGCTGCACGCCGAGGATCGAGAACGACGTGCCGCCGACCTCGAAGAAACGCTCGTCGTGGCCGACCGTGGGAAGCTCCAGCACGTCGCGCCAGATGGCGGCGATGGCGTTCGCCAGCTCGAGAGAGGCTGTATTAGAGGTAGTGCGGTGCTCTGCGACGTCGAGGCGCGGAGCCATTACCGCCGTCTTCGGGCGCGGGACGCCGCCGGCCATCGAGGCCAGCGGGAGGTACTGCTCGCCGAGGCCGAGCGCGGTGCGGACCGGGGCCGCGTCGAACGCGCCGATCAGGCAGAGGCCGAGGCCGTGCTCGGCCGCCGACTGGCGGAGGATCTGGGCCATGTGTCCCGCTTCGATCCAGGCGAACGGCTCGGCGAGGTCGCCGTAGAGCGGCCGGATGGCGTCGAGGTCGGCGAAGAAGAAGATCGTGAAGGCCGCTTCCGCCGCCATCCGTTGATTGGCCGGGACGTGGATGCCCGCGTCGACCGCCTCCGCCGGCGCCACCGCCACCAGCTCGTGCCGCAGCGGATGGTAGTAATAGACGCCGCCGTCGAGTCCCGTCACGCGGGAGGGACGGACGTGCACGTACGTCTGGACGCTGCACGTATCGCCTGCCGTGGGATAAGCGCGGCGCACGCGTCCCTCGCTCTCGAACGCGCGCAATCCGTTCAGCAGCGCTTCGAGCTGCCGCAGCGCGGCGGTGCCGGAGAACTCGCGCACCGAGGTCCACTGCGCCGCCCGGAACGGAAGCTCGCCGTCCGGATGGAGAAGGACGCGCGGGTTGCCGTTGAAATCGTTGCGCACCCCGCGTCCGGCGGCGACGAACGTCCGCCGCGCCTCGCTCTCCTGCAGCACGCCCGCCGAGGCGAAGAGACGCTCCAGCGGCTGCGCCGCGCGTTGCGGAGCAGCGGCGCGCTCGGAGAGCACCTTCCGGTCGATCTTTCCATTCGTGCTCAAGGGCAGCGCGTCGAGCGGTGTGAGACGGAGCGGAACCATGTACGCCGGCAGCGCGGCCTGCAGGCGGCGGCGCACTTCCTGCGGCGAGGCGCCGCCGGTGTAGAACGCCGCCAGCCGCTTCTGCGCGTGGTCGTCCGCGAACGTCACCGCGGCCGCCGCGGTCACGCCGTCGCAGCGGATGAGCGCCGCCTCGACTTCCCCCAGCTCCACGCGATGGCCGGAGATCTTCACCTGCCCGTCGCGCCGCCCGAGGAACTCGATGTTGCCGTCCGGAAGAAAGCGCCCCCAGTCGCCGGTGCGGTAGAGCCGCTCGCCCGTTCGGGGATGATGGATGAAGCTCGCATTCGTCTGCCGCTCGTCGCGCCAGTAGCCGTCCGCGAGCCCGATACCGCCGATGTACAACTCGCCGGCGATGCCGTCCGGGCAATCCTCCAGCCGCTCGTCGAGCACGTGGAACTGCTGGTTGGCCAGCGGCTTCCCGTACGGGATGCTCTTCCACGACGAATCGACCGCGCCGACCGGGTACGCGATCGACCAGATCGAAGCCTCCGTCGCGCCGCCGAGGCTGACGATCGGCACCGGCAGCCGTCCGGGGAGACTCACCGGAATCCAGTCGCCGCTCAGCATCGCCAGGCGCAGCGAACGAAGCCGCCGCGGATCGGGCCCATGCTCCGCGAGCATCTGCAGATAGCTCGGCACCGAGTTCCAGATCGTGACGCCCTGTTCTTCGACCAGTCCCGCCAGATACGCCGGATCGCGCAGGCTCTCCGCGTCCGGAATGACGATCGCCGCGCCGCAGGAGAGCAGCCCGAAGATGTCCCACACCGAAAGATCGAAGTTGAGCGCGGAGAGCGCCAGCACCCGGTCGTCGGCCGTGAGCGCGAAGCGCTCGTTGATGTCGCGTACCGTGTTCGCCGCCGCGCTGTGGCGGATCATCACGCCCTTCGGAACGCCGGTAGAGCCCGAGGTGAAGATCACGTAGGCCAGGTCATCTGGAGTAGCCGGGCCGGCATCCCACGAGGGTTCCATGGGACCTATGGGACCTATGGGACTGATAGGACGAACATTGGCCGGGAGTTCGACGCCCTCGCCGGCAATGGCGACACGGCACTCGCCCAGGCGCAGCAGCTCCGCGATCCGCGCCGGCGGTGCGCCGGTGTCTACCGGCAGGTATGCCGCGCCGGCCATCTGCACCCCCAGCACCGCGACCACCTGCTGCCATCCTTTCGGCAGCACCACCGCCACCAGCTCGTTCCGCTGGACGTTCGCGTCCCGCAACGCCTGCGCGAGCGCGGCGGCGCGTGAGGCAACGTCGCGATAGGTGAGCGTTCCCTCACCGGTAATCACCGCGACCCGCTCCGGCGTGCTGCGCGCCTGTTCGAGCACGCGCGCGTGCAGCGTCTCCTGCGGCCACGCCACCGCGGTCGCATTCGCCTCGGCGCGCCGCGCGCGTTGCGGCGCCGGGAGCAGGTCGTGCCGTTGCTCATCCCACGCGGCATCGCTTTCCGCCAGCCGCTCGACCAGCGACGTCCACGACCCGAACATCGCCGCCGGCAGCTCCTCCGGGTAGAACCCTTCGACCACGTCCCAGCTCAGATAGAGGCCGTGGCCGTCTTCGAGGATCTGGCAGTCCAGCGTCACCTGCGGCGTGCGGGTGATGCCGCTGACGAAGCGGCCGAACGGCTCGAACGAGGCGTGGCGGTGAATGAGGCTGGTGAAGACCACCGGCATCAGCACCCGCTCGTTGCGGCGGCGGGAGAGCGCGGAGATGACCTCGACGCCGCTCACCGCGACGTGCTCCAGGTCGCGTGCGAGCTGCGCCCCGATCGCGCGCGCGCGTTCCGCGAACGGCGCCTCCGTCCGGCAGTCGACGGTCAGCAGGAGGTTCGAGCTGAACTCGCCGAGGATCCCCTCGGCGGCTGCTTCCGGGCGGAGCTTTCCCGCCGTCAGGTTCAGCGTGAAGTCGCGCCGCGCCGCCCACCGCGCCAGCACTTCCGAGAAGGCCGCGATGATCGCGGGCACCCGCCGCAGCCCGCGCGCCGCGGCCCGCTCCTGAAACGCATTCCACGCCGCTTCGTCGAGGCGATGCTCGTAGCGGAAGAAGCGCGACTGCTCGCGTGCCGCGCCGCTGGCCGGCAGTTCCGGTGCGGGCGGCAGGTCGTCGAGCCGCGAGGTCCAGTACGCGGAGCTCGCGCGGTACGCCTCCGACGACTTCCGCTCCTCCGCGCCGGGCGGGAGCACCGGAAGCGGCGCACGAGCCCGCGCCGGATCGGCATACAGCTCGCCCAGCTCGCGCAGCAGCAGAAAGATGCTCGACGCGTCGACAATCAGCATGTCGAAGCCGAGGAAGAGACGCATGCCCGAAGGCATCGACGCCGCGGCCACGCGGAAGAGCGGCCAGCGCGCCGGGTCCGTCCGCGCGTGGAGCATCCGCTCCCGCAGATCGGCCAGTCCTGCCGCCGCCGCTTCGTCGCTCTCGTGCCGGAGGTCGACGTGCTCGATCGCAAAGCGGGGAAATTCTTCGAGCACGCGCTTCGTGCCGCCGGCGGCGAAGACCGTCCGCAGCGCTTCATGCCGCGCCACCAGCGCGTTGCACGCGTCCTCGAGCTTCCCGACATCCCAGCGGGGGTTCTCCAGCTCCCAGCAGAGCCAGCATCCTGTACCGCCGAGGACCGGCGACTCGCGGCCGACCAGATACGAGAGCTGCAGGTCCGTCAGCGGCTCTGTCACTTGCGAAGCGCCGGACGATGGCAGAGCGGCGGACGTCGAATGCTGCATGCGGTTCGGCTCGATCACACTCCCTCCCCCTCGACGTTCTTCCGCAGCCGGTACATCGCGAAGAGCACGATCGCCAGCACCGCGAACGTCAGGAAACGGTTCGCGTGGGCGATGTCCGGAATGGCGGAGGTGATGTGGTGCACCGGCAGGTGCGGATGAATCCAGTTGCGGAACGCGGAGATCTCCATCGCCGCGAAGCCGATGATGGCCAGCACCGTGACGACCTGCACCGCGCGCGTCAGCAGGCGCAGCCCGGCCGCCAGCACATACTCGCCCTTCGACATCTGCGAGCGGAGGCGGAACAGGTTGCGGCGGAGGTCCTCGAGCTGCAGCTCCGTTTCGAGGCTGACCGAGCGGGCCTTGTCCATGAGGTCGATGACGCCGCGCTGGCGCATGCGGGTGACGGCCCGTTTCTGCGCTCCCCGGAAGTATTTCGCCACGAGCTTCATGTAGTTGACCTCGGGGAGGAGCGCCGCCAGCGAAGCATCGAGCGTGGCCCAGGTGCGGCTGATCTTCATGAACGACCAGCTCAGCACCACGTGGTGCTCGATCAGGACGTTCCCCGCCTCGAGTCCCATGTTGCCGATCGACTTCTCGTAGTAGGGGAGCTCGCGGTGCTCGGCGCGCTCCGACCACGCCTGGTAAGTGCGGACCACCTTCGCCTTCACCGCCTCCACGTTGATCGGCGGGAGCCGGTCCGAGAGGAGGAAGAGATAGTCGACCGCCATCGGAAAGTCTTTCTCCCCGACCCCCTTCATCGACATCTTGTAGTACTCCAGCATCGTCACGTCGTTCGTGCCGGCGCTGCCGAAGTCGATCAGGGCGAGATTGCTGTCGCGGAGGATGAGGATGTTCCCCGGGTGGAGGTCGCCGTGGAAGAGGTTGTCCTCGAACAGCTGCTGGAAGAACGTGAGGAAGAGCTTCTCGCCGATCTTCTCCGGGTCGACCTCGTTCTCGCGGCACCACGCCGCCAGCCGTTCCGGCTCCTCGCGTCCCACCTCGAGGAAGCTCGACATCAGCACCCCCGGCACCCACTCCAGCACCAGCAGGCGGCGGGTGCTCTGGTCGAAGACCTTCGGCACGTAGACGTCGTGGCCGCGCAGCGTCTTGCGGAGGCGCTTCGTATTCGAGGCCTCGTAGCGATAGTCGACCTCCTCGCGGAAGATCTGCTCGGTCTCCCACAGCATCTCGTCCCAGGTGAAGAACGACATGCCCGGCATGTGCTGCATCCCCTTCAGGAGGATGCGCAGGATGCCGAGATCGCGGATGAAGCGCTGCTCGATCCCCGGCCGCTGGATCTTCACCGCCACCACCGCGCCCCCCTCCCGCAGCCGGGCCCGATGCACCTGGCAGATCGACGCCGCCGCCACCGGATGCTCGTCGAACTCGCTGAAGACCGCTTCCAGCGGCTGGCCGAGCTCTTCTTCGATCGAGCGGCGCGCGATCTCGAACGGAAAGCCGACCGCGGCGTACTGGAGGCGCGACAGCTCGCGGCTGAAGTCAGGGCTGAGGAGATCGGTCCGGAGCGAGAGCAACTGCCCGGTCTTGACCCACAGTCCGCCCATCTCCTCGATGAGCGTGCGGATCTCCACCGCCATCTTCAGGTCGAGCTGGCGGCGGGTCATCTTGTACAGCATCACCCGTCCGATCCACGCCATGAGGCGCATCACGAAGCGGAACGAATTCTTGCGCGAGCGGGTCTCCAGCGGGCGCACTTCCACGGGGCGCTGTTGCTGCGCGGAAAGAAGGGGCGTGGGGATGAGAGACGGGTCGAGCATCGCGCACCTACGACGCTTTCTCGACGTCGATCTCTCGTTGCGAGAGACGCCGGGCGATGTCGCGGCCGACCCGGTAGAGGATGAAGGCGGCGATGAAGATGACGATCCACCAGCCGTAATGGATGTGGCGCACTTCCTGTGCGGCCTGCGACGCCGGGTGGTCGTCCACCACCGGCGCGAGCAGGTGGAAGTGATGCTGGTGCAGGAAGATCCAGACCCCGATCACGCTGCCGATGATGACCGCGCGCGTCAGCCAGCGGACGATCGCCGCGAAGACATACGCGACCTTCCCCGTCGAGGCCCGGAAGTTCTGGGCCCGCTTCCGCATCGAGGCGGTCTCGAAGCGCACCATCTCCATCAGAGGGCTCACCACCCCGCCCACCGCGTTTGTCAGGCCGCCGCTGAAGACGCTGCGAATCCGCCGGCCGGCCGCCTTCTTCCCGTAGCGCTCCATCTCCTTGCGGTAGCTCATGGCGGGGGCGAGCGCCTCGACCGTGCGGTCCGCGCTGCCCATCGTCCCCATCAGCTTCAGCACCTGCCAGTCGAGCAGGATGCCGTTGCGGCTGAGGATCATCGCCAGGTCGCTGGTCAGCACGAACAGCGACTTCTCCTCGTGCGACGCCGCGTCGAGCACCGAGCGTCCCGAATACGCCCGCACCGCGCGGATCACGTCCGCCCGCACCGCGCTCAGGTCCGTCACCGGCAGCGAGTCGCACATCAGGAAGAGCGTGTCGGCGAACTTCTCGTAGTCATTGCGCATCAGCGCCGCCACGGAGAGGTTGAAGATCGTCAGGAAGCGCTTGTCGACCGTCGCCGGCGAATCGCAACTGATGACCGCCAGGCGGTTGTCGCGCAGCAGGGCGATGTTCGAAGGGCCGAGGTCCTGGAGGAAATAGTTGTCCTCGCAGATCTGGCGGAGCATCGAATGGAAGAGGCGGCGTCCGCTCTTTTCCAGGTCGATCTCGTTCGTCTCCAGCCACCCCGCGGCGCCGAGCGGGTCGGCCGCGCGCAGCGCCAGCAGCTCCAGCACCGCCGGCGCCTCGATCCGTTCCTGGATCAGCAGCCGTTTGGTCGTATAGCGGCGGAAGAGCTTGGCCACGTACACCTTGTGATCCTTCAGCGACTTCCGCAGCCGCCGCATCGCCGAGGCCTCATAGCGAAGGTCGAGCAGCGCCGGCACCCGTTCCTGGTAGATGTCGATCACGTCGTCCCAGGGGATGTGGCGGTCCGCCTTGACGCGGCGCATCACCATGGCCGTAAAGCGGAACACCTTCAGGTCGCGCTTCAGACGCTGCTCCAGGCCGGGACGCTGGATCTTGACCTCCACCTCCACGTCGCCGCGGCGGAGGCGGGCCCGGTAGACGTCGGCGTACATGCCGGCGCGGACCGGGATCTCGTCGAATTCGGAGAAGAGGAGGCGGATCGGGGATCCGAGGTCTTCTTCGACGATGCTCCTCACCTCGGCGAAGGTGAACGCGGGGGACGGCCGGCAGTAGCGGTGCAGCTCCTCGCGGATCTCGTTCGGGAAAAAGTCATTCCGCTGCGCGAGCAGCCGCCCGAGGTCGTACCAGAAACCCTGGAACGCCGCGAAGCGCGTGGCGATGTCCCGGCCCGTGGCGGCGAGACGGTCCGGCCGGAAACGCCGGTCGAACAGGAACCGCAGCCCCCAGAGCAGGAGCCGGAAGAGGATCGCGATGGTGGAGTAATTTCGCCGGTCGCACGGCGGGAGCGCGGTTGCAGCCTCCGCAAGGCGAGGGAGCTCACACGGGATGTGGAATGGGTCGAGCAGCCCCTTTGCGCGCGGCAGCGGGGACTGCTCCGGACATTCCAGCGGACGGAAAGGCGCAACTCCAATCATGAGCTGTCTCGGAAATGGACGATGTCGGGTTTTGCTGGACCAGGCTTACGACACGTCCGCACAGTCTCCTGATTGGAAAAGAACGGACGCCACAACCGCGGCTCAGAGAGCCGCGAGGCACAACCGGGGATCGGGTGAAAAAGCTAGTTGCGGAGAGTCTTCCAGCCCTGTTTGTGGGCTTTCCCCATGTTCGAGATCAGGTCCTTGAGCCAGCCGTTCTTCTTCTTGCGGTTCGAACGGTCGTGGCGCGCGTTGTAGACGGCAGCGGCGCGTGCCTGGGCCTTGCCCATCCGGCGGATGAACTTCTCCATCGGACGGAGGCGCTTGGAAGTCCGCTTCCTCCCCTCGTTCTTGTAGACCGCGCTGGGGCGGAACCTGCCGGTTTCCGGATCTTTGTGGAGGATGGTGACGCGCTCGACGGCGGGGTGCAGTTTCAGGTCAGCCATTTTCGGATTCTCCTCGAGTCGCTAGTCCAGGATTGAGAACATGCTGTCGCTTCGCCGTTCCCGGACGACGATGACGATCGGCTGCGCGGTCGCGGAAATATTGCCGTTGCTCTTCAGCTCCTCGACCACCATCGCCACGCGGTCCATGAGCTTTCCCTCGCCGCGGCGGAGCTTCTTGATCTGCTTCTTGCTGCGGGAGCCGAGGTCGAGGACGATGGGGGCAGTGTGCTCGGCGACAACCGCCGCCGGTAGCGGTGCCGAAACGGGAGTCGTCGCGGCAGTTTTGACAGGGTCCATAGTGGAAACCTCCTCTTGTCGGATGTGGGTGGGGAACGCCGCGATCATAGCAGAAGAAAAGAACCTTCAAGGTGTCATCGGCCACTATTTTCTTCGGGATGGGAGGAGGCAGGCGAGCGCCCGCGAATGTCTACAAAAGTACCTCGAGGGCGGAGCGCCGACGTTCGGTAGGTCGGCAGTCTCCCCTTCCTGTCATCCTGAGCCGCAGGAACTGACCACGAGCGAAAAAGCACAGCGGCGAAGGACCCCTCGCGGTTGAACGCGGCTCGTGCAGCCGGAGGGGGTCCTTCGCCGCCATGTTTGCTGCTCATGCGATCAATCCTGCGGCTCAGGATGACAGGCAGGGGGAGACCCCCACTACGGATACCTCGTATCCGAGCACGCCGCCGACGTATCCCAGCGCACCCCGTCCAGCGTGAAACACGGCCCCGAGAACCGCGTCGCGAGCGCGAACGTCTGCAACTGCACCAGCGCCGTGTCCAGATCCAGCGGCGTAAACGACGCCGGTGTCTGCGTCAGGCCCGGCGTCGGGCGGTCCAGCACCCGCGGGATTCCCGTTCTCGAGGTGATGTAGTGCAGCAGGAAATCGAAATTGTTCTCCCGCTCCACCTGGCAATCGATCCCCTGATTCGCCACGATCAGCAACGCCTTTTCCTCCTCGTCGACATTCAGTACGATCCGGTGCGCCGCCGTCCCGGCCGTCGAAAACGGCGTCACCAGCAACTCCGGCAGCCCATCGGTGGCGATCGTGGCGATGACACTCTCCGACAGGTCCAGATTCGTGAACTTCGTCACCGAGGCACTGAACAGATCGACATGACAGATCGCCCGGTTCCCCGTCACCACCTCGTCCGACGGCACATACGCCGGGACGAAACTCGTGATCTGCGGCACCTTCTCGAAAAACGCCGGCTCATAACTCACCCCGTTGCCGGACGCATTTGCCACCTGGATCCGCACCCCGTCGAAGATGTTTCCCGTCTCCATCACTCCCGGGATCGACATCAGCTCCTGGGACGACGGGATCGTCCGCAGCACCGCAAAGTGCGGCATCAGGAAATACTCCACCCCCGACCGCTCCGGCAGGTCAACCAGCCCGAACCGGAACGCCGACGCATCCGGCAACACCACCCGGTGCGGAATCCACGGCACGACACCGGTGAAATGCGAGCAGATGCCCTGGAACAGGATCTTGAGCGTAGCCATGACCTTCTCCTCTCTTTAATGTGCAGGCGCCGGGATGCGGCGCGTCAGCAGCGCGATCGTCCGCCACTCGCGCGACCCGTTCCCGCCGATCGCCAGCATCTGCGCCGTCCGCAGCGCCTCCGCCGGCTCCGCGCCGGCCGCCAGCTCCCGGTGCACCACCTCGAACAACATCCGCGCATCGCGGTCGAGGATCTTCGCCAGCGTCCCGATCACGTCCGCCGCTCCGGCCGCCGAGAACGCGCCGCCGAGACTCGGCGCGCGGGTTTGCGGAGAAGCCGGCTCGCGGAGCGTCTCGCAGGCCGCCAGTACCACGATCCGCGGGCGCATCCGCGGCACCGCCGCCATCGTCTTCCACGACACCCGCTCCACCCCGCCGGCCGGACCGGTCAGGAACAGCGCCCGGTCCCCGCCCCCCGGCTCCTCGTTCGTATGCCCCGCGATGTGGAGCACGTCCGCGTCAGCCTCGCTGAGCGCCGCGAACGTCGTCGCCGCCCTCGGCAGCGCCGCCACCTGCGGATACATCCCCAGCACCTCGCGGATCTCGTCCGTCGCCGCCGGCAAGCCGCTCTGCCCGGCCGAGCCGCCCGAGAGGAGCGCCATCGCCGTCAACGTCTTGCCCCTCGGCGCCGGTTGCCGTTGCAGCGCGCTCGCGTTCGCGGCGATCGCCACCGGCATCCGCTCGATCAGATACTGCTGCGCCGCCCGGTCATACAGCGCCGCGAACGGCACCGCCTGCAGGTGCCGGTCCGCGACGACGATCAGTTGCCGCGCCCCCGTCACCGTTCCCTCCACCGGCCGGATCAACGCGTCGTACAGCGGCCCCGCCGACGCCGTCCCGTTCTCCTCGACACTCCGCTTCGCCAGCGCCGCGAGCGTCTTCCGCGTTTCCGGCCGCCGCGCCGCCGTGATCCCGCGGTCGTTCACGGCGAGGACGATCGTTTCCTCGGCGAGCGTGACGATCTGCAGCATCACCGCCCCGCTGCCCGCCAGCCGGCGCTGCAGCTCACCGGCCGTGACCGAGCCGCCGCGCGCCCGTTCCGCGAGCGCGAACGCCCCCGCGGCATCGCCGCGGTCGAGCGCCAGGCGCATCGCCTCCTCGAACAGCCCCTCCGCCACCTGCAGCGCTCCCGTCCCGAGCGTCGCGTTCCGCGCCTCCTTCCGGGAGCGCTCCACCACGCCGATCCCCTCCTGCAGGTCGCCCCACGCGCCGGCCGCGTCGCCGTTCCGCGCCGCACAACGCGCCCGCAGCAGCAGCGGCTCCGGCAGCGCGAGCGGCAGCTCGTGCTCGCGATAAAAGCCGATCGCGCGCGAGAGCGGCGCCATCGCGCCGCGCGGGTCGGCGATCGCCAGCGCCGCTCCCGTCGCCACCGCCGCATCCGCTTCCGCCCGGGCACGCACCGCCGGATCGCCGATGCCTGCCGCCACCGAGGCTGCCTCCCGCGCCGCGTGCAACGCCTCCGCGCCGTTCCCCGCCGCCGACTCCAGCATCGACTGATAGACCAGCGCGTCGAGCACATCCACCGGCCGCGCGCCCGTCCGGACCGCCAGCGTCTCCAGCCGTCCCAGCGCCAGCGCCGCATCGCGCCGTCCCGCCAGCAACTCCGCCCGCTTCGCCGCGCCGAGGCTCGCCGTGAGGAGGTGAGGATCGCCTTCGCGACTCAGCGCCTCGAACGCCCGGATGCGGGCGCTCCAGCCATCGTCGCCGCTTCCCATCGCCGCCAGCGCGCTCGCCAGCATCGACTCCACGAACGCCTCCCCGGCGCGGTCCCCCGCGCGGCGGAACAGCGCCGCCCCCTCCCGCAGGATCGGGATCGCCGCCGCCGGATCGTCGTCCAGCACATACGTCCGCCCCAGCTCCCAGCGGATGTGCGCGCCGAGGGCGGTGTAACCGGAGCTCGCGGAGTCGCGCAGCGCTTCCAGCTCCGCGCGCGCCCCCGCCACATCGTGCGACGCCAGCCGTGCGCTCGCCGCGTAATACCGCGCCGCCAGCGCCAGCGGATCGTTCCCCCGCTCGAGCAATTCCGCCGCGCGCAGCAGCTCGCGCCGCGCCTCCACCACCTGATGCCGGCTGTACGCGATGCGCGCCCGCCGGTACGCCGCATGCCCCTCCGCCAGCGTGCCGCGGTCGGCAGGGGAGGCACGATCGATCGCCGCCACGCTCTCGCGCACCATCGTCTCCCCGGAGTTTTCGGCGAGCGCCGCACCGATCGTGCGCGCGAGGTTCAGCAGGTTCTCGTCATCTACATCCCCCCACCGCCCCAGATACTCCGTCTCCGCAAACGCCCGCGCCCGCGCCCGATGCGCGGCCACCAGCTTCCGCACCGCTTCCGGATCGCCGCGCGCCGCCGCCCGCTCCGCCAACGGCCGGTCGTGCTCGAACCGCGACGACGACGTCGCCGCCGGCAATTCCGCCAGCCGCGCCCGTGCCTCCGCCGCCCATTCCGAAGAAGCATCGACCTCCAGATACCGCTCCCACGCCAGCCGCGCCTCACGGAAAAGAAGCAGCCGTTCCAGGACCAGCGCCCGGTTGAACAGCGCCTCGGCGAGCCCGGGCTCGATGCGCAACGCCCGGTCCGCCGCCGCCAGTGCTTCCGGATAGAGCGAAGGACGCTGCAGGTCCGCCGCCGCCGCAAAGCGCGCCGCCGCGAGGTCGCTCCACGCCTTCGCGTCGTTCTCCTCCTGCGTCACCGCTTCGAGGTGCGGGATCGCCGCCTCCGGCTCCTGCACCAGCACCATCGCCACCCCCGCCGCATGCCGCGCCTCCGCCGTCCCCTCGCGCGCCGCTCGCTCCGCCAGCTCGCCCGCCACCCCGGTGAGCCTCATCTTCTCCGCATCCACCGTCCCGCCGCCCGCGCGTGGCCCGCCGCGATACGCCACCCACGCGAACCCTCCGGTCAGCCGCGGCTCCACCGCGCGCGCCGAGCGCGGCGCCAGCTCCACCAGCCGCTCGATCCCCGGCTCCCGCCGGGACAGGGCTTTCCACAGCAACGGCGCGGAGATCAGCACGATCGCCGCCGCAACCGCCGCCGCAATCTGCGGTGCCGTCCAACGGAAGCGAAAGCGCCCCGCGCTCCCGCCGCGCTCCCGCGTATCCGCCTTCATCGCCAGCGCCACCTGCGTCATGCACTCCTCGCACGAATCCAGGTGCGCGATGACTTCCGTCCGCCGAGCCCCCTCCAGCCGCCCCTCGGCGAACAGCGCCAGCGTCTCCACATCCGGACACGCATTCCGCTCGGACACAGACGTCATGGCTGTCCCTCCGAGCGCTCACCTTCGACAGACGGATGAAACGGCCCGCTTTTCCGCCGCAACTGAAAATCGAGACGCTCGCCGGCCGTCCCGATCAGATCCCCGATCGCCGCCGCATCGAGCCCGGCGCTCTCCAGCGCCCGCCGCAGCGTCGCCAGCAGCGCCACCACGCGGCGGTAAAGCGGACGCTGATCGATCCCCAGCGTGCGCGCAATCTCCGCGATCGCCGCCTGCTCCGCGAACCGCAGCCGCAGAATCACCCGGTCCTCCGGCGACATCGCCCGCAACGCCGCCTGCACCACCTCGCTCGCCTCCTGCGAGCGCCGCGACCGGTCGAGCTCCGCCACCCGCTCATCCGCCGCATCCGTTGCCGCGAAACGCTCCTCATCCCCCTCCGCGATCGCCACCAGCCGCAGCCGCGGCGCCCGCTCCGGCAACTCCGCCGCCAGCGCCGCCAACTGCCCCGGCGAAACCTCCGGATGCTCGCGCCGCACAATCGCCAGCGCCTCGTCCAACCCCTTCCGGTCCCGCCGGATCAACCGCTCCAGCAACACCGCCGCCTCACCCTGCCGCCGCGCCGCCGCCGACGCATACCACCGCCCCGCCGCCCGCTGCTGATCGATGAGCAACCGGCGAAACACGATCGTCACATACGTCGCAAACGAAGAGCGCCCCTCCCACTTCCGGAGAACCGCACAATCATCCTCCAGCAACGCCAGCTTCGCCGCCGACCCGAAATCCTCCGCATCCGCCCCATACAGCGAAGCATGCGCACAAACGGCCGCAATAGCCCGCTCCACGACAGCGAGATTCGCCTCCAGAAACTCCCGGGGATGCATTGGGTGTGAAGCAATAGTGCCACACCTCCATTCGAAAAGTGTTGCTGGTTGCTTGTTGTCTGAGGCTCTCCGTGCCCGCGACCGGCCGACGGCGACGTCGGCGGTCCTGCCGTAAGCCCCGCCGCCTCACGGCGGCCAAACGGAGCGCCGACGTTCCGTCGGCCGGTCCGCCGGCCTTCGGCCGGCAGTGTGAGTAGGGAAATGCCGCGCGAGAGACTGCCGGCGGAACGCCGGCGGACCGGCCGGTCGAAGACCGGCGCTCCGTACCCGCCGCCTCACGGCGGCCCCCCCGGACCGCCGACGTTCCCGTCGGCCGGTCCGCCCTCGTCCCGTGGGCCGCTCTCGCGCAGACGAAGCCCTCACCCCGTGCCTCCACGAAACCCCTCGTCCAGGCGAACGCCCCCCACCAACCAGCAACCAGCAACCCCTCGCGAACCCCGCCCACCCACGCCGCACCCTACAATCCCCCCGTGCCCGAGCAACTGGACTGCACCGTCGAGCGCGTGACCTTTCACAACGCCGACAACGGCTTCTCCGTCCTGCGCGTCCGTCCGCGCGGTGCGAACCCGGCCATCGTCACCGTCGTCGGACACGTCGCCGCGATCGCCCAGGGAGAGCGCATCGTCGCCGAAGGCGAATGGCGCGACGACCGCAACCACGGCCGCCAGTTCGTCGCAGAAAAAATCGCACCCCAGCCCATCCAGGGACGCGCCCAGATCGAAGCCTTCCTCAGCTCCGGCGCCGTCAAAGGAGTCGGACCCTCCACCGCCCACCTGATGATGGTCCACTTCGGCGACAAAGTCCTCGAAGTCCTCGACCAGACCCCCGAGCGCCTCCGCGAGCTCCCCGGCATCGGCCCCAGCCGCGCCAAAAAGATCGCCGAAAGCTGGACCGCCCAGCGCTCCACCCGCGAGCTCATGCTCTTCCTCGCCGACAGCGGCATCGGCGTTGCCCGCGCCGGCCGCATCCAGAAACAATTCGGCGCCGACGCCGTCCGCGTCATCCAGCAGAACCCCTACCGCCTCATCCGCGAGATCCGAGGCATCGGCTTCGGCACCGCCGACGCCCTGGCCCTCAAGCTCGGCCTCGCCCGCGACTCCATCGAGCGCATCCGCGCCGGCCTCTCCCACGCCCTCACCGAAGCCGCCGCCGAAGGACATTGCGGCGTCCCGCAGGAAGAGCTCATCGAACGCTGCGCCAAGCTCCTCGGCATCGCCACCGACCGCCTCGCCGAAGCCATCGCCCTCGAGCTCGAGACCAAGCGCCTCACCCGCGACACCCTCGGCGGACGCGACGCCATCTTCCTTCCCTGGCTTCACAAAGCCGAGCGCGTCGTCGGCGAGACCCTCCGCCTCCTCGCCGTCGGCCGTCCCCCGTGGCCCGAGATCGAGATCGACAAAGCCCTCCAATGGGTCGAGCGCAAGACCCGCGTCCGCCTGGCGCCGTCGCAACGCGCCGCCGTCGAATTGATGCTCCGCTCCAAAGTCTGCGTCATCACCGGCGGCCCCGGCGTCGGCAAGACCACCATCGTCAACTCCATCGTCCAGATCGCCGCCGCCAAAGACGCAGACATCCTCCTCGCCGCCCCCACCGGCCGTGCCGCCCGCCGCCTCGGCGAGAGCACCGGCAGAGAAGCCAAGACCATCCACCGCCTCCTCGAAGTCAACCCCGAGACCGGCGACTTCGCCCGCGACGAGAACGATCCACTCGACTGCGACCTCCTCATCGTCGACGAAGCCTCCATGATCGACGTCATGCTCATGCAGGCCCTCGTCCGATCATTGCCGCCGCAGGCCGCCCTGCTCCTCGTCGGCGACGTCGACCAACTCCCTGCCGTCGGCCCCGGCCAGATCCTCGCCGACACCATCCGCAGCGGCGCCATCCCGGTCGTCCGCCTCACCGAAGTCTTTCGCCAGGGAGCCGAAAGCCGCATCGTCACCAGCGCCCACGAGATCAACGAAGGACGCCTCCCCGAGCTCGGCCACCGCGACGGCGACTTCTACTTCGTCAACACCCCCGACTCCGCCGCCGCGGCCGAGCGCATCGTCGAATTCGTCGCCGAGCGCATCCCCAACCGCTTCAGCCTCGACCCATTGCGCGACATCCAGGTCCTCTGCCCCATGCGCCGCAGCGCCGCCGGCGTCGAAGCCCTCAACCTCGCCCTGCAGAAACGCCTCAACCCCCGCGCCTCGAAGCCCGACGCCCCCCGCATCGAACGCCTCGGCACCGCCTTCCACCAGGGCGACAAAGTCATGCAGACCGTCAACAACTACGAAAAAGACGTCTTCAACGGCGACACCGGCGTCATCCTCGAGATCGACCCCGAAGCCGCCACCGCCATCGTCGACATCGACAACCGCCACCTCGAATACATCGAAGAAGAGCTCGACGACCTCGTCCTCGCCTACGCCACCACCATCCACAAAAGCCAAGGCTCCGAATACCCCGCCGTCGTCATCGCCCTCACCACCCAACACGCCATCATGCTCCAACGAAACCTCGTCTACACCGCCGTCACCCGCGGCAAAAAATTAGTGGTGATCGTCGGCCAGAAAGAAGCGCTACGCCAGGCGGTGAGCACCGCCAGCACGAGGAAGAGGTGGACGAAGTTAGGGGAGTGGTTGCAGAGGTAGACACGGTACCCCCTGTCATCCTGAGCCCGCAGCAGTTCCCCACGCAGCATAAAGCACGACGGCGAAGGACCTGGGGGGTGGGGGAGGGATCAACGTGCATCGCACCCCCTCCCCCCCGGATCCTTCGCCGCCATGCTTCACGCTGCGAAGGCAACTCCCGCGGGCTCAGGATGACAACGTGGATGACAACACGTCATCCCATCTCACCCCCTCCCTCCTCCCATTCCCTGCACACCGTCCCCGGTCCGCGGAATCCCCGTAGCCCCAACCCTAACCGCGGACCATCCTCCATCCCATGAAACGCACACTCATCCTCCTCCTCACACTCACACTCGCGCACACCGTCACCGCCGCCGGGTACACAAAAAACGTCGCCATCGTCGTCTACGACGGAGTCGAGATCCTCGACTTTGCCGGGCCGGCCGAGGTCTTTGCCGCCGCGGCGGGGCAGGGAGCCAGAGGACAGGAACGCGCCTTCAACGTCTACCTCGTCTCCAAGACCCGCAAACCGATCGTCAGCCAGGGATTCATCGACGTCACCCCCGACTACTCCATCGCCGACAGCCCCAAACCCGACATCATCGTCCTGCCCGGCGGCGGCACCGACAGCGTCCTCGACGACCCCGAATGGCTGGCGTGGGTCGAGGCATCATCCAAAGACGCCGACACCGTCCTGACCGTCTGCACCGGCGCCTTCATTGCCGGGAAGCTCGGACTCCTCGACGGTCACGACGCCACCACCTGGTACGCCGCCGTCCCCGAGCTGACCCGGCAGTTCCCGAAGGCGCGCGTCCAGCCCGGCCGCCGCTTCGTCGACAACGGCAAAGTCATCACCACCGCCGGCGTCTCCGCGGGGATCGACGGCGCCCTGCACCTCGTCGCCCGCACCCTCGGCCGCTACGTCGCCGATCGCACCGCCGAATACATGGAGTACGGCTGGTCCCCGCAGTCCTACACCACCGCCAAATACACCCAGCTCAACCCCCGCCTCGACGCCCACGGACGCAAGCTCCAGCAAGCCTCCATCTCCTCGCGCGAAGGCGACCACGAAGGCGCCCTCGCCGTTTACCGTGCCCTCGTCGCCGCCGACCGCGCCGACACCGAAGCCTGGCTCCACCTCGGCCGCACCCTGCACACCCTCAAGCGCTACGACGAAGCCATCGCCGCCCACGCCGAAGCCGCCAAAGGAGAAGCCCAGCGCGGCCCCGCCCTCTACCACCTCTCCCGCGCCTACGCCCTCACCGGCAAACCCGACCAGGCCATCGACTCCGCCGCCAAAGCCATCGAAGCCGGCTTCCGCACGAAGCACTACTACGAACACGACGAAGACCTGACCACCGTGCGCCAGGACCCGCGCTTCCAGGCCCTGCTTTCGCGCCTGTAAACACCCATTGGTCCCATAGGTCCCATCCGTCCCATCGGCTCTCCCGCAAACGGCGAGGCGCTTTCGCGCCTCGCCGCCCGGTCGCCTCCTACTGCTCCACCACCTTGCCGGCGGGGATGAACATCTGGTTGTTGTTGCCGTACGACACCGGGGCGAGCTCGGTGAGGTCGTCGCGGAAGACGGCGATCTGGGTCTGGCGCTCCCAGACCCACGTGCGCGGCTGTTCCGGCAGGTTCACCGCCACCGTCTCCACCACCTGCGTGTCGTGGGTCTCGCTGGTGGCCCTGGTGAGCGAGAACTCGTGCGTGTACGTCACCGACACCTTGCCCGACGCCGGCCCGTACTCCACCCCGAACTCGGCCGACACCGACAGCGACGTCGAGTCGGTGAAGCTCTCGGACTCGGTCTTCGACGTGCCCACCGTCACCGACACCGTGCGCGTCCCTCCCTTCGGAGTCGAGAGCACGTTCGTGCAGAGCCAGTACGGCTCGGCCGCGATGTAGTAGAACGGCGAGGCCGTGCTCTGGCTCAGGTAGCGGCTGTCGCCATCCACCGCCGTGAACGGCACGATCTTCACCGCGGTAATGCCGCAGGTAGTGGTGTCGCCGTCGGTGATGGAAGAATCGAAGGCCGGATCCGGCGGATCGAATGCCGTCAACGGCAGATTGGCCGTAGCCATCGCCAGCGCGAACGCGGGGGTCCCCCCCTCGGTGCTGAGGAACGTCGGCGGCGTCAGGATCATCTGTCCCGGAGGCGCGGCCGGAACGTTGCCGGCGAACGACGGGACGTTGAGGTTGCCGTCGTGGTGTCTCCAGCGCTGCCCGGAATCGTTCCAGTAGCCCTGCGACGACACGCTCCGCAGGTACTTGTTCTTCACGCACCAGTAATTCGTGAGCGCCGGGGCATCGCCGTTCGTGAAGCAGACGCCGACGGCGGTATACCCGCCGGGTGCGATCAGCCGGTAATAGGAGATGTTCCGGCTATTCCCCGAGCCCGCGTCGTCGAGGATCCACTCGGCCCCGATCGGATGCGCGAGCGCGGTGGGGTCGGAGTCGCTGAGTCCGAACAACAACTGCCCTCCCGGCTTCACCGGATTGCCGCCCGGATCGAGCGAGCCGATCGCGGCGACGTCGCCGAGCGCGAGATACGGGCCGGCGCCGTTGAACTGGAAGAAGGTGACGTCCGTGTCGCCCCGCTGCGAGTTCCAGATGTTGTTGAACTGGCCGGCCCGCATCACGATCCGGAACGGGTCGAACACCACCCCGTTCGTGGCGTACTGCCCGGCCGTGATCGCGGCCTGGATCGCGGCCGTGGCCCTGGCGTCGAAATCGCCGGGCGTCCTCGTCTGGGAGATGGCTGCGGATGTGAGGTTGGAGGTGGACTGTACTGCGGCTGCTGAGGTCATCGTTCTCTCCTTTCGCGCCGGCTCATCTCCGGCGATCGGACCAAGAGAGCGACGGGCGAAGACGCTTTTCCACCGCCGCCGAAAAAAGATTGGCGTAATCTGATTCGGTCTCCGCATCCAATGAGTCCGGAAGAGCTCTTCGAGGCAAACCTGCCGCTCGTCGAGCGGGTCATCGCCGGCGTCTGCCGTCGGGCGGGACTGCGCGATGCCGACGCCGAGGACTTCGCCTCCACCACCAGGCTCGCCCTGATCGAGAACGATTACTCCATCCTCCGCACCTGGGAGGGACGCTCGGCGCTCGGGACCTTCCTGACCGTAGTCGTGCAGCGGCTGCTCTCGCGCGAGCGGACCCGGATGTGGGGCCGCTGGCATCCTTCGGCGGAAGCGGAGCGTCTCGGCGCCGCGGCGGTGCTGCTCGAAAAGCTGCTCGTGCGCGACTCTCGTTCCTTCGATGAGGCCATTCCGATCGTCCGCGCGCTCGACCCCTCGCTCGACCGCGCCGCCGTGCAGGCGCTCGCCGCGCAGTTGCCGCCGCGGCCGGCCCGTCCGCGTCTCGTCGAATTTCCCGAAACGGGCCGCGACTTCGCCGCATCCGATGAGGCCGACCGGCGCGCCCGTGAAGCCGAGGCGCTCCGGACGTCCCAGCGTGCCGCGCGGGTCGTGCGCGAGACCCTGCACGTCCTTCCGCTCGAAGACCGGATGCTCATCCGCTTCCGTTTCGGCGCCGAGCGGAGCATCGCCGACACCTCGCGTCTCCTCGGCCTGCCGCAGCGTCCTCTCTACCGCCGTCTCGAAGCGCTGCTGCAGCAACTGCGCGGCGCCCTGGAGCGCGAAGGCATCGACGCGGCGCTCGTGGCCGAGGTCATCAGCGCGGCGGCAACCGAAGGCACCGACTTCGGCCTCCGCAACGGGAAAACCGATCCCGCCCGGCGCACCAATCGACTGGAGGAACACGTTTGAGCAGCTCGCCGACCCCGCCATGCCCGACCGACGAGACGCTCGCCGCCTTCGCCGACGGGACCCTCGACGCCGGGACGCGCGCCACCGTGCTCGCCCACATCGAGACCTGCCCCGACTGCATGGCCGCCGTGCTCTCGGCCACCGCGCATCTGGAGGAGGAGGCCAGTAGGACTGATGGGACCTATGGGACCTATGGGACCGATGCGACCCACCCTCCCCATGAGTCCCATAGGTCCCATAGGTCCCATCAGTCCTACTGGTGGGCGGCCGCCGCCGCCGTCCTCATTGCACTCCTCGCCGTCCCGCTGCTTCTGCGCGAGGACGAGCCGGTCGCACGTCTCGTCGCGCTGGCTCCGCGCTCGGCGCGGATGGTTGAGCCGCGGCTGACCGGCGGTTTCGCATGGGCCGAATACGCGGGTGCGGAGCGCGCGGGTACGGCTGGCGTCGACGCCGAACAGATGAAGCTCGCCGGCGCGGCCGGGGAGCTCGTCGAGCGCGCCGGCCGCGATCGCGGCGCCGAAGCCCAGCATGCCGCCGGCGTGGCCATGGTCCTGGTGCAGAAACCGGCCGATGCCATCCCGCGGCTCGAAGCGGCGGCGGAGCAGTCCGGCCAGGCCCGGAACTGGAGCGACCTCGCCGCGGCGCGTTACGCCGCCGCCTCGCAGCTCGGCCGGGCCTCGCTCTATCCGCTGGCGCTCGCGGCGGCCGACCGCGCCCTGCGCATCGATCCCCGCCTGCCGGAGGCGTTGTTCAACCGCGCCCTGATCCTCGAGCGCATCGGCCTGATGGACGAGGCCCGGCGCGCGTGGGAGCGATATCTCGAACACGATCCTTCCTCGGCTTGGGCGAACGAGGCGCGCGCGCGTCTGGCCGACCTTCCGTCGTCGCCGCGCTCCTCGCAATTCGAGCGCGACCGGCCGCTGCTCGAGCGGGCTGCCGCGCGCGGCGACACGGCCGCGGTGCGCCGCTACGTCGACGCCCACCGCGGCCGCGCCCGCCGTTACGCCGAAGCCGAGTACCTCGGCCGCTGGGGCGAAGCCGTGCAGCGCCGCGACGATGCCGCGGCCGCGCAATGGCTCTCCGTGGCTCGCGGGATCGGCGACGCACTGGCCGCGCTCTCCGGCGAAACGCTGGCCCGCGACGCCGTGCACACCATCGACCGTGCGTCGCCCGCCGATCGTCAGGACATCGCCGCCGCGCACGTCCTCTATCGCCGCGCGCGCATCGCCTACAGCCGCAACGAGCGCGACGCGGCCGAGCGTGAACTGCTGCAGGCGGCCGCGGCGTTCGAGGCAGTGCACCATCCGCTCGCGATGGTCGCCCGCTACTACGCCGCGAGCGCGCGGCTCGCGCGCAGCGACACGGCGGGCGCGCGCCTCGATCTCGAGCGCGCCCGTTCCGCGGCCGACGCCCATCCTTCTTACTTCAGTCTCGGCGCGCACGTGCGCTGGGAGCTCGGCCGCGCGTACCTTCTCGATTCGGATTGGGCCGGCGCGGTGCCGGTGCTCCGCGAATCCGCGGAGCTGTTCCGCCGCTCCGGCGAGCGTGCCGGCGAAGCGTTCGTGGAGATGCTGCACGCGCGCGCTCTCGGCTCCCTCGGCCGCGCCGACGATGCCTGGCTGGCGCGGACGCGCGTCTTTGCGGCCCTCAGCGCGGAAGGGGAGGCGGAGCTGCTGGCGACGAGCCTCGACTCGACCCTGCGCGCCGAGTTGCTCGCCGGCCACGCCGATGCCGCGCTGTCGCTCTCCGCGCTCGAGCTTTCCGCCGCACGCGCCGGCACCCGGCCCCAACTCGTCCTCGAAGCACTCGTCAACCGCGCCCTGCTCGAAGCGGAGGCCGGTCAGGTATCCGCCGCGATGGATGCGGCGCGCGAAGCGGAAGGTCTGGCGAAGAACGCCGCCGACCCTGCGCTGCGCGCGCGGCATCTCGCAGACGTTGCGCTGGCCATGGGAGCCGCGCAGGCGGAGCGCGATCCGCGCGCCGCCGCCGCGTCCCTGACGCGGGCCATCGACTTCTACACCGCGCACGCCCTGCCGGTTGCTCTTCCCCAGCCGCTGCTCCTCCGCGCCCGCTGCGCCGCCCGCACCGGCGACGTCGCCGCGGCCCTGCGCGACCTCGAGCGCGGCATGACTGTCGTCGAAAAGCATCGCCGGCCGGAGCTCCTCGGAGCTCCGGCGAGCCCAGGGACCCCGAGGAGCTCCGAGGACCCCGAGAAGCTCCTCCCCGCTGTCGGCATCCTGGACGCCGAGCATGAGTTGTACGCGGACGCCATCCGGCTCAGCCTCGACCGCGGCGACACCGCTGCCGCCTTCGCGTTCTCCGAGCGCTCGCGCGGCGCGACGGTCACTCTCGCGGAACTGCAGCGCCGCCTGGCCGGCAGCGGCATGGCCGTACTGGAGATCGTCGCCCTGCCACGGGAGCTCGTCACCTTCGCCGTCACGGAGGACGCTGCCGTCGTCGCCCGGCGCGCGAGAGCGAGCGGCACCCACGCGGCACTCGCCGAAGAGAGCCTCACCGAACGCGGAACGGCGGCCGCCGAGGCGTTGTACGACGACGTCGTCCGGCCGGTCGAGCCGCTGCTGGCGCGCGTCCGCGAGCTCGCGATCATTCCGGACCCGCGGCTCGAAAGCGCGCCGTTCGCCGCCCTGTACGACCGGACCCGGCGCCGTTACCTCGTCGAGCGTTTCGCCGTCTCGACCGCCGCCAGCGCCGGCTCGCTCCAGCGCGGCTCTGAGCGATCCGGGGTGCCGGCTCTCGTCGCGATCGCCCTGCCCAGCGGAGGCGAATCGGCCGGTCTCCCGGAGGCCGAGCGCGAGGTCCGCGACGTCGCCGCCCTCTACGCGCAGGCACAGTCGACCGCGGCGTCCGGTGCCACGCTCACGGTGCTGCGCGACGCCGCCGCGCATGCCGGCGTGCTCCATATCGCCGGCCACACCGAGCGCCAGCCCGGCGGGGGAGAACAGGCCCTGCTGCTGGCCGGAGCTTCCGGCAGCGGGATCGAGCGAGTCTCTTGGAAGACCATCCTCGCCGCGCCGGCCGCCTCGGATGGCGTGGTGGTCCTGGCGGCGTGCGAGACCCTCCGTCCGCCGGCGTCGTCGGCCACGCGTGCGCCGAGCCTCGGCGGCGCCTTCTCCGCCGCCGGTGCGGGCGACGTCATCGGCACCCTCGCACCGGTCGGCGACCGCGACGCGCGGATGCTCTTCCGCGCCCTGCACCGGCGGCTCGCCGCTGGCGTCCGGCCCGCCGAGGCGCTGCGCGCCGTGCAGCAGGAAACGATCGATCGGGAAAGACAGGCCGGAGGCCGCCGCGCATGGCGCGCGGTCGCCCTGATGACGAGGCGGATTCCGGCGCCGCCTCGGGGAAAGGATTCGATCTCATGGGCAAGCACACACTGACCCTCATCTTCGCCGGCATCTGCGCGCACTTCCGGGACACCGTTCCCGGCGTTCCGCACCGGGTGGTCCTGCCCGATGCATCGTCGCTGCGTTTCGGCCTCCTGCGCATGGCGGACGGCGGTCCGACCGCAACGTACTACCTGCTGCCGCACTTCGCCATCCTGCAGACCGGCGAGGGCGAGCTGACCGTGCCGGGAGTCATGGACCACGGCCACATCTACGCCGGCGCGCGGTTGCAGGTGTCGAATGCCACCGGTCCGCTCACCTACGAATCGCGGGGCAAGGAGTCGTACGAGCTGACCCCGTCGATCGGTACCTTCGTTCCCCTTTACGACTACTCTGAGGACGTGGTTTTCGGCGGACGCGCGGCCTGCTACTTCGACGTCTTCAACGGCACCGTCTCGTCCTACGTCGCCAAGGGCGGCGCCCGGAACATCAGGATCGTCATGGAGACCGAGGGCCCGCCGATCCTCACCGTCACCTCGTTCGGCTCCTCCGCGGCCCCCGCCACACCGTTCTCCCTCACATTGAAGAGCAGCGAGCTCGCCGTCGCCAACACCGACCTCCACGCCCCCGGCGAAGACACCCCCTTCGACTACCTGCTCCACTACCTCACCGCCCAGCGCAGCCTCCCGCAGATCCTGAAACAGACCCTCCCCGGCATGGGCAGCGCATTCCCCCCACCCCCGCCGGCCGATCTCGTCCAAAAGCTCCAGACCCTCGCTCCCCTCATCGCCCGCGGCCACCCCTCCCGCGAAGAACTGGCCCTCATCAACCCGGACGAGCTCAACCCCTCGTGCTCGGACACGAGGTACCCGTGAGCACAACCGGACGCCGGCCTCAGGTCGGCAGCTTCCAGGCCCTCCTCGGCAAACGGTGAAGAGTTTCACCCCGAAGGGGTGCTGGCAAATAGCCGGTGGTTGAGCGCGGAGCGCGACACCACCGGATGCGTTGGAGCGGCTGGTCCGCTTCGAGGCGGCATTTCTGCCGCCGGCCGGGCAAGGCGGGACGTCCCCGCTCGTGTACGTCAATCGCTCCGAGCTTCGTGCCGTGGGAGATAGCGGCCGGGACCTGTTGCGCATCGCGGGCTCGGGCGTGGTCGCGGACTTCGTCCATGCTCAGGACCGCATCATCATCCTCGGTGACGCAATCTCCCTCTGGCACATGCCCGCGCTGGAGCCTCTCCGCGCGCGGGCGGGGCCGCCTGCGCGATCGCAATCGTCCGAGAGCGACGATGGTGGTTACCTCCTCAATCCTCAATCCTCAATCCTCAATCCTCAATCCTCAAAAAGCGTCCCTGCATAAAGGACCGGGCGCGCCTCGGCGCCCGGTCCTTCACGGATCTAAATCACCGGCTCTACTTCACTGCGCCGGTCTGCGGGGCCGCCGGCGGCGCCGCCGCTCTCCGGCGGACGCTGTACTTCGGCAGGCGCTTCATGCGCTCGACGTACGGCAGCAGGTGCGAGTGCGCCTCTTCCTTCACCAGCTCGCGGCTCACGTTGTAAGCCTGCACCGCCACGCGGGCGATGCGCTGGCGGCGCACCACGTTCGAGGCGACGACACCGCGGAGCAGTGCATCCGCCTCACTCTCCACGACCGTCCAGCGCGCCAGCTCGGCGTCGGTCAGCTGGAGCTCCTCCGGCGTGTTGCCGATGGCCTCCTGCACGACCGCAGAAGCGCCGACACTGCTGTACGCCTCACGGACGAAATCGGGGTTGATGCGCGCCCGGCGGCGGAGCTGGTTCGTGGCGCGGCCCTTCGGCAGTTGCACGAACTCCGGCATCCGGTCGCGGATCGCGCGCAGTTGTGCGAACGCTTCCTCGGGGGTGAGCATCAGCGGTTCTACGATGGGGTCGGCGTTGGTGGCCGTGATACCTAAGGTCTTGGCTGTGGACATGATCAGTTCTCCCTGTCCCGAGAGGGACCGTCATGAATCGGCGCCCGCTGGCCTGCGACCGCCGATTCCGTCAGCGATGCCCCGGGACTCCGGAAAGCCCGGGAGAAAACCGGACGACGCAAACAGCGCGGCGCCGGTACGCTCGAGGACGGGCAAGTGCCGGAGGAGCTCAGCTCAAACTCCGCGTGGAACACGACGGGCAATGCACCACCGGCGTCGTGTCTCGCTTGCCTCGGGACGTACTAGGCTACCGGACGTCTCCGGTATGGGTTCCAATCCCTGCGTTCGACCTTCCGGCGTAACTCCTGGCCGACTCTGACGGCTGACATATAGATACTGCCGGAGTCATCCGATTGTCAAGTGCGAATTGTGTCCGGCCTCGACCCGGTTGCGTCGGGGCAGCCTTCGACCGAGCTGTGTCGAGGCTTCGACCGAGCTGCGTCGAGGCTTCGACCGAATCGCGTCGGGCTTCGACCGAGCTCTGTCGGGCTTCGACCGAGCTCTGTCGGGGCTTCGACCGAGCTGTGTCCAGGGCTCAACCGAGCTCGGTCGCGGCTCAACCGAGCTGCGTCGGGGCCTTACTCTGTTCCGTGACACTGCGACCGAGCCGTGTTGGACGGTCGACCGAACCGGGTCGCGCACCGGCGAAGTCGTGCCAGACTTTCAGTCAGCTTCCCCTCGGGACTCCGCCGGAAACTCATACGCCTCCACAAACCCCCGATCCCCGCGCATGGCCGTCACCGTCTCCTCCTCGATCGCCAGATGCAGCAGCCAGGCGACGTAGTCCTGAAGCGTGAGATCGCGCGCCTCCGCGTTCGCCCACCGGTGGAGCAGGAACTGCTGCTCCACCGCCCGCACGACGTAGATCGGGAGCTCCCACTGCACCGGCTGCAGATGCAACTCCCGCGGGAGGGCGGCAGTGCCTGCCCCGAGCGCCTCCAGCAGCAGCGCCCGCGGCCACGTCTCCAGGAGCAGGAACGCCACCTCGTCCCACGAGACCAGTTCCCCCTCCAGCGCGCGATCGCCGGTCGCCCGCGCCTCCACCTGCTCGCGCGTCCAGCCGAGCAGCGCCGCCGCCTCGCCCAGCGCCAACGGGCGCCGCGCCTCCGCAAAAAACCGCACCAGTGCCTCCCGTTCGGCCGCCCCGATCGTCATCCCGCCGAAGAGTAACGTGGAGGTTCCGGCAGCAGCCGATAGGTGCCGTTTCATGGGCTCCTCGGAGTCTCCCGGGTCTCTGATTCAGCGCCTCCGGGAAGCCCGGGGAACCATCCCCTCAGTCACCTATCGACGCCCGAATCGGGGCCGAGGTAGGGAATTCCACCCGCGCGCTACTCCGGTCACAGGATGACCACGCGCGGAAACGCCCCCGGCCGGAGCGAGCGCCGTTCCCCCCTGACCCGGCTGGAGCTCTTTCTCCGTAGCCGCCGCATCAAGCCGGTCCGGCTCGCCCGCGAGGTTCCGTGCAGCCGCCAGTACCTCGGCCGGGTGCGCCTCGGCACCACCGACCCGACCCGGGCCATGATCGCCCGCATCGTCTCCGCCGTCCGGCGCATCTCCCTCGAGCCGGTCCGCGCCGAGGACCTGTTCGAGCTCACCGTCGACGAGCAGGTCCCCCGCGGGGAGGAAGACGCCCGCCTCCGCGCCTCGGCCGCGGCATTCACCCGGGGCCGGACCGCCGCCGCCGAGCTGTGGCGCGCCACCGCCATGCGCCGCCCCCCGGTCTGGCTCGACGCACTGACGAAGACCAACGTCACCCCCGACCTCGTCCGCGTCCTGATCTTCGACGCCGAGCGGAAGGTCGACAGCAACCCCCTGCGCGCCTTGACCATCCTCGAGACCGCCGACTCCCTGGCCGTCCGGATGAAGGGCGTGCCGCCGGAACTGCTCGCGGCGCTGCGGGGACGGACGTTCCTTTATCGCGCCCATGCCTGCCGTTATCTCGGACGCTACCTCGATGCACTGCCGCTGCTCGACGCCGCCGAGGAGCAGTATGAACGGGCGCCGCGGTACAGCCATGAAGTAGCGATCGTCGGCTACGAGAGAGCTGCGATCCTCTTTCAGCTGGAGGATTTGGCCTCCGCCGCCCGAGCCGCGCGTCGTGCCGCGAATTTGTTCGCCCTCCTCGGCGACAAGCGCAGGACGGCGAAGACGCAGATTGTGCTCGGCGCGATTCTGTACGAGAGCGGGGAGCCCGAAGCGGCGCGCGACACATTCGTTGCCATCATCGCCGCGCTCAATGACCCGGATGACGGTCAGACGCTTGGTTGCGCTTACCTGAACCTTGGTACCGCCGAGACGCAGCTCGGCGATGTGACTTCCGCGCGCCGTTCACTCGACAAAGCGCTCGCCCTGTTTACCCGCATCGGCCTGCGCGGCGAGATGATTCGTACGCGATGGGCGCTGGCGAAACTCGAGGTCCTCTCCGGCGACCGGAGTGAGGGCCTGCGTCAGCATCGGCAGGCACGGGCCGACTTCGAAGCGTTACGCATGGACACGGATGCGGCGATCGTTGCGCTCCACCTGGTGGAGTACCTCATCGAGGACGGCGACAGGCGCGAGGCAGCGGCCATCAGCCGCGAGATCATCGCCATACTTCAGCGGAGCGGCGCTACAACGAGTGCGTTGAAGGCCGCGGAGTACCTCGAACGATCGACTCGTGATGGGAGCAGCGACCCGGCGTTGGTTCGCGGCATCCGGCGATTCATCGAGCGTTCGCGCTCCGGGAAGGAATTCGATCCCGCGGCAGTGGCGGGGCGCACCTGACGCCCCGCCGCCAAAACTAAGGCTTCGGAATGGACATGATGCTTGCGGCGAGGACGAGGAGCTCGATCATGAGCGGCGACATAGTTCTTCTCCTTTCTCCGGCGGTGGCGTACGGGGGAGGAGAGTCGCGAAGCAGCGAATCGGTATCACCGGATCGGGCGGGAATCCCCTTGGCTATACTGCCCAGGAGCCCGGAAGCTCCCATGTCTCAGCCGCTCCCGTCAGACCCCGCGCCGGCACCGGACCGCGTCATTGGCGTCTACCTCGAGCATTTCGACCTGCTCCGCTTCATCGCCATGCAGAAGTTCCGCGTCCCGCTGACCGAGGCGGAAAACCTGGTCCAGGAAGTGTTCGTCGCCTACCTGCGGCACTACGAGCGGATCGGGAACGACCGCGCCTGGCTGGTCGCCGCGGTCTGCAATGCTTCCCGCGCCTGGTGGCGCCGCGAGAACCGGCCGCCATTCGCCAGGCAACTGGTCACGGAGGCGGCAGTGAGCGACATGGCCGCATCGCGGGCCGACGCGCGGGCGCTCTTCGCGCGGCTGCCGCCGCGGTGCCGCAAACTGCTCCGTCTCCGTTTCTATGACGGCTGCTCGCCGCGGGAGCTGGCTGGCCACTACGGGACCACCGAGGGATACGCGAAGGTGATGCTGCACCGTTGCATGAAGACCGCGAGGGCGCTGCTGCGGGGGAGGCGGGCATGAGGCACTACAGCCGGGACGAGTTGCTGGCCTACCTCGATCGCAATGACGCGATGGTGGACCTCACTGCCGTAGAAACGCACCTTGCGGGCTGCGAGGCGTGTGCGGAACGATTGCGCGAGGTGGATCTCGATTACGCGGCCCTCTCCGACTGGACCGTCTGGGCGAACGATGACGGCGCGCCAGTGGATCCGAAACGAGTATCGGCCTTCGTCTCTCTCTACGAGGCGAAGCTGGTGGATGAGGCAGCGGCCGCGGCGCTATTCGCGGAGCTGACAATTCGCCCACTGGAGACGTGGCTCGAACACCTGATGGTGAGGCCCGATGGTTGTACCGTCGCGATGGTCGCCTGTCTCATCGGCGAAGCAAGGGGGCAGGAAGAGGCACGACCACGGGATGCGCTGAGCATCCTCGACGTCGCCGAGTCGCTCGCCGCCCACGACATCGCCGGGCCTGGAAAGCGGGAAACGCTGTTCGATCTCTGGCGCGCACGTGCGACGGCCTTCATGGTCCTCGGCGATTATCCGGTGGCGCTGGCGGCACTCGACACGGCCGAAGCGATGGTCGAAGGGCCGGCCGAGGGTTTTGATCGCGCCTTCCTCACCTGGGGGCGTGCGAACGTCTACTTCCAGATGGGCCGATACGCCGAAGCCCTCCCGCTCATCGAGGCGGCGAACCGGGTGTATCAGCAGTTCGGCGACGAGCTTCGCGAACTGCAGACTCGGATCGCACTCGGCTCCATCTACTTCGAGCAGGGCGACATCGAACGTGCGATGGCGACCTTCGAGTCCCTCCTGGATCCACTATGCCAGGCGGGCGAGGACACCTCGATCGCACGGGTTCTCAGCAACGTAGCGTGCTGCTACCTCGCGGCGGGCGATCCTCCGAAAGCGGAGACTCATGCCGCCAAGGCGTTGCGGTTCTTTGATCGCCTCGGTCTCGACACGGAGAAAATCCGTACCCGCTGGGCCCTCGGCCGCGTGCATCTGAGACGAGGGGATACCGAGCAAGGTGTATCCGACCTGCGGGTTGTCGCGGCCGACTTCCGCAGCCGAGGCCTCGAAGTCGATGCCGCATCCGTCGAGCTCGACATCGTCGAAGCCTGCATCGACCAGGGCGCGTACGCCCGCGCCGCCACCATCGCCGCCAACCTAGCCACCACCTTCGCCAGAGCCGAAGCCCGCCTCGACGTCGTCAAAGCCCTCGCCCACCTCCGCGACGCCGCCGAAAAAATGAACGCCACCCGCGACCTCGTGCGGACAGTCAAACACCTCCTTGCCCACCCGGACCAGGCCTTTACCCTCCCGGACGCAGAGCGCTAAACTGCTCCGTCAGCAGTCGGTCGTTCAGCACAAAGCAAGCGAAAGCGGGTCAGTAAGGAGCGTTCCGAGGCGAAAGCCATCGGCCTGTTTCGCCTGCATGTTGTCGGCGGCATGGATAGAAAATCCCCGTTTCGTATGCATGTTCCACCGGTTGGGAGGGCCAGATGACGGAGATCCTCCCGCTCGATGCTCTCTCGGCCCAGCGGTTCTGGGGACTCCACCTCGGTCGAGTTCAAGGCCGGCCGCGACCTGTAGCCGGCGACCGCGACTCCATCCGTTACTTCGAGCATTCAGGACAACAAGCCACTGTACCTGCGCGCAGCGATGCGCCGGTCGTGAGCGCTCCGAAAGAGAATGGACAGGCAAAGGGCTCTACACTCTCACGATGCTCGTCCTCTTGAGTGATCTGCACCTGACGGACACGCCGGAGCGGTCGACGTTCCAGGTGACGTCGTTCGAGCGGACGATGCTTGCAATGCTGGAGGAGCCAGGGAGCCGCGCGGCGGAGGGGGTGCGGCTTGTGCTGCTCGGGGACGTGTTCGAGGTGCTCAAGTCACGCGTCTGGTTGGACGCGGGCACCCGGCCGTGGGAGGCGCCGACGGAGCTGCATCGGGCGACGGTCGGCAAGATCGTCGACCGGATCCTTGCGGCAAACAGCGATTTCTTTGCCGCGCTCGGGCGAATCCGCGATGCGCATCCGCGGGTGGCGGTCACGTATGTCATTGGGAATCACGACTGGCCGCTGAATACGGCCATGGGAACCGGCTCGCGAGTGAAGGTGCGTACGCGGCTCGGCCTCGCCGGCGGCGATGCGCTTTTTCCGGAAGCGCACGACGATCCCGACCACGAGCTCCTCGCGCAGCACGGCCATCACTGGGACTTGGCTAACCGCTACCGCGGCGGAGCCATCGCCATCGGCGACGCGATCGTCATCGACGTCGTGATGCAACTCCCCCTCGTCTTCGCCCGGCATCTCGGCGTCGATCCCGACGATCCGCTCCTGCGCTTCGTGCACGAGCTCGACGACGTCATCCCGCAGACGATGTACTCGATGGCGGAGTGGCTCGCTCACGGCCTGGTCGACCTCGAAGAGACGGCCGGGGCGCACCTCGATGCTGCGCTCGAAGAGGTCGTCGAGGGGTTGACGGCGCGTGTCGCCGGATACAGAACCGAGTCGCCGGTCGACGCGTTCTGGGTGAGCGCTTTGAAACACTTGGCGTTGACCTACGGCCCGGTGCGGCTGGCGCTGACCCTGCCGGCCGGAGCCAGCGCACCGCCGTCGCTCGCCCGGCATGCCGGTGTCGATCTCGAAGACGCCCACCGCCTGCACGGCGTCGACTATCGCTACATCGTCTACGGGCATACTCACATTCCCGACTTTCGCTCGCTCTCCACCAGCCGCGGGGTCGCGTATTACCTGAACTCCGGCACGTGGCGCCGGCTGCACAGGGCCGTGGATACGACGGTTGGACCGGCCGGACGGTTGTATGCCACGACGATTGCGCATTCATTCATCATCGTGCGTCACCCACGCGAACGCAGCGGCGGACTGCCTGGTTATGAGCTCCGACAGAGCTATCACGACTGAGAAATGGCTGACGGCCGAGGTGCTGCGGGAGCTGCCGATCGCGCAGCTCGTCGGCTACGTGCAGTCGGGAACCGAGCAACAGATCTCCGACGCTTTTCTCGAGATCGCGCGGCGCTTCGAGCCGCTCCTGCGGAAGACGTGGAAGACGCACGGCCGGGGCGAATACGCTGATTTCGCCCATGACGTCTTTGCCCGCACGTTCGCCACCCTGGCGCGCCTGAACAACCCGATCGCCTTCCCGGCGTTCTTCCGCACGATCGTCCATTCGGTGGCGGCGGACCAGTGGCGCAAGCGAACGCCGGACGAGGTCGACGTCGCGCCTGAGACTCTCGAGGAGCGACCTTCCGACATGGACGAGATGCTCGTCAAGGGAATCCTATTGCGCTCGTACCTCGAACATCTGGACGAGCGCCAGCGACAGGTCCTGGAATGGGATCTCATCGAGGACCTCCCGAGTGAAGAGATCGCCGGGCGACTCGGGATGACTTCGGGCGCGGTGCGGACGATCAAGAGCCGCGCCCTGGAGCGGTTACGGGCGATCTTCTCCCGCGATGCGGCGATGATCGAGCGTCTCCGAAAAAATATGATGCATTCCGGCCGGAGGACCCGTCCTTATGAATAGAAGAGCGACCGACCGGACTCCGGCTCTCGCACTGGTGCGGAACCTGATCCGCATCCAGCGAAAGCTGGAGCCGCTGCTCGAGGAAGGAGCCACGGGGCTATGGAAACTTTGGGAAACGCAGGACCAGCGATTCGACCGGCTCAACGAGGATTGGGGATTCCATTGCGAAGTGCTCCTTCAGCGTTATGGCGGGGTGCTGAACCAGCTGTACCTGCGCCTTGTCGAATCTTCGGGCCTGGCGGTTTCGGCCGATCAATACTTGCGTACCTGGTGGCGGTTTGTGCGGAAAGATCTGGGCGGTCTGAACAACGCTCAGGATTTCTCCTCCTCCTTGTGGACGGCGGTGGCAGCTGCAGCAGGGCGACTGGAATTGGACCCGGAGTTTCAACCGGTGATGCGGCTCAAGCCGAAGTTCATGCTCCGGCAGTTCGTGGACGAGATGAAGCAGCGGGAGTCCGCCGTCGCCCTTCGCGTGCTCGCGTATACGGCATTGTCGGCCGATACCGAGCTCGTCTCGGCTTCCGAAGAGGAGCTGGCGGACATTGTTTATCGCGCATGTGTTGCGCTGCACGACACGGTGAAGCGATTCGAGCCCTCGCTGGAGGTCATGACCGGCGGGGCAATCGATCTCATGGAGTCAAACGACGACGTGGCGGTTGCCCGCCGATATAGTGCATGGCTCTTTCAGTCATGAGTGCAATCGGAGGTGACCGTGCCGGAGGTTGAGATCAATACCGCGGAGGAGCTGCGCCGGGCGATCGAGCGGTCGCGCCGCGAGATGGAACATACAGGCGGTGCCGATCTCCGCTCGATTGTGGCAGAGACTGCGTACGACTATTGGCCGCAGCGCGCCGCATTGGCGCGCGCTCGTCAGCGCGCAACGCGCAGCGGGAGCGACGCATTGGCCCTGAGCGCCATCGGTACCGACGAGCGTGCGGCCCTGGTCAACGCGATCGGCCGAACGCAGGAAGCGCTCCGCGGCAGCTCCGAGAGCGGAGAGCTCGATCTCGCGGCCATCGCACGCGAAGGAAGCCGCGAGTACTGGGCCGAGCGCCAGCGCCTCCAGAAGCACGAGAGCGCCGTCGACCTCGATGTTCCGGTCCTTGCGGCAATGACGGAGATGCTCCGCGAAGGTGAGCGGACGCTAATGCCGCGGCGGGAGCGGCGGAAACCGTGGCTCGATGTCGTCTATGACGCCTTGGCGGTGGCTGTGCCGCTTTTCGTGATCACACCATTGCTGCTTTTTGCGGCCCAAGGCAGGTTCACCCTGCCGACGGTCGGACCGCGAAAGAGTGCACTTGCGTTCATTGATCCCTCGTTCAGTCTGACCGCGCTCTTCATTCTTTTCGCTGGCGGTTCGTGGCTGGTCAGCGCACTTCGGAATCCCGAAAGAGACCGGCGCTTCCTGCAGTTCGCCGGCGGATTGATGGTCAGCCTCCTTGCAGCAGTCTTCGGTGCCGCATACATCTACGGCAACCGAACCACGTCGCGCATGGATTCGATCCAGGCGACCCTGTCGAATGGCCTGCTCCTGTCGCTGGCTCAGAGCTACGACCGCGGAGAGGTGATTCTTCCCACCCAGGTGGACCGCTCGCTCATTGTCAGGACGCGACGCCTTTCTGCGTCGGACGCTCAGATCTGCGCGGAGACGCGGGGCGCGAAAGGAGAGGTGTGCGTCGAGCTGCGGCCGCGGTCGGCGGAGTATTCGTGGGTTCTCAACGGACGTCAGATTCCCAAAGGGGCGCTGACGGTCGGCGACATGACCGCGTTTGATCCGAAAGCAGGAACCGTCACGCTCAGGACGGGTGGCGAGGTGACGACATACCGCTATTCAGGACACCTGGGCATGAGCCTGGTCGGCAGCCGCGTCGCCGCTTCCCTTGGGACCGACAAGGCCATCGGCAGTATCGTGGGTCTCGGCTCACCGCGGTCGAATCGACCGCTCCTTCACGACGCGCGAACCGACGAGCGGGCGCAGGTGCAGTAGAAACGGAGGCCGGTGCTCGTCGCCATCCGCGACGACTGGCGAGGTCTACGGTGGGCGCGTCGCGCTTCCGCGTCGGCGCGCTACTGCTGGTGTTTCGTGCGTCCTCACTCCTCATCCCGCTACTCCGGCCACGCCAGCGCCTCCGCAAACCCCGGCACCTCCCGCGACAACCACGCCGAATGGACCGACACCAGATCCCGCAGCTCCCGCGCCAGCACCGCGCTGACCGTCCCGCCATCCACCGCCGCCAGCCGCTCCAGCGTCACCACCTGCACCCGCGGAATCCGCACCTCCAGATCCGCGAGCCGCAACAACTCCGGAATCGCCTCCGCCAACTCCGTCCCCAGCGCCTCCTCGACCGCTTCCTGCGACCAGAACTCCATCGCAAACGAAGCCAGCTCCCCCCACGGCAACACGATCCCCTCCCCCGACTCCACCCCCTCCAACTCCCCGACCTCCATCCACCCCCGCAGATCCTCAAGATCCGTCCCCAGGATCGCGGCGGCGTCGGGGATGGGGTAGGTGGGGAGGGGGTGGAGGAAGAGGGTGCGGATGTGGGAGGGATTGCCGTTCGTCATCGACAGACTCCTTTTCGTGGCTTCGCAGCGCAAGTTCAGTGACAATACCGATCCCAACGCCAGTTGGAAGACTTTATTCCAACGGCAGTGTGGAATGCAAGCGTGCAGGAAGCGGAACTTTTCGGACGCCGCCTACGCGAGCTCCGAAAAGCACGCGGCCTGACGCAGGAAGCCCTCGCCGAGTCCTCCGACCTCTCCGGCAACTACATCAGCGATCTGGAACTTGGCCTGAAGGTGCCGAGCCTGACCATCCTCGTTCGCCTGTCACAAGCCTTGGATGTCGGCACGTGCGAGCTGGTGAAGGACTTCACGCGGGAGGCGGTAAAGAAGATGAGGGTGCGGGAGCACCGGGGGTGAGGCGGGGCGAAACCTGCCATCACGCCATCAGTAGTGGAAAGCCGCTAAACTGGTCCCTCAGCAGTCGGTCGTTCAGCACAAAGCAAGCGAAAGTGTGTCGGAAGGAGCGCACCGGGGCGAAAGCCGCCGGCCTGTTCCGCTGACTTCGAAAAATCGAATCGAATGTCCGAGTCCTTCTTCGAGAAGCCGATTCTCAACTCGCCGTACGACTACCCGGCCCGGCACTGGGAGCTGGACGAGACCGGTCAGCCGACCGATCGCATCCTTCCTCAACGGCGTCCGGCCGAGTACATCACGCCCATCCCAAGACCGAAGAAGCAGAAGCGCGCCCAGCATGCCTCGTTTTGACGAGGGGAAGGGAATCTCCACCGAAGACTCAGAGAGGGCCGTCGGAGCGAGCTGATACGGTTCTCGGGCTGCTTCCGTGACAGGATCTCGGCTCGCCGCCAACAGACCAGTTACGGAAAGAATGTTACTCTTGCTACCGCACGTCGCCGTGGTCCGGGACGCCGTGACAACCATTCTATCTTTCGGGGTAGCAGCCGTCGAACGGAGACACTGGATGGCCGATCAGACGCTGTGGGGGATTCACGCTGGTCGCACGGGCGACGCCGACTCTCTCTTTCGGAAGAAGGGAGTGATCGCGCTCGGTTGGTCGCGCTTTCCCGATCTGTCGAAGCTTGCGCCGACTCGCGATGAGTTCAAGCGCGTGATGGCGCAGCAGTACCCCGAGAAGACCGGCGGCGCGATTCCAACGACGGCCGGGCAGCTCTTCCGGTTCATGCACGAGATGAAGCAAGGCGATCTCATCGCCTATCCGTCGAAACGCGAGCGGCAGATCCACATCGGCCGGCTCACGGGCGACTACTTCTATGTCGAGGATCAGGAGCTCGGCTACCCGCATCGCCGCTCCGTTTCGTGGCTCAAATCGGTTCCGCGAACCTTCTTTACGCAGGGCGCGCTCTACGAGATCGGGTCCGCTCTGAGCCTTTTCCAGATCCGCAACTACACCGACGAATACCTCGCGGCGATCGAAGGAAAGTCGGTCGCGGCGACGCCGGTAGCCGAAGACGAGACCGTGGAGCTCGTCGCGGCCGAGATCGAGGAGAACACGCGCGACTTCATCCTCAAGACGTTGGCGCAACAGCTCAAGGGCCATCCCTTCGCCGGCTTCATCGCGCACCTGCTGAACCTGATGGGCTACCGCACTCGTGTATCCGAAGAGGGGCCCGACGGCGGAATCGACATCATTGCGCACAAGGACGAGCTCGGGTTCGAGCCACCGTTCATCAAGGTTCAGGTGAAGAGCAGCGAAGGGAGCATCGGCGACCCTGCGGTTTCGTCGCTGTACGGTAAGGTTTCGCACAACGAGTACGGTCTCTTCGTGACCCTCGGTACGTTCACCGCTCAGGCGAAGAACTTCGGTCGCAGCAAGAGCAATCTGCGGCTGATCGACGGCGAAGAGCTGGTCGACCTGATCTTCCGGTACTACGAGCGGTTCGACAGCCGTTATCGCGCTCTCCTTCCGCTGAAGAGCGTATGGGTGCCGGAGCGGCCGGAGGACGCCGGTTGAACCCTGTTTCCTCGCCGAATTTCGCCTTCCTCGCGCAGCACGATCAACTGTTCGTGCGCTACGCGATGCTGGCGGAGCGGTATGTATTCGAGGATCCAAACTCTTCGCTGATCAAGCAGCGCCAGTTGGCGGAGGCGCTCGCGCGACAGGCGGCAGCGAGCATTGGTGTCGACCACGACGACTTCGCGTCCGTTCTCCGGCTGCTCAGGGATCGCAATGCGATCACCGCGGAGCTGGCGGACGTCTTCCACTTCGTCCGCAAAGCCGGCAACGCCGCCGCCCACGAAGGTGCCGGAACGCAGGCGGACGCGCTGCGAACGCTTCAGCTCACGCGCAAACTCGCCATCTGGTTCCATCGCGTCTTCTCGCGCGACAAGGATTTCCGCGCCGGCGCGTTCGTGCCGCCCCCTAATCCGGAAGACGCGAGCAAGGCGTTGCGTGAAGAGCTCGAACAGCTCCGGCGCCAGGCCAATCTGCGCGAGACGGAAGCGAAGAGCGAGCGTGAGGCGGCGAAGCAGGAGCGGGAGATGCGCGCCGCGGCGGAGGCGCAGGCGGCTCGCGCGTACACAGACCTGCAGGCGGCCATCGAGTTGGCCGAGGAAACGGAGAAGAAGCTCGATGCCGAGCGCGCGCGGTTCGAGTCGCAACTGCGGCAGACGCAGGCCGCCGTCGCCAACAACTCTGCCGCGGTCGCCGAGGCGGCGATTCAGAACGCGCACGAAGCGTCAGCCGCTCTCGAGCTGACGGAACTGGAGACCCGGCTCATCATCGACCAGCAATTGCGCGATGCCGGATGGGAGACCGACACGCAACTGCTGCGCTACAGCAACGGCACACGCCCGCAGAAGCATCGGAACCTCGCCATCGCCGAATGGCCTACTGCCAGCGGACCTGCCGATTACGCGCTCTTCGCCGGCTTACGGTGCGTCGGTGTCGTCGAGGCGAAGCGCAAGAACAAGGATGTCTCCGCCTACCTCGGCCAGGCCAAGCGTTACAGCCGAGATATCCGCGTCGACAGTCCCGGCGGACCATGGGGCGAGTACCGCATCCCGTTCCTCTTCTCCACGAACGGCCGACCCTACCTCCGCCAGATCGAGACCAGGAGCGGCATCTGGTTCCTCGACGCGCGCCGGCCGACGAATCACGGCCGCGCGCTGGAGGCCTGGTACACGCCGGAAGGACTCCTGGACGAGCTCGCGCTTCACCGCGAAGTTGCACAGCAGAAGCTCGCAGCTGAGCCAATGGATTACCTCCCGCTGCGCGATTACCAGGAGCGTGCCGTCCGAGCAGTGGAAGATGGTCTCGCGGTCGAACGCAGGGCCATGCTCCTGGCAATGGCCACAGGCACGGGCAAGACCATCACCTGCATCGGTCTCATCTACCGCCTGCTCAAGGCGAAGCGCTTCCGCCGCATCCTCTTCCTCGTGGACCGCAGCGCCCTCGGCGAGCAGGCCATGAACGCCTTCAGCACCGAGCGCCTTGAACAGAACCAGACCTTTGCCGAGATCTACGACGTCAAAGGGCTCGGCGATCTGACGGTCGACCGAGATACGAAACTACACACCGCCACCGTGCAGTCCATGGTCAAGCGCCTCTTCTTCAGCGACGATCCGCCGCCCGTCGACCAGTACGACTGCATCGTCGTCGACGAGGCCCATCGCGGCTACAACCTCGATCGCGAGATGACCGAGGCCGAGCTGACCTTCCGCAGTGAAGAGGATTACATCTCGAAGTTCCGGCGCGTGCTCGACCACTTCGACGCGGTGAAGATCGGGCTCACCGCCACGCCGGCGCTGCACACCACCGAAATCTTCGGCGATCCGGTTTTTCACTACAGCTATCGCCAGGCGGTCGTCGAGGGACATCTCATCGACCATGAGCCACCGATGCAGATCCGGACGCGGTTGGGCGAGGATGGCATCCACTACGCGCGCGGCGAGCAGATGGAGATCTTCTCTACGCGCACAGCGGCGGTCGATCTCGTCCATGCGCCCGACGACGTCGATTTCGAGATCGAGCAATTCAACAAAGACGTCGTCAACGAGAACTTCAACCGAGTCGTCTGCGCGGAGCTCGCGCGTCACATCGAGCCGCGGGAGCCTGGGAAGACCCTGGTCTTCTGCGCTACCGACCCGCATGCAGATCTCGTCGTCAAACTGCTCAAGGACGCGTTCGAGAAGCAGTACGGCGAAGTCGAGGACGACGCCGTCGTGAAAATCACCGGCGCCGCCGACCGGCCACTGGAGCTGATCCGCCGCTACAAAAACGAGCGCCTCCCGAGCGTAGCCGTCACCGTCGACCTGCTGACCACGGGCATCGACGTTCCCAGCATCACGAACCTCGTCTTCCTCCGCCGCGTCCGCAGCCGCATCCTCTACGACCAGATGATCGGCCGCGCCACACGTCCGCGGCGCGATCTGTACGGTCCCGGTCAGGACAAGGAAGTCTTTCGCATCTTCGACGCCGTCCGTCTCTACGAGGCGCTGCACGACTACACGGAGATGAAGCCGGTGGTGCAGAAGCCGAACATCACGTTTGGGCAGCTCGTGATGGAGCTGCAGACGGTGAAGAACGGCGATGCGCTGCGCGAGATACGTGATCAGCTCGCCGCGAAACTGCAGCGGCGGCGGCGCCGGCTGTCCGATGCACTCCGCGAGCAGGTCGAGCTGCTCGCCGGCTGCACAGTGGAGGAGCTGATCCGGAACGTGCGTCGCTGGACGCCGGGCGAGACGGCCGCGTGGTTCGCCGAGCGGCCGCGCCTCGCCGACGCGCTCGACCAGCGAAACGAGAGCGATGGCCTCTACCAGATCATCTCCCGCCACGACGATGAGATCCGCGAGGTCAGCTACGGCTATGGCGATGCGACGAAACCGGAAGACTACCTCGAGACGTTCCGTCGCTTCATCGCCGGCAACGTGAACAGGATTCCGGCACTGCTGCTCGTGACCAAACGCCCGCGCGACCTGACCCGGAAGGACCTTCGCGAGCTGAAGCTGGTCCTCGACGAGGCGGGCTACAGCGAGGCGAAGCTGCGCACGGCGTACAAGGAGATGACGAACCAGGACATCGCCGCCTCGATCATCGGGTATGTGCGGCAGAGCGCTCTCGGCGATCCGCTGATCCCGTACGAGCAGCGCGTCAGCCGGGCCATGCAGCGCGTCCTGGCCAGCCGCAAGTGGACCGAGCCGCAGCGGAAGTGGCTCGAGCGAATCGGCCGCGCCCTGAAAGCCGACATCGTGATCGACCGCGACTCGCTCAACGGGCCGGCGTTCGAGAACTTCGGCGGGTTCAACTACGTGAACAAAGTATTCGACGGCAAAGCCGAGGATCTGCTACACGACATCAACGAAGAGCTGTGGCGCGAAGGCGCCTGACATTCGACGAGAGGACCCCTATACCGATGCCATCGACGAACGAGATCGTCGCCAAACTCTGGAATCTCTGCCACGTCCTGCGGGACGATGGCGTCACCTACCACCAGTACGTCACCGAACTGACGTACCTCCTGTTCCTGAAGATGGCCCAGGAGACCGGAAGCGAGAACAGTCTGCCGAAGGGCTACCGTTGGGCCGATCTCGTGGCGAAGGACGGCACCGAGCAGCTCACGTTCTACCGGTCGCTCCTGCTACACCTCGGCACCGAGGCCTCGTCCGCCCGCGTCCGCGACATCTACACGAACGCGAACACGACCCTTCGCCAGCCGGCGATCCTGCAGAAGCTGGTAAAGGAGATCGACGCGCTCGACTGGTACTCGGCCAAGCACGAGGGGCTCGGCGATCTGTACGAAGGCCTGCTGGAGAAGAACGCGAACGAGAAGAAGTCGGGCGCCGGCCAGTACTTCACACCGCGACCGCTCATCGACTCCATTGTCCACGTCACCAAGCCCCAGCCCGGGGAGTACGTGCAGGATCCGGCCGCCGGCACCGGCGGCTTCCTGATCGCCGCGGATCGCTACATCAAAGCACAGACGAATGAGCTGTTCGATCTGACCACGGCGCAGCAGGAGTTCCAAAAGAAAAAAGCGTTCTACGGGATGGAGCTCGTGCACGACACGCATCGCCTCCTGCTCATGAACGCGATGCTGCACGACGTCGAGGGTCCGCTGATGCTCGGCGACACGCTATCCGACAGCGGTAAGAAGCTCGCGCCCGCGGATGTCATCCTCACGAATCCACCGTTCGGCACCAAGAAGGGTGGCGGCCTTCCGTCGCGGAATGACTTCACCTATCCGACCAGCAACAAGCAGCTGGCCTTTCTGCAGCACGTCTACCGCGGCCTTCGACCGTCGACGAAGACGAAGATCAGCCGCGCCGCGGTTGTCGTGCCGGACAACGTCCTCTTCGAAGAGAACGCCGGCGCCCAAATCCGTGCGGATCTGATGGACAAGTGCAATCTCCACACGATCCTGCGGCTCCCGACCGGAATCTTCTATGCGCAGGGCGTGAAGACGAACGTGCTTTTCTTCACGAGGGGAGAGGGAGCGAAGGATACGGGAAACACAAAAGAGGTGTGGATCTACGATCTCCGCGCGAACATGCCGGCGTTCGGCAAGACAACGCCTCTGCTGCGGGCCCACTTTGCGGAATTCGAAGTCGCGTATGGTGAAGATCCGTTTGGCAGGTCGAAGCGCGTCGATCAGGGCGAAAAGGGGAGGTTTCGGCGGGTTGCGCGGGAGGACATTGCCAAGCGCGGTGACAACCTGGACGTCTCGTGGTTGCGGGATGAAAGTCAAGAGGCCAGCATGGCCGATGACCCGCTCGAGATCGCTGAAGCAATCGCATCAACGCTCCGGGTAGCCTTGGACGAGATCGAAAGTCTCTCAGCTGGACTGGTGGCTGTCTCCGGAGCGCACACGTGAGGTCGGGCGAGCCGAACGTGCCGGCCCACTGGGCGGTTGCCACTATCGCAGACATCGCTCAGTACGTTCAGCGGGGGAAATCTCCACGTTACGGCGCCTCATCGAAGGTTCCCGTCGTTAACCAGAAATGCGTGCGGTGGGACGGTGTCGACATCGAGCACGTAAAGTTCATCGATCCTGCGTCCTTGAGTGGCTATGGCGAGGAACGATTTCTAAGGGATGGAGACATCCTCTGGAACTCGACCGGCACCGGGACGATCGGTCGCGCTGCGATTTTTCGAGAGCTTCCCGGCTTTAGGCACGTTGTTGCTGATTCCCACGTCACCGTTATCCGCTCGGCGGTCGTCGAGCCCGAGTACCTACATTTTTGGATTAAGAGTCCTGTCGTTCAGCGGCAGCTTCATTCGATGCACACTGGGTCAACCAACCAAGTCGAGCTTTCGAGGAGCGAAGTTCTAGAGACGCCGGTACCGATTCCGCCCACCGGTGAACGGAAGCGAATTGTCGAGACCTTGCGCAATGCAAGGCATCGAATGGTGCGAGCTCGGACCGCGCTCGACTCTCTTGGGCCGCTCGTTGAAAGCTTGAGGCAATCTATCCTCGCCGCCGCATTCCGCGGCGACCTGACGGCGGACTGGCGTGAGAAGAATTCGGACGTCGAACCCGCCTCGCTTCTCCTCGATCGCATCCGCAACGAGCGACGGCAGAAGTGGGAAGAAGCCGAGCTCGCGAAAATGCGGGCGAAAAGCCAGACAGTCGCTGACGATCGATGGAAGCAGAAGTATGTCGAGGCGGAGCCAGCAAATGCCGCGCTGTTGCCGGACCTGCCCCAAGGCTGGCTCTGGTCGTCGTTCTCCGAGTTAGCTTGGGATGCAGGCTACGGAACTTCTGAGAAGTGCGAGTACGACGCAGCAGGCATTGGGGTCCTTCGGATTCCGAATATCGCCAAGGGCATGATTGATCTAACAGACTTGAAGCGGGCGTCGCGAGCAGTAGGGGACAGCTCGATGTTCATTAGTCCAGGAGATCTGCTGATCGTAAGGACGAATGGCAGCCTCGATCTATTGGGACGTGCCGCCGCAGTACATCGCGAGTACGCTGAGCCACTGTCGTTTGCCTCGTATCTGATCAGGTATCGCTTCTCAGACGCAGCGATAGGTAACTGGGCTTCACGGGTATTGGCGTCACCACATGGACGTGATCATGTAGTCACGCGGGCAGCGACATCGGCAGGGCAGTACAACCTGAGCTTGTCCAAACTCGACGATACGCTCGTGCCTCTCCCGCCGCGTGAGGAACTCACAGAGATTCTTCGGCGAATCGATCAAGCACTACGCACCGCGGAAATTCTGACGGACGTGATTTTGAGATCTATGAGTGAGCTCGAGACCCTTGAAGCCGCCGTCCTCGCCAAAGCGTTCCGCGGCGAACTCGTGCCGCAGGATCCGAACGACGAGCCAGCTTCCGTTCTACTTCAGCGAATCCGCCTGGAACGTGGCAAGCGCAATGACGTTGAGCCCGGCGCTACAGCTGGCAAAGACTCGGTGCTCAGCCGTACAGAACACATCTCGAGGGGGCGGCGTCGTCGGCACGCGACAGCGCCTCTGTCTTTGGATAGTTTGGCAGTAGCCGACTGGACGTCGGCCAGCGTGGTCGCGAGCAGTTTTGGGATCTCGGAGTCCTCGTCGGTGGATGACGTAGACGCATTCTACTTGCGGCTACGGGAGTTGGAGCGCGACGGGGCGATCGAGCTTCAGCGAGTCGGGGACGAGGACCAGATCCGCAACCGAGCATGACGCAATGAGACTATGTTCGTTGACAATCGGGAGTAGCGCGCTCGGTCCTGCTCAGCAATTCAAAAACTTGAAGAATGTCACGATCGATTTCGACGAGCGCCACTGGGTAACGGTTCTAATCGGCTGGAACGGAACGGGTAAGTCGAACGTGCTCGAAGCGCTCGCCATTATCTTCCGGGATTTGATCGAGCGCTCGGCGCCGACGTTCGCATACAAGCTTGAATATCGGATTGCCGACCATACGATCAATATTGACGCAAATCCGGAGCGGGCAGCTTCTCCATATTCGATCTTCGTACGCCCTGGGTATTCAGCTCCGAGCCCATCTAGTCGCCCGAAAGCAATCTCGTTTCGCAAGTTCGTCCGCAGGACCGAGCTTTTGCCACTTTACGTGTTCGCGTATTACTCTGGCGAAAACGAACGCTTGTCGGCGGTGTTTCGTGATTACAAGGAACGTTACGATCGGCAGTTGACGGCGGGAGATGAGCCGGGCCTCCGGCGTCTGTTTTATGCGCGGCCGTATCACAGCCCATTCGTGCTGTTGTCGTTCATGTTGCAAGACGATGAAGTCGTCTCCGCGCTTTTACGCGATCACTTGGACCTGAACACGCAGGAGGGAATCGATTCGGTCTTGGTCGTGATGAGGGAACCGGAGCGCGGCGCGTCCGACGGTACTGGAGACCCGCGGTTTTGGGGTGCGAAAGGTATCGTCGCTGAATTCCTTGCGAAGTTGTACGACGTGTCACTTGCACCGCTCCGAATGACGCGTCAAGAACGCAGCCTATCCGGGAAGCGTGTTCGCCGCGAAGTGCTATACCTGTTCGTCAAAGACATGTCGGCACTCAAACAGTTGCTCTCCGGAACGACGGCTCGCCGACTGTTTCGCGATCTGGAGAGTGCCTACTCCGCAGGATTAATTGAAGAAGTTCGTATCCGCGTGAAGCTTAGGTCGGCGGACGGCGCCGTTCTGTTTCATGAGCTGAGCGAAGGCGAGCAGCAGCTTCTGACCGTCCTAGGGCTTCTGCGACTGACAGCCGAGAACGAAAGTCTGTTCTTGCTCGACGAGCCCGATACTCATTTGAATCCACGGTGGAGCGTCGACTACTTGCACCTGCTCGGGGAGATTGGCGACGTTACTCCGGGAGGGGACGCCACGAACCACGTCGTACTCACAACACATAACCCGCTCGCAATTGCTGAGCTGGCGAAGGAGCAAGTCCAGGTCCTTCGCCGTGTCGATACGCAGGTGGTCGCGTCGCATCCTGAGCTTGACCCGAGAGGGCAAGGGTTTACGTCCATAGTGACGAGCGACATGTTCGGCATAGCTTCGTCCCTCGACCGTTGCACGCAACGACTGTTGGAGGAGCAGCGGTTTTACGCAGGCAAAGAAAACCTGACGCGAAAAGAGTTGCGTCGCCTCGACGTGATTAACAGTGAACTCGATCAGCTCGGATTCCGCGCCGCTCACGTCGATGACGAATTCTCGCGTTACCTTCGCCTCCGCACAAAGCTCTTGCAGGAGCGATTCGGTATCGATTCCGGATCGGCCGCTGCCGAGCAAGGGGCAGGAATGACACGAGAGGAGCGTGAGAGCCTGGCGGAGGAACTAGTGGCTCAAATCATTCGAGAGGATGCGACCACCACGTGAGGTACGTTGACGTCACGGTCGTTTTGCTGCCGAACGGGTGGCTTGCTCGTGCACAGGTGGCCCAGCAGGCTGTCGCTGCAGGCGCGGATCCGAACGACTACGCGCACATCTGGCGCGAGCTGAAAGACGCTTTGGCCGATCGGCTTCACGACAAGTGCTGGTACTGCGAAGCGAAGGTGCCACGATCCGACAATTGTGTCGATCACTTTCGGCCGAAAAACCGCGTCAGCGACGCGGCGCAGCAACACGGTGGATACCGTTGGTTGGCATTCGATCTTGAGAACTTTCGCTATTCATGCACGTTCTGCAATTGCCGGAGAAAAGACCTTGAAAGTGGAACGTCGGGCGGCAAGGCGGATCGCTTCCCGCTCATCGACGAGACGACCAGGGTGTACGCGCCCGGACCTGTTCATTCCGAGAACGTCTCTCTCCTGGATCCGTGCCAGATCGATGATTGGTCGCTTCTCGGATGCTTCGAGGAGAATGGGCGTCCCTGTCCCGCTACTAACGACACAGGAGAGATCGCGCGAGTTGAGATCTCTATCGATGTCTATCACCTAGCACATGAGGCGCTCTCGAGGGATCGGCACCGTGCCGCCGTTGACCTCCTTTCGATGGTACGCATGGCGAAGGAGCTGTTTCCGCGCGCCCAGGCACCGGGCGAAGTCCGTGACCAGTTGAATAAGCACCTACGCCGCATTCGCCAGTTCGTTGATCGTACGGCGCCGTATAGCGGTGAGATGTTGTACTTGCTAAGAGGGCAACGTTCAGAACACCACCCGTGGGTGCAGAAGATCATCGATGCTGCGTAGCTCTAGGGGTGGTGGCGAGCACGAGTGAGCGGCTAGCGGTAGTTCATGGCTCCACGTACCGTAGAAACCTTGCATTCACTGCGTATCCGAGGAACCCTCGGCGGCATGCACCTGCCTCACGTCAGTATCGCTGACATGCCCGTCGATGAGCGGCCGCGCGAACGAATGGCGCGTGGTGGTGCGGTAGCGTTGTCCGACGCAGAGCTCGTCGCTTTGCTGATCGAACCGGGCCGGCGCGGCAAGAGCTCGCTGGACATCGCGCGTGAGTTGGTTGCGGAGGGCCTGCTGCCGCTCGCGCGGCGGGAGTGGCTTCCCGGGAACCCGGTGGGCAGTCTCGGAGCAAGCCGCGTTGCGCGGATCGGCGCCGCGCTGGAACTCGGCCGCCGGATCGCCACTCTGTCGGCTACGTCCTCGGATCCCATACGTGATCCCAGCGAGGTGGCGCAGCGCCTCATCGCGCGATACGCTCACCGCGTTCAGGAGACATTCGGCTGTCTCTACCTCGATGCGCGCAATCGTGTCGTGACTGAACGGGAGATCTTCGTCGGTACGTTGAACTCCGCCACGGTCGCACCGCGCGATGTGTTCCGTTTCGCGTTGCTCGATCACGCTGCATCGGTGATCGTGTTCCACAACCATCCATCGGGTGATCCGTCGCCGTCGCCTCAGGACCTCGAATTTACACAGCATTTGGTCGACAGTGGCAGGACTTTGGGCGTCGCAGTCCTGGACCACCTTATCGTATCGTTCGGCGGATACGTCTCATTCAAACAACGCGGTTTGATCTGAGGTGTGCTCCACGCTAACGGCTGCGGCCTGCGCCATGCGACGATAGACACGCATGCGCGGCTTCGTCGGCAACACCGACTACGATTGGTTCACCTACCTCCGCGCGATCGAGCCGCCGATTGATGAGGTGAACTTCTGGCGGCCGGGCTCGGGGACGAGCTTCGGGGCGATCGTTCCGGGGGAGCCGTTCTTCTTCAAGCTGAAGGCACCGCACCACGCTATCGCCGGGTTCGGGTCCTTCGCCCACTTCTCGCGGCTGCCGGTGTCGATGGTGTGGCAGGTGTACGGGGAGGCGAACGGCGCTCGCTCGTACGGGGAGATGCGCGAGCGGCTGGTGCGCATCCGGTCGCGGTTCGATCGGGACACCGACCCGAAGCAGGATTTCTGGATCGGCTGCATTCTCGTCAACCAGCCGGTGTTCTTCGAGGAGCGCGACTGGATCCGGGTGCCGGACGACTTCAAAGGTCCGACGGTCCAGGGCAAGACGTACGACCTCACGACCGGCGAGGGGGAGCGGATCTGGATGGAGTGCCTCGCCCGCGCGGCTCGCCGGCCCGGTCTGATCGCTCCGTTCGCCGCCGCGCCACCGCTCGCCCGAGGCGACCGGATCGGCGACCGCATCTCTGACCGTCCCAGCGCCTCCGGCTACGGCGCCCCCGCAACGATCCGTCCCCGCCTCGGCCAGCGCAGCTTCCGCGTGGTCGTCCTCGACTCGTACGAACGGCGCTGCGCGATCACGAACGAGAAGACGCTCCCCGCCCTCGAAGCGGCGCACATCCGCGACTACCGCGACGTCCAGGAGCACGAGATCCGCAACGGCCTCCTCTTTCGCGCCGACATCCACAAACTCTTCGACTCCGGCTACGTCACCGTCACCCCCGACTACCGCTTCCACGTCAGCCGCCGGATCAAGGAGGAGTTCGAGAACGGCCGCGACTACTACGCCCTCCACGGCTCCCGCCTGCGTCTGCCTCACAACCTCCGCGATGCCCCCGCCGAGGAGGCGCTGGTGTGGCATAACGAGGAGAGGTTTCTGGGGTAGGGATCATGCACTCCGAGGCGCGCGAGCGGCTGGTGCGTCTTCGTGCGGTTGTACTTCGGATAGAGCGGCGTCGTCATTTTCCGCTCCGCTTCCTGACCGAGGGTGAGGAGGTCTTGACCTTCTTCGCATCCTGAGCCGCACGCTCGAGCTGTTTCATGATCTCCGCCTCGCCTGTGGTCTCCGCCACGAGCCGGCGGCGCTCCTCGAAGACGGCGTATTCCTCGTGAGCCAGGCGGTCGGCTTCCTCGCGCTTCATTATGCCGGCGTCGTGCAGCACCGGCCGCTCGTTGAACCGCAGAAAGTCGTCGAGGCGGGTCTGCCAGTCGCGCAAAAAGATCTGCCTGCGGCGTCGGGCCTGATCCTCGGCGAAGTCGAGGAACATGACCACGATGCGATTGAGCTCGGTGATCTCGTCTTCGTGCAGGTAGTTCTTGGCGATGGTCACGTCACCTTTGCGCACGACCTCGCCCTTCCAGGTGGTGAGGCCCCTGTTGAGGCCATGTTGGGCCGGGTGGCGTCGGCACGCTCGGCGATCAGCTCAGGCGCCGTTTTCCCGGTCACGGCGAAGTGGAGCTTGTTCTGCGCCGTCCGGAAGAAGAGTTGCGCCTCCTCGTCCCGCGGGTCGTAATCGGCGGCGAGGGCTAGTGTCGTGTCTCGCTTAAAAACGTGGGTGCTTTGCGGCGGCGGCGGACTGTCTGCTGCGTCGCCGCTCCTCGACGATGTCCCAGCATCGCCTCGTCGCGGCGACTTGCAGCCAGCCCACCGGCGCTCGCAAATCACCCACGTTTTTAAGCGAGACACGACACTAGGATCTCCCGCACCCGCAGATACATCCGGCGCTCGCTGGCGCGGATGTCGCGGATCCGTTCCAGCAGCTCATCGAAGTAGTCGGGCACGCCGGGGCCGGGCGGGTTCTTCAGCCGCTCGTCGTCCAGGACGAAGCCTTTGACGAGATACTCCTGCAGGCGTGCGGTGGCCCACTGGCGGAACTGGGTGCCTCGCTGGCTGCGGACCCGGTAGCCGACCGCGAGAATGGCCTCGAGGTTGTAGTGCAGGACCTCCCTGGACACGCTCCGGGAGCCTTCGGTGCGAACTGTTAAGTAAGACTTAATGGTTGCCGTGTCGACCAGCTCGCCTTCGGCGTAGATCGCCTTCAGATGAATGTTGATGTTCGGCACGGAGGTCTGGAACAGCTCCGCGATCTGGATCTGCGTCATCCAGATCGTTCCCTGGTCGAAGCGGCACTGCACGCGCGTCTGCCCATCCTCGGTCTGGTAGAGGATCACCTCACCGCTCACGCCGCACCTCTTTGAGCAGGGCCAGGGTCTCCCCTTCGAGCCTCTTGATGTCCGCTTCGTTGCATGCGTCGCCGACCTCCGCGACATGACCGGCGAAGAAACGGCTGGTTTCAGCGGCAGAAAGTGGCATTTGTCGGACGGTTCCCTCAACCTTCGCTTGCGATCCGAGATGGTAGCAAGCCGCGTATCTCTGGATCACGCCAAAGCCAGCGCGCCTTCATGCAAAACGAAGCGCGTGGGCCGGGACGGTTGCCTCTATGGACCCTTCGAAGGGCCGTCGCGGTAACGCGACGACGCCTACCTGGCCATTCCGGTCGACGATGTCCACCGGGATGGCCTTCTCCTCAGGCCGTCCGCCGAAGCTCCGCACGAAGTCGGAGGAAATGAAGAAGGATAGGACGTTCCCGTCTGTGGTCGCGATGCAGATTGCGACCTCGTCTTCGAACATCCCCGGCTTCACTTCACATCGCAGCCACGCCTGATTGGTCACGCCGGCCCTCCATCTTGCGCAGGGATGAATGTACTCCCTCAGTCATCATTGCGGCTCTCGCCGTGTGGACCTCCAATGGTAAGCAGCAGTTCGATCAGGGACGCCATATCTCATAGAATCGAGACGAGATCGGCAGATCCAACGGCACTTTCGAACCGGCAGCGTGTCGAGCAGGGGCTCGATCTTTGAATCGCGGTCTTCTCCCGTAGGTAGAACGCGAGATGCGACTGCTCCATTGATCCCCTGGAGGCATTGTCATGCCGTTGTTCTTGCTGAACGCCGACGACATTCAAGCTGTACAGACTGAGTCTTTCTCCGCGCTCGGGGTCAGCGAGCGCGGGCATCTGCAGCGTGTGCTGCGTGCGAAGCTGGATGTGATCGCGCCGAACTGTTACCTCCTCGCCGAGGAATTCGGGGAGTGGGAAGGGCCTGGCGACGCATCGATCTGCTGGCGATCGACCGACATGCCCGGCTGGTCGTGATCGAATTGAAGAGAACGGAAGACGCTGGCCACGCGGAACTGCAAGCCATTCGGTACGCGGCCATGGTCTCCACGATGACGTTCGATCAGGCCGTGGATGCGCACCGGCGCTATCTCGCCACGAACGGCATCACCGCTGATGCTCGTGAACGCATCCTGGCGTTCCTCGGGTGGGCGGAGCCAGATCCCACCAAGTTCGCGGACGACGTTCGGATCATCCTGGTTTCGGCGAATTTCTCGAAAGAGCTGACCACGGCGGTGCTCTGGCTGAGGGACCGGGAGGTGGACATTACGTGTGTCCGGCTGCAGCCGTATTCCTTCGAAGGAAAGACGCTGCTCGATGTGCAGGTCGTGATCCCGTTGCCGGAGACGGCCGAATATCAGGTGCGGGTGCGTCAGCGGGAAGAGTTGCGCCGCGAGGCCGCATCTTCGGATCGGAATCAGAAATATGACGTCATTGCCGGAGACACGGTCGAGCGCCAGCTTTACAAACGGCAGGCTTTGCACCGGCTCGTCCGCGCCCTCGCGCAACGTGGTGTGAGTCCCGAACAGATGATGGAGGCGGTTCCGAGTTACAAAACCTATCTTTTCGTTTCGGTCGACGGCGAATTGCAGGGCGAGTCTTTCCTTGACGCCGCGCAGGCGGAGTGCACCCGCACCGGCCGGTCTTTCAGCCCACAACGGTTTTCCAGCCGCGATGAGGAGCTCATTCGTTTCAACGGCCGTACTTACGCGGTGACGAATCAGATTGGTGCGAATCTCGAGACGGTTCTTACACAGCTCACGACAGCGTTCCCGTTGCCCGATGTCCGGTGGCTGCGGTCGGAAGCCACCGAGTAACGCTGTACGCTCTGCGACCCCTCCGGGGTCGAACGATGGGCTGAATCGGCCCGGTGGCCGCGCGCTTTGCGCTTGCCACCGGCTACCTTCTGGCGCGCCTCCGGCGTGCGGTGCGGCGTAGCCGGCGGCGTCGCCGATGACTGTCGGATCGGCGGGGTCGCGGGCGAGCTGTTCGAGCGGCGGTCTTTGGCGTTAACATCAAGGTTGGTCATGGAGCCCGCGGAAGACAGGCAGCCGATGAAGAGCTCGGTCATCGCCCGAGTCTATGAGGTGGCTGCCGAATGTAAGCACGACGACTGGGATGGCGAGGAGGGACGGGGTATCCCGCAGGTTGTCGTCGATCGTGCCGTCACGTTCATTCGTGCTCTTCCGGATGGCATGCTCCTCCCGGAAGTCGCTCCTGAGCCTGATGGATCGATCTCGTTCGATTGGGTGATGAGCCGCACGAGAGTTTTCTCCGTCAGTATCGGCTCGACGGACCGGCTCGCTTTTGCATGGATCGATGGGACGGATCGTGGTCACGGCGTGGCACGGTTCAGCCGAGTTTGAGGAAGTTTAGGGAGTTTATCGGAATGTCATAAACTCGCAAAAACTTCCTATAATCGGCTTCATGGACCCGATTTCCAACCCATTTGCACCTGGAGCGGGCACGCCACCTCCCGAGTTAGCGGGGCGAGACGAGCTGCGCGAAACCGTGCGGGTGGCAATCGAACGCGTCCGTCGGGGGCTTCCAACGAAGAGCATCATCATGGTTGGACTCCGAGGTGTCGGAAAAACGGTGCTTCTCGACCGTATGCGCGAGGATGCGGAAGCATCCGGCATTCATACCTTACGCATCGAGGCGCCGGAAAAGCGTTCACTTCCCGCGCTCGTGGCTCCGCAGCTCCGGCAGGCTCTGCTTCGCCTTTCGCGTACGGAGAAAGCCTCTGAGCTCGCGCGCCGCGGACTCCGAGCGCTCGCCGGTTTCGCGAAAGCTCTCCGATTCAAATTCAATGACATCGAAGTGGGTCTGGATCTCGAGCCGGAGCCTGGACTCGCCGATAACGGCGATCTCGAGCACGATCTGCAGGCGCTGTTCGAAACGGCGGGCGCCGCGGCCCAAGCGGCGGAAACGGCACTGGTCATGTTCGTGGATGAGCTCCAATACGTGGAGGAGAACGAGCTCGCCGCGTTGATCACCGCTCTTCATCGATGCGCTCAGCGGCGGCTGCCGGTGACTCTCGTCGGCGCAGGGTTGCCGCAGTTGCGGGGACGGATGGGGCGAGCGAAGTCGTACGCGGAGCGCCTGTTCGAGTTCCCGCAGATCGGACCGCTCGATCCTCCAGCAGCGCGAACGGCGATCGAAAAACCGGCACACGCGCAGGGTGTCGCCGTCGACGAGTCGGCGCTGGACGAAATCGTGACCCAGACCCGCGGGTATGCCTACTTTCTCCAGGAATGGGGCAAGCACGCCTGGGAGTGCGCCGACGCTTCACCGATCACGGTCGATGACGTGGAGGTCGCCACCGTTTCGGTGATCGCTGCTCTCGATGAGAGCTTCTTCCGAGTCCGTTTCGATCGGTTGACGGCGGGTGAGAAGAAGTACCTTCGCGCGATGGCGGAGCTCGGTCCTGGCCCGCATCGGTCCGGAGATATCGCGAAGAAGCTGAAGCGGGAAGTCACATCTCTCGGGCCGACGCGAAATCAATTGATCGCGAAAGGAATGATCTGGAGTCCCAGCCACGGCGACACTGCCTTCACCGTTCCGCTGTTTGATGAATTCATGCGACGCATCATGCCTGGTGATGACTGGAGTGACTGATCCGCCAGGCGTGTAGGAAGCCGGGCTGGCGGGCGAGTTGAGGCGAGTGCCGGCCAGACTAAAAGTCCGGCCCACAGGTAGGCAACTCGGATTGCCCATCTGATTGTTGGAGGCCGCCCCGATTGGTGGAGGTGGTCTTCCCGGTTCTTCTTTGGTGTGGTGGCGGCGGCGAAGCTTCAGCCCTCCCCTGACCGCAACGGTCGATACGCCGCGTCCTCCCCTCGGATCTCCCCCCAGAGTTGCCTCATCCCCGCTCTGCGCTGGCGGGAACGGTCGACCCACTCGGTTGGCGGATGGGCGCCCGGATCGAGGCGGATTCCCCAGACCGGTTCGTAGTGATCGGTGTGCAGGGAGTAGCGGGCGTCGCCGATGACGGTCGGGTCGGCAGGGTCGCGGGCGAGCCAGTGGTCGGAGAACCAGGCGAAGCGGTGGAGGTCGCGGTGGGGGTCGTTGCCGGCGGGGACGAGGGGGAGGGTGGCGATGGGGGCGTGGGTGGGGGTGCCGCGCCAGGGGATGCGGAGGCGGTCGAGGTGGAGGGTGTTGCCGGTCTGGTAGATGGAGCGCCAGATGATGGTGTTGCCGACGGTGGGGAAGACGGCTCCGCGGTGGACGGGGTGGCGGCGTTGGGTGGCGAGTTGGGTTTGGAGGGCGCTTGCGCGTTCGCGCTGGAGGTAGCCGATGGTGAGCCAGGTGAGGGCGAGGGTGAGGGCGATGGGGACGAGACGTTTGCGGGCGGTGAGGGCGGCGATGGTGGCGATGAGGAGGAGGGCGGTGAAGAGGGGGTCGATGATGGAGATGATGTCGAGGCCGACGCGGGTCCGGCTGAAGGGCCAGTAGAGCTGGGTGCCGTAGGTGGTGGCGGCGTCGAGGAGGGGGTGGCTGGCGTAGGCGAGGGTGGCGGCGAGGATGGTCCGGCGGCGCTGGGTTGGGTCGGTGCGGGGGAGGAAGGGGAGGGCGGCGAGGAGGCCGCCGATCGGGATGAGAAGGAGGGAGTGGGTGAAGCCGCGGTGGTGCTCGATGGCGAGGAGGGGGTCGGCGGCGCTGCGGATGAGGATGTCGAGGTCGGGGAGGAGGGCGGCGGCTCCGCCGATGAGGAGGGCGCGGCGCCCGAGGTGTCTGCCGGTGGCGGCCCAGGCGAGGGTGGCTCCGGCGAGGGCGTGGGTGAGGGGGTCCAAGGGGGCGAGTTTAGCTGCGTCGGCGCGAGGGGGCGAACGCGATGCTTGGCAGGAGGGAGGTTGCGGCGAGAGGGGGCGAGAGGGTTCGGTCTCGCGAGAGCCTGCCCACGAGGACGTGGGCGGACCGGCCGACGGTGACGTCGGCGGTCCGGGGCGGCGCCTGCGGCGGCGCAGTACAGCGGCGCTCTCATGGAGTGCTGTCCAGGCGAGGAATGACAGATCACCGACAACTGACCACCGTGCGACGCGCCCTGTTATTGTCATCCTTCGCCGCCATGCTTCCCGTTCCTGCGGAGATTCCTGCGGCTCAGGATGACAAATCGGGGCCGACGGTGACGTCGGCGGTCCGGGGGCGGTGCCTGCGGCGGCGCAGTACAGCTCTTGGCTTGTGGGGCGCTCTCCTGGAGTGCTGTCCAGGCGAGGAATGGCAGACAACCGACAACTGACAACCGACAACGTCTACGGCGCTTCGGCCTGGCGCAACCCTTCGAGTGTCAACCGGCGGTTGGGGTAGCGTTGGTGGACGCGGCGGAAGGCTTCGGCGGCTTCGGGTTTGCGGTTCATGGCGAGGAGGAGCTCGCCGGTGAGCTCCCAGGCGGGTTTGACGGTGGCCGGGGGGCCGTATTCGAAGATGAGGGTGTCTTCGGTTTCGGCGGCTTTTCGGGCGAGGCGGAGGGCTTCTTCGCGGGCGCCGGCGTTGAAGGCGAGGGCGGCGTCGAGGGCCTGGGCCATGACTTCGGCGGATTGGACGTCGGTTGGGGAGACGGTCTGGAGGCGGCTGACGGCTTCGCCGCCGGTGGCGAGGGCGGCGCGTCCGGTTTCGATGCGGCGGGCGAGGTCGGCGCGGGCCTGAAGGGCGAGGTCGCGGTTTTTTTGTTCGAGGGCGGCGAGGCCGCGGGCGAGGTCGTGTCCGGCGAAGGGCACGATGGCGGTGATGCCGGTGGTGTCGACGGGCTGCGACATGGATTGCGACAGGGAAGCTGGTCCGCTGCCGCGGGTTTCGACGAGCCAGGTGGCGCGGGTGGCGGCGAGGTGGATGCGGGCGGCGCCGGTCGCTTTTTTGGCGACGTCGTTTTCGACGATCTGCACCAGCTTCGCGGCGTCGTCGTTGCGTCCGACCTGGAGGTAGGCGTGCTCGAGCCAGTACAGCGGGTGGTATCCCCCCATCTCCTGGTCGCGCGCGGTTTTCATGGAGGCGGTGTTGGAGACGATGGCGTCGTCCCACATGCCGAGGGCGAAGAAGATGTGGGACGGCATGTGCTGGGCGTGGGAGGCGGCGGGGGCGACGGTGGCGTAGAGGCGCGCGGCGCGCAGGCCGAGGGGGGCGTGGACGGGGTCGTCGTAGGCGTGGATGAGGTAGTGGAGGGCGCCGGGATGGCGGCGGTTTTTCTCGTAGACCTCTTCGGCGATCGCGGCGGCGCGCATGTAGTTTCCGGTGTCGCGGACGTCGCCGGTGAGGCCGATGAGGGAGAGGGCGTAGAAGGCGCGGGCGTCGAGGTCGCCGGGGTGGCGAAGGGAGAGGTCTCGCATGGCGTCGCTGTAGGCGGCGTTGCGCTCTTTCCGGTCTCCGTCTCCGTAGAGGATGTCGACGGCGGCGAGGTAGGCTTTCTCGCGATCGGTGGGGGCAGCCTGCCGGCGCTCCGCGGCGGTGGCGCCGAGGCGGGCGAGGACGGCCCGGGCGGCGTCGCGATCCTGCTCGCCCCAGATCGGATGGTTGTGGGTCATCGCCTCGCCCCAGTACGCCATGGCGAACGAGGGGTCGATTTTCCGCGCTTCGGCGAAGGCCCGTTCGGCGGCGGCGTATTCGAAGCTGTGGAGCAGCAGCACGCCGCGCAGGAATGCCGGCCGGGCTTCGGCGGAACCGGAGCTCGGGAAGTCGATCTCGCCGAGGGACAGCGCGGCGGCCGGCTCCTTCGCGGGAGTCTCGTGGTGATGCTGGGCCGCGGATGTGGCGGCGAGTGCTGATGCGGCGATCAGCATGAGGAGCATGCGCGTCATGGAGCCTCCTGTGGCGCAGGGATCATCGCTCACTCGAACCGCGGGTGACAATGACGGACTGTGGTGCGGGGCCGGAACGCGTTACCCTTGTTTCCATCTTGCCGGAACATGACGCGACCGTTCTCATCGTCGACGACAATCCTCCCGATCGTCAGCTCCTGAGCGCGTATCTCTCCGAGGAGCCGTATGCGCTCGATTTCGCGAACGACGGGATCGAGGCGATGGAGTTGCTGGAGCGGGAGCCGCTGCCCTACGACGTGGTGCTGCTCGACCGGCAGATGCCTCGGATGGGGGGCATGGAGGTGCTGGCGCGCATCAAGGCCGATCCGCGGCTGCGGACGCTGCCGGTGATCATGCAGACGGCGATGTCGTCGCGACAGGAGGTGATCGAGGGGATCCGCGCGGGGGCGTATTACTACCTCACCAAGCCGTACGACGCGAGCACGCTGCTGGCGATCGTGGGGACGGCCTGCCGCGATTACGCGCAGTACAAGTCGCTGCAGCAGGCGGTGCGCCAGGGCATCCATTGCCTGACGCTGATCCGCAGCGCGACGCTGTACATCCGCACGCTCGAGGAAGCGCACGATACGGCGGCGGTGTTCGTGAACGCCTGTCCCGATCCGGAGAGTGCGGTGATCGGTCTGACGGAGCTGCTGGTGAATGCGGTGGAGCATGGGAATCTCGGGATCAGCTATGAGGAGAAGTCGGCGCTGAATGCTTCCGGCACGTGGGAGGCGGAGGTGCGCCGCCGGCTGGCGCTGCCGGAGAATGCGGAGAAGCGGGTGGAGCTGGTGATCGAGCGGGTGGAGGGAGAGCTGCGGTTCACCATCCGCGATCAGGGGAAGGGGTTCGATTACGAGAAGTATCTCGACGTGCATCCGGAGCGCGCCTTCGACAATCACGGCCGCGGAATCGCGATCGCCCGGGCAATGTCGTTCGACCGGCTGGAGTATCGCGGGAATGGGAGTGAGGTGGTGGCGGTGCTGGGGGTGGCGGCGGTGCAGGCTGGCTGACGGGTCAGACTAAAGTCTCGTCCATATGCGACCCAGGTTGACGGAGGGGACACCAGACGATGGCCGCGACGCGACTCAGGATCTTCATCAGCAGCGTCCAGAACGAGTTCGCGGAAGTTCGCGCGAACCTCAAAGTTTTTCTTCTCGGTGACGCGGTCCTGCGCCGGTTCGTTTCGGAGGTCTTCCTGTTCGAGGATCAGCCCGCGAGCGATCGCCGCGTGGACGAGGTCTACCTGGATGAGGTGGACCGCTGCGATATCTATCTCGGCATCTTCGGCAACGAGTATGGTTCGGAGGATCACGAAGGAGTCTCTCCTACCGAGCGGGAGTACGACCGGGCGACACGGCGGCACAAGACCCGGTTGATCTATGTCTGGGGCTCGGAGGACGATCGGCGCGCACCAAAGATGCGCACACTGATCCGGAAGGCAAGCGGCGAGCTCATTCGACGGCGCATCGAAGATCCGAGTGCGCTTACCGCGGAGGTGTACGCCAGTCTCGTCGATCACCTCGATCGACGCGGAGCGCTTCGGATCCCGCCCTTCGACACCGCTGCCGCCGAGGGGATAACGATTGCGAGTCTGTCACGGAAGCGGGTTTCGTGGTTTCTCGAGACCGCGTCGCGAGAGCGGGGATTTCCGCTGACGCCGAAGACTGCGACAAAGAGCCTCCTGACGCACTTGAATCTTCTGAACGAAGGAAAGCCCACGAACGCCGCGCTCCTGCTCTTCGGGGTCGATCCGCAACGGGTGCACCGCATGGCCGAGACAAAGTGCGTGCAATGCCACGGCACGGCATATGAGCGCCCGTTCGTCTCCTACCAGGTCTACGGCGGCGATCTCTTCGACCAGGCGGATCAGGCGCGTGACTTCGTGCTGTCCCGGATCAATCGCAGCGTCGGGCTGCGGAGTGAATTCGTAACAGCGCCCGCCGAATACGAGCTTCCGTCAGGCGCAGTGGCCGAGGCCATCATCAATGCCATCGTTCACCGGGACTACAACAGTAATGCGTCGGTGGAAGTGCGTCTCTTCTCGGATCGGCTCGAGGTGTGGAATCCGGGTGCGCTCCCCGGCACGCTGACTGCGGAGAGCCTCCGCGAAGATCATGCGTCGGTTCCGAACAACCCACTCATTGCTGATCCGATGTATCTCGCGCGTTACGTCGAGAAGGCGGGCACCGGGACGCAGACGATCATCTCCCTCTGCCGCGACGCCGGCCTCCCTGAACCGGAATTCGAGGAGCGGCACGGCTCGATCGTGGTCACGATCTGGCGGAACTGGGTGACTGACGAGGTCCTCGCCGCGCTCGGCGTGAGCGATCGCCAGAGACGGGCCGTTGCCCACGTCAGGAAGAACGGCCGGATCGTGAATTCCGAGTATCAGGAGATCGCTGGAGTTCCCCGGAAGACGGCGACGCGTGATCTCGACGATCTCGTGGAGAAGGGTGTGTTCCGGCGCGTCGGTGAACGGCGCGGGACGCACTACATCCTGGGCCGGAAAAAATGAGCCGGTTATGAGACATATGAGACATCGCACGGACCGTGGCCAAATGGGACAAGTTTGAGACATATGGGACATCGGTCCAGGTGAGCAAGGTTGTCGTGACGAGCCCGACGGCCCCTCCACCCTCGGGCGCGTTCTGTGAAACGATGACCCTCTATGCCTTTTTCATCTTTTGGACTTCATCCCGATCTTCTCCGTGGCGTCAAGGAGCTGGGGTTTTCGCGGCCGACGCCGATTCAGAATGATGCGATTCCGCCGGCGATGCTGGGGCGGGATGTGCTGGCGGCGGCGGCGACGGGGAGCGGGAAGTCGGCGGCGTTTCTGCTGCCGATCCTGCACCGGCTCATGGGCAAAAAGCGTGGCACGACGCGGGCGCTGATCCTGACGCCGACCCGGGAGCTGGCGGCGCAGATCGATGAGCATCTGCGCGATCTGGCGATCCACACTCCGCTCTCCGGCGCCGCGGTTTACGGCGGGGTGGGGATGGGGCCGCAGGAGCATGCGTTCCGGAGCGGCGTGGATGTGCTGGTGGCGACTCCGGGCCGGCTGCTGGATCATTTCACGCGCCCTTACGCGAAGCTGGACAGTCTCGAGATTCTGGTGCTGGACGAGGCGGACCGGATGCTGGACATGGGGTTTCTCCCTGATATCCGGCGGGTGCTGCGGCACATTCCGGTGAAGCGGCAGACGCTGTTTTTCTCGGCGACGCTGCCGGCGCCGATCGTCCAGCTCTCGCAGGAGATGCTGAAGAATCCGGCGATGATCTCGATCGAGCGGAAGGCGGCGCCGGCGATCGGGATCACGCAGTCGGTGTTCCCGGTGTCGCAGGAGTTGAAGATGCCGCTGCTGGAGACGCTGCTGGCACGCGGGGAGATCCAGAATGCGATCGTGTTCACGCGCACGAAACATCGGGCGAACCGGGTGTTCGAGCGGCTGGAGCAGACGGGGGTGAAGGTGGCCCGCATCCACGGCAACCGGAGCCAGGTGCAGCGCACGGAGGCGCTGGCGGGGTTCAAGTCGGGGAAGTACCGGATCCTGGTGGCGACGGATATCGCGGCGCGCGGGATCGACGTGGAGGCGCTGTCGCACGTGCTGAATTTCGACGTGCCGAATGTGCCGGAGGATTACATTCACCGGGTGGGCCGGACGGCGCGCGCGGAGATGACGGGGGATGCGATTACGTTTGTGGCTCCGGATGAGGAGGAGGATCTGCGGGCGATCGAGCGCGCGATCAGTAAGCGTCTTCCTCGGGTGACGGTGCCGGATTTCGATTACAAGCAGAAGCCGGCGGCCCGGCTGGAGATCCCGGCCCAGGAGCGGTTCGCCGCGCACCGCGCGCGGAAGGCGGAGGATCGTGCGAGGGCGGCGGCGAAGGCGGCCCGGAAGGGTGGCGCTCCCGTTGCTGGTTCGCGAAACGCGCCTCCGTCGCGTGGTGGTTCGTCGCCTTCGGGACGGGGACCGTCTTCCGGACGTCCGGCGCATCGGCCGGGACCGGCACGCGGCACCGCGGCACCGCGGCCGGGCAGTCCGTCGAGCAATGGCCCGAAGCCGGGCGGGGGCGGGGGGCGGGGGAGGAGGAGGCCGTAATCACGGAGCGCCGACGTTCCGTCGGCCGGCAGTCTCGGGGATTTCGCCTGCGGCGCTGACTGCCGGCCGAAGGCCGGCGGACCGGCCGGTCGAAGACCGGCGCTCCGTAGGGCGGCCCTATGAAAACGGCCACCCGAGGGTGGCCGTTTTTAAATTACCAGATCCGGACGCGCTCTTCCGGCTTTACGTAGTTCTTGTCGCCTTCCTTGACGCCGAAGGCTTCGTACCAGGCGTCGACGTTCCGGAGGGGGGCGAAGGCGCGGATCATGCCGGGGGAGTGGGAGTCGGTGGTGATGTACTGGCGGAGGGCGTCGTCGCGCATCATGGACCGCCAGACCTGGCCCCAGCCGAGGAAGACGCGCTGGTCGCCGGTGAAGCCGTCGAGGACGGGGGCGGGCTTGCCGTTCAGGGAGATCCGGTAGGCTTCGAGGCCGAGCAGGATTCCGCCGAGGTCGCCGATGTTTTCGCCCATGGTCATGCGCGGGACGATGTGCATCCCGGGGAGCTGCGGGAAGTCGAAGCCTTCGTACTGGGCGCCGAGCTTCGTCGCCTGCGCTTCGAACTTGGCCGCGTCTTCGGCAGCCCACCAGTCGCGCAGCATGCCGTCGCCGTCGGACTTGCGGCCCTGGTCGTCGAAGCCGTGGGTGATCTCGTGGCCGATGACGCCGCCGATGGCGCCGTAGTTGACGGCGGGATCGGCCTGCGGGTCGAAGAAGGGGGGCTGGAGGATGGCGGCGGGGAAGACGATCTCGTTCTTCGCCGAGGCGTAGTAGGCGTTGACGGTCTGCGGGGTCATCCCCCACTCGCCTTCGTCGACCTTCTGGCCGATGCGGCTGACGTCATAGGCCCAGTCGAACTTGTCGGCGCGCTCGGCGTTGCCGGCGAGGTCGCCTTCCTTGATCTCGAGCTTCGAGTAGTCGCGCCACTTGGCCGGATAGCCGATCTTGACGCCGAACTTCGCCAGCTTCTCGATGGCGCGGGTCTTCGTCTCGGGGCCCATCCACTCGAGGCCCTGGATGCGGACCTTCATCGCCGCGCGGAGGTCGGCGACGAGCTTCTCCATCTTCGCCTTCGAGTCGGCGGGGAAGTATTCGGCGACGTAGGTGCGGCCGATCGCTTCGCCCATGGCGTTCTCGGAGGCGTCGACGGCGCGCTTCCAGCGCGGACGCTGCTCCTGCGTGCCGTTGAGGAACTTGGAGCGGAACTCCCAGTGGGTGTCGACGAAGCGCTTCGAGAGGAGCGGCGCGGCCTCGTCGGTGACGTGGAACGCCTGCCAGGCCTTGAGGGTCTCGACCGGGGTGCCGGCGAAGATCTGCGCGAGCTTCGGCAGGGCGGTGTTCTGGCGGACGACGGCGCGGTCGGTCTTGTCGAGGCCTGCTTCCTTGAAGTAGAGCGCCCACGGGAAGCCGGGGGCGTCTTTGCCGAGCTCGGCGACGGTCATCGGGTTGTAGGTCTTGTCGCGGTTGCGGCTCTCGGAGCGGGTCCAGTGGGCGTCGGCGATCTTCGTCTCCAGCTCGACGACGGCGGCGGCGTGCTTCTCGGGCTCTGCCCAGCCGGCGAGGCGGAGGATGTCGGCGACGTACTGCTGGTAGCGCTCTTTCTGCGGCTTGAAGTTGTCGCGCAGGTAGAACTCGCGGTCCTGCAGGCCGATGCCGCCCTGGGACATGTAGAGGGTGTATTTCTCGGGGTTCTTCTGGTCGTCGGAGACGCCGGCGTTGAAGAAGGAGCGGCCGAAGGTGGCAGGCGCGCGGGCCATGAGGCGGGCCACGTCTTCATGGGTCTCGGCTTTCCTGGCGGCGTCGAGGTGGGGCTGGATCGGCTTGCGGTCGAGCTTTTCGGCGGCCGCTTCGTCGAGGTAGGTGCGATAGACGGCCGCGACTTTGGCCTCGTCGGATCCGGGCTTCAGCTTTCCATTGGCCGCCCAGCGGTCGAGGATGGCCCGCACGCGCGCCTCGGAGAGGTCGCGGAGCATGACGAAGGCGCCGAAGCTGGTCTTGTCGGCCGGGATGGTGGTGGTCGCGGCCCATTTGCCGTTGACGAATTTGAAGAAGTCGTCGCCCGGCTTGACGCTGCGGTCCATGCCGTCGAGGTCGATGCCCCACGTGCCGTAGCGTTTGGCTGCGGTGGCGCTCGCCGGGGCTGCGGTCTTGCCGGTCGTGGCGGCCTCTTCGCCGCTGTCGAACAGCGCGGTCATGGTGCAGTCACGGTCGAGGCAGCGCTCGTCCGCGCCTGCGGGGAACAGCGAAAACGCGAGCAGCGCAGTCGCGGAGACAATATGTCTGAAGTTCATCAAGGGTTTCCTCTCGTAAGAGTTGATGGATAGTTCCGGGGAGGAACCGGGGGATACGGGGTAAAACAGCCGCTTGGGAGGAGAATATTCGGAAATGGATGTCGCCGCGATGACGCTTCGTGAACAGGTTGCGACCCGTTTTTTCTCCTGCCTCTTCGTTCTTTTTCTCGCGACCGCCGCTCTCGCGGGGCAGGCGCGGCTGGTCAAGGACATCAACCTGCGGCATTCGGCGGTCGATTCGTATCCGGGCGGGCTCGCTTCGCTCGGGAATGTGACGTTCTTTTTCGCGAATGACTGGAAGAGCGGAAACGAGCTGTGGAAGACGGACGGAACCGAGGCGGGGACGGTGCTGGTGCGCGACATCGCGCCGGGGCGCGATTCGGGGGTGCCGACGAACCGGTTCGGCGCGTTCACGGTGAATGGCCGCGTCGTTTTCGTCGGGAAGGATTTCGCGTACGGCGAGGAGGCCTGGGCCAGCGATGGTACGGCCGAGGGGACGGTGCGGCTGGCGGACATCGTTCCAGGACGAGGGAGCTCGGACATCCTCTTCGGCAAGGTCGCAGGATCGCTGCTGTATTTCACCGCCACTTCCCCGGCGCTGGGGACGGAGCTGTGGCGGACGGATGGAACGCCGGGCGGGACGCGCCTGGTGAAGGACATCCACACCGGGCCGGATCACGCATGGCCGCGGATCCTCGGGAGGCTCGGGTCGCGGCTCGTCTTCTACGCCTGGAACGGGGCGGGGAGCGCTGTCTACATCACGGATGGGACGACGCTTGGTACGCAGCTCGTCCTCTTCGCGGAGGCGAGGACCGGGGTGTCGTTCGGCGACGAGGTGTTGTTCTCCGTCAGTGAGGTGCCGGGTACCTGGAGTCTCGCCGCGACGGACGGCACGGGCCGGGGTACGCGGATGGTCCGCCGCGGCTTCACCGGGACGTCGGACGGGATCTTCCGGGTCGCCGGAGAGACGGCGTTCTTTGTCGCCAATGACGGGATCCACGGGCGCGAGGTCTGGCGCACGGACGGGACGGCCGGCGGCACGACGATGGTGGCGGACCTGACGCCCGGAGCGGAAGGCTCCGAGGTCGTCAGCATGGAGATCCTGGACGGGCAACTGCTCGTGATGACCAACCGCGATCGGGGGCAGTTGTGGATCTCGGCCGGCACGGCGGCCGGCACGCGGCTGGTGGCGGAGAAGCCGCGGGCGGCGGCGGGGTTCGTGTTCGGCGACACGTACTACTTTGCGTGGGACGACGGAACGCACGGGTTCGAGCCGTGGAAGAGCGACGGCACGCCGGAGGGGACGACGCTGGTCGCGGACGTGATGCCGGGTCGGGAGGGGTCGATGGAGTTTGCCTGGTTCATCGAGCGCCCGGACGGTTTTTTCTTCGTCGCGAGCGACGGCGCGGCGGGTCTCGAGCCGTGGGTCAGCGACGGCACGGCAGCGGGAACGCGGATGGCGAAGAACGTCGCGCGCGACGTGGCGGTCGGCTCGGCTCCGGCCGCGCTGGCGCGCGCCGGGGAAACGCTGTTTTTCTCCGCGGACGACGGCACCTCTTCGGCGCTCTGGACGGCGAACGCTGCGGGCGCATCGCGTCTGGAGGTGCCGGAGGAGATGCCCGGGCCGGCCGATATCGGGATCGCCAGCGGAGGGCTCTACTACTTCGCCGTCGGCGGCCATTCGTCGCCGGAGCTGTGGCGGACGGACGGAACGGTGGAGGGGACCTTCCGGCTGTTCGAGGGGTTTGCCGGCGCGATGCTCCCGTTCAAAGGAGGGCTGTTTCTCCAGCGCGCGACCGCGGAGCATGGCGGCGAGCCGTGGTTCACCGACGGGACGGTTGCGGGGACGCGGATCCTCGGCGATCTCGAGCCGGGTCCGAGCGGATCGTTTTCCTATCCCGATCCCACCGTCATCGGAGATTCCGTCCACTTTACGGCGAACGAGCAGGTCTGGCGCACGGACGGGACGGCGGCGGGGACGCGGATGTTGCCGGCGCCCGAGGGGGTGGAGTTGGACTCGCCCGGCATCTATACCCACGCCGGCGATTCGATCTTTTTCGTCGACGTGCTGCATGACGCCGCGTTCGATCTGTGGCGGATGAGCATTGCGACGGGCGAAATGGTGCTGGTGCGGCACTTCGACCGGGTGCGTCCGCCGGGACGGATGGGGAACTCCGGCGGGACCCTGGTCTTCACGCTCGATACCTTTGCGCTGGAGGTCGGCGAGGTGTGGCGCAGCGACGGCACGGAAGCCGGCACGATGCGGATTGCGGAGGGGATTCCTCTCCCCTGCTACAACCGCCAGGACTTCGTGGAGGCGCACGGGGTGTATTACTGGTACGTCTCGAGGAATTACGCGCCGGAGCTGTGGCGCACCGACGGCACGGCCGCGGGGACGTTCGCGCTGGCGAAGTTCGACGGTCCGTACGCGACTTCGTTGCAGACGTGCCTGGATCATCCGCTTCTCTATAGCAACGGACGTCTGTACTTCACGGGCAACGATTTTGTGTACGGGGCGGAGCTGTGGGTGACGGACGGTACGGCCGCGGGTACGCGGCTGCTCACGGATGTGAATCCGGGACCGGGTTCTTCTGATCCGGGGTCGTTGGTGATCGTGGGGAACACGCTGTATTTCACGGCGTCGGATGATGCGAGCGGGCAGGAGTTGTGGGCGTTGTCGCTCGGGGAGTTTCCACGGCGGAGGGCGGTGGGGAGGTAATCGGTTGTTGGTTACTGGTTGCTGGTTGCTGGTTGTTTGGGAGCTGGGGCCTGCAGTTCGGCTGGTGATTGGTGGCGCGCTCCCTGTCGCGTTTGCCCCGATGGGCGTTCTTCGTGCACTGGAGAGTCCCGTAAATAAGGAGAATCAATGGGACTGTTTGGAACTCTGATGAATAAGATCTTCCGCGCCGGCGCGAATGCTGAGGCTCCGCCGGATGCGTTCAAGCCGGGGCAGAGCGAGGAATCACGGGTCGAGGCGGCGCGGCGACAGGGTGTGCCGGTGGCTCAGGCCGCTCCCGGTGCGGCGCCCAAGGCGACCGCGACGGCGACGATGCCGGCGGTGGACATTGAGGCCGTGCTCGACCGGATGGCTGCCGCGAACAAGGAGAAGCTGGACTGGAAGCATTCGATCGTCGATCTGATGAAGCTGGTGGGGATGGACAGCAGTCTTGCCGAGCGCAAGGAGCTGGCTGCCGATCTGAAGTACACCGGCGATATGAATGATTCGGCGAAGATGAATATGTGGCTGCACAAGGAAGTGATGCGGAAGCTGGCCGACAATGGCGGCAAGGTTCCGGCCGAACTGCTGCAGCACTGAGCCAGGGCAGACGGGGGGACGACGGGGGGCCTCCGGCGGGCGGGCCCGGCCCGCAGCGTTTGTTGCCATAGGCTGGACGCACGTTTTCACCTGGAACGTGGTTCACGCGGAAACAAATGCTGCGGGCCGGGCCCGCCTGCCGGAGGCCTCCCGGTCGTCCCCCCGTTGCTATTTCTGCGCTTCCTGGATGCCGCGGCGGAAGGCTTCGTTGACGCCGGTGAGTGCTTCCAGTGCGAGGCTGTGGAAGTTTTCGCGGTTGGTCTGCAGGACCATGTTTTTCTTGCTCTTCACGGGGCCGAAGTCGATGCCGATGTTCTGCATGGAGCCGATGAAGGCTTCGTTGGAGGCCTGGTCGGCGGTGACGAAGTCGCCGGGGTCGCCTTCGACGCCGATGCCGTCGGTGATGCGCGCGAAGGCGCCGCCTTTTTCGTTGGCGATGTAGAAGAGGGTGTAGGCGGGGCTGGCGTAGATGGCGGCCTTCGCATTCACCGACGCGCGGCGGGCGAATTTGCCGCCCTGGGAGCCGAGGGTGGCGAAGTCGATGTGGACGATGGGGAAGAGCATCAGCGCGTCGAGCTCTTTGGCCATGGTCATGACGGCGCGGATGTTGGTCTGGTTCATCCCCTGGTCGCTGACGTCGCCGTCGAAGTTGCTGAACCAGAGCGGGATCGCAGTGGGGGAGACGACGAGGTAGTGGGTCTTGGCGTCGCGCGAGCGTTTGGTGTACGGCTTCGCGGCGGTGCTGCCGGTCATTTTCATTTTCTGGAACGACGGGGAGGCGGTGATGGTCTCGAGGGGAACGACTTCGATGCCGCTGGTTTTCAGGTCGTCGATGAAGTCGGCGTAGGCGGCGTCGGCGATTTTCTGCAGGGTCTCGAATTCGACGTTGCCGAGGACGACTTCCATGGAGGCTTTGGCGCCGGAGCTGCGGCCGCCACCGACGCTGCCGAGCCAGTCTTCGGCGTTCGCGGTGACTTTGCTGCGGGTGGTGAAGATGACCCGGTATCCGGGAACGGCGACGCGCTTGGCGCCTTTGGCGCCCTTGATCGACTTGACGTCGACGAGCTTGCGGATGTCGGTGGTGGCGACGTCGGCCGGGGCAATGGCGAACAGGGGAAGGGCAAGGGCGAGAAGTGCGAGCAGACCAAGGGCAGGACGTTTGATCTTCATATGAGTGATCGCGCAAAAGGGGAACAAAGTCCCTCACGTGAGCCGCAAGTTACCCGCCGCCCATCCGGATTCCGCACTTTTTGAGGAGGTCGAAGGGGGGGACGCCGCCGGCGAAGACGAAGACGTAGTCGTTGGGCAGGTCGCGTTGGGCGTCGCCGGCCTGCAGGGTCACGGCGTCGGGGGTGATGGCCACCGGCTGCGAGTTGAAGAGGGTTTCGATGCGGCCGGCGGCGAGGAGTCCGGCGAAGGCGTCTTCGTTCTTTTTCTTGATGCGCACGAGCTTCTCGCGGCGGTAGGAGAGGGTGACGCGGTTGCCCGGCTGGAGGGCCAGGCCGATGGCGGCTTCGACGGCGCTGTCGCCGCCGCCGACGACCAGGAGGCGCTGGTTGCGGTAGCTCTCGGCGTCCATGAGGCGGTACATCACCTTCGGCAGCTCTTCGCCCGGGATGTCGAGACGGCGGGGAGTGCCGCGGCGGCCGAGGGCGAGGACGACGGCGCGGGTGCGATGTTCGCCGCGGGAGGTGCGGATGACGAATGTGTCGCCGTCGCGCGCGATGGCCTCGGCGGCGGCACCGAAGCGGACGTCGAGTCCTTTCTGCACGACCAGGGTTTCGAAGAGCTCGAGCAGATGCTCTTTCGCGTATTCGTCGCGATCGAGGGTGATGCCGGGGGCGATTTCGACCGGCTGGAGCAGGACCATCTTGCGTCGCGGGTAGTGAAGCAGGCTGCCGCCGAGCGACTCTTCTTTCTCCAGCACCACGCACGTCAGGCCGCGCGCCGCCGCCTCGGCCGCGGCACTGAGCCCCGAGGGACCGGCGCCGACGATGACGACGTCGAGCATGGTGTCGCCGGCAGGCCTCCGGACGAGGTTGCGGATCACCTCGCGTCCCTGCTTCACCGCGTTGCGGACGAGGGAGAGGCCGCCCAGTTCGCCGACGATGTAGATCCCCGGGATGGTGGTCTCGTATTCATCGGTCAGCAGCGGGACGTCTGCGCGCGATTTGAGGTCGCCGAGGCCGACTTCGATGGCGCCGACGGGACAGGCTTCTTCGCAGCGCGCATGGCCGACGCAGCGGAGTCCATTCACGACGACCGCGGTTCCGCCGACGATGCCGAGCACGTCTCCCTCGGGGCAGGCACGGACGCAGGCGCCGCAGCCGATGCAGTGGGCGGGGTCGATGAAGGGGAACTGCGCGGCCGGTTTGTCGATGCCGAGCTGCGACGCTTCGCTCTTCCGCGCGCGGTCGTGCGCGAGACGCCGGCGGAACCGGACGGCGTACGGCACGATCACTCCCGCCGAGACGGCGAGCGCGGCACCCCACACCAGGAGGGACTCGGCAATCATGTCGGTCAGAAACGATAGCCGACGCCGAGGTTGATGCGATGGCCGGGGGGCGCATCGCCGCCTGTGAGCTCGAGCTCGGCGCGGGCGAAGACGTCGTACGGAAGCTCGACCCAGACGCCGCCCCGAATCCAGGTGGTCATGGTGAAGTCCTCGGCGGCCGGCTCGTCGACCAGCAGGGCGCCGGCGGTGAGCTCGGCGAGATGTCCGGCGCCGAAGCGGCGGGCGAAGCGGGTGTTGGCGAAGACGCCGTCGTTGAGCGGCGAGGAGAAGGCGGTGGCGCTGAGGCTGGCGCCGATGCCGAAGAGGAGGCTCGGATGCGACACGCCGGCGGCGGCGGAGTAGGTGTTGTCGCCGCCGTCGTCATTTGTGGCGATGGGGTCGTCGTCGCCGGTGCGCACGCCGCCGCCGAGGAAGAAATTCGGGTGACGCAAGGTGACGCGGAACCCCTGGCGCAGGCCGTCTTCGATGATCTCGTCGGTGGTCCGGAGGTCGTCGTCGATGCCGGGCTGGATCCGCTCGTAGGACGCGCTGAGGGTCGTGGAGGCGGTGATGCGGCCGACGGCGGTGAGGATGGTGTCGACGCCGCGTTCCTCGTCGGCGTCGCCGGAGATAGCGGCGCGGCCGTGGGCGAAGAGGGAAAGCCGCTCGCTCGGCGCGTAGCGACCGTCGACGGCGATGAACGAGCTTTTGTCGCTGTCTTTCTCGATCTGTACGCCGGCGATGGTGAGCTCGGCCATCGGTACAGGCTCGACGCGGACGAATGCGCCGTATTTGGTCGTGGAGGTGTCGGGGGTGAGCTCGGTGACGTCGGGACGGAATCCGTAGAACGCGCCGGCGTCGAGGCCGTCGATGATGCGCACGCGGACCAGGGCGCCGTCGAGGTAGCCGAGGCCGATGGCGGGGGAGTTGCCGAGGCGTCCGGCCTGCACGGCCACGCGTCCGTCGAAGGGCTCGTAGAGCAGGGAGAGCTCGTAGAGGCGGTTGCGGTTTTCGTCGGTCTCGCTGGCGAGCCGGAGGCGGGTGCGGAAGGTGAGCGGCAGTCCGGCGATATGGCGCGCGCGGGCGCTGACGCGGGCGAGGGTGCGGCCGTAGTCGCGCTGGTTGGCTTCGTGGTCGAGCGACACGTTGCCGCTGAGGGACGTGCTGGCGAAGCCGCGTCCCCTGCCGCCGAGGCCGGGGAGGGCCGGCGGGGGTGGCGGCTGGGTGGTGACGGGCGCGCCGATCCGCCGCACGGTGTCGCCTGCGGCGATGGCAGCCGACTCGGTGACGATCCGTGCCGACGCCGACTGCTCGGCCGCGAACTGCACTTCGATGGTGGCGATGACGTTGCCGCCGCGCAGCACTTCGAAACGATCGCCAACCGCCACACCGGCCGCGGAGCCGGCGTTGATGTAGATGGTGTTCTCGGTGCGGTAACGGACGGTGAGCTGGGCGCCGGCGGTCGAGGCGAAGAGGAGGACGGCGAGGAGTGCGCGCAGCCGGGTCATTCGCGTCCATCCGGATGGCAGGAGCGGCAGGCGTTGCTCTCGTAGCGGTAGTTGCGCACGTCGTCGTGCTCGTCGTCCATCTCGTCGCGGCGGTGCTCGTGGCAGTTGAGGCAGGAGAAGACGCGGAAGTTGTTCTGGTTGGTGTGGCAGTCGGCGCAGGAGTCCCATGCGCCGCGATGCGGGCCGGAGAAGATCGGGAAGAGGGCGTCGTGGTTGGGGAAGAACGCTCCTTCGAAACGGGCGGTGGTGTGGCAGGTCTCGCATTCGCGGGGGAAGCCGGCGTGCGACGGTGTGGCGCGTGCGAGGTCGTCTGCATGGCAGGCGATGCATTGCCTCCGTGCGCCGAAGAAGCGGTCGGGCGACTGGCGATGGCATTCGGAGCATTCGACGCTGACATGTGCGCCGGTGAGGGGGAAGAGAGCGGCGCTGTGGACGTCGAGGATGCGGGAGCGGTTGTGCCAGCCGGTGGGGTCGTGACAGCGCTCGCAATCGAAGCCGAGCGCGGCCCGGTGCGGGTCTTCGTGGCAGTCGGCGCAGGCGCTGCCGACGTGGGAGAAGCGGAGGTCGCGATGGCAACCGCTGCAATTCACTCCCTTGTGCGCGAAGCGCAGCGGAAAGCCGGTATGGCGCTCGTGGTCGAACAGCAACGGGCGGCGCAGTGTGGTCCACCCCTCGGCGGTATGGCAGTTCGAGCACTCGACCGCGATCGGTCCATGCGGATTCTCGACCCGGGTCTGGCTCGCCAGGCGCACCGCGCCGGCGAGACAGGCCATCGTGAGGAAGCCGCAGAGGAACGGTTTCACGCTGGGGTGGAAGGCGTCTGCAAAGGGCGTGTCATGGGCGCTCCCTCATCCCCGCCCGTGGCAGGCGGCGCACTGACGCGGCACGCCTGTGAAACCCTTCTGATGACATGCCGCGCAGCGCACGCGCGCGTGGGCGCCTTCGAGGGGGAAGCCGGTGCGGGCGTGGTCGAAGGTGATGCGGGACCAGGCCTCGACGCGGTGGCAGGTGGTGCAGACGCCAAAGCGTCCGGTTTCGCCGCGATGGGGATCGCGATGACAGTCGGTGCAGACCGCTGACGCAAGGCGGAACTGGACGACCTTCTCCTTCTTCACGTGACAGGTGTTGCACGGGACGGCGAGGTGCGCGCCGGCGAGCGGGAACTTTGTCCGCTGGTGGGCTTCGACGCCGAAGGTGGAGGGGAGGAAGCGCTCGACGGTATGGCAGTTTGCGCAGCCGCCCTTCAACTGGCCGGCATGGACGTCGCGATGGCAGCCGCTGCACTGGTCGAAGCGGGCGAACTTCAGCGCGCGTCCTTTGGTGTGACAGGAGTCGCATTTCGCCGCCCGGTGTGCGCCGCGCAAGGGGAAGCGGGTCTTGTCGTGGTCGAACCCGGTCACGTTGGTGAACGAGGCCGTCGAGTGGCAACGCTCGCAGGACGTGCCGAGCCGGGCTTTGTGTGGATCAGTGTGGCAGCCGCTGCAGGCGAGCGGAAGGCCGCGCAGCTTGCCGCCGGCGTGGCATGCGGCGCAGCGGGTGGTGGTGTGGCGGCCGGTGAGCGGGAAGCGGGTGCGGTTGTGGTCGAAGTTCGTCACGGCGCGGAAGGTCGCCGTCGAGTGGCAACGCTCGCACGACTTGCCGAGGCGTCCTTCGTGGACGTCGCGGTGGCAGGAATTGCAGGCGCGCGGTGTGCCCTGGAACTTGCGGTCCCGATGGCATGCGGAGCACTGCGCCGTGCGGTGCGCACCGGTGAGCGGGAATCCGGTCTTCGAATGATCGAAGTTCGCGGTGGCCTGGACCGTCCAGCCGGTGGTGGAGTGGCATTGCGTGCACGCAGTGCCGAAGCGGCCGGCGTGCGGGTCTTTGTGGCAGTCGGTGCAACGCTGGAAGGCCACGCCGCGGAATGCCTGGGTCGGGTGGCACTTCGCGCAGGTGACTTTCGCGTGCAGTCCGGTCAGCGGAAAGCGCGCCTGTGCGTGATTGAACTTCGGCGCCGGTTTCCAGGCGGTCATGGCGTGGCACTTCGTGCAGGGGGTGAGCTGACCCTTGTGCGGATCGGCGTGGCAGGAGGTGCACGACTGCGACAGGCCGAGGAACGAGCGGGTCTTGTGGCACTCGCGGCATTGCGCCTTCGCGTGCGCGCCTTCGAGGGGAAAGCCGGTCACGCGGTGGTCGAACTTCGACGGCTCCCAGTGGATCAGGCGGAACGCGCGGCCGTGATGCTCGTTGTGGCATCGCTCGCACCTGGCGTAATTCGGCTGTGCGTGCAGTCCCTTCTTTGCCTGGATGCGCGCGCGCAGCGCGGTGTGGCAGGCGAGGCATTTCGCCGGACTGACGCCGCGGCCGGTCTCGTGGCACTTCAGGCAGTTTGCCGCTCCCTCCAGCTTTGCGTGCGGCTCGCTCAGCGGGCCGGGGGAGATCTGTGCGCCGGCGGACGCCGCGGCCAGGATCCCGATCAGGAGCGCAAGCCGTTTCATCGGAACCCGTAGCCGGTGACGGTGACGACGGTGATGTGCACGATCAGGAAGAGATACATCACGATCGCGAACGGTTTGTGGAAGACGTGCCAGTGGTGAAAGATCTCCTGCAGGCGGTGCCACCGGAGGATGCGCCGGTGGAGGTCCGCCTTCCTCTCGATCACCGCGACCAGTTGGCGTCCGCCGTGCTGCCGCTCGAAGGCGCGCAACCGCGAGCGCCGTTGCCACGCGCGCGGCGTGGACGCGATTCCCTCCAGCTCGGCCAGCCTTTCCTCATCCAGTCCGAGGTCGCGCAGTTGCGCGGAAAGGGTGCGGCTCTCCGCTTCCACGTCCGCCAGGGTCCGCTCGTCGCCGGCGCGGGTGCGCGGGATCTGTAGATAGAGGTAGCGCCCGAGAACCCCGGAGAGGGCCACGGCGATCATCGACCAGAAGCTGAGCGCGACCAGTCCCTGCACCTTGAAGGAGCTGTGGAGGATGACGAGCAGCGGTCCGATGACGCCACAGAAGATGTGGAAGTCGAGCCAGACGTTGAGCGGACCGGCTTTCCGGAGAGGCTTGACGCGCTTGCGGACGGAGTAGAGGAGCATGACCGTCATCAGCCCGGCGCCGGTGATCCCGAATGCCTGCCCGAGCGTGCCTCCCGGCTTGAGGGACCAGAACTGTGGATGGTGCGGCCGCTCGATGAGCGGGGTGCGGTAATACGACCACCCTTCGCTCAGCCAGTGCGCGAGCGCGGTGAACGCGATCAGGTACAGCAGCGCGAGGATGGCTCGGTGGGGGCGCAAGCTTGTGAAAGGGCTATGCTACCGACGCGCCATGAACCAGCATGCTTCCTCCTCCTCTGTGCCTCCTCCGGGACTCGAGCCGACGCATGCGGAGCGTGTGCGCACGCTGCTGGTGAGCGAACGCCTCGGCACGCTCGCCACGCACTCCACGCATCATCCCGGCTTTCCGTTCGCGTCGGTGATGCCATATGCGCTGCTCGACGACGCGTCGCCGCTGTTCCTGATCAGCGGCATGGCCATTCACACTCAGAACGTGCTCGCCGATCCTCGGGCGAGCCTGCTGGTGATGCAGAGCGGCAGCGACTCCGATCCGCTCGGCTCGCCGCGGGCGACGCTGCTCGGGAATGTGAGCCGCGTCGAGTCGACGGAAGCGCTGCGGGCTGCCTATCTCGCGCGCCATCCGTCGGCGCGGTACTGGATCGACTTTTCCGACTTTTCGTTCTTCCGGCTCGATGTGGCGGAGACGTACTTCGTGGGCGGCTTCGGGGTGATGGGGTGGGTGCAGGTGGACGACTATCGCGCCGCGGAGCCGGACCCGCTGGTCGAGTATGCCGCCGGGATCATCGAGCACATGAACGCCGACCATGCGGACGCGCTTCGCGAGATCACCCGCCACTTCGGCGGCCTCGACGCCGAGGAGGCGACGATGGTTGCCTGCGACCGCCTAGGCTTCACCGTCCGCGCGCGGACGAAGGAGGGGATGAAGGGGACGCGGATCCAGTTTCCGGAGCCGGTGCGGTCCCGGGAGGATGCGCGAAGGGTGCTGGTGGCGATGACGCGGGAGGCGCGGGCGTAGCCCAACCCTTACGGCGAGACGCCGTCCGCCGGCGGGACGCCGCCGGACCAGCCGACGCGACGTCGGCGCTCCACGCGTGACGACGCTTGTCGTGAATTGAGTCTCTGCGCGGAGGTGCTGGTCCGCCACCATCCCCTTACGGCGAGACGCCGTCCGCCGGCAGGACGCCGCCGGACCAGCCGACGCGACGTCGGCGCTCCCACGCATGACGACGCTCATCGTGAATTGATCTCTGCGCGGAGGTGCGACGGCGGCGCTCCGCGCATGACGACGCTCGTCGTGGATTGTGCTTCTGCGTGTTCGAGCGAGAAGGTGGCGGTCATTGCGGACCGGGCGTCCGTGCGTGGAGCGCCGACGTCCGCGTCGGCTGGACCGGCGACGTCCCGTCGGCGGACGGCGTCTCGCCGTAAGGGTGGTGCAGGTGTCACAGAGAGTTGCTTGCCAATTAGCGGGATGGCGCCTACATTTATGCCACGATGACATATCGCGCCCGTGTCGCCAGCTTCGCGCTCGCGCTCTTTCTCACGTCTGCCGCGTTCGCGGGACAGCTCGGCAAACCGATCCAGCCGGTTCCGGAGAGCGGGAAGCTTCCGCTGATCGGGTTCGGAGAGATCCGGCGCGGGCCGCGCGAGGCGCCTCCGGCGATGGTGGATCTGATCGTGGAGTTTCGCGAGCCGGCGAGCGGCGCGCGCTCGGTGCGGGGAGAGATGCGGCGCGAGGCGATGGTGATTCGCGGGGAAGCGCTGCAGACTCGGGTCGCGGAGTTGCGAAATGATCTGGCGCGCCTGGACGGGGACGAGCCGGCGCGCGTGGGGCGGACGTTTTCGCGGGTGCTGTTCGGGGCGGGGGTGCGGGTGCGGCGGGAGGCGATCTCCGCGATTGCGAAGCTGCCGTATGTGGCCGCGGTGCATGTGGCACGGCAGTTTGAGGTGCAGGGGGATGGGACCGATAAGTCCTATAGGTCCTATAGGTCCCATAGATCCTATCAAGCTCAGTCATTCGGCACCGGCATCACCGTCGCCGTGTTGGACACCGGCATCGACTACACCCACCCGGCCCTCGGTGGCGGCTTCGGCCCCGGCTTCAAGGTCGTCGGCGGTTGGGATTTCGCGAACGACGACGCCGATCCGATGGACGACTACGGCCATGGGACCCACGTCGCCGGGATCATCGCCGCGGAGGGTGACGGGCTGCTGGGGGTTGCTCCCGGCGTCTCGCTTTATGCGTACAAAGTCATCGCCGGCGATGGCTATGCGACCGAGGAGGACGTCATTGCGGGGATCGAACGGACGGTCGATCCTGACGGGAACCACGATCCTTCCGATCGCATCGACATCGTGAACATGAGCCTCGGCGGGCGGGCGTCGGAAGACGATCCGGTGGTGGCGGCGGTGGAGCGTGCGATCGCGGCGGGGGTGGTGTTCTGCATCGCCAACGGGAACACGGCGAGCTACGGGTATGTCCTTTCGCCGGCCTTCGCTCCCTCGGCGATCTCGGTCGGCGCGGCGATGCGCGACGGGACGGTGGCAGCGTTCAGCACCCGCGGTCCGTCGTACGACTACGGCATCAAGCCGGAGGTGATCGCGCCGGGTGTCGACATCCTCTCGACGGTTCCGGGAAACAAGACGATGCTCGCCAGCGGAACCTCGATGGCCGCGCCGTATGTGGCGGGGATCGCCGCGCTGGTGAAGGCGCAGCATCCCGGCTGGTCGCCGGCGGAATTGAAGGCAGCGGTGGTCTCGACGGCGCGCGCGGTGAACGAAGAGGTGATGGTCGCGGGAGCGGGGAGCGTCGATGTTGCCGCGGCGGCCGCAGTCGATACGCTCGCTTCGTCGGCGGTGCTGAATTTCGGCCAGGACGTTGCGAAGCTCGAAGTCTGGACGTCCACGCGCAGCGTCACGCTGCGCAACCTGAGCGCGTCGCAGCAGGTTTTGACCGCGAACGTGCGCGGTCTGCGCGACGGGGTGGCCGTGGTGGTGACGCCGGGCAGCGTCTCGCTCGCACCCGGCGCGTCGGCGACGGTGACGGTCGAGCTGAAAGTCACGAATGCCGCCGTCCCGGCACCGCGCAAGGGGTCACTCTCGTACGGCGGGCGGATCGAGTGGAGCGGCGGCGCGGTGCCGATCGGGCTGCCGTGGGCGTTCGTGAAGGGCGCCTATCTGTCGATCCGGAATCCGGACGGCGGCTTCATCAACGCGTTGGTGATCGGCGAGAGCGGGATGGGCGGTACGGGCGAGTTTCTCGATCGGGCTCGCGTTTTCTGGCCGCTGGAGCAGGTCGACGTCGTGGTCGCGTCCTTCGGCTATCCGACGTACGTGACGGTGGCCGAACAGGTGGAGGTCGACGGGGCGCCGGTGGTCACGACCGACGTCGGCTCGGCGAGTCTCTCGGTGGCTCTCGACACCACCGACGAGAACGGAAACGCGATCGCCGGCGGCGGCCGGGAGTGTTACGAGAAGCACATCCTCTCCTTTCCTCAGGGGAGGAGAGTCGGGTTCATGGCGCAGCCGCAGTTCCGGCCGCTGTTCACGCGCCTCTCGCCGCGCATTCGCATCTATCCCGCGCACACCTGCGGCGACGTGGCGGCGAGCACGATGTATATGGCGCTGCACGAGCCGATCGCCGGACTCGAGGCGAATGCCGTCAGCACGTCGCGGCCGCAGTGGCTGCGGCAGGATGTCGACTTCAAGCCGGACGTCCCGCGCTCGGAGTCGATGATCGGCGGGGTGGCGATGTTGCGGTTCGCCGGTCCGGACTCGGGCTTCTTCTACGACGGCGGACAGTTCTTCCTGATGCGCGGAACGGAGTCGCGGCTGCGGATCCTCTACACGAAGAGTCCGGGGCCGGAGGTCGACATCCTGATGATGCTCGACTGGTGGGGCCGCTGCTACGACCCGGGTCTCGGGCACCTGGCCGACTGCCCGCTCCTCGATTTCATTTTCCTCTACCTGAACGAACAGACCGCGACCGCCGAGAACGAGATCTTTCTCGACGTCTCGCCGATGGGCTACGCGCTTCCGGCGGGGGAGACGATGACGTTCGGCGAGTCGCCGGTGTTCCCGCAGGTGCGCTTCGACTTCGGCCGTGATGCCTGGGGGATGGTGGGGCTCTGGTACGGACCTCTCGGCGAGCGGCGGCTCCGGGACACCATCAATGCGCGGGCAGCGGTCTACGACGCGAACGGCACGCTCATGGGCGAAGGGCCGGTCGGCTTCAGCGTCGAAGGAGCGCTGCCGCCCGGCCGGTATCGCGTGGAGTCGGTCTTTCCCGATCTCTTCATCGCCGGCCTGCGGGGCCGGGCGACGTACACGGGCTGGTCGGACACGACGCGCGGCGATTATGTCCTCCCGCTGTTCACCGGCCTGCGCATCGTGGACGACCAGGAGCGGCAGGCGACGATCGTCGATCCCGATTCGCGGCCGAGTCTTCTCTTCTCCGTCGCCGACGGCATCCGCGGGAAGGTGATCTACCTGGAGCGCGTGCCGCCGAACGAGGAAGCGACGCGGGTCGAGTACCGCGTGCACGGCACGAAGGGAGAATGGCGTCCGCTGCCGGCGATGCTGACGGCGCGGCATTACCGCTTCAGCACCTATCTCATCGGCGGCATCGGCACGATGTACCGCGTCGATCTCGGCGCCCTCGCGGCGGAGCTCCGGGGGCCGGTGGATCTGCGGATCACCGTGGAGGACAAGGCCGGCAATACGTCCGAGCTGAAGCTCGAGCCGGCGTTCTCGGTGGGGAAGATGCCGCACCGGAGGTCGGTGCGGCATTAGGGCTCACGGCCTCACTGTCGTGCGGTCCAGACCTGCAGGTAACGCTCCTGAATGCCGGTCGACAGGGCGAAGGCGCAGCCGGTTCCGCCGATGATCGTGGCGATCGTGGCGAGCGGGACGAGGCCCGGCCATGGGCCGGCGGAGAGCGCTGCCAGCACGAGCAGGGAAAGGGTGAGGACGGTCTGGGCGCCGAAGACGGCCCGCACGCGGGCGCGGCGCTCGGCTTCATCGCGGGCGCGTACGGAGAAGACTTCGTCGCGCATCCAGGCCGCATAAAGGCCGAAGAACGTCAGGCCGGCGAAGGTGAAGCCGTACGTCATCAGCGTGGGCGTGCCGGTGAGGCTCCGTTCGATGACGATGAGGAGCAGGCCGAGGGCGGCGGCGATTCCTGCCGTGCGCGCCCCGAGCGGGACGTACGCTCCGACCCGCCGCGGCACGAGCGTCGCGCTGCGCACCGGTTCCGGCGCCATCCGCGCCAGCGCCGTCCGCTCGAGGGCCTGCATGACCGGGATGGCGAAGAACCAGAACGTCGCCAGGCTGAGCACGATCATCAGGATCGGGTGCGGGAAGAAGCGCAATGCGGCGATCGCCGCGGCCGTGGCAATCGTCACACGCAGCAGCGGGCCGGCGGGAAGCTCGTTTCCCTCACGCCGCGCAACGATGCAGATGACCGCGCTCACGAGCAGCGGGACCGCGAGGCCGACCGGACCGATGATGGTGAGAGGCTCCTGGATGTTCATGACCGTTTCTCCTTTCGGGCGAACTGCTCCAGCTCGTCCAGCACGAATTCGCGTGTCTGTGCCGCGGTGAGGCCGATGAGGCGTGCGTCGACGAAGATCTCCCGCAGCCGGCCCCCAAGCGTCTCGCGCGTCTGCCGCACGGACTGCGTCCGCCGCGACGGCAGCTCCTTGACGAAGACGCCGCGCCCCCGGCCGATGGCCAGCAACCCCTCGTCCTGCAGGCGCCGGTAGGCGCGGGCGACGGTGTTGAAGTGGATGGCGAGGTCGCCCGCAAGCTGCCGCACGGAAGGCAGGCACTCCCCTTCGACGAGCTTGCCGAGGGCAATCAACTCCCGGATCTGGGACCGGAGCTGATCTTCCAGCGGGGTGGTGCTCCGGAGGTCGATGGTGATTGCCATGAGGTGACTGTATCACTGTGTGATACAGATGGCAAGAGGGCGAGTGAATAGGACGAATAGGACCTATGGGACCTATGGGACTAATAGGACAAACAGGCCATGGGTCTCCTGGTTCCTATAGGTCCTATGCCCCCTCGGACCGCAACCGGGTCAGCGCTCTGCGCAGTCGCGGACCAGCTGAATGAGCTCCGTCATCTCGAACGGCTTCGAGACGATGGTGCAGAGCTGGTGCAGCCGCTCCCTGGCGGCCGTCCTCGGGTAGGCCGTCATCACGACAGTCTTTTCGACCATGCGCGGGTGGGTCTCGATGAGGTGCGCCACCACGCCGAAGCCGTCGACGCGCGGCATCATCAGGTCGAGCACGATCACGTCGAACGGGCCGGCGTCGAGCTGCTCGATCGCATCCTGGCCGTCAGCCGCCTCGAACGGCTCGAAGCCGGCGCGGCGCAGCATGCGTACCACCAGCGTGCGGATCGCATCCTCATCGTCCGCGATCAATACGCGGGGCAACGTTGTCTCAGGCATGTGGCCGCTTGGTCTCTCTCTCTGCCGCGGCAGCGGTCTTGCTCCGGGGTCATGCACATGGAACGCCGATCTTCGTACCGGGCCCTCATCGTGGAGGACGACGGCGCCATTCTGAAGCTGGTGAAGATCGTCCTCGAGCGCGAAAACTTCTCCGTGGAGGGGGTCCGGAGCGGTGCGGCGGCGATCGGGCTGCTCGCCACGGTCGCCTACGATCTGCTCATCGTCGACCTGATGATGCCCGGGATCAGCGGGGAAGAGCTGCTCAGCTATCTCGAAGAGAACCAGCCGAAGGCGCTGCGCCGGGTGATCGTGACGACGGCCTCTCCGCGGCGCATGAGCTGTGAGTTCCTGCAGCGGGTCTGCCGCCTGCTCGCCAAGCCCTTCGACATCAACGAGTTGGTGTTGATCGCGCGCGAATGCACGCAGCCGGAAGTGGCCTAGGGATCTTCCCCGGCCACCATCTGGATGCGAAGCCTGGCGTCGGCGGCTGCCCGGATGACCTCGAGCGCGTTCGGCGGGGGATCGCCCTGCGGGTTGGCGCGTGAATAGCGGATCGAGGCGCCTGCGGCGGAAAGTTTTCTAAACTCTTGCTTCGTCTGATCCAGGGAGACCTCGACGTCGTTCATGAGGATCGTCCCATCCTCCTGGACGTGGACCACGACGACCTGGCCGTTGCCGCCGGCGGCGCGGGCTGCCGTTTTCGCGTGCAGGAAGTTGGGGACCCAGATGCCGAGGATGAGCGCGCTGACGGCCAGCCCGGCAATCGCGTGCCCGAGGATCCCGGCGCGGCCGTACCGGAAGATCCTGGCGAAGCAGTAGATGCTGGCGATTGCCGCGGCCACCGCGAGGATGAACACGAGAAAGTCGGCGGCGGCACGTCCGATGACGAGACCGACCGCGCGATAGGCAAAGAGATAGACGAGCGGAACGAGCCACGCCGCCCTGGCGATTTTCCGGGTCGTTTCCACGAGGTTTCTTCTTGCTCCTCGGGGCGCATTCTAATCGCTGCATTCAGGCAAGTGGCACAGCCCCTCACCCCGTCCGGCGCCTGAGCTCCTAACAAACGCGCTCTGATCTGGATGGTCGACGCATCTGCCACGCGCAGGCGCCGAACATCCCTCTCCCCGGCGGGGGGGCCGGCGGGGGGAGAGGGGCAACAAAGCAGCGTGTTTCCAGTTTATGCGGAGGGGATGAACGGTGTGTTGCCCCTCTCCCCTTCGTAGGGGAGAGGGATGTTCGGCACCTGCGCGTGGCAGTAACCGCCCACGTGCAATCCGCGACACCGAGATTAGAAGACCAGGTGCCGGACGGGGTGAGGGGTCGTGCCTCGTGCGCGGAGGTGCCCCAGCTCACAACTTCAAATCCCTCACATTCCGGATCACCCTGGCCTGATAGTGGTACGAGTTGATCCCGCCGCCGTTGTAGCGGCGGACGGCGTAGGGCCAGTCGCAGCCGAAGGCTTCGCGTTTGGGGATGTTGGTGTAGCCGCCGGGGTTGTAGTACTGGGTGGCGGTGAAGAGGGTGGGGGAGCCGGCGTAGACGGGGGTGACGTTTTCGACGATGTCGCGCGAGCCGGCGTCGATCGCGCACTGGCTGCAGTCGCTGAGGTAGCGGGGGTCGGTCGAGGCGTATTTGCAGATGCGCAGGGCGCCGGAGCCGATCTCCTGCTGGCGGTCGTCGGCCTTGGACGAGGGGCCGTTCACGAATTTGTCGTATTTCTCGCGCAGCTCTCCCTCGGCTTTGCTGAGGTTCTTCTCGACGTCGTTCATGAAGTCGTCGACTTCTTCCTGCCGGGGTGGGTGGTGGAAGATGGTGAACTGGCCGGCGCCGTAGCCGCGGGAGGTGATGGCGAAGGTCTGGGCGGGGTTGTTGGTGTCGAGGCCGAGGGTGATGACGGCGTCCTGCTCGTTGTAGTGCTTCAGGTCACTCTCCTGCTTGAGGATGGCGGCGATGAAGCGGACCGGGACGGCGGTCGATTTTGCGGTGGCGATCTTCGACAGGACGCTCTTGTTGGCCTGGACCGGATCGGCCGCGATCGGCAGGCGGACGAAGCTCGCGTCGTTCAGCATCTCCACGATGCATTCGGCGGTGTTCTGGTCGACGACGCCGGTCGCGTCGGGGACGCGTCCCTTGTTGTACGCCTTCACCATCACCGGCGCATTTCCGTCCGACCCCTTGCCTTCGTTGTTCAGCAGGTCGTACTGGAGGGCCTTGACGCCTTTCTCCGTGCCGCTGCCGAAGTTTCCGTCGACGCCGCCGCGCAGGTATCCGAGCTCGCGCAGCGCCTGTTGCAGGTCCTGCACTTCCTGGCATTTCGCCATCCCTTTCTGCAGCGTCAGTCCCGGTTTCAGAAATGTGGTGCTCATTTCTTCTCCTCTCTTCTCTTCACGGGAGAGGCGCCAGCGGCGACTTTCCCTACCCGCCATCACGGGAAGATTTCCAATGTTTCCGCCGGGAGATAAATCGTTATCGAAGGCGCCGGAGGCTATTGAGCTGGTATGCAAGTTTTTTGGCGTTCGTGATCTTTCTGTGGCCGAAATTCTTACAGACATAATTACTCGAAACTCCGAACGGCGCGGAAAAAACGGAAATGCACCGGTCAGGTTTGGCACATCCACCGTAATTGCTGGATTGTGGGGGTTGCCTTACTGAAATGGGGATGCTACCGTGACATCACATTCGCAAATAATTCCGCATTTTATCCGGGTCCAACATAATTAAGGAGCTTCCTGTGTTTGCCACTCGACCGCTACGCGGTTGGACGGGCAGGGTACAGGTGACTGCAGGCTTTGCCCTGCGCGTCGCACTGCTGACTCTGTCTTCGGTGTCGCTGTTGAGCGCTGCCGAGCCGGTCCTGTTTCCCACGCCACTTCACATTACGCGCGAGCTCTCGGATCCGGTCTCGCAGAAGACGACCGTGATCGACGAGTACTGTCAGGGCAACCGCATGGTGTCTGTGAGCGGGACCCGTACGGCCATCGCGGATTACGCGAAGGGCGAGATGACGGAGATCGACTTTGCCGCCGGGACGTACAGCGTGACGAAGTTCGAGCAGGTGGCCCGCCTGAACGGGAAGGCTGCGGCACCGGGGATGGCGGCGGCGTCGCCGCGCCGGGAGTGGCGGGTCGAGGCGCGGGGCGGGAGTGTCATCGCGTCGCGTCCGGCGGAGACCACCGAGGCCGAGTGGAAAGACCAGAACACACGCCAGGTGATCCGGGTCTCGGCGGACCGGCAGATGACGCTGAGCCGCGGCGCGGTGGAGGCGATCCTCGGCATCGGGTATCCGCAACGCGCGGATGCTGCGGGCGAGATGATGCTGGGCGCGCTGCGCTCGCGCGAGAGGGCGGTGCGGAGCAACGCAGCGGCTTCGGCGGAGGAGTATCACCTGCCGCTCGAGCAGGTCGTCCGCTTCGAGGCGGACGGGGAGACGATGGAGACGCGGAATGTGGTGGTGCGGATCGGCTCCGAACTGCCGCCGCCCGACGCGCTGACCATCCCTCCGGGCGCGAAGCTCGTCGAGTCGAAGGCGGTCGCCCTGCAGCGGGCGCTCGAAGAGCTCGACGGCCCACCCCGCCCTTCCGGCAACTGAACCATCCGACATTCATCCGACATTAAAGAACCGCTCCCAGGAGGCTCGTTCCCATGAAGCTCCGGACCCTCATCGCCCTCGGTATCTTCGCGGCCGGCGCCGCGACCGCCGAGGCCGACATTACCGCGACGAGCCTGCGCATCCAGGGGGCAGGATTGAAGGTCATCACCGAAACGGTGACGACCAGCATTGACCTCCCCACTACGGTACAGACCGAGTTCGGCGGAAAGCAGAACGACGAGGCGGTCTCGCTCGAAGGCGTCATGGCGGTCGGCGACCTGACCGGACCGGGGATCGACACCCCCATTCAACTCACCACGGCGCCGGGCCATCGCTTCCAAATCCCCGGCCTTTCGATGCAGGGGATCTACTTCCTCCAGAACGTGCGCCTCATGAAGGGGACGGAGTTCCTGCAGTACGCGAGCCCCGCGACGGCGGTCATCACGGTCGCCGACCTGCTGCAGACCAAGGTCACGGTGCGCCAGCTCTCGCCCGACGAGCTGCGGGCGCGCGGGATCACGGTGGACGCGCGCAACTACGACGTCTACGAGTACTCGTTCACCTTCATCATCGACGGCAAGGAAGTGGTGATCCCGTTCCCGGTGATCATCGACCCGCGCACCCACGAAGTACAGCCGGTGAAGGGGGAGTCGCCGTATTCGCTGCCGCCGCAGGGGCTCATCGAGCCGCCGCGCTGGTCGCCGCCGCAGATCATCCCGATGGACTTCGGCGAGGAAGGGGAGCTGCCGGAGCCGGGCAAAGACCCGCAGGAGCGGGCGGTCAAGGGCGCGCGGACGAGTATCCCGGCAGCGATCGTCATCCCCAACAGCCTGGCCGTCCTGCACCAGTTCTTCGCGGTGGCGGTGATGGTGACGAACGGCGCCCCGGAAGGGAGTGCCGCGCGGCTCGAAGACATCAAGGCCACCATCAAGATCCCGACCGCGCTGCGCACGGTCAAGACCATGCCGCAGGTCTCGTTCGGGCAGCCGGTGCCGATCGTCGAGCCGACGACGGGCGTGACGTTCCTCGTGGCGCAGGCGCGCGGCGAGGCGGAGTGGACGCTGGAAGGACTGGAGTCGGGAACGCACCGCATCGACTTCGACCTGCGGGCCGTTCTGCGGCAGCAGGGCCAGGTCGACGTGCCGATGCGCGCGACCCCAAGCGCGGCCATCGTGGTCCACGACCCGCGCTTCAACATCAACTTCTCCCATCCCGACACGGTGCGCAAGGGGATCGAGTACTCGACGTACTCGTTCATCACGAACATGAGCGCGACCGATCAGACGATCGTCGTCACCTCGGGCGTGGAGTCGTGCGACGAGAACCCGAACGCGAACGTCTGCCGCCTCAACGGCGAGACCACCGACTCGCTGACCATTCCGGCGGGCGACATGCGGCTCATCGAGTACCGCCTGCGCTCGGGCGTGACCGGCCACGTCTTCGCCACGGCCGGAACGCTCAGCTCCACCGACGCCCTCAGCGCCAGCGTGCGCCTGCACATGGGCGTGAGCGAGACCGGCATCCCGCTGTCTCCGGCGACGCTGGTGATGCCCCACTACGCGCAGTACGTGAACCAGGACGTCGTGTCGGCGAACCTGATGCTCTTCGGCCTGGGCTATAGCCTGGCCACGGCGCCGCTCAACCAGATGACCGCGAGGTTCCCGCGGGTGATCAAGACGGACGTGTTCCAGCGCGCCGTCGACGTGGCCCGCACGGGCCAGCGCATCTTCATCACCGACTCCAACCCTGAGACAAAACGCGACTCGATCGCCCATCTCGCCCTCGACCTCCTCGGCAACGGCGGCTACGAGCTGCGCGAGTGGGATCAGCTCCGGCGCCAGGAGAAGTCAGGCCGCGTCGCCGGTGCGTCGGTGATGCGGGAGCTGGAAGCGACGGGCTTCGCCCCTGCCGGAACGACGATGACGTCGCTCTTCGACGCCATCGGCAACGCGACTGCGCACCGCCAGGGCTTCGTGGCCGCGCTCGCGCACGGCACGGCCTCCGACGAGCGGCCGTACGCCGTGTCGCTGGTGGGCCATGGAAGCGGGCGGCGCAGCGACATCCCGAACGAAGCGCCGGACGGCTGGGTGCGCAACCTGCCGTTCTCCGACATCTCGCGCTTCAACGGAGCGGGAGAGAACGGCGAGCTGGGCCTGGTCGCCCGCTGGACCGAGGAGATCGACGTCCAGGTGACGCCCGAGCGCAACGGCGCGTTCCAGCTCGAGATCCTCTACCCCGACACCAACGACGGCTCGCTCAAGCGCGCCCACTTCGACCTGACCGGCACGAGCAACGAGCCGATCACGATCCACCTGACGCGCGGCGCGACCTCGCTCAACGCGATGATGCCGAACGGCGGCATCGCCGGAGTCGGCACGGTCAGCACGGTCTCGGCCGCGCCGCTGCGCCTCATTGGCGGACGCCAGGATCTCCATCTCGACGAAGACGGCCATAAGGTCTCGGTCCTCTTCAACCGCCCGGTGAAGGTGCAGCAGGGCGTCGACCTGCGGACGAAGTTCACGGGCGAGATCGACTTCGACCGCGACGGCGTGAGCTACGAAGCGCCGCGCCCGATCTCGGCGGCCGCGCTCCAGGAGGACGGCCGCACGGTCAACACGACGTTCGCGCACTCCCTTTCGCAGAACGCGGCATACACGATCGCGGTGGGATCGCTCCTCGACCCGCTGAACGACCAGGCGGTCTCGTTCCCGGACGAGGTGTCGCCGAAGATCGACAACGACGCGCCGGCCGGGGTGGTCTACGGCAAGGTGATCAAGGGCGACAACACGCCGATCGCGGGCGCCGACGTCCGGATCGCGCAGTACCTGCCGTACGACGGGCACGTCGACCCGCAGGGCACGCCGCAGCACGACGTCTCCCAGACCGACGGCGCGTTCCTCTTCGAATTCGTCCGCCGCCAGATCGACGCAGGCTGGACGGGCGCCTATCGCCTCGAAGGCCTCTCCTCGATCCACGGCAAGACTACGCTCGAGGGGAGCGTGCGGCTGCCCGGCAAGGTGCACTTCGTGAACCTGCAGTTCCTCGGCCGCGGCGCGGCGCAGGGGCACGTCCGCTACAACGACGGCACGATCGCCGCCGGCGCGACCGTGACGATCGGCAGCACGATGTTCTCGCAGTTCCGCACCGCCACCACGGACGCGCAAGGCTACTACCGCATCGAAGATCTGCCGGTCGGACCGCTTACCTTCAGCGCGAAGGACGAGCCGGGCAACGTCACCTTCGCGGCCAACGAGATCGCCACGCCGGGACAGCTCGTCACCCAGGACCTCTCGATCTTCCGCCAGCCGTTCCCCGGCGTCGGCAAGGTTTACGGCGTGGTGCGCCGCTCGGACACGAACCAGCCGATGGCCGGCATCCACGTCGGCGTCTACAGCCAGGGCTACGGCCTCACGGACGGATACACGGACTCGAACGGCCGCTTCGAATTCGACAAAATCCCGGCCGGCTTCGTCACCGTGCTGGCCGAAGACTGGACCATCGCGCGGCAATCCGTGGCCGTGGACCTCGACCTCAAGGCCAACGAGATCAAGGAAGCGAACCTGCTCTTCTTCATCGCCCCGGAGATGAAGTTCACCACCCTCACGGGCGAAGTGTTCCGCGAGAACCCGCTTCAGCCGGGTGTGACCGAGCGTGTGCCGGGAGCCCTGGTCAAGATCGCCGGCTACCGCGTCGTGACCGCGGACGCGGAAGGGAAGTTCACGTACGACAACCTGCCGCTCGTCTTCAGCGGCAAGGGCATCACCGCCTACGACCCGGCCACGCAGCGGGTCAACACGACCGTCGTCCCCACGCTGACGGAGAGCGGCCCGAACAACGTCGCCATCCTGATCAACGCCTTCAGCCGCGGCACCGGAACGATTCGGGTGCGCCTGCTCAATGCCGGCGGCAATCCCGTCCCGGGATACCGCGTCATCGTTCCCGGCTTCCCGCCGGACGTTCTCCGCCCGGCACCCGGACAGGTCGGCGTGTACGAGCTGCCCGACGTCGCCGTCGGCGCGCAATACGAGATCATGGCCGTGCCCAGCGGCGTCCGTCCCGAGGACGGAGTCGTCGACACGCGGCCGTACGGCGACCAGATGGCCGGCGGCAGCGCGAAGGTCGAGTTCAACGGCCACATCGCCGCGCTGACCCTGCGCCTCCCGGGCGAGGGAACGGTGCGGGTGAAAGTGCGCTCGCAGTTCGACCTCATCACGCCGGTCAAGCTCACCTACCCGGTCTGGTACGAAGGGGAGCAGTCGACGGTCCCGCAATACCTCGAAGAATCGACCGACAAGAACGGCGAGGCCGACTGGGCGGTCTTCACCAAGATCCCGGCGCTGACGAACTACAGCGTCTCGAGCGCGCACCCGCAATACGGATACGCGGGCGCGGGCTCGCAGCTCGCCTTCGACGGCGACTTCAACGACCACACCCTGCAGCTCAACACCCTCGCCACGGTGCGCGGCACGGTCTACGCGATCGACGGCCTCACGCCGGTCGCCGGCGCCTCGGTCACCATCTACAACGGCCGCAGCGACCCGGGCCCGCAGATCACCGGACCGGACGGCCGCTTCGAGTTCTTCGACCAGCCGAGCTCCACGTACGTCTCGGTGACGGCGCAGGTCACGCAGAGCGGCATCTACCGGATCGGCTTCTCGTCGGCCCGGACGCCGAACAACGGCGGCGTGGTCGAGAACATGGCCGTCGTCCTGCGCAAGCGCGGCCTGGTCGACGGGCAGGTGGTCTACAAGGACTACAAGCGCTTCGACCCGGACAACGTCGCCAACAACATCGCCGACGACACGCCGAACGACTACAGCGACAACGCCCCGGTGCCCCTGGCGAAGTTCTACCTGCGCGAGCTCGACTTCCCGAACCGCAACTTCGGACGCAACGTCGAGCCGCTCGTCGCGGACGTGACCGGACGGTTCGTCATCAACAACGTCTTCGTCGGCGCGCTGCGCGCGACGGGCTGGGACCCGGGCAACGAAGAGCTGCGCGGCGACTGGACGGGACGCATCGACGAGGAAGGGGCGGAAGCCGCCCCGAAAGCCTACATCCCCATCACCGGGGGCGGCGGAGGGGTCGGCGCGGCCAGGATCACGGTCGTCGACCCGAACCAGTCCTACGCCGAGGTCCAGAACGCGGAAGTCAGCGTCTACGCGGGTGGAGGGAAGGCGTTCGACTTCGCCAGCACCGACGCGACAGGCTCGATCGAGTTCACCGAGCTCCCGATCGGGACGTACTACGTCTCGGCGTACTCCAAGGCCCTCGGCAAGACCAGCAAGACCGAGCCGGTGGCCGTCCCGAAGGACGGCGTCGGAACGGTGCGCCTCGAGCTCGAGTTCAGCGGCGAGGTCGACGGAACGCTCACCGACCCGGAGAACAACAACGCCCCCGTACCGGGATCGCACGTCCGGCTCACGGCCTCGAACTACCAGACCCAGGCCTCGACCGACGTCGCCGGCTTCTTCGTCTTCAAGGGCGTGCGCGAGGGCACGTTCGCGCTCGACGCCAAGGACACCCTCACCAACCGCCGCGCCCACGCGGACCGCACCCTCAGCGTGCTCGACCCGCACCGCACGGTGAACCTCGAGCTCGAGCCGACCGAGACGCTCTACTTCGCCGCGTACCTGCCGGACGACTTCGGCAACAAGTCGAACGTCCTGGCCGCGCCCCTGCGGATGGAAGTGATCCAGCGCTGCTGGACCGGTCTCGATCACGTCCGGCACTGCGACTACGAGCGGCAGCTGCAGGGCAATCCGCTCCAGTTCCCCGGCCTCATGGAGAACAGCGGCTACGGCATCAACATCTGGCAGCCGGGCGATACGAACCCGACCATCAACCTCGGCGGCAGCTTCCCGAAAGGGAAGTCGACCGATCCGTTCACCTACGTCTATCCCGCATACGGCGAAGTGCGCGTGACCGTTACCCAGGGCGGCCAGCCCGCGAACGGCGCCAAGGTCACCGTCTCCGGTGGCAGCCCGACCGTCACGGTCTACACCGACGCCTCCGGCCAGGCCGTGGTGCGCAACTTCCGCCTGGGCGGGGTCTACATCCAGGCCTCGTCGATCGACAACAAGTTCACCGGCGCGACCTCGACGACCATCCAGCGCCAGTCGGTTCCGGCGACGGCCTCGATCGCCCTCGGTACGTACGCCGGCGTGAGCGGCTACGTCGAAGCGGAAGCGGGCGGACCGTCCATCGGCACGCGCGTGGTGGCGAACTATCCCGGACACACGGCCGAGATCCGCACCGACTCGACCGGACGCTACACCTTCCTCGGCATCCCAACGCCGGCCAGCGGCACCACGACCGTCAGCCTGGTCTTCATCGGACCCGACGACACGACCGTCGGCGCCGGCACTTCGAAGGGCGTGAAGGCGGGAGACGGAGTGGTCGAGGCGCCGAGCGTGAAGCTCGACGCGACCGCGCCGGAGTTCCAGAGCATCGCCCCCGCGGACGGCGCCTTGAGCGTCTCGCCCGACACCACCATCACCATCACCTTCAGCGAGCCGCTCAGCGGCGGCAGCATCCATACGAACAACTTCCAGCTCCTCGACGCCGACTCGGGCGCGATCACCTGCGCGCTCACCACGCGTCTCCTGGAGGACGGCAAGTTCGCGGTGACGATGACGCCGCCGCGCCCCGCGACCGGCTTCCCGCTCCGCAGCAACACCCTCTATCGCGTAATCGTCTCCGGCGCCGTCACCGACGTCACCGGACATCGGCTCCCGGGCACCCGGGGCTTCACGTTCACGACCTCCGATTACGCGGAGCCGCGCGTGCAGAAGGTCCTGCCGGCGAGCCCGATCCCGGCGGCGACGACGTTCGAGTTCCGCTTCAACGAGCCGATCGATCCCGCGCCGTGGCAGAGCGGCGGCAACGGCGTTTTCCACATCTACAAGCTCGCCGCGCCGGGCGGTCCCACGGCTGCGGTCGCGAGCGAGCTCGCGGCGCGAGCTTTCGTCGATCCCGCGGCGAACATGGCCCTCTTCATCGCGCCCGAGGATGAGAACCCGATCCTGCCGGAGTCGTTCTACCGCGTCGTCTTCTCCGGCGTGCGCGATCCGGAGGGGAACGTCCTCGCCGAGCAGACCTTCCACTTCGAGTCGTTCGACCAGGTCGCCCCGCACGTCGTCTTCGTCGCCCCCGCGGCGGCCGAGCAGCTCGTCTCCGGCTCGGAGTACGAGCTCCGGATCGAGCTGCGCAACGGCAGCGCCGCGGGCGCCATCGCCACCGACATCAAGAAGGTCGAGTACTTCACCGTCGTCAACAACGTCGAGAAGCCGTTCGCCACGGTGACAACGGCTCCGTTCTTCACGAAGGTCCTCGGCCCCGAGGCGCCGGCGGGCGGCGCCACGTTCACAGTCGGTGCGCAGGCATACGACGCGTCGGGCAACCAGGGACCGAAGACGCTGGTCACCTGGACGGTCAAGCCGAATGCGGCGCCGTCGAACGTCACGGTCACGCCTTCCACGCAGTCGGCCTTCCCGTCGACCGCCTTCACCTCGCTCGTCACCTTCCAGGACGAAGGCTCGTTCGCCAGCGTGAACATGACCCTGTCGGTGCCGCGGACCAACGGCACCACCCAGACCACGAACGTCACCCAGTCGTACACGCGCCTCGCGAACGGCAACTGGCCGGAGGTGAAGTTCACCCACGCGCTGCCGAACGACGCCAGGGGCGGCGACCGGGCCACGCTGACCGTCACCGTCTCCGACGTCCGCGGGCTGACCTCGCCGCCGGCCACGGCCACGGTCGACATCGCCGGCGACACGATCCAGCCGAACATCATCTCCGTCACGCCGCCGGTCAACACGACCTACTTCAACAAGGACAAGTTCGTCATCGAGGCCGTCGTCAGCGACGCCGAGACCGGAGTGCAGACCGTCACCTTCCTGGTCGACGGCGATCCGTACGCCACGGCCTCGCAGACCGCCGGCCCCACGCCCGGCACGCAGAAGTTCCGCTCGGTGCAGATCGAGGCGAAGGCGAAGGCGGAAGACGCGCTGATCCCGATCGTCGTCACGGCGAAGGACTTCAACGGCAACACCCGCTCCACGACCCACGACATCCTCTACAAGGGCGTGAACGATCCCGACGCGCCGAAGGTGACGTGGCTCTGCCCGATCGACAAGGGCGCGCTCCCGGCGCTGCGCGCGAACTTCGCGCTCAAGCTCCGCCTCAACGTCGTCGACCAGGACGTTCGCACGGTCAAGTTCCTCATCGGCAGCGGCGGGACGACCGTCAACGGCGCACTGATCTCCGGCACCGAGTACGGCGCCACCTACACGTTCACGCAGACGCCCGCCGCGGGACCGCTGACCATCACCGCGGTCGTCGAGGACACGGTGGCGGCGCACACGGTAGAGCTGCCGATCACCATCGACCTCGTCAACGCCGACTTCGTCTACACCGATCCGAAGGCCATTACGGCGGCCGAGGCGGCGAGCTTCAACGACAAGACCATCGTTCTCATCGGCAGCGGGGCAGTGCTCGCGCCGCAGGCGCCGCTGCAGCTCGCGAACCTGCTCGTCCTCAACGGCGCGCGCGTCGAAACGCTCGCGGCGACGATCACCCGCGAGTTCCGAGTCGACATCACCACGACCGGCATCACCTACGTCGACTGCGACTCGAGTATCAACGTGAATGAGAAGGGATACGTCGGCGGGTGGCAGGACACGGTCGACGGCCGGAACAACGATCCCCGAGGCCGCACCGTCGGGAACACGACGACGGGCGCCGCAGACTCGAACCACTCGCCCTCCCATGGCGGCTTCGGCGGAACGGGAGCGGCGTTGAGCAGCAATTCCAATGCGCCGTATGGCTCGATCCTGCAGCCAACCGAGCTCGGATCGGGCGGCAGCGGATCGCCGGCGTGTTGCACGAACGGACGACCCGGCGGCGGCGCGATCGCCCTCCGCGGGGGCACCGGCGAGAGCGATACCTCGCGCATCGTGGTCGCCGGCAAGCTGCTGGCCAACGGCGCGTCGGGCTCAGGCAGTTACTGGGTGCCCGGCACGGGCGGCAGCGTCTGGCTCAACGCCAGGCAGGTTCTCTTCGGACCGAAAGTGCTCGTCTCCGCGAATGGCGGCGATGACGATTGGTCCGGCGTGGGCACGAGCGGCGGGGGCGGCGGTCGCATCGCCATCGGCGCAACGACGAAGCTCGATGTCGCTACAGCGGTCATCGAAGCGCGCGGAGGACGCCACGCGGGAACGTCCGACAGCAGCCGTAACTATGGCGACGCCGGCGCGGGCACCGTGTACATCCGCAAGCCGGGACAGGATTCGGGGGAGCTGACGGTGTCGGCGTACCACTCGGATTTCCCGAACACGCAACATTACGCCGCGGGCACACCGCTCGGCCGCATCAAGAACGGCACGTCGACCGCGGTCGCGGCAAACACGCTCACCGACGCGTCGCGAACGTTCGACAAATGGATGATCGGTGAAGAGCTGGTCGTCGGCACGAGCACCACGCGATCGTTCACGGTCATTGGCATCTCCACCGACGCGAAGGCTCTCGAGACCGATCCGGCGGATGGCAGTCTGCTCGAGGTGGCGGCGTCGCAGACGGTCGCGTACTCCGGCATGCTCGCCTTCGACAAGATCACGGCCGGCAAGCACGCGCTCCTCGTCTTCGACGACCACGCCTCGGTGGCCGGGGTCGTCGACGACAAGACGGCGATGATCGTCGATCCGACGGCGGCGGTCGTGCTCCCGAACGAACAGGCCTCGCACACCATCACCACCACGCCGGCCGCGGATGGAAACATCATTCGCGACACGCCGCTCTCGGTCACATACACCGCTACGGCGGCCGCGGGAGTGAGAAGCGTCAAGTTCACCTGGACGCCGGAGAGCACGCCGCGCACCGACACGTACACCGACTTCCCGGTCACGACGCCGAGCAAGACCCTCGCGTTCACGGTTCCGCCGGCGACTCCGCTCGGCGCGGCAACGCTGACGATGCAGATCACCGATCGCGCCGGCCGTACGTACACCATGCCCACGCGCACGTATACGGTCGTCGACAACGCTCCGCCGGCGATCTCCACGTTCACCGTCGCGCCGGGCAACTCGATCTACGCGGGCCGCGACGTCGTCGCCACCGTCACCGCGACGGACGACATCTCCGTCAAGACGATCTCGTTCGACGCGAAGCTGAACGGCACGTCGATCAAGACCCAGACCTTCACCCCGAACGTCGCCAACGCGACCTCGGTCTTCACAGTCACGATTGCCCCCGAAATCGCGGGCGGCTCCACGCTCACCATCGACGTCACCGTCAGCGACGGCTTCGCCGGACGCGCGCCCACGGCGGCGCAGCAGGTGGTGACCATCCTCACGGACACGGTCGGCCCGGAGATCTCGATCAACTCTCCCACGGCCAACTCCTCGTACCGCGAAGGCATCGACAAGGTGCTGGTGCGCATTCTCGCGGTCGACACGGAAGTGAAGGTCAAGGAAGCGTTCGCGCAGTTCGACGGCCTGACGGCGGTCGCGCTCACGCAGGTGAACGGCACGAGCGACTGGCGCGCGGATATCACCGCGCCGCCGGTCGACGGCGATCAGGACGTGCAGCGCACGTTGACGATCACGGCCAGGGATTACGCGGGCAACGTCACCACACCGCCCGCCATCCCGCTCACGCTCAAGCCGATCATCGATTCCAACGCGCCGGTGCTCACCTGGACCTGCACCAGTGCCGGGGCGATGTTCCCGGCCGGTACGAACGCCAGGCTGCAGGCTCGCGCCGTCGCCGCCAATGCACAGAATCCCGTGCAGAAGGTGGAGATGTTCGTCGACGACTCCGCGACGTCCCTTACCGTGAGCTCGATCGGCAGCAACCTCTACGAAGCAACGCTTCCGATCGGTGCATCGATCGCCGACGGCTCGGTCGTGCGCGTCCGCGCGATCGCGACGAGCGCCGGCGGTGTACCGGCGGATCTTCTGACGACGTTCACCGTCGTCGTTCCGACCGCACCGGTCATCACGGCCAACACGACGATCGAAGCGAGCAACACGACCTACGACAACAAGACCGTCGTCATCACCGGCGGCACGGTCACGATCCGCGGGCCGCATACGTTCCACCGCCTCCTCGTTCTGGGCGGGACGGTCACCCAGCAGGACCTCGAGAAGGTGGAGATCGTCACGACGGACGGTTTCTATGTCGGCTGCGGTGCGTCGATCGACGTGACGGGACGCGGATACGCGGCGAACCAGTCGTATCCGGGAGCGGGCTTGCCGGGGGTCAACAACGGCGGTGCGCACATTGGACAGGGTGGGTTGTGGGCTGGCGCGGTCGCCAGCTCGTTCGGCAGCGTGTATCGGCCGATGGAGATGGGAGGCGGCGGAAATGACGGCTCGTGGGGGCTGCGTGGTGGAGGCGTCATCCGGATCGACGCGAAGACGCTGTCGCTGGACGGGGTGGTGCGCTCCAACGGGCACGGATCCGGGTCGGCGCACCACCGCGGAGGCGGTGGTGGATCGGTGTGGATCACGGCAGCAAGGGTCTCGGGCTCTGGAGTCATCGAAGCAAAAGGCGGTCAGGGGTACTACGGTGCGGGCGGCGGCGGAGCGATTGCCGTCGAGTACACGGATGCGACGGGCGCATTGCCGGCGATGTACGCGCAAACCGGGCCGTCGACCCATGGTAATGACCACCGGCAGGGCGGAGCCGGGTCGATTTATACGCGCGGTCCGCAGTCGGTCTATGGCGATCTGCGTGTCGACAATCAATCGCTCAATGGGCAGTTGACGGATCTGCCGTCCCTGGGCAGCGGTGTAGCGCAAAGCGGAACGAGCGGAGCGACGCTGGTGACGGACCGCTCGTCGAACGTTCCGGCGTACTTCAGTGGCCACTGGGTGGAGATCACGAGTGCGGCGGGAACGCTGAAGGGAACATGGCGGGTCGGAGCGATCAACGCCCGGACGGTCACGCTCACGCCGAACGGCACTGAGACGATCGGTGTGGAAGCCGGAGACAAGTGGCAAGGCGTGTACCGGTTCGACAAGGCCTCGGTTGTGGGTGGACGTCTGAACAGCGTCGATCCGATCCGGGTGTCGGATACGGGATCGATGGTGCTGCAGGGTCCGGCGGAGATCGTCGGAGAGATGACTGCGCCGACAGTGGAAGTGCGGGGCAATGTGACGGCGACGAAGATCACGGCCAATGATCTGACTGTCGAGACGGGAGCTGTGCTGACGCACAACATCGGTTCAGCGGGCGGCCTCACACTGAACGTGAGCAACCTGCTGACGGTGCGCGGGTCGATCGACGTGACGGGACGCGGGTATGCAGCGAACCAGTCGTATCCGGGAGCGGGATTGCCGGCGAACGGCAGCGGCGGTGCGCACATCGGACAGGGTGGACTGTGGGATGGCCCGGTCACTCCCTCGTTCGGCAGCGTGTACCGGCCGATGGAGATGGGCGGCGGCGGAAATGACAGCTCGTGGGGGCTGCGTGGTGGAGGCGTCATCCGGATCAACGCGAAGACGCTGTTGCTGGACGGGGTGGTGCGCTCCAACGGGCACGGATCCGGGTCGGCGCACTACCGCGGAGGCGGCGGTGGATCGGTGTGGATCACGGCAGCAAGGGTCTCGGGCACTGGATTCATCGAAGCAAAGGGCGGTCAGGGGTACTACGGTGCGGGCGGCGGTGGAGCGATTGCCGTCGAGTACACGGATGCGACGAGCGCATTGCCGGCGATGTACGTGCAAACCGGGACGTCGAGCCATGGGAATGACCACCGGCAGGGCGGAGCCGGGTCGATTTATACGCGCGGTCCGCAGTCGGTCTATGGCGATCTGCGTGTCGACAATCAATCGCTCAACGGGCAGGCGACGGCACTTCCGTCGCTCGGACGCGGCAACGCCGTCAGCGGCACGAGCAGTCCGGTCGTCGTGACCGACGCCGCGGCGAACTTCCCGGCGTACTTCGCCGGCCACTACGTCGACATCTTCGCCCCGGGCGGCAGCCGCAAGGGCACGTGGCGTATTGCGTCGCTCAGCGGCAAGACGTTCACGCTCGAGCCGAACGGCAGCGAGACCGTCGACGTCGCCGCCGGCGATACCTGGCGCGGCGTCTATCTGTTCGACAAGATGACCCTGCGGTTCTCGAAGGTGCTGCTCCTCGACGACGTGCGCTCGGCGCGCGACCTCGACGCGGCATCCACTCTCACCATCAACGATCCGCCCGTGCTGAACGCGGCGGCGGTGAGCACCCAGAGCGTGGCCGCGGGGGATTTCGTCGTCGGCGCCGCCGGAGCGGTGACCGATCTGAACACGCCGATCATCCTCACTGCCACGAACAAGCGCACGGGCACGACGTACACCGCCACCGCGGCGGCCGACGGCTCGTTCCGCGTCACGGTCGGGGGCGAGGTTGGAGACGCGTTCACGGTCCGCGCGACCGATTCGAGCGCCCTCCCGGCCACGTCCGTGGCCGTCGACGTCGCCGGCGCGCTCGTGAACGTCAACGGCGTCTCGGAAGTGTCGCTGCAGCCGTCGACGGCCACCGGCGGCGCGACGGTCACCGGCTCGGTGCGCATGCTCCATCCGGTGCTCCGCGCATCCGCCGGTCTCGTGGCCCTGGGCACCAGCTCCAGCGCATCCGCGCCGGTTCCCGCGACGGTCTCGGTTCCGGTCGGACAGACCTCCGCCGCCTTCACGATCAACACGGCCAGCGTTTCCGCCGACACGAGCGCCGTCATCACCGCCTCGAGCAACAACACTTCGAAGACGGCCACGCTGACGCTCGTCGCCTCGAATGCACTGGCCTCGGTCGCCGTCTCCCCGGCGGCGGTCGAAGGCGGCACCACCGTCGACGGCACGGTCACTCTCGGCGCCGCGGCACCCGCGGGCGGTGCGAACGTTTCACTCTTCAGCTCCGACACGTCGCTGGCGACGGTTCCGCCGTCGATCGTCGTGCCGGAGGGCTCGCTCTCCGAGACGTTCAGCGTGCTGACGTCGAAGGTCAGCGCGTCCACGGCGGCGACCATCAGCGCGACGTACGGCGCGACGAAGACGGCGACGCTCGACCTTACGCATTGCGCCGCGGTCGGCAACGTCGCCGCGCCGGCGACTGCACCGTTGACGAATGTCTGGATCGACGACGCGCTGCCGGCAGGTGCTACGTCCACCGGCGCCGGTACGTTCACAGCGGCCCAGGCGGCCTCCGGTACGCAGTCGGTGGCCCTCGCCGGTACCGGTGCGACGCAATGGACCGTCAGCACCATTTCGTTCACCGTTGCTCCGGCCGACAACCTCGTGTTGTACGCGCTGGTCAATCCCTGCAATCCGCCGCGCGAGATCCTGGTGACGTGGAACGACGGCACGACGGATTACCGCGCCTCATGGGGTGAAGACCTCGTCGACGCGACGCTGGCCCATACGCGCATTTCCAGCATGCCCGACGGCGGCGCGTGGGTGCGGCTGGAAGTCCTCGCGTCGCGGCTGTTCAACGTGTCGAAGAGCATCAAATCGCTGACCGTCAAGACCGACGGCGGCGAGCTCTGGCTCGACCGCATCGGCACGGCGAGCTGCTCGCTCGCGCCGAACGTTCCGCCGCCGTCGTCCTTCGCTCCGTATGAAAACGTCTGGGTCGAGGATGCCGCGCCGGCCGGTGCTTTGACGAAGACCAGCGCCAACGCCACCGTCTGGACGTGGGATACGACGCAGAGCGCGTCGGGCACCGCCTCGCACGTCGAGCCTCTCGGCAGCGGGCTCCACGAGCACTGGTACGAGAACGACCCGAATCCGGTTCCCATCGCGCCGGGCGACGTCCTCTTCGCGTACGTCCTTCTCGACCCGTGCAACCCGCCGCGCGAGATCATGCTGCAGTGGTCCAACGGGTCGAACTGGGAGCATCGCGCCTATTGGGGCGAGAACGTCATCAACTGGGGCAGCAACGGGACCTCGTCGCGCTATCGCGTCGGTCCGCTGCCGGAGACCGGCAAGTGGGTTCGCCTCGAAGTCCCCGCGTCCGCGGTCGGCCTCAATGAGCGCAAGGTCCACGGAGCCTCGTTCACGCTCTATGGCGGCAGGGCGTGGTTCGACCGCAGCGGCAAGCTCGGACGGGTGAATCTCGCCCTGGGCAAGCCGGCGCGCCAGTTGACCGATAACTCGCCGGGCGATCCCGCGAGCCGCGCCGTCGACGGCAACGTAGCCACCGGTCATGGTTCGATGAGCGTTACCGCGAGCGGCTCGGAACGATGGTGGGAAGTGGATCTCGGCGAGAACGCTCCGATGATCGAAGCGATCGAGATTCGCGGCCGCACCGACTGCTGCACGAACCAAACGTCCAATCTGACCTTGTTCGTCTCCGACAGCCCGATCGGCTCGAACACGACTCTCACCGCCGCGAGGGCCTTGAGCGGCGTCGGCATCTACCGCAGCCCCGGCACCGTCGGCAGCACGTACACATTCGACGTCGGACGGGCGGGCCGCTATGTCCGCGTCTGGAGAGGCGGCAACGACTACCTGTCGCTCCCCGAGGTTCTCGTCTGGGCGCCGGCGAGCTCCAGGCCCGTCAACATCGCCGCCGGCAAACCCGCGTACGCGCCGCCGTCGCACATGTATCAGCAGTACTACCCCGAGCACGCCGTCAACGGCAGCGCCTCCGACGCCTGGAACACGATCGGCGGCATCTACCACTCGAACGGCTCGCTCGACACATACTGGCAGGTCGATCTCGGCAAGTCGTATCCGATCTCGAACATCGACGTCTCCTCGCGAACGGACTGCTGTCCGGAGCAGTTGACCGGGTACTACGTCCTCGCCTCCGATCAGCCGTTCACGTCCGAGTCCCTGGCGCCGAACCTGGCCGACAGCCGGGTCTCGGTCTGGTGGGTCGGCTCGTTCATCGCGGTCGCAGACATTCCGGTGAACAAGACCGCGCGCTATATCCGGCTGCAGAAGTCGGGTAACGCAGGCATCGTCTTCACCGAGCTCCGCGCCTGGTCGCAGCAGCCGAACACGACGATCCTCTCCGTTCCCGTCCGGCCGGACTAAACCAATGATCCCCATTCGGCGCCCACGACACGAGAAACAAGAAGGCATTGCACCTATGTCCACGATGAAGAAGACGACTGTTGCCTGGATGGCGCTGATCGCGCTGACGCTGTTGCTGCCGGTGCACCTGCTGGCGCAGGCGGCGCCCACCGTCCGCGAGTTGATTCCGCCGAGCGCCCCCGCGGGCGCGCGGGTGATGGTGTCGGGACGGGGGCTGGCCGATCCGGCCATCACCGTCGCGTTCGGAACGCTCACCGCAGCCGCCGTGCAGCGCAACGACCGGTTCATCGAAGTCGTGGTTCCTTCCGCCGCGGCCACCGGCAAAGTCCGGGTGACTCTCGGCACGACGCTCCTCAAAGAGCTGTCGTTCACCGTGACCACCGACCCGAAGTACATCGTGTCGACGCTCGCCGGCGGCAAACAGACGCAGAATCAGGTCTTCAAGCATCCCAACGGCGCGGCCGTCGTGCTGCCCGACGGCAGAGTCGCCGTCGCCGACGAACAGCACCATCAGATCAAGCTCGTCACCCCGGCGGGCGTCGTCTCCGTGCTCGCGGGCTCGGGCAAACAGGGATCGAAGGACGGGAAGGGAACGGCGGCGGAGTTCAAGGCGCCGCGGAACCTGACCTTCGATCCGGTCAACCGCGTGCTCTTCGTCTCCGACACCGGCAACAGCAACATCCGCCGGGTCGCGCTCGACGGGACCGTCACCATCGTCGCCGGCAACGGCAAGCAGGGGTACAAGGACGGCACCGGCGTGGCCGCGCAGTTCAGGGACCCGCATGGCCTCACCGTCGGTTCCGACGGGGCGGTCTACGTCTGCGACACGAAGAACAATCGCATCCGCCGCATCGCGGCCAACGGCGCGGTCACGACCTTCGCCGGCACCGGCGCGAAGGACAAGCTCACCGACGGCGCGCTGCTCAGCGCGCTGTTCAACGAGCCGAAGGGAATCGCCGCCGACGGCGCGACGCTCTACGTCGCCGATACGAAGAACAACGCCATCCGCAAGATCGCGGGCGGCCAGGTCACGACCGTCCTCTCCTTCCCCCGCACGGGCGACGACGACGATCCCGAAGACGGCATCGACGGGAACCCCAACGTCCTCAAGCGCCCCAGCGGGATCGGCGTCGACGACGCGGGCAACCTGATCGTCTCCGACTCCGAGAACGACTTCATCCGCAAGATCAAGCTGAGCACGACCCCCGCGACGATGGTCACCATCGCCGGCACGGGCAAGAACGGACAGGTCGACGGCGACGGCGCGATCGCGCAGTTCAAAGACCCGATCGGCCTCAGCGTCGCCGGCGCGATCTACGTCGCCGACGAAGACAACGACTCCGTCCGCCGTCTCTGCCCCGAAGTGCGGGCGACGGGCCTCTTCAGCCCCACCGGCGCCGTCACCGCCGGAACCGAAGTGCGCCTCTTCGGCACCGGCTTCGTTCCGGGCGGCACGACCGTAAAGTTCGGCTCCACGGCCGCGACCGACATCACCTGGATCACCGCGAGCGAGCTCGCGGTGAAGCTCCCGGCCACGATCGCCGGCGGCAGCATCGCCGTGACCATCAGCTCGTGCGGGGGTACCACCCCGGCGGTGAGCTTCGTCGTCGACAACACCGCGCCGGTGCTCACGATCGCGAACGGCGGCGCGCCGCTCGTCACCGGCACGCTCTTCAAAGTGCCGGTCACCCCGGTGCTGACCGCGACCGACGACATCGATCCCGCACCGCGTGTCGTCGCGACGCTGAACACCCTCGCCTTCGTCTCCGGCACGACCGTCACCGCGGACGGCGTATACACGCTCGCCGCGTACGCGGAAGACGCGGCCGGCAACCGCAGCGCGACCCAGACCGTCATCTTCACCATCGACACGACGCCGCCGGTCGTCAAGGTCATCGAGCGCGGCGCGCCGTTCACCGGCGGCGTGTTCAATCGTCCCGTCGAGATCGACGCGGTCATCACCGACCTCACGACGACGACGAGGCAGCCGACCATCGACGGCGCCCAATACGTCCTGAAGCAGCCGTACGCCGAGCAGGGGACGCACAGCTTCTCGCTCAAGGTGACGGACGCTCTCGGCTTCGAGACCACCGTCGGTCCCATCGCCTTCACCATCGACGTCAACGGTCCGGCGCTCACCGTCACCTCGCACACCGAGGGACAGGTCGTGACCTCGAGAGACGCGACCATCAAGGGCGAGACCGACGGCGCCGTCAGCGTCAAAGTGAACGGCGTCAATGCCGCGATCGACGCGGCAACCGGGACGTACACGCTCGTCCTGTCGCTGCTCGAGGGAGAGAACACGATTGCCGTCACCGGCCTCGATGCCGCCGGCAATCCGGGGAGCACCACGCGCAGGATCGTGCTCGACACGCGCGCGCCGCAGCTCACCGTCGAGGAGGCCGCCTCGTGCACGAAGAGCGGCTCGCTCGTGCTGCGCGGCACCGTCTCCGATCCGAACCTCGACATGGTCGTCGCGAAGCTCGGCGAAGTCAGCACGAGCGCGACGCTCACCGGGACGAGCTGGACGGCCACCATCGCCCTCGGCGTGGAAGGCCGCAAGTCGATCCTCATCGAGGCGACCGACACCACCGGGCACCTGGCCACCGAGCAGGTCACGCTCACGTTCGACAAGACCGCCCCGGCGATCGAGATCACGGAAAGCGGCGCGCCGCTCACCGCGACGATCTTCAATCGCAAAGTCACGCCGTTCGTCCGCGCCACCGACGCCGACGCGAACGCCACCGTCACCGCGACCCTCAACGGGGCCGCCTGGACGAGCGGCACCGAGATCGGCGGCGAGCGCTCGCACACGCTGCAGGTCAAGGCCAAAGACTGCGCCGGCAACGAGCTCACGCGCGAGCTCGCGTTCTCGATCGACCTCACGTCTCCGCGGTTCCTGACGTTCTCGCCGGCCAGCGGCTCGAAGGTCACCCAGGCTCCGGCAGCGCTCAGCGGCACCGTCGACGCCGACGCGGTCGAAGTGCGTGTGGTTGAGAAAGACATCACCAGGCCCGCGGCGAACGGAGCGTTCACGCTTCCGGAGCCCGGCTTCGAGGACGGCGTCAACGAGATCACTCTCGAAGTCATCGACCAGGCCGGCAACGCCGGCCGCGCCTCCTACACCCTCGGCGTCAAGACGACCAAGCCGCTCGTCGAGATCATCGAAGGCGGCGCCGCGATGGCCGAGGGGACGGTCTACACGCGTTCCGTGAAGCCGGAGATCCGCGTCTTCGAGGGCAACGTCACCGCGACGGCGACGCTCGACGGCGCCCCGTTCACCTCGGGCACCGAGATCACGGCCGGCGGCGCACACACGATCGTGGCTACGGCGACGGACTCCGCGTTCGGGCAGACGAACACGATCACCCGCCACTTCACGATCGACCGTACCGGACCGCAGGTGGCGATCGTCTCGCCGGCCGACGGCACGGCGTTCGAGGCCGACCGCACCGACGTGCGCGTCACCGCGGGTGACGCGGTCAGCGTCTCCGTCAACGGCGTCGCGGCAGCCAGGCAGGCCGACGCCTCGTGGATCGCGGCGAACGTCGCCCTCGACTTCGGCGAGACCACGCTCGCCGCCGTGGCCCGCGATGCCGCCGGCAACAACGGCAGCGCGAGCGTCGTCGTGACCCGCGGCGGCGCGGGTCCGGCCCTGGTCCTCACGTTCCCGCCCGACAACTACGTCACGAACCGTCCGAAGCTCGACGTCAGCGGCCGCGTGCTGCGGCAGGGGTCGACGGTTGTCGTCACCGTGCCTCCCGCCGCGGCGGCGTCGGTGGCCACCGATCCCGCGGGCACGTTCCGCGTCAGCGGCGCCGAGCTCGAAGAAGGGGAGTGGACCGTCACGGCCACCGCCACCGAGGGCGGGAGATCGACGAGCGCGCAGGCGCGCGTCACCGCCGACTTCACCCCTCCGCGTGTAAGCATCCTCGAATCGGGCGTCGTCTTCGAAGACGGCGCCGGCTTCGGCACCGAGGCCGTCATCAGCGGCGACGCCACCGACAGGAATGAGGCGATCGACTTCACCCTGACGATCGACGGCGCCGCCGTCGCCTCGCCGGTGACCATCACCGCGAACGGCGGCCACACCGCGATCCTCACCGCGCGCGACGCGGCCGGCAACGAGGCCCGCCTCGAGCGCACCTTCTACGTCGGCACGGGCGGGGTGGGCGGCTGCAGGCTGGAAGCGTTCGACCCGCCCGATCAGTCGATCATCGCGTCGCAGAGGGTCGAGCTCATCGGCCGCTCCGGCGGCGCGGCCGGCGTCAAGGTCAACGGCGTCGCGGCGAAGATGTCGAACGGCTCGTTCTGCGCGAACGTCGAGCTGCCCGAGGAAGGCCCGAATACCGTCACCATCATCTGCACAAACGCCGACGGCACGCCCCTCGGCGATCCCGTCACCATCACCCTCGTGCGCGTCACCAACGAGCCCAGCGTCACCATCACCGACCCGGACGAAGACCACGTCACCCACGACGCCACCCTGGTCGTCACCGGCACGCTCGGCAACGGCGCGGTGAGCGTCGACGTCAACGGCAAGCCGGCCACGATCGCCGGCACGAACTGGACCGTCACCGGCGTCCGTCTCACCGACGGCGTGAACGTGCTCGTCGCACGGGCGAAGAACACCGCCGGCCGCACTGCCGTAGCCTCGCGCCGCGTCACCTACATCGCCGACGCCCCGGCGATCTCCATCAGCTCGCCGGTGCCGGGCTTCGTCAGCGGCGTCTCCACGACCGATATCAGCGGCACGTTCTCCAACGTCGATCCGGCCTCGCTCGCCGTCACCGGCTTTGCGGGCGCCGTCGAGGCGACCGCGTGGAGCGACACCACCGGCAAGTTCGTCGCGCGCAACGTCCCGCTGCAGTCCGGCGACAACACCGTCGCCGTCACGGGACGCGACCGCACCGGCCGCCTGGCGCGCGCCGAAGTCGCCATCCGCTATCTCTCCGCCTCGCCGGTCGTCACCATCACCGAACCGGCCGACGGCGACTACTTCCCCGCGTCGCAGGGCGAGACGTTCCGCGTGAGCGGCACGTTCCGCGGCGAGGAAGGCTCGACCATCGACGTCAACGGAGCCGGCGCGACCGTCGACGGCATCGCGAAGACCTTCTTCGCCGACGTCACGTTCTCCACGCTTCCCGGCGGCATCACCCCGGTCGTCGCGCGTATCGCCCAGCCTTCCGGCGGCGAAGGCGCGTTCGACTCGCTGCGCGTCTACAAACTCTTCGAAGCGCCGAAGGTGCTGGAGACGTTCCCGGCCGCCAATGCGATCGAGGTCGACCCGGGCGTAGTCGTCCTGGCCCTCTTCTCCGCACCGATGGATCGGGCCTCGACCGTCGACGCGTTCCGTCTCGAGAACGCCAGCGGCACGCCGGTCAACGGCAAGTCGCTGCTCGACAAGGACGTCCTCACCTTCGCGCCCGCCACGACGCTCACGCCGGGCGAACGCTACACGATCAAAATCGCCACCACGGCGAAGGACCTCGCCGGGCAGCCGCTGGCCACGGCCGTCGACAGCAGCTTCGTCGTCGCCACCAGCGCCCCCACCACGGCACCGACGATCACCACCGCGTCGGGCCGCATCTGCGCGCAGCTCGTCGAAGTGACCGGCACGAGCATCCCCGGCGCCCGCGTGCGCCTCGACTACGGCCAGATCTACTTCACCACCAACGCCTCGGCCACCGGCGCGTTCTCATACAAAGTCCCGCTCTCCGGCCAGGCCGGCTATCACGTGATCCGCGTCCGCACGCTCGGCGCGGACGGCACGCTGTCGGCCGCCGCGGAGCTGAAGCTCAACCTCGACTGCACCGGCCCGCGCGTGCTGCGCGCGTCGTATGACCGCGGCGTGAACCAGTTGACGATCGTCTTCTCGAACGAGGTCAAGCCGGAGACGCTCACGCCCGGCGCGGCCGGCACGATCCAGCTCGTCCTGCCGGACGACCGCGTGGTCGGCGGCACGATCTCCGCGAGCGGCGCGAACGTCATCGTCACTCCCGCCGAGAACCTCGGCGCCGCGACGTTCACGCTGAAAGTCACGCGCGACGTCGAAGACAAGCAGGGGCGCAAGCTCGAGCTCGCGCACACCCAGCTCTTCGCCTTCGGCGACGAAGAGGACCTGCCGCCCGGCTACGGCTTCATCAGCGGCGAGGTCTACGACGCCACCACCGGCCGCCCGCTCGCCGGCGCCGACATCGCGATCGAAGTTCCGACCGCCGCCTTCGCGCGGAGAGTCGGTTCGAATGCCCTTACGGCCACCACCCAGGCCGTGACCATGACGACCGACGCGCGCGGCCGTTACACCAGGAGCCTGCCCGAGGGTGCGCACACCATCCGGGCCTCGGCCAACGGCTACACCTCCGTGTGGCGCCAGATCATCGTCCCCGCCGGCGCGGGCGTCATCCCCATCGACATCCGTCTCACGCGGCGCGGCGAAGCGAAGAACGTCGAGACCGGCGCGCTCTCGCTCGTCCACGGCGGCAACAGCAGCGTCACCCGCCGCGCGGAGCTCTCCATCCCGGCGGGCGCGATCGCGAGCGGCGCCTCGGTGACCCTGACCTCCACCGGCGCGCAGTCGCTGGCCGGTCTTCTCCCCCTCGGCTGGTCTCCGCTCGCGTCGGCGGAGATCATCTCGACCGCCGCCACGCTCGGCGCCTCCACCCTCGCCTTCGACGTGCCGCAGGCCGACATCACCGCGGCGGCGCAAACCATCACCGCCGTCCGCTACGACGACTCCCGCGACGAATGGCGCGTCCTCGTGCCGGTCGTCAACATCGCCAATGGCAAGGCGTCGTTCGACGCCGCCGCAGCGGGTGCATACGCGCTCGTCTACGCCGACCGCCGTCCCGGTCTTACCGTCCCGATTCAGTCCGGCGCCGGCGCGCCGCTCACCGGCATCGCCGACCCGTGCGCCGGCGGCACCTGCCCGGCCATGGTCGCCAGGAGCTTCCCCCTCAGCCCCGAGGTCGTCCTCCCGACCGGCAGCACCGTTGCCACCTTGAACATCGACGGCGCGGCGGCACACCTCTATCCCAGCGGCACGGCGGTGCAGGCCTACATCGACGAAGAGCTGCGCCTCGCCGACGGCGGACGCGAGCTCGATCCGCCGTTCGCCACCGACCTGCTCCTCTACCGCGACCTCGCCGGCAACACCGGCATCGCCACGTTCAACCTCGCCCCCAGCCCGCGAGCCGCCGAGGTCTTCCTCGAAGTCGGCTTCGACCACATCCGCATCCTTCCGTACCCGGGACGCCTCGACCGCGGCACGCTCATCGGCCCCGAGGGCGGACGTGTGCCGGCCGACGACAAGGTATCGGTGGAGATCCCCACCGGCGCGACGCAGGACGCACTCCGCGCGACCGCCTCGTCCCTCGCCGATCCGACGTCCCTCGGGCCGATCGCCGGCTACACCATCGTCGGCGGCTTCCAGCTCACGCTCGAGCGCGCGGGCGAGTCGACTCCGGCCGACATCGACGGCGACGGCGTCATCGATCCGGTCCCGGGCATCGAGCTCTCGAAGCCGGCGCGCGCGACCTTCACCGTCGACGCCTCGAAGCTCCCGGCCGGAACGCCGCAACTCATCCTCGCCGAGCTGCTCGAAACGACTCCGTTCAACAACCGCATCTTCCGCCTCGCCGCGGAGATGACCTCGGTCGACGGCGGACGCTGGACGACGAAGTCGATCGACCGGAACGTACTGCCGATCGACGGCGTGATCCGCGAGGGCCGCTACGTACTCCTCGCCGCGAACGCGCCGATCGCGTTCGCACGCGGCGTCGTCAAGTTCGGCAGCGGCGCCGCCGCCCGCGACGCCCGCCTCTCGACCGCGGGACTCGGCGTCGCCGATCTTTCGCGCGTCTCCGGCATCTTCAGCCTCCCGGTCGCCGCGACGCCCGCCGCGCCGTTCACCCTCGTCCCGCGCACGGTTGCCCTCGGCGACGGCACGACCTACACGCACGGCTCCTCGCCCGCCGCCGGCGCGGTGGTCAACGTCGGCGATCTCGTGATCGTCGCGCAGCCGCCGCAGGTGACGTCCACGATTCCGTCGAACAACGCCACGAACGTCTCGCTGACGACTACGGTCGAAGCGACCATCACGCCCGGCGTCGATCCGTCGTCCGTCAACGCCGGCTCGCTCACCGTCATCGACACGACCAACGGCACCACCGTCTCCGGCACCGTCACCGCGAACGGCACCCTCGGCGTCCGCTGGACGCTGCCTCCGGGCGAGACCCTCAAGCAGGGTCGCCGCTACGTTGCCGCCGTCGCCTCGACCGTCCGCGGCACCAACGGCACCCCGCTCCAACAGGCCTACACGTTCTCGTTCACCACCGCCGCGGTCGTGACCAACGACGAGACCCACCCCGAGCGCATCCGCATCACCATCCCCGACGCCAACGGCGTGTCGAGAGTCATCGGCACCTCCGGCGCTCTGAAGGCGGGCTGGCTCGCCGTACCCGCGCGCCGCGACCGCGACTTCCTCACCCGCTACTCCACGGAAGCCGCAACCGACGGCAGCTTCACCGTCACCATCGGCACTGATCCCCGCGACCGGATCTCCATCGCCGACGCCATCGACCTGCGTGTCCTCAACAACAACGGCGCCCTCATCGCCATCATCCCCCTCACGCCGTTCGTGTCCGAGGACGGCAAAGGCTTCGTCTCGCCGGCCAACACGGCGGTGACGTTCACGAGCGTGGAAGGAATCAGGGTCGACGTTCCCTCTGGCGCGTTCGACGTCGCAACGCTCGTCGAGATCGAGAAGTCCGCGCCGTCTGTGTTCGGCGAGGTCCCGCGCGTCTTCGACGAGCTGAACATCGTTTCGTCGGTCACGTTGAAGTTCGAAGGCCGCGCGCGCCAGCGCCTGCAGCTCTCGCTCCCCGTGCCCGCCGGCACAGCGCTCGCCGACAACAAGTTCATCCTCGGTTTCCTCGGCGAGTCGGTTCGCGGTCCGCGCATCATGGCGGTCGACACGCTGTATTCGAAAGACGGCGGACTCACGACCGTGAAGCCGTCTTCCTCCGTGCGCGGCAGGGTTCAGACGCTGACCGGCGTCCGGCGCGATCTCGACCCGAAAGACATGCTCCAGGGCGCGATCGAACAGGGCCGCTACGCCGCGTTCGTGATGCACGAGATCGCGGAGACGAGCGGACTGGCCTGGGTCCTCGTCGACGGGCTGGCCACGGCCATGGACCTGTTCTGGGACACGATGTTTTCGATGTACGTCGGCCACCGGTATGTGGCCGAGCAGGGAACGGTGGTGTTCCCGGTGCCGGCGGATCGTCCCTTCCGCGTCACCGGCGTCGATCCCGCCACGTCGCTGACCCTGATGGATCAACCGTACGGCGCATTGCCGGTCGGTGACCCCGGCACCGTCGTCGTCATCGAGACCCCGGAAGACGACACCTTCGGACCGCATCCGGTGTTCGCGTCGCCGACCCGCATCGAAGCCGCGTCGGTACCGCCGGCAACCGTCGAAGTCGAGGCCGTGCGCAATGTGAAGTTCCTGCTCTCGACCACCGGCGGGCTCTCGCTGATGCAGGGAACGCCGTTCGACACGGCAACGGAAGTGGCCGCGTTGAACGTCGACACCGGCGAGCGCGTCGGACCGCAGTCGCTGCCGATCAGCCTCTCGAACGTCGAGGTGGGCCATCGCATCGTGCTCACCTTCGAGGAGCACGACGTCGACCCGTCGACGCCGGTCTCGGTCGTCTTCAGCGAGCCGATCAGCATCGGCTCTGCGGCCGGCGGCAACGACGAAACGATCAGCGATTACCTCAAGCAGCTCGTCAAGCTCGAACAGGTCGCGTCGCCGGTGGCGGACGGGGTCGACGTTCTGCAGGGCGCGCTGCTGCGGCTCGACTCCGGTGGCCGGCGCGTCAATTTCCTGCTGCCTTCGCCGCTGGCGGCCGGAGAGCGCTTCCGCGTCACCCTGAAGAAAGAGATCAAAGACCGGTCGAGCAACAACCTTCAGCTCGGCCAGGCCGGTGAGAAGAATTCGAGCGGCGCCGTCGTCGCGATCGGCCCGGCGCCCGTGGACATGGCCTTCTGGTTCGAGACCCGCGGACCCGAAGGGAAGATCGGCGAGTTCGACATCAGTCAGAGCGCGTCGGTCCAGACGGGATACATCCGCGAGCTTGCACGCTTCGACAACATTCTCTTTGTCGCGGCGGTCGACGGCGGCATTCTCGCGTACGACATCTCCAATCCGGAGGCGCTCGACAGCTCCAGCAGTCCCAAGCCGATGGCGCTCGCGCCCGGACTGGGCAGCGGCGGGGTCACGGCCTACTGGAACGTGCAGGTCGATCACCACGGCCGCATCTTCTCGACCGGCGTCGGGAACATGTTCGGCGCGTTCCGGTCGTTCCGCGTCGAGGACTTCATCAAGGCGAAGCTCGGCACCGCCCCCGACTGCAACGATTCCTACGACAACGAGGTCTGCCAGCAGATCGGCGGGGCCATGACCTCGCAGAACCCCGGCTCGGCCTACGGTGTCGGCCTGCCGAGCGCGGTGGTCGCGGACGATCGCGTCGAGGCCATCCCGCGCAAAGTGAAGATCGTCGCCACCGACTCCGAGCCGCTGGAGTTCGATCGCGATGCGTTCCCCTTCACGACGTCGGCCAGCGGACCCGCGGCGGGTCTGCAGACGATCGTCGCGGACATTCCGCCGTTCTCCCCGGTGTATCGGATCCAGCGCGTCACCGTGGAGAATCTGTCCCTCGGATTGCGCTGGTCCGCCGATGCGAAGGCGGTCAACGCCAATCCCGATCTGCCGCCGGCGCACTTCGACCAGATCATCGCCTATCCCGGTGACCGGCTGCGCGTAACCCACAACCTGAGCACGCACGCGGTCGTGAATCTGTTCGGCTACGGCCTCGGCGTGTTCGACGTGAACGCAATCGAAAGCAACGATCGGCCGGCCCCCCCGGGTTGGGTGAAACCGATCGAGCAGGTCTCGCTGCGGGCGAATGTCGACGATCCCCCGGCGCCGCCGAGCTCCACGACGATCGGCGACCTCGCATTCAGCCCCGATTCCGCGATTCTCGGATTGCCGGGCGGCGGCATTCGCGTCTATTCGCTCGATACGCGTAAAGGCGTCGTCGAGCTCGCGGTGACACTGCCGAACGCCATCTCTCCGAACGGGCAGACGGTGTTCACAGCCGGCAATTCGCGATTCGACGCGCTGCGCGCCGCGGTCGGCGCCGCCCATCCGTCGCCGATCCTGCGATTCAACTCCATCGCCGCGTACCGCAATCCGACCGAGCAGACCGACTGGCTGCTCATCCCCGCCCTCGACTACGGCCTCCTAGCCGTCGAAGCCGGCGCACTCCCGCTCACGCAGGCGAGCTTTGCCGACGTGATCTGGTTCCCTCATGGCGCGTACGCCGTGACCGTGATGGAGAAATCGAACACGGCACTCGTGGTCGACGGCAAGGGCGCCGTGCATCTCGTCGACCTCTCGCGGCTCGACGAGCGTGACGCGATCGTCGCCGGCAATCCGCTTCCGCCGGGTGCGATGTTCCCGACGGCTCTCGGAGCCATCAACGGCACCGGCACGTACGGCTACGGCAAGCCCGACCCGCGCGTGCTGTGGCGTTCCGAGGAGGGATTGTCGATCGGCCAGGTGCCTCCGGCGATCGACCCCGAGACCGGCATCTTCTATACCGGCCAGTTGCTCGCGCGCAAAGTCACGACAGGATCGGCGATCGATCCGCGCACGCGCTTCATCGCCGATTTCGGCGACGGCAGAGCCCCGCGCGAGATCAACACGGTCGTACCGCTCGGCATCGAGCCGCCGGCCAACGTTCTCAAGTGCCGCATCGCCGATGATCCCGACAATTGCCGTGCCTCCCTTGGCGCGTTCCGCCTCGAGATCTCGCTGCCGGGCTCCCTCACCGAGTCGCTGTCGAGCTCCCTCGGCGTGGCCGTCGAGAGCGAGCGCCTGCCCGAGGTTCTCGCGCCGCAGACGCCGGACCTGCTGCCGCCGTCGCACGTTCGCCAGAGCAGGCCCGACGGCACAACCGATCTGCGCGGCGTCTCCGGCGGCTTCAACCTGCATCGCGTGCTCGACGACCCGTCGCTGCCGGTCGAGTGGCTGCGCTACCAGCGCGGATGGAACCGGTTCGTCTCCGACTGGATCGTCGCCATCGCCGACCCCCGCGCCTCGCGGGACTACGACGCGCAGTGGGGGACGACGACCTACGAAAAGAAAGAGGACCTCGGCTGCTTCTCCTGCGTCGCCCCGAAGTACGTCAAGGACGACCCGGACACGCAGGAGCTCTACACGGCGGGCCGCTTCATCACCGTCCGCCCCGAGTTCACCTCCGGCAGCGGGCCCTATTCGTGGCTCGGGACCAGGGGCCGCATGCGTCACCGCGTGACGACGACCATGGCCGACACGGTGCGGCCCACGAACGTGCTCGTTGCCGCACAGAACCCGCCGCTCGCCTCGGGTGTGATGCAGGACAGGGTCTATCTGCACAGCGGCGAAGTGGAGACGGGCTCGACGGATCTCGACGCGGGCGGACGCGCAAACTGGAACCTCACGTTCGACCGCACGTACCGCTCGCGCACGCTCGGCTACACACCGCTCGGATTCGGATGGGATTCGGGAATCTTCAAGAGACTGCGTCCGCTGCCGTCCGGCGACATCGAGTATCGCGACGGGACGGGCGAGGTCTACCTCTACCGGCTGGTCGGCGGTCAGTACCTCTCGCCGAAGGGTTACTTCGAGCGTCTGGCTCGTAGCGGTTCCGGGTGGGTGCTCACTGATCAGAAGAGGCGTCTCACGTACTTCGATCAGTGGGGACGCGTCCAACGCGAGGGCGACGAGTTCTTTACCGAGGGTGGCAACGGCAACGTCATCACCTATCTCTATGATGGCCAATCGCGCCTCATCGCGATCGTTGATCCGAACGAGCGCGTCAACGACCTCCATTACTACGAGAGCGGCACCACGGAAGGCCAGTTGAAAGGAGTCGAGGATTGGCGACAGCGCTTCCTCGGCTACGAGTTCGACGCGTCGCTTCGCCTGAAGAAGGTGAAGCTTCCGAAGTTCGGCTCCGCCACCGGCATCGAACCGGAGCGCGAGTACACGTATGACGTCGGAGCCGCCGGCAGCTATGCCGACAAGCTCGAGCTGGCGACGAATCTGCGCACCGTCGAGGAGCCCGATGGTTCGACGCGAATCACATTCACGTACACCGGGCCTCGCGACGTCGTGAAGTCGCAGAGGTGGGCCACCGGCGAAGTCGCCGAGTTCACGATCGTTCCCGGCGCGGACGCCGACGATCCGCCCACCGTCTCTACCAAGGATGTTCTCGGTCAGGAGCGCACGTACACGTTCAAGATGCCGTCGATCCCGGCCGCTGCTGCCAAGAACCAGTGGTACTGGCAGGACCGCGTTCACATCGAGTCGATGACGGAGATGGGCATCGACGTCTATGAGGATGCCGAATTCGGCGAGCTCCCCGACGAGCTGGAAGCGAATGCGTCGAACGTCGGGCCGAAGAACCGGCAGTTCAACTACACCTACGAAGAAGACGGTCTCTTCAACACCGTCACGCTCGCAGGCGTCTCCACGCGCAAGTACAAGTTCACGTCAGCAGGCGAGGGGTTGGGCAAACTCCTCGAGTGTGAAGCGGTCGGTGCAGACGGATCGAGCCCGTGCGATTCGGACGCCGTCGTCAAGACGACCTACTCGTACAACGGCGGATACCTGCAGACGACCACCGCCAACGGCGAGATGGTCCAGACGCCGGAGCCTCATCGCGGCACGCCGACCACGGTCGCGACCAACAACGGCATCACCACGACCACGACCTACGATCTGAAAACGGGACTGCCGACGAACATCACCACCACCGGCGGTACGGCGGGAGACCCGACCGGCAGCACGGTCGTGATCAAGTACCCCGCCCCGCCGAGCTCGGTCCCGCCGTTCAAGCGCGGGCGGCCGGAGGAGGTCGTCGTCGGCGGCGTCCTGAAGACCGTCTACACGTACGTCGATCAGAACACCGATCGAGTCGACGACGGCCGCAACACGACCGAGACGCAGTACGACGAATGGCGTCGTCCGTTGAAGGTCAGGATCACCAACAACGCCGGCGATCCGCTGACCATCGAGGAGACGTTCACGTACGAGGCGAACGGCCGCGTATATGAACACACGCGAAAGCAAACGACGAACTCCGGCATCGAGACCGTCACCATCACCACGGAATACGACGACATGGGTCGCGTGACGTCGGTGAAGACGACGAACGTCGACGTGAACGGCTCCCTGTCCGACGTCACCGAGACCACGGACTACTCGCAGTTTGAGTCCGGCACCATCAAGACCGAGCCGGTCGGGCAGCCCGAGATCGAGACCTCGATCGACAAGCTCGGACGGACCACGGAGACCAAACAGAAGTACGGCAGCTCCGGGGGCAGCGATCAGTTCCTGCGCCAGCTCACCGCGTACGACCTCGCCGGAAATCCGGCCTACATCACCGACACCAGGGACGCGGACGCTTTGGCATTCGACGCGGCCGGCCGCCTCGTCCAGTCGATGAGCCTGGACGGCTCGAAGCAGAAGTTCGTGCTCGACGGCTGGAATCGCGTCACGGACTCCATCAGCCTCGACGCGGCGGACAACGAGTACTACCGGAAAACCACCAAGTACGCGACGGGCGGATTGGTGGAGAAGATCACCGAGACGGCCGGCGGTCAGACCCGCGACGTCACGCAGCAGTGGGATGCTGGCGGGCGCATCGTACGCGTCGGCGGAACGGCGTCGGGAGCGAACGACGGCGGCCGTGCCACGTTCATGAAGTTCGACGAGGCGGGCCGCATGCAGTTCAGCGAGATCGGCCAGGGCTCCGTCGGCTCGATGGACAGGATCTACGAGCGTTCCGTGCGCTCGTCGTACGGAGCGACGCAGTTGCCGCTCCGCGTGGAAGAGCACGAGCCGAGCTCGATCTCTCCCTCCATGCGTACGATCGATCGCGAGTACGACACCCTCGGCGCTGAGAAGCGTGTCACCATCGACACCCTCGTCTGGACCGGCGCTCGCGATCAGCGCGGCGAGATCATTCGCAAGTCGCTGCCGACCCAGACCTCGAGCTCGTACGAATACGACTCCAAGGGCCGCCTGCTCCGCGAGACCGCCCCGGACGGCACCGTCAAGCACTACCAGCACAACGACACCGGCGCGAAGGTCGTCAACCTCGATGAAGAGTCCGAGCAGACCACGAAGGAGACGGACCTCGTCGGCAGGGTTACGCAACTCACCTATCCCGATGGAAGTACGGAGAAGTTTGTCTACGACGGCCCGCGTCTGGGCGCGATCAAGAATCGCCAGGACCTATGGCAGTCGTTCGCTTACAACGACAAGGGGCAGCTGGAAACCGTCTACGCCAGCGAGGTCGCCGCAGCCGGTGCCACCAGGCTCGACGAGATTGCGTACGACGAGACCGGCCGCGTCAAGTCGTGGAAGACCAGAGATGCGCTGATCGAGTACAGCGACTTCACCATCGACGATCTGCCGCAGACTACGAAGCACACGCGCTACAAAGACGGCAGCGGTTTCACCGACGAGATCGCTCTGGACACGTTCACCGTCGGCCACAAGTACAACGGTTACGGAGAGGTTACCGAAGTCTCGATGCCGGAGACGCCCGGCGCCGCCTGGATTCAGAAGCTCGAGATGAGCTACGACGCGCGCGGCAATCTGGTCGAGCTGAAGAGCGACGGATCCTCGATTCTGAGCGGCATCTACCGCAACGCCGGCCGGCCCGACGAGCGCACGGTTCACATCACGCCGGAAGGCTGTACGGATCCGGCGTGCCTGAAGACGCTCGTACGCGCGTACACCTACAAGCCCGAGACCTCGCAGCTCGAGAGCATGATCGCGAAGATCGGCGGCGTCGAGGTCGCCGGGTCGAAGGTCACGTACAACGACTCGCTGCAAGTGGCGGAGGAAGAGCTCCGTGGCGTCTCCGGCGGCACACGCCGCACGCGGTACAGCTATGACGACCGCGGACGCCTCTTCGGCGCGGCCAGCGGCGTCGCCGATGGCACGGCTGCATCCGATCCGTCCGGCGGCTCGACCGCGGCTCCGGGCGTGACCGAAGAGCACCTGACCCCTGCGGACTTCCGCACGGTGCAGGAGCGTGCTCCGACGCTCGACACGGATGCGCGTCAGAAGTTCATCGACGCGGGCATTGATCCCGACTCGATCGATCCGCCGAGCGCGAACGCCACGCCGCGGCCGGGTCACAAGATCGATCAGTTCCAGAAGGGTGGGCCGACAGCCGACCAGTTCAAGTGGGAGCGCTCCGGTTCGACCCTCGAAGGTGCCGTGCGCACCGAGGATGGACAGTTCCGTTACGGATACGACGAGAAGCAGCGCCTGATCTGGGTCGCTGAAAAGCCGCAGAGCACGGCCGTCCCGATCCGCAGGATGGTCTACGGCTACGACGGGAACGATCGTCTCGTGGCGCGCACCGCGCAATACGCGACGGTCTCCTCGCTTACCGCCCCGGTCGAGTCACTTCTGTGGAACATCGAGGACCGGCCGCACATCATCGCCGCCGACGGCGTGCCCGCGGAGCTAACCTTCGTCTGGGACGTGGTCACCGACCGTCTGCTGGCCATCTACAAGACCGGCAGCAGCGCCGTGGCACCGACCGATCCGAATGGCAATCTGCTGCGCCAGTTCGTCCACGGCGACCTCGGCATCGACGACCCGGTCGCCATCATCACCATCGACATTCCGACCGTGATCGTCCCGGGCGCGCTGCTGCCCGTGACCACGCTTTATCCCGTGTACGACGAGGCGGCGAACGGTTCGCTGCAGGTCGTGCTCAACCGCAACGGCGAAGTGGTCGGACGCAATCTCATGACCGATCCATACGGCGCGGAGAACTTCGAGATCTCCGGCGCCGCCATCGAGTCGGTGAAGGTGAAGGTGGAGAAAGACTCCACCGGGAAGCTCGAGACCATCAACATCCGCATGCGCGCCACGGAAGCGCTCGATGCGGCCACGATCGCGACCGGTACGCATCTGGCCATCGTCAAGGACAACGGTGCTGTTGCCGCGACGTCTACCGTGACCGCTTTGCCGGTCGCAGGCGAAGAGTATTCGTTGGAGTGGACGCTCACCGGGCCGCAGTGGAAGACGTTCCATGACGCCGGCATCGCCGCAGGCGGAACCTCGCTCTCCATGGCAGTGACGGACGATCTGCGCGCGAGCGCATGGGCGGCCGGCCTGCCCTTCCTCGCCCCGCCCGACTGGGCGAGGGCGATGGACCAGCCGGTGTTCTCGTCTCCGCAGACGCCGTTCGAAGTACGCGAGCGGCTGACGCTCGTCACCGGCTTCATCGACGGCATCGCCGCGAACGCGAACGCGACCGACACTCCGTACGAGGTCGAATCGCTGGCCTTCCTCGGCTCGAGCGAAGGCTACGGCTTCGAGCTGCTCACGGCGGCGGTCTTCCAGGCGCAGCCCTTCGCCGATCCGTTCTCGCGCAAGAACTACGTCCGTGCGCGCTGGTACGACCCCGAGACCGCGACCTGGCTCACTCCGGACCCCGAGGGCTACGACGATTCATCGAACCTCTACTCCTTCGCCGGCGGCGATCCCGTCAACGCTCGGGATCCCGAGGGCGAGTCGTTCGTGGGCAAGGCCATCAAGAAGATCGGCAAGAAGCCGACCAAGGCCCTCATCAAGAAGCGCGTTCGCACGCAGATCTACAAGGCCTTCCGCAAGCAGATCAGCAGTAACAAGAAGTGGCGCGGCCTTTTCGAGATCCACCACATCGTTCCAAAGAGCTTCTTCGACGAGTTCGGAACGTTCCTCGATGACATCGGGTACGAGATCGACTCCGTCAAGAACCTGATCACGTTGCGCAGGAAGGACCTCGACGCCGCGGTGGCAGGGTTCAAGCGTGGGAAGCACAAGGGCTGGACGAAGCTGCATTCCGAGTACAACCAGGAGCTCGCCTCCAAGCTGCGCGTGATCCAGGATGCGAAAGATGCCGGCAAGCTCACCAAGCAGGAGGCGCTGGAGCAGGTGCAGGCTCTGTCGCGCCAACTCCGCGACGACCTGCGAACGGGCAAGATTCAGCTCGCACCCGCCGACGTCGAAGCGCTCAGCAAAGGCACAGGCAAGAGTCCGCTCCTGGCCACGCTCGGTCTCGTCGGCATCACCATGGTCACTCCCGGCATGGTTGCCGACGCGAAGGCCGAGGAAGTCGTCGAGGAGATGGACAAACGCGAACGTGCCAAGAACGCGTTCGTGAAGTACGGTACGGCCGATCACTACTTTGCCGACGAAGGCTTCGGCAAGTGGGTCGGACTCGTGATCGATTTCATCAATCCAATCTCCGACGTGGCCGACATCAGCGACCTGCTCGAGGATCTCACGGGATACGATTGGGTGACGTTCGAGAAGCTCGTCAAGGAAGACCCTGAAGCCGAGGAAGCAGAAGAAGAGGAGTTCGACGAAGAGGAATGGTAGAGCACAGACAGCTTTATTTCCGCGCGGCCGATCTCGACTACCCGGTCATTGAGAAGGCCGCGCGGGATCGCAACGGCGAGAAGCTGAAGCTGAAGGACAGTCTCCCTGAAGGCGAGCCTTCTGAGGTGATCCTGACGTGGGGCTTCTCGAGCGAGCCGCCCGACTTGCTCAACACCCTCTCGCAGCACCTCTACATCAGTGAACGGGCGCGCAGGACGTGGGGCCTGGAGAACGGCCCCGCGTACGAGCTCGTGCCTGTGCGCCTGACCGATCGTTCCGGAAAGAAGTTTCTCGACGCCACGTACTGGTGGGTGAAGATCCGCACGCGCGTTGCCATCCTCGACGAGGAGAAGTCGCAGGGGAAGAAGATGGGACCGATCTACCACGAGATCGATCGATTCGCGGTGAATTGGGCGAACGTGCCGGACATCGACATCTTCCTCTGCGATATGACAGTCAGCGCGGTTTTTTCGGAGCGTCTCGTTGCCGTCGCGAAAGAAGCCGGTTTGACGGGCGCGCTGTTTCGCGAAGTCGACGGAGGCCGGTGGCCGCCGCGTAGCCTGCAGTGAACCTGCACATCCCGACGCATCTCGCCAGCCTGCGCGTCGCGCTCGAGCGTCTCGGCGGCGAGATCACCGTCTTCGCGGTCGAGCCGCCCGCCGCCGCCGCCGCGGTCGATGCGGTCGAGGCGCAGATTGGCAGGCCGCTGCCGCAGCGGCTGCGGCACTTCTTCATGGAACAGACCGCGGGGGTGGATATCCTGTGGTCCCTCGACGACCGCGATTTCAGCGGCAGCTTCGATCTCCGTTTGTCCGCGCTCGCGGAAGAGTGGGACGGCTGGCGGAGCGGCTGGCGCGAGGCGTTTGAACATCCGGCGGCGCACGGCTGGCCCGCGGAGGCCAACCTGCAGGCCTTCGACGCCGCGTTTCCGCTGTTGTCGCTGATGAACGGCGATCAGCTCATCCTCTTCGACGACGATCCGGGCGACCCCGGAGAGGTGATGTATCTCAGTCATGAGGCAGCCGACGGCGACCTCGTCGTCTTGGGCACGTCGCTGGACCGCTTCTTCGAGACCTGGGTACGCCTCGCGTGTGCCGGTCCCGAGTTCGATGAGCTCGTCGATTTCTACGACTTCGACGCGCAGGAGATCTCGCTCGAAACCGAGGAATCGCGGGAGTGGGTGACGTTGCTCGAGCGCGCTTCTTCCTCCTGAAAGCCAGCTCACCGCGGCGGCGCAGCCTGTGTCCGAGGCCGCGATCGGGTCCTGCGCCGTGGTACCCTCCGCCGTTCGTTACGCATCGAGAGGGAGAGCGACCGATTGATCAACATGAAGTCTTCGATGTGGCGCCTGCCGGTCCTCGGGCTCGCCGCCGGTGCAGTCCTCATCACCGCCTGTGGTCAGCCGGAACGGCCGGCCGCTCCGCCGGAGACACCGGCGGCGGCGACGGCCGCCGCTGAACCTGCGGCCGTGCCGGCCGATACCGCAGCGACCACGCCGGCCGAGGGGCCCGTGGTTGCCCATGACATCACCGGCGGGTACTTTCCGATGGAGAAACTGCCGGCCGAATTCTCCGAGCTCGACCACCTCTCCCTCGCGACGATCGACGAGAACGCGGCGCCCGCTCCGCTGAATGGTTTCCTGCGGCCGAAGAAGTCGAGCGCGGAGGACTACACCCTCGTCAGCCCGGTGCTCGACGGGAAACGGCTGACCTTCACCACCAAAGCGGTCGGTGGGGTGCAGTACGCATTCACCGGCGCGTTCGAGGTCCTCCACAACTTCCCCGAGACTCCGCCTGACTACGAGACGGCCGTGCTCTCCGGGACGCTGACGAAAATGCGCGACGGCAAGACGGTTGCCGAGACGCCGGTGAAGTACCGCTACGAGGCTGGAGGCTAATCGTGAAGTTGAATCGCATCTTCCTCGGCGCCGCACTGGCGGCGACGCTCGTCTCCTGCGGTGGCGAGAGTCCCGCACCAGCCACCGAAACGGCCGCACCGCCCACGGCGTCCGCAGCTCCTGCCGCCGCACCGCCCGCGCAGCCGGCTCTGGCCGATGCCGCGAAGCTGGTCGAGGAGCTCTATAAGAACCACACGGCCGACCAGGGTCCGTTCTTCCAGTTCAGCGACCGCGCGCGCGTCGACCGCTACTTCGAGAAAGAGCTGGCGGACCTGATCTGGAAGGATGCCGTCGAGGTCCAGGGCGAGGTCGGCGCGCTGGAGTTCGACCCGCTCTACGCCTCCCAGGACACCGAAATCACGAACCTCGCCGTCCAACCGGCCACCGCCGACGGCACCAACGCCCGCGTCGTCGTCGCCTTCCTGAACCACGGAGCGAAAGAGCAGATCACCTACTCGCTCGCCCCGACCACCGGAAGCTGGAAGATCGCCGACATCCATTACGGAGACGGTTCAACCCTCGGCGGGATCTACCGCACGTATGCGGCGGAGACGGAGACCTCGACCGCTCCGCCGCCGCAATAAAAGAGAGAGACCGACCGGGGGGCCTCCGGCGGGCCGGCACGGCCGGCTGCGTTTGTTTTCGCTCGGACCGCGCTTCGTGCGAGAGGCGTGCGTTCAGCCTATGGCAACCAACGCAGCCGGCCGTGCCGGCCCGCCGGAGGCCCCCCGTGGGTCTCTCTCTTTTAGTCAGCTAGTAACTCTCGACCGCTTTTTTTCGATCGATCGACGACCCGCGTGGCGCAACCGTCAGGACCTTCTCCGCGAAATTGAACGAAAAAGGGCCCCCGACATAGTCGGCGAACCGCGGAGAGCCCGAGCTCACACTGCCGGTCTCGTTGTTGGACTTCAGATCGTGCAGCCCCTGGATCGTGAAGTGCTCCGGAACCTCATTGTCCTGCGAGGCATACATCACCGTCGCGGTGAGCATGGAGGCGGTGGCGTTGAAAGTACCGTTGCTGTTGTCGCGCTTCATGGCGACGATCTTCACCTCGTCGCCGCTCGTCTGTTCGGTGGCCTCGGCATCGAGATACTGCCAGTTGCCGCCGTTGTCGTTGAGCTGCTGCTGCTCGGGCTGTGCATCGGGCGCGGGAGCGTTGATCTTGAACGAAAGCGTGGGGGCCATGAGGGGTCTCCTTCCGAAGGCGCGACCGGTTTTCACGGAGCCTTCTGTACTAGGAGTGCCGATGGCGCTCCCTTCCCTACCCGGTTACCATGCCGCCGATGCGGATCGTCCTCCTCACCCTTTCCCTTTTCCTCGCCTTCGGCCACTGGTCGGCGCAGCCGACGGTGCATCGCTCAAAGGCCAGAGTCATCCCCGATTTCCTGCAGACCGACCCCGAAGCGGGGTTTGCGAAAGCCGGATCGCAGTTCTGCGCCCCGACCGCCGTCTCGAACGCGCTGATGTGGCTCGCCGACAACGGCTACGAGGATCTCCGTCCCACCGGGAGCGCGAAGAAGGCGCAGATCGCCATGATCAAGACCCTCTCCGGCCCCGGCTACATGAAGACCAATCCTTCCATGGGCACGGACGTCTCGCAGGTGCTCGCCGGCGTGGAGACGTACGTGAGCGAGGCCGGCTACACGCTGGCCGAGCTGTCCTACGCGGGATGGCGTCCCGCCCCCGAGGATTCCGTCGCGGGCGAATACCCCGATCTCGACGCCATCAAAACGGCCATTGCAGACGACCAGAGCGCGGTCTGGCTGAACGTCGGCTGGTACAAATACGACGAGGACAGCGGCGACTACCGGCGCACCGGCGGGCACTGGGTCACGGTGGTCGGTTACGACCACGACGATCTCCTGATCCACGATCCCGCCCCCGGCGCCGGCCGCGGCTTCCGGACGCAGACGATCTCCCTCGAAGAACTGACCGAAGGCCGGCTCATCGGAAACCAGCGCGGCCTTCCGCGATCCGCCGAAGGGTATTACGAAGTCGGCGGCGAGATGGCCGTCCCGAACGGCACGACCTGCATCCTCGACGGCGCGGTGGTGCTGGCGCTGGAGTAGGGGCTTCCCCCGGGCTCACGCCCGGGGCTACATTCTGCCGCCGTTCCGCGGCTACGGTCGGAGCGTCGACGTTCCGTCGGCAGTCTCTCGCAGGGATGGGATTCAGCACGCTCCTCGCGTCATTCTGTATGGAGTGAGGCGCCTTCCGCTCACCGAGAGGCACCTCCCAGTTCTGTCATCCTGAGCCAGGGCACGTCCGCAGGAACGGAAAGCATGGCGGCGAAGGACCTGGGCGGGCGGGGGTGGGAGGTGCGTTCTTCGCTCCCCCTCCCCCCAGGTCCTTCGCCACCATGCTTGCTGCTCATGGGAGAAAACCTGCGGCTCAGGATGACAGGAAGGGTAGGCGTACAGTGTCTCACCGTTTTCTAGCCGTTCGCGAACGCTTCTCCACCGATACCGAACGGCTTTTCGCCGTTCGCGGACGGTTCGCGAATGTTCGAAGACGAAATCGTAGAATGCCCAACGCTTGATTCTCGAGATCGCCGGACTCTCTCTCCTGCTGTTCGTCGCCGTCTTCCTGCTCGTCCCGATGTTCCGGAGCAGCGGCCGGCAGGCCTTGCAGAAGCAATGGCCGCGCGTGCGCGGCGAAGTGACGGCCCAGCGCGTGCGGATGAGCGGCAACACCGGCTTTCCGGAATACCGCGTGCGCTATGACATTGATGGCCGCGCGTATGAAGAGTACGCCGGATCGGCGGACGGAGTGGGGCACACGCACTACGACATCGAGTACGACGTCCGGAAGGCCGTCGACGCGAAGATGGCGCGCAGGCCGGTCGGGTCGCACATCGAGATCCGGGTGAACCCTGCCAATCACGCCGAAGTGCATCTCGTCGAGCGGGAGCTCCCGGCACGGACGCTCGCATATGTGGCCACAGCGATCTTCCTCCTGTTCTTCCTCCTCTTCGCGGCGCTGGCGTTCGGGTGGATCTAAGTACAGGGTTCCGCCAGTCGGTGTCCAGTTGCCGCCAAACGTTGTCAGTTGTCCGTTGTCAGTGATCTGGCAGTCCTCGGCTTCGGGTTGAGGTTCGCGAGTGCCGTCCAGGCGAGAAATGGCAGACAACTGACAACCGACAACTGACAACGTCAACGCGACACCGGACACCAACTTGCGGGAACCTGTACTAAATCAAGCCGCTGGTGCCGATTCTTCCCCCTCCACCCGATCCCGACCGCCCGCTTTCGCGCGATACAGCGCGGCGTCGGCGGCGGCGACGAGTGCGAGGGGGGTGAGGGCCTCCATGCCGGCGCTCGAGGAGACGCCGAGGCTGGCGGTGACGATGCCGGAGTCGGCGCCGGCGTGGCGGATGGCGGCTTCGCGGACCACTCTCCGGAACGCTTCGGCCTCGGCCTTCGCCTCCTCCAATGATACGCCGGGAAGGAGCCACGCGAACTCTTCGCCTCCGAAGCGGGCGGCGAGGCCGCCGCGGGAGTCGGTCTGCTCGGCGAGGAGCGTGGCCACCGCGCGCAGGGCCTCGTCACCCTCCTGGTGGCCCTGCGAGTCGTTGAGCTTCTTGAAGTGATCGAGATCGATCAGGACCAGCGACACCGGCTCGCCCTGACTGATCGCCGTGCTCCACGCCTCCTCGAGCGCCTCGTCGAAGCGGCGGCGGTTCGCGACGCCGGTGAGGCCGTCGACATAGGACAATGCCCGCAGGCGGACGTTGGCTACAGCGAGCTGGCGGTTCGTGTCCTCCAGCTCGGCCGCGATACGGCGCACGTCCTCGTACGCGCGCGCCAGTTCCTCGTTCTTGCGCGCCCGCAGCGCGGCGAGGCGCAGCCGCACGGCTCCCCAGATCGCGGCGGCGATGAGGGCGATGGCGAGGAGGCGCGCCCACCAGGTCTCGAACCAGCGCGGGTCGACGGTCACGCCGAGCCGCGCTTCGCCGTCGCTCCGCACTCCGTCCTCGTTCGTGGCGGCCACGCGGAACGTGTAATCGCCCGGAGCGAGCTTCGTGAAATGCGCGACCCGGTTCGCGCCGGCCTCGACCCAGTCGCGGTCGTACCCCTCGAGCATGTAGCGGAACGTCACCCGTTCGGGAGCGCGCAGGCTGAGGGCCGTGTAGCGCAGTTCGAGGCGCTGCGTGGCGGGAGGAACGCGCAGGGGGCCCTTTGTGCCGGGGGCAGCGCTTGCAGGAATGCCGTCGATCAGCACCTCTTCGACGTGGACCTGCGGCGGGATCGTATTGCGGCTGCTCGCGCGGGGATCGATCACCGCGACGCCGCGCGCCGTTGCGACCCAGAGACGTCCATTGCGCGCGCGGATCGCGGCCGGAAAGCCGGCGTTGCACTCCGCCGACGGCATGCCGTCGGTCGTCCCGTATACGGTCCCGGAGAGGTCGCTCGCGGTGCCGGTGCTCTTTCTCTGCATCGCGGCGAGCACCTGGTTGCGCTCCACGCGGAACAGCCCGCGGTTGCTCGTCAGCCAGAGATCGCGGCCCGTCCCCTCGTCCACCACCTGAAACACGACGTCGTCGTACAGCCCGTCGCGCCGCGTGAGCGACCGGACGGCGCCGGTCGCGAGATCGAGGCGCGCCAGCCCGCCGCCGGAGGTCCCGATCCACACTCCGCTGCCTTCCGCATCTGCCGCGAGGCTGAACACTCGATTGCTTTCGAGGCCCTCGGCGATGCGCGTCGCCGGCGCGCCCCGCTCGCTGACGCGCCAGAGTCCCGCGCCGTCCGTGCCGACGAGGAGGCTCCCGTCCGGCAGTGCCAGGAGCGGCCGGAGCTGCCGGTCATCGAGCTCTTTGACCCGGATCGCTTTCCAGTCGCGGACGTGCGCGAGTCCCGCGGTCGTGCTGACCCACAGCCCTCCATCCGCGGTCTCGACGAGCGCGCGGACGCGATCGGTCGGCAGGCCGCCGCTCCGCGCGTCGATCGTTTCCTCGACGCGGCCGTCGCGCAGGCGGGCCACGCCGCCGCCGTCGGTCCCGATCCACAAACTGCCGTCGCGGCTCTCCGCGAGGGCGTACACCGTGTCGTGCGGCAGCCCGTCGTTCTTCGTGAAGCACCGCACGGGGGCGGGAAGGATCGTGCAGAGTCCACCGCCTTCCGTCCCGACCCAGATGCGGCCGGTGCGGTCTTCGAGGATCGGCCGGACCCCGTCGATGGGCAGTCCTTCCTTGCGCGTGAACGAGAGGAAGCGCGTGTCGCTGAGGCGGACGAGCCCACCCGTGGTTCCGACCCACAGCGATCCTTCCCGGTCCTCGACTACGGCCCGGACGATCGGGCTGGGAAGACCTTCGGCCACGCCGAAAGCGTCCGCCCGCACTCCGCGCCAGCGTGCCAGTCCGCCGTCGGTCCCGATCCAGAGGTTTCCGTCGTGGTCGCGCTGCAGGGAGCGAATGAGATTGCTCGGCAGCCCGTCGCGCGTCGTCAGGACACGCACGATCGCTCCGTCGCGCCACGCCGCCAGACCGCCGCCGTCGGTTCCGATCCAGAGCGTCCCGTCGCGGTCGCGCAGCAACGCGCGCGCGAAATCGTTCGGAAGACCTTCACGCGTCGTCAGCCGCTGCTGCACGCCTCTGCCCCGCCAGCGAACGACTCCACCGCCGTGTGTGGCAATCCATAAACCGCCGGCACCGTCACCCTCCAGCGCCCAGATCCTGTCCGTCGGGAGTCCGTCGCGCGTCGTGAAGCGGGTCACCTTCTCGCCGTCGATCCGCAGCAGACCGCCGCCGGCCGTGGCGATGAAGATGCCTCCGTCCGCGGTCGCATGCATCCCCCGGAGCCGGTCCGTCCCGAGGAGCTCCGGGTGAAAGGCCTCGATGCGCCCGTTGCGCAATCGTGCGAGGCCGCCGCCGTAGGTGCCGATCCACAGCGTCCCGTCCGGACCTTCGAACAGGGAGGAGACGAAGGAGCTGCGCAGTGCGGGCGCACTCTGCCTGTCGCTGACGACGAACCGGACGCCGTCGAACCGCGCCAGTCCTTCCTCGGTCCCGATCCAGAGATACCCGTCCCTGGTCTGCACGATCGCGTCGACCGTGTTCTGCGGCAGCCCGGAATCGCTCGTCCAGACCGAGAACCGCAACTGCGTCAGCGCCCGCGCGGCGTCGGTCGCGAACGCGCTTTTTCCGAAGGCGAGCGCGGCGAGCAACGCGAGTGCCGCGCGCCACGGTACGGAATCGCCCGAAGTCGTTTCCCGGCGCCAGAAAGTGCGATGCACGGTGCGCTCGCATTCTAAGCAGAACGCGGGGGGAACGACGAGGAGGCCTCCGGCGGGCGGGCCCGGCCCGCGGCGTTTGTTTTCGCGTGGACCGCGATTCGAGCGAGAGGCGCGCGTTCAGCCTTGGGCAACCAACGCCGCGGGCCGGGCCCGCCCGCCGGAGGCCCCCCGGTCGTTCCCTGTGTATTGGCGAGCAACCGCGCGGATTTTTACCTGCAACTGACAGCGCATGGGGCGTTGCGGCCCTACGTTGCACAGCGAAGGAGCTTTAGGACAATGAAACTCTCCCGGTGGTCGGTGGCATTGATACTCGCAATTTCACTCCTGACAGAATCGGCAGTGGCGTGCAGGCCGATTCGAGCGTCGCGGAAGCCCGTCATCCAGGTAGCGATCCTGCTCGACACGAGCAACAGCATGGACGGCCTGATCGACCAGGCCCGCACCCAACTGTGGCGCGTGGTGAACGAGTTCGGCAGCGCGCGAAAAGACGGGTTCATGCCCGAACTGCAGGTCGCGCTGTACGAATACGGCAACGACGGCCTGCCCGCGGCGCAGGGGCACATCCGGCAAGTACTTCCGTTCACGACGGACCTCGACAAAGTCTCCGAGGAGCTCTTTGCCCTGCGCACGAACGGCGGGCAGGAATACTGCGGACAGGTGATCGGGGAGGCCGTGCGCGGGTTGCGGTGGAGCCTGTCCGGCGACGACCTGAAAGTCATCTTCATCGCCGGGAACGAAGAGTTCACCCAGGGGTCGGTCGACTACAGCAAGGCAGCCCAGGAGGCGATCGGGCGCGGCATCATCGTCAACACCATCTTCTGCGGCGACAAAGGGCAGGGGCTCGCGACCAAGTGGGGCGCCGGCGCGACGCTGGCCGAAGGACTCTACGTCGCCATCGACCAGAATGCCCGGATTGCGGAGATCGAAGCTCCGCAGGACCGGGAGATCGCCCTTCTCGGCGCGAAGCTCAACGAAACCTACATCGCCTACGGCGTGAAGGGGGAGGAGGGGATGTTGCGCCAGTCGGCGCAGGACAAGAATTACGAGGCGAAGATGAGCGCGAACGTGGAGCGCCAGATCGCCAAGTCGACCGCGAACTACGTCAACGTGTCGTGGGACCTGGTCGACGCCACGAAGAACGGCGCGATCGACGTGGAGAAGATCAAGCCCACCGACCTCCCGCCGGAAATGCGCAACATGACCGCCACCCAGCGCAAGGCCCACATCCGCCAGACCGAGCAGAAGCGGATCGAGATCCAGACGAAGATCACCATCCTCGACGGCGAGCGCAAGAAATACATCGCCGCCCGGATGCAGAAACTCCCCCCCGCGGCCACCACCCTCGACGAGGCCATCATCGCCGCGGTGCGGGAGACGGGGAGGAAGCGGGGGTTCGAGTTCTGAGGAACGGCGCCAACTTCAGGCGATCGTCGCGCAGATCTCCCGAACGCACTCGCGCAGCCAGCGATGCGCCGGATCGGCATGGAGCCGTGGGTGCCAAAGCAATGAAACCGTGAATTCAGGGGTGGGGACTGGAAGGGGGAAGCTATGCATTCCGGTGCGCAGGTTTCCCGTGTGCCGCTCGGGAACAGTGGCGATCAGGTCGGAAGCCCGGGCCAGAGCCAGCGCCGTCGAAAAGCCGCCGACGATTGCGGCGATCTCCCGTTCCAGTCCCAACGGCTTCAAGGCTTCATCGACCGGTCCCTTCTCCAGACCGGGCCGCGAGACCAGGAGGTGCCTGCCGGCCGCATACCGCGAGGGAGTGATCTCGCCCTGACTCAGCGAGTGCCCCATGCGCACGACGCCGATCAGGCGGTCCCGGAACAACGCCTGCGCACGCACTTCCGGACCCGTCGTGTTTTCCACGACGCCGGTCTCCAGGTCGACCGTCCCGTCGCGAAGCAGGGCGCTGTCTTTGTCCAGCTTCTGCACAAAGCGCAGACGCACGCCGGGAGCTTCCTCGCCGGCGCGGGCAATGAGGTCTGGTCCGAAGTTCTCCACAAAGCCCTCGCTGGTCCTCAGCGTGAACGTTCGGACCAGATGTTCCAGGTTGGGCTTTTCGGCAGGGCGTAGAACCGCTTCCGCGTCCTGCACGAGCTGGCCGACCCTTTCGCGGAGCTCGATGGCTCGGGGCGTTGGAACGAGACCGCGTCCGGCCCGGACCAACAGAGGATCGCCCGTCGTCTCCCGCAATCGCGCCAGCGCCCGGCTCATCGCCGAGGGGCTGAGCCGCAACCGCCGGGCCGCGCGCGCAACGTTCCCTTCCGCAAGCAGCACGTCAAGGGTGACGAGCAGGTTGAGATCGGGCCTTGACACGGGGTGACCGTAGCACAGCGGATCGTGATGTGGCGTCAAGCGCACGAATACAGTGCAAGTCGTGCGTCTTCCGCCGCGCTCCGTCGCAGCCTAAGTTTCTGACATATGACCTCGACCACCTTTACGACCGGCCAGCCACGGACCGAAAGTGCGGAACGGACACCGTGGGCGATCGCCAGCCTTTCGCTATCCATGCTGCTGTCCTCGCTGGGCACCAGCATCGCCAATGTCGGGTTGCCAACGCTGGCGCATACGTTTTCCGCCTCTTTCCAGCAAGTCCAGTGGATCGTCCTCGCCTATCTGCTCGCCATTACCACCCTGATCGTCAGCGTCGGACGGCTCGGGGATCTCACCGGCCGCCGGCGGCTGCTGCTGGCCGGGATCTTTCTGTTCACGCTGGCCTCAGCCCTGTGCGGCGTCGCACCCACGCTCTGGCTGCTGATCGCCGCCCGGGCGGCGCAGGGCCTTGGCGCGGCCGTCATGATGGCCCTCACCATGGCCTTCGTCGGTGAGACGGTCCCGAAGGCAAAGATCGGCAGCGTCATGGGGCTGCTCGGCACGATGTCCGCCATCGGCACCGCGCTCGGTCCTTCCCTCGGCGGCGTCCTGATCGCCGGCCTTGGTTGGCCGGCCATCTTCTTCGTGAACGTCCCGCTGGGCATCCTGGCTCTCCTTCTCGCGCATCGCTACCTGCCGGTGGATCGCCGGGGGACGAATACGGATCGGACCCGCTTCGACCATGTGGGTACGCTGCTGCTCGCCCTGACCCTCGCGGCTTATGCACTCGCCATGACCATGGGGCGCGGCAGTTTCGGCCCGCTCAACGTCGCTCTGCTGTTCGCGGCCGTCCTCGGCGTCTGTCTCTTCGCCCTCGCCGAGGCGAAAACCGAGGCCCCCCTGATCCGATTGGCGATGTTCCGGGATCCGGTACTGAGCGCCGGCTTCGCGATGAGCACCCTCGTCACGACCGTAGTGATGGCGACGCTGGTGGTTGGTCCGTTCTACCTCTCCGGCGCCCTTGCGCTCGACGCCGCCCGTGTCGGACTGGTCCTGTCGTCCGGTCCGATCGTCGCCGCGCTGGCGGGCGTGCCGGCCGGCCGCATCGTGGACCGGTTTGGCGCACACCGCATGACCATGGCCGGGCTCCTCGCAATGGCGGCCGGCTGCTCCATCCTGCCCATGATGCCGGCGAGGCTCGGCGTCCCGGGTTACATCGCCCCGCTCGTCGTCATCACCGCCGGCTATGCGCTGTTCCAGGCGGCCAACAACACTGCCGTCATGACGGATCTTCGACCGGACCAGCGGGGCGTCATCTCCGGCATGCTCAACCTGTCGCGCAATCTCGGGCTCATCACCGGCGCATCCGTCATGGGCACCGTGTTCGCTCTCGGATCGGCGGCCACCAACATCATGACCGCGCGCCCCGAGGCAGTTGCGGCCGGCATGCGGGTGACGTTCGCCGCCGCCGCGATCCTCATCGTCGTCGCCCTGACCATCGCGTCTGCAAGCCGCGCGCTTTCACGGCCGGGTTTGAGGAACTGACGGGAGGCCTCCGGCGGGCCGGCACGGCCGGCAGCGTTTGTTTTCGCGTCAACCGCGTTTCGAGCGAGAGGCGTGCGTTCAGGCTGGGCCAACAAACGCTGCCGGCCGGGCCGGCCCGCCGGAGGCCTCCCGGTCGTCGTTCTCAATGGCGGGCAAGCGCGCCGTCGACGACCATGATGCCGCTCACCTGATCGACGATCGAGACGGTCATCGCGGAACCGTCGCGGGCGATGCCGAACGATTCAGTCGGATCGTCGCGATCGAATCCGGCGATGGCCCGCCGCGACTCCGGGAGATTCCGCAGCGGATCGAAAGCCTGCGTGTAGATCCCCAGGCGTCCGCGCTCGTCGGGAGCGATGAAGGCGACGGCTTTTCCATCGGGCATCCAGCGCGCCCGGCCGATGCTGGCTCCAAACGGGGCCCGGACGTCGACCTGAAAAGCGGTGTGACTGCCGTCGCGGACCCGGGCCACGCGGATGCGTGCACTCACGTTCAGCTCGTCCATGTGATAGGCGACGTACGTGCCGTCCGGGGACACTTCAGGGTTCAGGCAGCGTCCGGGGACGATGCGTGTGGCGTCCGAGCCATCCCGGCGCATCCGCCAGATGCCGCGTTTGTCGGGATGGAACGACGTGTAGACGATCCATTTCCCGTCCGCCGTGGCGGTCGGGTTCTCGGCGTCCGCACCGTCCTCGCTCAGTTGCCGCGCGTCGCTTCCATCCGGCGAAGCAATCCAGATCTCGAAGTGTCCGAAGCGGTTCGAGCTCCAGAGGAGCTGCTTGCCGTCGGCCGTGAAGCCCGGATCCCAGTCGTCCGTCGGATCGTCGGTGATCCGTACGATGGCCCCGGTGTCGCGGGAGATGGACCAGAGGTCGAGATTGCCGCCTCGATCCGAGGAGAAGACGATCTGCTTTCCGTCCGGGCTGTACACCGGCTGACGGTCGCTGCTGCGTCCATGCGTGAGCCAGCGGGCATCGCGATCCGCGGCACCGACCGCCGATTCGCGCAGGTTCTGGTTCGAAGAGTTGAAGTCGAGGAAGATCCGGCCGCCTGCGACGTCGACGTAGCGTCCGGTGACGGGAACGGAGAGGAGGTTGCGCGTGGCGCCCCTGCTGGCGCTACGGTTCACGTCGTGCGCATAGATCGATCCTCCCGCGCCACGCGATTGCGACGCGCTCACATCGGACATGGAGTAGACCAACTCTCCGGCGCGGCTCCATGCCGCGGCCGTGAGAACGCCGCGCGCCTGTGCCGCCGCGACATAGCGGTGACGCGCGCCGGCCGCAGGTCCATCCGTGGAAACGAGCAGGATGCGCGCGGTGACCTGGTCTCCTTCCGCGATCAGCGCCAGTTCCCTGCCGTCCGGCGACCAGCGCGGGGAATGCAACTGAGGTTCGTTCGTCGTGTAGATCCGGCGTGCGCTGCTGCCGTCCGTCGCCGCGATCCACAGCTCCCACGAGACCGGCTGCGACGCGGCGTTGCGCCGGAGGAAAGCGATGCGCGTGCCGTCCGGACTGAAATCGCCGTCGCGCGCGCCGCCGATGATGCGCCGCGGCTCATTGCCGACCACTGCGACGCGCCAGAGGGATGTCTGTGTGCCTTCCAGCCTGGTGAACAGAACCGTGGAGCCGTCCGGGGAGAAGCGAGGGAAAAGGTCGGGACCCTTCGTCAGCGCAGCCTCGCTCCCGTCGGCGATCTGCTTGATCCAGATGCGGCTCGTTCCGTCGCGCGTCGAAGTGAAGGCGACGGTCCGCCCGTCCGGCGAGGCCGCCGGATCCCAGTCGCGGCCCGAGAAGGTGAGGTAACGAACCACCGGTGGACCGGCAGGCGCCGGCTCGCTGCGCCTCCTGCCGAGAAGGAACCCCGCCGCGAACACGGCCAGAGCGGCCAGCGCGGCGATGAGGATTCGCCGCCAGCGGCGGGCAACGCTCAGCGGCGACACGCGAAGGATCTCGGTCGAAGAGGTCGACGAGAGCGAGGCCAGGGAAAATGCGAGATCGCGGGCGGACTGGTAGCGCTGGTCGCGGTTCTTGTGCAGGCAATGCTCGACGATTCGCACCAGTGAGGGCGAGACATCCGGCACGAGGTCTCCGAGAGGTTTCGGGTCCTCGGCGAGGATCGCGTTCATGGTCTCGACGGCCGAGTCCTTCCGGAAAGCGCGCACGCCCGAGAGCAGCTCGTAGAGAATCACGCCCAGGGCGAAGATGTCGGCGCGCGCGTCGATGGTCTGTCCGCGGACCTGTTCGGGCGCCATGTAGCCGGCCGTGCCGACCACGACGCCGGAGGCGGAGGCCGATCCCCACTCGGCGGTATCGTCGTTCTGCGCGACGCCTTCCGAAACGAGCTTGGCCAGACCGAAGTCGAGGATTTTCACGCGGCCGTCGGTGGTGATGAAGATGTTCTCCGGCTTGAGGTCGCGGTGCACGATCCCACGATCGTGTGCGGCGGCCAGGCCCTCCGCGATCGAAGTTGCGATCTCGATGGCCAGAGACGCGCGCATCGGTCCCCCGCCGAGCGCGGCGCGCAGCGTCTCTCCCTCCAGCAGCTCCGCGACCATGAACGGTGCGCCGTCATGCGATCCGAACTCGAAAAGCGTGAGGAGGTTCGGATGGTTGAGCATGCCCGCCGCGCGCGCTTCCTGCTCGAATCGCCGCAGCCGGTCCCGATCGCCGGAGAAGGTGCGCGGAAGGACCTTGACGGCTACCGCTCGTCCGATCCGTGAGTCCACGGCGCGATAGACCTGTCCCATCGCCCCTTCGCCGATCAAGCCGGTGATTCGATAGGCGCCCACCATCGAATCGACAGCCAGCGTCGTCATTCTTCCGCTCCAGCGCAGTACCTCAGCGGCTGAGCGCGGACGATGACGGCACGGCGAGGCGCGATCGGAGAGCGCATGGCGTTGACCACGTGTCAGGGAAACGGGTTCCGGGCAAGATAACACTGTGCGCGCGGCGGCGCACAGACCGGGCAGGCGTTCCCGCAGATGGGATGAGGAGGTGCGATTCCGCCCGGTCGAAGCTCGTCCTCGGCCCGTTACCTACTGAGCCAGCGTGCCGCGTTTCGGACGTACGTCTTCACATCCTCGAGACGGGCCGGATCGCGGATCACGTCATCTGCCGGAGGATCGGTGACGAACGAGGGCGCACCGGCCCGGGTGTCCCAGTTGTAGTCGCAGAAGTGGTGGAAGCTCGATTCGGCGATTCCGCGGCCGTTCCTCCCGTCGCCTTCCAGTGCCACGATCAGGTTGAACTCGCGCGCGGTGGTCCGGCTGGTTCCGGTGGCGACGACGCGGGCGCCATCGACGCCCGGCGGCGCCCCGACGGCACCCTCGTGAGGATGAGCGGGCAGCCACTCGATCGGAGCGCCGTCCGCGCGTTGCAGCAGAGGATGGATATCGCCCTCGACGCCGATCCGCTGATACTGCCCGTTCTGCCCGGAGTGATAGTTCGGCCAGTCGATGTCCGTGGCCTGCCGGTCATCGCGCGTATGGCGCGAGTCATCAGGATCGAGATTGCGGGAGTGGAAGTAGTGCGCCGGGCCGATGCCTCCGATCTTGCAGATCGACGAGCCGAGGTCCTGATGGTCGCGAGTGACGAGCAGGCCGCGGCCGCTGCCGCGGAACCGGGTCAGGGCCTCGCACTCCGCCTCTCCGATTCCATCGCCCGCGTCGACCGCGAACAGCCAGATCTGATCGAAGCCGGAATGGTCGATGTCCGCCAGCCGGGCGTCCTTGTTCCGGCTGGTCACATCGTGCCCGCACGCGGCCAGCCACTGGTGCAGCATCGAGAAGCGCTCGATGGACCAGTCGTCGGGCGTGAACGGGATCGTGGTCTGGAGAAGGACTCGCACGGCGCTCAGTGTATCGCCGCGGTAACCTGATCCCTTCACGATCCCCGACTTTCGGGGCTCCAGGAAGAAGGCAGGTGGGATCGATGCCGGCCCGCCCAGTTCGCGCAGATACCCGTGCGCTTCTATACTCCCGCGCCATGGAATACGTTGATCCGAATCTTCCGCGCCACATCGACAGCTGGCATAGTCCTTCCCTCGGCATGGAGATGCCGATCGTGTCCTACGGATCGGGCGGGCATCCGCTGCTGCTGTTCCCGACGGCCGCGGCGGACTTTCTGGAGAACGAGCGCTTCTTCCTGATCAAGGCGATCGAGCCGGCCATCATGCAGGGGCGGGTGCGGGTGTTCTCGATCGAGAGCATCAATCGCTACGCCTGGATGGACAAGCAGCTTCCCGTCCCGGAGCAGGCGCGCCGGCAGTCTCTCTACACGCGCTACGTCGAAGACGAGGTGGTGCCGCACATCCGGCGCACGATCGGGGATCCCGACGCGCGCATCGCCACCTCCGGCGCGAGCTTCGGGGCGTTCCACGCGGCGAATACGCTATTCCGCCGGCCCGATCTCTTCGATGCCACGATCGCGATGAGCGGCTTCTACGATCTCGCTCCCGACTACCTCCACGGCTACTCCGACGAGCACTGCTACTTCAACAATCCGGCCTGGTACCTGCCACGGATGGAAGGCGCGCCCCTCGACCTGCTGCGCCATCATTCCTCGATCATCATCGCCACGGGCCAGGGCGCGTACGAAGCGCCGGATGCTTCCCGCAATCTCGCCGTCCTCCTCGAGTCGAAATCCATCCCGCACTGGCTCGACGTCTGGGGTCACGACGTGAATCACGACTGGCCCTGGTGGCGGAAGATGCTGCCCTACTACGTCGAGAAGCTGGGATGGTAGCGGGGGCCTGGCTGATCGCTTGCGAACACGTTGGAATCGAATGACGCTGCTGGTGTGACTACGTTCCGGTTCCCCGGACCGCCACCATTCCCATCATCGCGAGGAGTGCAGCCATGAGCCCGAGCAGCCATTCCGTCAGCGTCGGGATCGGCGCCACGTCATCGTTCGCGATCGTGGCCTGGCCCTCGACGTCGCCGCCGCTGGCTCCGGCGATCGCGGTGATGGTGACGTTGAACGTCTCGTCGGGCTCGATCGACGGATCGCCGGCGACCGGGACCGTGATCGTCGTCGAGGTCTCTCCCTGCGGGATGAAGCCGGTGCCGCTGGTCGAGGCGTAATCGGACGGCGCGGTGGCGGTGCCGTCGGCGGTGGAGAACTGGAACGTGACGTCGGTCGGGGCCGGTGCGTCGAGGGTGACGGTGAAAACGGCGTCGGTCGTTCCGCTGTTCGTTTCGGTGACTGTGACGTCGTCCACGTTCAGCGTCGCCGGGACGAAGACCGCGGCCACTGCATTCGAGAACTCGGACGTGTCCTGCGTCGTCTGGTCCGTCGCCGTTGCCGTGACCACGCTGCCGGGTGCAACGGCGGGAAGGGTCACCGAGATCGGGGCACTGTCGCCGGCGCCGTCGGTGGTTACGGTGGTGAAGCCGAGAAAGGTGCGGCCTTCGCCGAAGCCGGAAGGATCGGCGGCCGGGCTGCTGAAGAATTCGATGCGGAAGGTGCGGGCGGGGGTGCTGTTGAGCGTGCCCGTGACCGTGGTCGACGCCGTCACCGTGACCGCGGTCAGCACCGGATAGTTCTGCCCGTTGTTCGGTCCCGTGTCCGTATCCCCCGGGTCGTTCGTGGCGACGCCGTTCGGGCCGAGGTCGATCCCCAGCCCGCCGTTCAGGTCGATCGAGTTGCCGAGGATCGGATTGCCGGCGCCGAAGAGGACGGCGACCCCATCGCCGCCGTTGAACCAGATCCGGTTTCCCTCGCCGGCTCCCGTGCCGCCGATGGTGTTGTCCGTGAGCAGGGCCTGAGTGCCTGCGAAGGCGCAGACGACGCCGTTGCCGGTGTTCGGCAGCGCCGCCGTGCCGGTGACGTCGGTGCCGATGCGATTGCCCTGAACGACCGCGCCGCTGGTCGGGTTCCCTCCGATCTGGGCAAAGGAAACGCCGTGCAGGTTGTTGCCGGAGATGACGTTGCCCGCTCCCGCCGCGGCGCCGCCGACGATCGTGCCGGTCGACGACACGATCGCGATTCCGTTCAGGACGTTCCCGAGGTCCGCGGTCCCGTTGATGTCGGTGCCGATGAAATTTCCGGTGATGACGGTGTCCGCCGCCAGGCGCGTCCCGGCGGTCGTGTCGAAACTGACGTTCACCCCGGCGTTGGTGTTGCCGGAGATCACGTTGCGGGCGCCTGCGGTCGTGCCGCCGACGGTGGTCTGGTGCGGGCCGAACAACGCGACGCCGTCCAATCCGTTGGACACGGCAGCGGTGCCGGTGCCGTTCGTGCCGATGAGATTCCCCTGAACCGTGTTCCCCACCGCTCCCGTGACGACGGCGCCGCGCGCGCTGATGCGGATGCCGAAGCCGCCGTTGCCGGAGATCACATTGCCCTCACCGGCGGCCGTTCCGCCGAGCTGGTTGCTGTTGCCGCCGTCCACGGCAATTCCATTCAGGCTGTTGCCAAGGTCGTTCACGCCGGACGCATCGAGGCCGATGATGTTGCCCTGGACAATGTTGTCGTCCGAGGCGGCGACGCCGGGCGTTCCGGAGAGCTGGATCCCGTTGCCGGCGTTCCCTGAGATCACATTGCCGGTGATGACGACGCCGTCGACGCTCTCGTAAACCTCGATGCCGCCGTTGTTGCCATCCGCCACGAGACCCGACGCGTTCACGCCGATGTAGTTGCCGGTGATGGTCGCGCCGCCGTTCTCGACGCGGACCCCTGCGCCGAGCATGTCGACGATCGCCAGTCCGCGGATCGTGCTCGGGGAGGCACTCTGAATCCGCAGCTCCGCGCCGATGACGTCGTTGCCGTCGAGGGTGACGATCGGCGTGCCCGCGTAGCCCGGCTGGGTCGTACCGTCAATGACGACCGCATCGGTGATGACGGGAATCGGCCCCGTGGTGATGACCTGCGGCCCACCGCCGCCGATGTTGAAGTGGATGTTGTCCAGACCGGGCGTCGCATTCGCATCGAGGATTGCCTGATCGAACGACCCCGCTCCTGAGTCAGCCGCACTCGTGACGGTGAACGTCGCCGCGGAAACCGACACGGCCAGAACGGCGAAGGAGAGAAGCCCCAGAGCGATCCGTCGAAGCATCCTCGCAGCATAGCGCGTCACAGGTCGCTCGGGCTCGCCGGCCGATGAACGACGATCCGCTGCACGCAGTAATTTCGAAGCTGGCAGAAAGTCGGCCTTCACGGCTCAAGACTCAGCGGAGGTTGGTCGCGCATACGGGACTTGAATGCGTTGCAGCCATCGTAACGTGCCCTGCGGACTCAGTGACTTAGGAACGGCGCTTCGCTGATTTGTGCCCGAAATGTGCCCGTGGAAGACGTGTGCATCGTGAAGGATCACACGCTACGGAGCCTTCTGCAGCAGCATCGCTGACGGCCTCAAGGACTCCGGACGGCGCGACGGCGAGGGCCGGACACTGGGTTCACGGTCAAGTCCACCGTAGAGGTTCTCGAGGCACCGGTTCCGGTCGCAATGAGCCGGAACATGAACAGGCCGGGCACGTCCGGAGTGAAGGTCGGATTGCGGACTGAGGCGGACGAGAGGATGGCGACGGAATCGACCGGACGGCGAATCACGCTCCACTGCCATGAGATCGCCGTGTGGGGCGAGGTGTCGAGCTGCCGGGTGGCTCCAGGCGTCCCCGTTGAGATGTCGATGGTGGCGGCATCTGCAAGGGCTCCCGTCAATCTGCGAATGGCGTTGTTCCCAGTATCGGCGACATAGATGTCGCCGCTGCTGTCCGTCGCAACTCCACGCGGTTGGTTGAAACGCGCGGTGCTTCCCGTCCCGTCGAGACTGCCCGGGGTTTCCGCCAGACCCGCCACGGTGATGACCGCTCCCGCCGGGCTGATCTTCCGGATCGTACTGTTCCTCGAATCGGCGACGTAGACGTTCCCGCTGCTGTCGGCCGCCATTCCAACCGGATCGAAGAACCGCGCCGCGCTTCCCGTCCCATCTTCACTCCCGACGTGTCCCGCCAGACCCGCCAGCGTCGTGACGTCTCCCGCCGGCGTGATCTTCCGAATCGTACTGCTGCTGTAGTCGGCGACGTAGACATTCCCGCTGCTGTCGGTGGCCACGCCGGTCGGATCGTTGAACCGCGCCGCGCTCCCCATCCCGTCGACACTCCCTCTGTCTTCCGCAAGACCGGCCAGCGTCGTGACCGCGCCCATCGCGGTGATCTTCCGGATCGTCTGGTTGCCCGTATCAGCGACGTAGACGTTCCCGCTGCTGTCAGTTGCCACTCTTTGCGGAGCGTTGAACCGGGCCGCGCTTCCCGTCCCGTCGGCACTCCCGGGGGTTTCGGCAAGACCCGCAAGCGTCGTGACCGCTCGTGCCGGGGTGATCTTCCGGATCGTACTGTTGCCAAAATCGGCAACGTAGACGTTCCCACTGCTGTCGGTCGCCACGCCGATGGGATTGCTGAACCGCGCCGCGCTCCCCGTCCCATCGGCACTCCCCGCGGTTCCCGCAAGACCGGCTAGCGTGGTGACCGCTCCCTCCGAGGTAACCTTTCGGATCGTATTGTTTCTCGAATCGCCAACGTAGACGTTCCCGCTGCTGTCGGTTGCCACTCCGCTCGGAAAGTTGAATCGCGCCGCGCTCGCCGTCCCGTCAGCACTTCCGCTTCTTCCTGCGACACCCGCACGACCTGCCAGCGTGGTGACCGATCCGGCCGGGTTGATCTTCCGGATCGTATTGTTGCCCGAATCGGCGACATAGACGTTTCCGCTGCTGTCGGTTGCCACTCCGATCGGATTGTCGAACCGCGCCGCGCTCGCGGTCCCGTCGGCACTCCCCGCGATTCCCGCAAAACCCGCCAGCGTGGTAACCACTCCCCCTGGGGTGATCCTTCGGATTGTGTGGTTACTCAGATCCGCGACGTACACATTGCCGTTGCTGTCGGTCGCTACTCCGCGCGGATGGAAGAACCTTGCCGCGCTCCCCGTCCCGTCGACATTTCCCGGGTTACCCGCAAGACCCGCCAGTGTGGTGACCGCTCCCGCCGGCGTGATCTTCCGGATGGTCTGGGACTCAGTGACGTAGACGTTTCCGCTGATATCGACTGCAATGTCTTCCGGAAATACGAAGAGTCCGGAAAGACCTGGCAGCGTCGTGACCGCTCCCGCCGCCGTGATCTTCCGGACCGTACTGTTGCCCGTATCAGCGACGTAGACGTTTCCGATGGTATCGGTTGCCACTCCGGACGGTTGCTTGAACCGCGCCGCGCTTCCCGTCCCATCGTCACTCCCGAAGGCTCCCGCATGACCCGCCAGCGTGGAAACCGTTCCCGCCGCCGTGATGATCCGGATCGTCTGGTTGAACGAATCGGCGACGTAGACGTTCCCGCTGCTGTCAGTTGAAACTCCCGTGGGACTGAAAAACCGCCCCGCACTCCCCGTCCCGTCGGCACTTCCTGTCTTTCCCGCAAGACCCGCCAGGGTCGTGACCGCTCCCGCAGGGGTGATCTTCCGGATCGTACTGTTTCCCCGATCGGCGACGTAGATGTTCCCGTTGTTGTCGGTTGCCACTCCGCTCGGACCGTTGAATCGCGCCTCGCTCCCCGTGCCGTCATCGAATCCCGCTCCCCCCTGCGGCCCGGCGAGGCTCGTGACTGTCAGCTCCTGTCCGTGGATGGTCGGCGGATAAGAGAGGACCGCAAAAACAGCCAGAAGTGCCGAGGCGCTTGGCTTCAAGACGAAGGACAGGTGAAATCTCCCTTGCAGAGGTCTACGTATCCACTATATAGCGACAAGGGATCGAGGTTCTCGCGCCGGCGGCATGCGTGGCGTTTTTCAGATGTCGGAAAAGGATGGTAGCGCATATGGGATTTGAACCCGTGTACCGCCGTGAGAGGGCGGCGTCCTGGACCCCTAGGAGTCTGCGCGCCAGAAAATTCTGCCGCTCTACGATTCGATATGAGGCGCGATTTTTTCGAATTGAAGAGATGCATCGTCCATCACGTCGCGATGCTGACAGCGATAGTTCTGGCTGCCGCTGCGTGCGAGAAAACGGTCGAGCAGTGCTGTTTTTGAAAAGCTTTCTGCCGCGCAGGCTCCTAGACGAATGCGCCGGATGCGAGGGGACGCGGAGAGGAGGGTTCAAGGTCGAAGCATTCGAGCTGGCCGACGTCATCATCGGCGGCCTCTTCGCCGTCATCACCTGAACTTCACCATCAACGACGGCTACAACGTGATCGTCTCCGGCGACAACTCGGTGACCCGTCTCTTCGGACTCAACTACCTGACCCTGGCCACCAGCCTCCTCGTCATCGTCTTGATGTTCCGCTTCCAGGTCCTGCGCAAGCTCTTCCGTCCCTACGTCCAGGAACAGACCTTCCTGTTCCTAATCATGGGCGATCCCCGTGCTGGCCTTGGAACGGCGACGTTTTGATGGTGGCGATGGTGTAGGGAGTCCGGAACGGTTCTTTTTGGAGCTCGCTCGAAAGGCCTCGTCATCCCTTCGCGATGCAAGCCGCGATTCTTATCGTCTCTCGCCATCGTGTGTCTGCCAGCCATGCTCTTTCACGGCGCAGGCGATTGGCCGTGGCCCGGAACGAGTCCTGCTGTCACAGCTTCACCCGGCGACGATGCTGACGAGCTTGCCCGGGACGACGATCACGCGTTGCACGGAGGCGTTCTGCAGGTGACGCATGACGCCTGGCTCGGCGAGCGCGCGGTTCCGAAGCTCGTCGTCGCTGATGTCGGCGGCGACGAGCAGCTTTGCGCGCACCTTTCCGTTCACCTGCACCGCGACGATGACCTCGTCCTCGGCGGCGGTTTCGTCGCTCCATGCCGGCCACGCTTGAACGTGTACGGAGTCGCGCTTTCCGAGCCGCTCCCACAGTTCCTCCGCGATGTGGGGAGTGACCGGCGCGAGCAGGGCGACGTACGCCTCGCGTGCCTCTTGCCACGCCTCGGGCGAGCAGCCCTCGTCGAACGCGCGAGTCATCTCGCGGTGAAACGACATCAGAGCGGCGATGATCGTGTTGAACTCGAACGTCTCGAAATCGTGCGTGACCGAGCGGATTGTCTGATGCAGCTTGCGGCGCAGGCGCCGCGTCGCCTCGGTGCTGGTTCCTGACGGGTCGCCTTCGGTGACGTACGACGTCCAGACTCGACGCAGCCATCGCGCGGTACCGGAGATTCCTTCACTGCTCCACGGTCCGCCCTGATTCCAGCGCGCGAAGAACATCAGATATGCCCGCATCGTGTCGGCGCCGTAGTCGGCCAGCAGTTTGTCGGGCGCGACGACATTCCCGCGGCTCTTCGACATTTTCTCCGAGTCTTCCCCGAGAATGATGCCCTGATTGCGGAGCTGAAGCATCGGCTCGTCGCCGACGGTGACACCGGAATCGCGCAGTCCTTTATGAAAGAAGCGTGTGTAGATGAGGTGCATCGTGGCGTGCTCGATGCCGCCGGTATAAGTGTCTACGGGCATCCAGTAATCGTATTCCTCGCGGTCGAACGGGCCGTCGGCGAACTGTGGACTTAGGTAGCGCAGGTGGTACCACGATGAGCAGAGAAAGGTGTCGAGCGTGTCGGTCTCGCGCTCGGCCGGCCCTCCGCACCGTGGGCACGCCGTGTTGCGCCAGGTCGGATGCAGCTTGAGCGGGCTCTCGCCCGTCGGCCGCCACTCGATGTCGTCGGGCAACAGGACCGGCAGATCGGCTTCGGGCACGGGCACGATCCCGCAGTTTGCGCAGTAGACGATCGGGATGGGTGAGCCCCAGTAGCGCTGGCGCGAGACCAGCCAGTCGCGCAGGCGGTACTGAAGGCCGCGTCGGCCGGCGCCGAGGCTCTCGAGGTGCTCGACCGCCGCCATCACAGCGCGATCGCCCGGGACGCCGTTCAGCGGGCCGGAATTGGTCATGCGGCCGTAATCCGTGTACGCGGTGGCGAGAGGCTCCGGAAGCGGCTCGCCGCTCTCCGGCTCGATGACGGTCCGGATCTCCAGTCCGAACTTTCGCGCGAACTCGAAGTCGCGGTCGTCGTGCGCCGGGACGCCCATCACCGCGCCCGTTCCGTAGGAGGCAAGGACGTAGTCGGCGACCCAGATCGGGATCCGTTCTCCGGTGACGGGGCTGATGGCGTAGTGACCGGTGAACACGCCGGTCTTCTCGCGGTCGGCCGTTTCACGCTGGATGTCGGACTGCCGCGCCGTCTGTTCGAGATAGCGTGCGACTTCGGGCGACTCTTGCGCCCACGCACCTGCGAGCTCGTGCTCCGGCGCGACGGTCATGAAGGTAACGCCCCAGAGCGTGTCCGGCCGTGTCGTGAAGACTTCCACCTTCGCACCGGTGTCGATCTCGAAGGCGATCCAGCATCCGGTCGACCGCCCGATCCAGTTCTTCTGCAGCGTCTGCACGCGCTCCGGCCAGTCGATCTGCGAGAAATCGAGCAATTCCTCGGCGTACTTCGTCACGCGGAAGAACCACTGTGCGAGCTCTTTGCGTGTGACCGGCGTTTCGCAACGCTCGCAGTGGCGATCGTCGCCCCACACCTGCTCGCGCGCAAGAGTCGTGTTGCAGCTCGGGCACCAGTCGACCGCCGCGCTCTTGCGATAGGCGAGGTCCCCGTGGAAGAGCTTGAGGAAGAGCCACTGCGTCCAGCGGTAGTACTCCGGGTCCGCCGAGACCATCTCCCGCCGCCAGTCGAACATCGCTCCCATCGAGCGAAGCTGGGCGCGCATATGCGCGATGTTCCGGTAGGTCCACTCTTTTGGATGGATGTTGCGTTTGATGGCGGCGTTCTCCGCCGGCAGCCCGAACGCGTCGAACCCCATCGGAAAGAGGACGTTGTAGCCGCGCATGCGCATGAACCGCGCGCGCGCGTCGGGCGGCACCATGGAGTACCAGTGCCCCATGTGCAAGTCCCCGGACGGGTAGGGGAGCATCGTCAGCGCGTAATGCTTCGGACGCGTGCGGTCGATCTCGGATCGATCGATGCCGCTGTCGCTCCAGCGCTGCTGCCACTTCGGCTCGATCTCTTCGTGACGGTATTCGCCGGGTGCTGATTCGGTCATGAGTTTACTCGAGCGCGAGAGTTTCGAATGCTTTGTAAACTGCTGCCGAACTGCGTTTGTCCTCGGTGAGATCGAAGAGCATGCGAACGCTCTTGTCAACGATGTGAATCGAGTCGTTACGAACGTTCTCAATCTTCCAGTGGGCGGTGAGTTCGTGGCTGACCGCGATGACGCCGCCGGGACTGACAATGGGGTCGGGGACGAAGAGAAGGCCGGCTTCCGTGATCCGTTTGATGGCCTCATCGCGGAAGACCTGCTTGCCGCTGCTCATCGGGAGCTGATCGTTAGCTGGGCCAAGAACGATGCATTCCGCAGCATCAGACCGCGAGGCGAGGATCTCGTAGCGCATCCTCCCGTCGATCCTTTCCGTGAGCCACTCGATGCGTGAGCCGGCCGGACAGACGAAATGGATTCCACGATTCGTCGCCGGCGCTGCCTCCAGCGCCTCAGCTTCGGTGGTGAAGATGTTCCTGCGCAGCACCTTCAGCGTATCGAGGTGTTTCCTCTCAATTGCGGCGCCGGCATCGTCCGCCTTCGTCCAGAACGCCTCCAGATCAGCGTCGGTCGTCCCCGGAAGTGCCGGTTCCCAGATGGAGACGATCGCTCCGTCTTCGTGAAGGATCTGCATGAGCGGGAAGCCCACTTTGCCGAGGCCGCAGATCAGGACGGGAATGCCTTCCAATCTGCGGGAGCCGTCGCCGCCGTTGCCGAGCATGGCGAGAGTGGTGCGCATTCCAGAATGAACGCCGAACGCCGTGCCGTCCCCGGTGTCCGCGAGGCAGCCGTTCCCAATAGTGAAATTCGTCGCGCGCTCGATCCACCGCAGATCGCTCCTTCCCACGCCCGCATCCATGGAGCCGATATACTCGCCCCGAAGCTGCTCGACGAGCAGCCCGTGGCACATGAGGCGGCGAGGAGTGAGGTGCCTCCGATTGTGGCGCACGTCGCGACCTTTATCCCACGGCGTCCAGATGACGCCCTTCCCCCCCTGCCATCCGAATAGAAGCTGATCGCGGTGCTCGAGCTCGAGCTCCGCTTTCCGGATGAGGTTGTTCTTCATGAACATCGCGAGAGCGAGAGATGTCGCCTCCTTCCGGGCCATCTCGGGAGTGGGAATTTCATCGCCGATGGCTTGCAGCCACCGTGTGCCGCCGAGGGCGGGCCAGTCGTTGCGCCAGTTCTTCCGGTAGAGCGCGATGCAGGAGTAGACCTCATCGGGATGCAAGTCATCGCGTCCCTCGAAGACTTCAAAACCGTCCGTATCTTCAGGGGACCGGCTGAACGTGAGATGCGATTGCCCAAATGACTTCACGCCACCTCCGCGAATTCCTGGACGGAAGCATATCAGGCGATTCGCTCAACCGCACTAGGACGGCGTGGTCCCAGCGGAGCACGGCGTTGTTACCGCTGACCGCAGGACATTCAGGGTACCTTCCGAGCGTTCCTCGATCGATACCACATGAGCCCTCCATACAGAATCGAGTGATGTGTGACCTTAGCAAGCGTCGATGCTACACGGTAAGGAAGCGGTTCTTAGCGTGGACGAAAGGTCGAACAAACCATACGCGGGCCGGGCAGCTCGAGATTTTTCGGAGAAAAGGGGAGGTAAGGTACGCAACACGGAACGACGGACTGATGCGGACGACACCTTGCAAATCGGCGATACCGACCGTCGGCCAAGCGGAAATGCGTCCCCAGGCTCGCTATCGTGCTAGTCTGAACAACGGAAATGCTCGTGCTAATGGTCGACGACTAGGCCATCCTAGCGATAGAGGCGGCGAGGAGCACGACCACGAGCAACGGGTTCCTTTCCGCCAACGGGACACATCGGTGCGGATGGGTGTGGTAGGAAGCCTCAAGATCTGTCACTCCAAATACGGGGGTCGTAAAATCCAGATGTCGGAGGACGCGTTGCCGGACTATGCAAACGCATGGAGCAAATTCAGGAAACCGTTCGGCTTGCCCGCGTGCGAGGCCGAACTTGAAACGCTAAAAGATGAGTACAGCGAGTCCTATTTTCACGAAAATCCCGTTAGTCCGGCGGACAATAAGAACCACGTGTGTATCGAAGTGTCGGAACCTCACGTCTATCAACAGGTATTGACGACGCTTGCTGCCAGAACTGCGACGTATCGAGTCATCGCCATCCCACACCTAATCAAGGTCTGGGAGTTTGTCCTCTGGTCGGCCATCTTCCATCATCTTCGTGATCACGGAGTCGGCGTTCAGCTGATACTCGACATACCTCCAAGTCAGACCACCGGAGTCGCTGGAGTCAGCAAACAATTTTTGAATATGCGATCGGCAATGGCATGGACGCCGTTATGGACAGCGCAAATCTGAATGACAACATACGACGTGTCAAACAGTATGGGTCTCGACGGCCAATCTTTATCGCGCTGGACACTCTGGAAGAATACCGAGGCGAAATCTCGGATCTACAAGGCACGTGGTAAAAGATGAAACGATCGGCGATTGGCAATGCTCTGGCCAGTGCAGGAGCGGAGTTTCTGTTCGTGTTATTGCCACTCATTGTAATTACACTAGTATTTATCTTTAAGGGAGAGCACTTCGCCCAAATCACCGCATCTCCTGAGTGGTCGATTAGTGCTGCAATACTTGGCGGACAGACGCTCGTGCGGTTCGTATCGGGCTTAGCAAGAGCAACACGTCCGAGCTGGCAAAGGGTGTCGTTCGCAGTCGCTGTTCGTTCTGACAGTCGTTCCGGCCCTCGTCATTCTGGCGATGATCATCATCGCGGGGGACAAGGCGCCGCGGTGGTTAGTTACGGCACAGTTCGTCGGTTTCTTCGTATGTATGGTTGTATTTTTTGTCTTCGGCACCCCGGGCATCTTTGGGTCGATGAATATGCGGCGGAGAGTGACAGAACGGAAAGCACTTAGTACACGCACGATAGGCTCACGAGGGTCGTGGGTCGTTTTTCGAACCCGGGTTGGGCTTCTGTAACGAAGTGGAGCTGTCAAAACTGAGGCATCGCTATGACTCGTCGCGCCATCATTAATCCGGTATTACTCGAAACGTTGGGCAAGACCTTTCGTTTCAAATTAATAAGAACGTGGAACTATTTTCACGCAACAGAGCTGATCCAGAAAGAAGAGACGCTTCCACTTAAGTGCGTAAGCGTGCTGGGACCATATGATCTTTTGCTGGTTCATTTGGGAGACTGCGAGCAGCTATTCGAAATTGATACACAGCCATTTGTTATTGAGAGCGGTGCAGAGATCGACCCTACGCGGCGTCCTCGCACGTTCACAGTCACCACGATATTAAAATTTCATCGACACGGAGTGCTGCAAACGAGTTTAGATATTCCGCCCCGCGATGTGCTGACAGAGCTAATTGAGGCAGCACATGGGGCCGAGTCTATAAACGATACGCTGATACAGCGTTGGATAGATGATGGCTATGTGCTTGGTGTTGAAGACGCTGAGCCACCCGATGGACAGATTGAAACCTACATGTCCATAGGTATTACACCGTCAGAACCAGAGGAGTACACTAAGGCAATTTTTAAACGCCTGGTTAATGAATTTTTGGTACCGCAAAGTGCTGTGTTTTCAGTCTATGAAGGGTATGGTTCAGCGAACATTCAGCTGCTGCTTCGCACCGTCTGCCCACCAGTTCAATTATACGCTTTGATAGAGTTGTTTCACAGGAAGTGCGCCGAGCTCGATCTAAGCGTACACACAAATACATACGTTGTGGTCGGTAATAAAGCGACTAGGCAATACCGGAATATGCTGATCCCACCTCTCACTGACGAACAGAAGAAGATTAGGGATTTTATCATTGGCCCGGAATTGAATCAGAAAGAACAGCGCGAGTTTCGCGTGACGCCGCACGGTGAGCAGCAGATGATCCTTGAAAGTGTTCGGAGGATCGCTGACGGATTTAGGAAGTTAAGCCTATCACTGCACACGTTATCACGCACAGATGTAGCCAGATTAAGAAGTCAGGCGATCCGCGCGACGGTTCTTGGCGACCTCCTCGAGCATCGCAATGTGTATACGACGCTCTGTGGTATTCTTGAGAGTGCCTTGAGAGGGCGTGTTGCGTGGATTCTGAAGACGAAATTTAAGAATCTTGAAGAGGCGGTGACAAAGGGTGTTGTACCCCGAAGCGCGGCAACAAAGGCGGTTGAGCGATATACATTCGGTGAAGTTAAATTAATCGCTGAGTCGTTCCAGACACATCGGGAAGAAACCCCATATCTACCGCCGCCCACAGAACTAGCTAAGTTGCATCAAATTATCGAACGGCGTAACGCGTTTTCGCATGGCCAAGGCAGTGACGTTACGCCGGCCGAGTTGACGACCTTTTTGCCAGACTTGTTGGACTATATTCGTTTTGAAGAGACGCTGCCGCATTGTGATGACTAACGGAATGTTTTTTATGAGCACAAAGTAGACTTACTGGAAACGCCAATGGCTGATTGGTAATCGAACGGGTAGCATGGAGATGTCCTGTCAAGCCACAAGCACATGCTGTTATGCAGCAGTCAACTATCCGAAAGCGCCCCCCCGGTACGGAAATCCGTTCGTCGTGGTTGAAGCCGAAGAGCGAGAACATATAGGTAGGTGCCGATGCTGCCGCCTCTTCGACTGTCACCTTATGCTTCCGTTCCGGTCGTCTCTCGATCTCGAGAAGTGTACCCACGATGTTCCTGACTCGGACCGATTCGCGTCCGAATCGCGATTCAGCGGAAGTCGAGCAGAAATCGACGTTTCCGGCTCAAACTTTTGCTGAAAGCTTGGTAGCGCATACGGGATTCGAACCCGTGTTACCGCCGTGAGAGGGCGGCGTCCTGGACCCCTAGACGAATGCGCCGGAAGGCGAGGGACGCGGAGAGTAGCGAACGGCACTCTCACGTGTCAAGCGCCTCTAACTCACCCTGCCTCGACCGCATTCCCGCGGGTCAATTTCTGGCGGATGGACGTAGTTCTGACCCGTCAGTTCCGGTCGAAAGGGTCGGAGGACGATCCATGGGTATTGCTAAGTCATTGCAAACACGTGGCGATGGGGCTGGCCGCGGCGTTGCTCTAGCGTTCGCCTATCCGATTCACCATTCAAGCGTAAGGAGAATCCTCTCGATGCGTAAGTTTGCCCCATGGCTCATCGTGCTCCTGGTCGGCTCGTTCCACACGGCAGCGTTTGCCGGGAACGGCCAGTTCCGCGGTCATCTCTCGAAGATCGAACATTCGGACGACGGGCTGACCGCTCCGTCCAGCGCTGCTGCCGATGAGATCGTGCGGTCGTACGTCCCCGAGGGGCGCGCGCTCGCGGTCCGGAAGGAAAGCCGCGGCGCGAAGGGGACGAAGCACCTCGTGCTCGAGCAGTCCGTCGACGGGCGTCCGATCTACGGCGCTTACGTCAAGGCGACGGTCGATGGGCATGGCCGCCTGACCAGCATCATCGATCAGTCGATCGAGGCCGGCCCGGTGGCGCGCGCTTCGATCGATGCCGGCGGCGCCCGCACTGCCGCGTTCGCGCATCGTTTCAAGGGAAGCGTGCCGGAGCTCTATCGCCAGCCGGTGGTCACGCCGGTGCTCGTCCCGATGGGCGACGGGTCGCTCGAAGAGGGCTTCGTCGTCGAGACGTGGGAGAAGAAGAGCAACGATCTGTGGCACACGGTGATCGGGAAGTCGGGGCAGGTGGTGCACCAGGAGCACCGCACCAACACCGACTCGTATTTCATCTTCAACGTCCACCCGAATGCCGCGTCGCAGACGCTGGTGAGCGGGCCGGGCTCGGGGAACGTCGAGTCGCCTTCCGGCTGGGTGGCGAGCAATACCACCACCGGCAATAACGTCGACGCGTATCTGGACCGGGACAACAACAATGCCGCGGATGCCGGCGGCCGTCCGACCTCGGCGACGCAGGATTTCGTCTTCACGCACGACCCGGCCGCGGCACCGACGACGGTGACGAACCAGATGCTGGCGGTCTCGAACCTCTTCTATCTGAACAACGTCATCCACGACAAGCTCTATCGCCACGGCTTCGTGGAGAGCCAGGGGAACTTCCAGACGAACAACTTCGGCAAAGGCGGCTCGGGGAACGACCCGGTCAACGCCGAGGCGCAGGACGGCGGCGGAACGAACAACGCCAACTTCTCGACGCCTTCGGACGGCAGCCGCCCGCGCATGCAGATGTATATCTGGACGAGGTCGACGCCGAACCGCGATGGCGACCTCGACTCCGACGTCGTCTTCCATGAGTACGGCCACGGTCTGACCTGGCGGATGATCGGCTCGATGAGCGGCGGCTTGGCCGGCGCCATCGGCGAGGGGATGTCCGACACGGTCGCCTGCTACATGAACGGCAACGACGTGGTGGGCGAGTACTCGAACAACAGCGCCACCGGCATCCGCCGCTACCGCTACGAGGGCTACCCACTGACGTACGGCAGCGCCACCGGCGGCAGCGTGCACGCGGACGGCGAGATCTACGCCGCGACGATGTGGAAGCTGCGGACGCTCTGGCTGGCCTCGGGGCGCTCGATGGACTCGCTCTGGAGCTATGTGATCGACGGCATGAACTTCACTCCCGCCAACCCCGAATACGAAGAGATGCGCGACGGCATCCTCGCCGCGATGCCGACCCAGGATGAGGACTGCATCGTCTGGAACGCCTTCTCGGCGATGGGCATCGGTCTCAACGCCGCCGGCACCGACTCCTGCAACATCTTCGGCTGCACGGTCAACGTCACCCAGGACTTCAACAAGCCGTCGGCCTGTGGCGGCACGGCGCCGGTGTACACGCTCGCCACGCGCGGATACAAACAGGGTGGCCGTCCGCGCGTCGACCTGACGTGGAGCGGCGGCCTCGGCGCGAATGTCGACGTTTTCCGCAACAACACCCGAATCACCACCACTGCCAACGACGGTGCCTACACCGACTCCTCGCTGGCGAAGAACACCACCGGCACGTTCACCTACAAGGTGTGCAACGCCGGCACGACTGTCTGCTCGAATACGTCGAGCGTGACGTTCTAACGGGAGATCTGAGCTCCGTGGGGACCAAGTCCCCACGGAGCTTCCGTGAATACTCCGGCGGGCGGGCACGGCCCGCGGCGTTTGTTGCCGCCCGGATCGCGTTTCGTGCGGAAGGAACGCGTTTCGCCCATGGCAACCAGCGCCGCGGGCCGTGCCCACGCGCCGGAGATCTTTGCGCATTTCAGCGGAATACGGCGACGTCGGCCACGCCGGCGTTCGGCAGCTTGAGCAGCTCCGCCGGCGCGAGGCGGATCTTGCTGGAGCGGTTGCCGCCGCCCACGATGATCTTCGGCCGCTCCATCACCCGCTGGTCGAGGTAGATGGGAACGTCATCCGGCAGGCCGGGGATGGTGACGCCGCCGATCATCATGCCGGTGAGCTCGGCGGTCTCGTCGCCGGAGGCGAAGGAGAGGCGCTTCACGCCCGTCAGTTCGCTGACCTTCTTGTTGACGTCGAGCTTGGTGTCGGCGCGGACGAGGCAGGCGACGTAGCGGCGGGGGGTGGTCTTGAGGACGACCAGGATGGCGTTGCAGGCCTCGTCGGCGGAGATGCCGTAGTGGCTGCAGAACTCGGCTGTATCGGCGAGGTGCGGCTCGCAGGGGAGGATCTCGAAGTCGGTGATGCTGGCCGCTTGTAAGGACTCGCGGACGCGGTCGTGGAGGATGCTCGAGTCATTCATAAGTGGCGATTTTCCCGCACTCGGCGGGCATGCAACACGCAATTGTTTACATCGGAGGGAACACGCCAATGCCGAATGCGATCACGATGTTGAAATCGGACCACGCGACTCTCAAGCGCCTGCTCCGCGAACTGGAAGGAACCGGCGACCGCGCGGTCAAGCAGCGCGAGCAGCTGGTTGCGCAGATCGAGCGCGAGGTCAAGATGCACTCGCAGATCGAGGAAGAAATCTTTTATCCGGCCTTCCTGGCGGTGACGAAGGGAAGGGACGGCGAGGAGCTCTTCTATGAGGCCGCCGAGGAACATCACGTCGTCGACATGGTCCTGCCTGCCCTGAAGTCGGCGAACCCGAAGTCGAAGGAGTTCGCGGCCAAGGCGAAGGTCCTCAAGGAGCTGATCGAGCATCACATCAAGGAAGAAGAGACGCAGATGTTCCAGCAGGCCCGCCGGTTGTTCGAGGACGAACAGCTCCGGGAGTTGGGCGATCTGATGCAGGCCCGCCGCGACTCGGTCGAGGCGATGTGGAACAACCCGCTCCTGCGCCCGGTGAAGAAGCTTCAGAGCGCCGCGCACAAGATGCTGCCGACGAAGGTGAAGACCGCGAAGGCCAACGCGCTTGCGAAGGCTTTCGAGCGGGATGAGTTGCGGTAGGTAATGCACGGGGCGGCTGGCTTGGGCCGGTCGTCCCGTGATGTTGTCGGTTGTCAGTTGTCGCCGCGTCAGTACTTGATGCACTTGCACGTGTTTTCGGGGGCGTACTTGCAGCAGGCATAGAAGCCCGAGGTACAACTTACCGAGCAACTCGACGTGACGCTGGTAAGGCTGCACGAGGTCGAGCCTCTCCCTCCCGCGTCACACGAACCGACGGCGCCGGTACCGTCGCCGTGATCGACCTGTTGTACCCGTCCGGTCGTCACCTCGGGATCTTCCACGAACGGCATTCGATTCACGGCCGGGCCGGTCTCGTGATTCAACCCATACCCGACCAGGCGTGAAGCCGTGAACCCGCCTGGTGCTGCCGGAGGCTGCCTGTTGTCGCCGACGGTCAGAGCGATGAACCACTGACGGTCGGCCGCGACGACGATCAGTTCGTCACCCCGGAACTCGATCGATGCCGCGCGGCTCGTCAGGGCGATCTCCGGCACTTCTGCTTCAGTCCAGAAGCGAAAGACATGGTCGGCGAGGCGATCGGCCTGTGCTTCTTCCCGGTACGCGTTGACGACGATCGCGATCTCATGCGCAGAAGTCTTCGTCACCACCGCGGAGCCGTGCAGGATCGCGTACTCGGCGGGAGAGGCGGCGCGCTGAGGCGGTGAGAGGAGGGCGAGACTCAGCGCGCATCCAACAAGGAACATGAACGTGTCTATATCCTTCCGGAAGTAAATATAGACTCGCCGCCGGCGAAGATCAAGGCCCTCGGGTCGCGTCGTCGGCCGCGCCGCCCCCTACCGTCTCAGCGGCACCGTTGCGTCCGGGTCTTCGATCGGGACGTTCCAGGTTTCGTCGGCGTCGGGCATGGTGCCTGCGGCGACCCATTGTTCGGCGATCTCGCGCTCGTCGATGGGCGGGTCTTCGGTTTCTCTCTGCATGGGCCTACCTCCCTTGCGGTGTTCATTCAGGGATCGTTCCCGTTTTTGGGTCTGCCTCAGCGATGGACGTCGATGACGGTGCGTCCGCGGATGCGGCCGGCGAGGATTTCTTCGGAAAGCTCGTGGATGCGGGAGAGGGGCTCGGTGGCGGAAAGGCCGGCGAGCTTGGCGGCGTCGATGTCGCGGGCGAGGCGTTCCCAGGCTTCGTTGCGCAGCGGCTTGGGGGTGCGGAGGGAGCTGACGCCGAGGATGGAGACGTTGCGGAGGATGAGCGGCCAGACGGTGGTGTGGAGCTCGTGGCCTCCGGCCATGCCGCATGAGGCGACCGCGCCTTCGTAGGCGGTCTGGGCGAAGACGTTCGCGAGCGTCGGGCCGCCCACGGTGTCGACGCCGCCGGCCCAGCGCTCTTTCTGCATCGGGGCGCCTTCTTTCGCGAGCTCTTCGCGCGGGACGATGGTCGTCGCGCCGAGGCCGCGGAGGTAGTCGGCGAGCTCGGGACGGCCGGTGGAGGCGGCGACGCGGTAGCCGAGGGTGGCGAGGAGAAGGACGGCGATCGAGCCGACGCCGCCGGCGGCGCCGGTGACGACGACTTCTTTGTCGTTGGGAACAACATTGTTCCGTTCCAGCGCCAGGACGCAGAGCATGGCCGTGATGCCGGCGGTGCCGAGCTGCATCGCCTGTTCGACGGTCATCCCCTGTGGGATTTTGACGATGGCGTCGGCGCGGACGCGCTGGCGCTGGGTGTAGCCGCCCCAGTCGCTTTCGCCGAGGCCCTGGCCGGTGCCGAGGACGAGATCGCCTGGGGAAAACTCGGCGGTATCAGAGGAGGCGACGGTGCCGGCGAGGTCGATGCCGAGGACCATCGGGAAGCGGCGGATGATCCGTCCGCGCTTGGCGACGGCTAAGGCATCCTTGTAGTTGAGGGAGGAGAGGGCGACGTCGACGACGACTTCACCCGCCTGCAGGTTGGAGTCCTGAAGCTCTTCGGCGGCGACGTTGTAGCCGCCTTCGGTTTCGCGCGCGACGAGGGCACGGAAAGTCATGGGGCACATTCTCTCCGCGATGCCGCTGCCGAGCAACGACGAGAGATGAGAGATGAGAGATGAGAGATGAGAGATGAGAGATGAGAGATGAGAGATGAGAGATGAACCGCTCGGGGTTGCGTTCATCTCTCATCGCTCATCGTTCATCTCTCCTTCTTCACCGTCTTCGCCAGGTACTCATGAATGCGCGCATGCGTTTCCGGCGAAGACCACTGTTCGAACACCTCGCCATCGAGCTCGTTGGCGTAGTGTTTGGCGTGGGTGATGGTGCGGTCGCGGAGCTGGCGTTTGGCGAGGGCGAAGGCGTGCGGCGGGAGGGCGGCGAGCTGGCGGGCCATTTCTTCGGCGCGTGATTCGAGGGCGTCGGGGGCGGTGATTTCGTCGACGAGGCCGAAGCGGAGGGCGTCGTCGGGAGTGACGGTGCGGCCGGTGTACATGAGCGTCTGCAGGTGCTGCGGCGGCACGGCGAAACGGACGGCTTCGAGAACCCTGGGCGGGAAGGGGACGCCGACGAGGAGCTCGGGCATGCCGATGCGGCCGTTGCCGGCGGCCATGAGGCGGTAGTCGCCGGTCAGGGTCATGATGCAGCCGCCGGCGATGGCGTGTCCGTTCACGGCGACGACCAGCGGCTTCGGGAACGAGAAGAGCTCGAGGAGCATGCGCGACAGGGCGGGGACGAAGCGCCGCGCGTAGTCGGCGCCGCCGTCAGCGAGGCGGAAGAGATCGACGCCGGCGGAGAAGATCGAGCCGGTGCCGGTGAGGATGACCGCCTGCGCGTCGGACGCACCCGCTTCGGCGACGGCGCGGGCGAGGCCTTCGACGAGCTCGAGGTCGAGTGCGCTCGCCTTGCCGTGGGCGAGGCGGAGGGTGGTGACGGTGCCGTTGGTGGTGCGCGAGATCATGAGGGAAGGATAGCGCGGTGGCGGGGTAGGGTGGGGGAGGGCGATAGGACTGATAGGACCTATGGGACCTATAGGACTTATAGGACGAAAGGTGCCTGCATTTGTCCTATGGGTCCCATAGGTCCCATAGGTCCTATTGGTCCCATCAAAGCTCTCGCATTGCCTTCGCAATCTCGCGCGGGTCCGCCGTTGCCGGATCAAACTTTTTCGCCACTCGCCCCTTGCGGTCGATCAGGTAGATGCTCAACGTGTGGTCAACGCGGGAGCCGTGGATCTCGTAGCGGGCGCCGAACTGTTGCACCACCGCGTCGATCTGCGCTTGGGAGCCGGTGAGGCCTTTCGCGGGAGTCGCACCAAAGTACGAGAGATACCGGCGCAGCACCTCGGGGGTGTCTCTCGGGTCGACGCTGACGAATAGGGTGGGGATCTTCTGCGCATCCGGCCCCACGAGGCGGTAGGCGCGGGCGAGCTTGGCCATGGTCATCGGGCAGGCGTCGGGGCAGTGGGTGTAGCCGAAGAAGAGGATGGCCGGCTGGCCGCGCAGGGACGAGGAATGGAAGGGGCGGCGGTCGTGATCGAGGAGGGTGTACTCGCCGGTGGTCTGCGGGGGAATGGTCACGGCGCCCGTGGTGGCGGCGGTCACGGTCATCGCCCGCACCGGCGCACTCACCGTCCGCACACTCCCGTCATCGAACTGCAGGGTGAGCACGACCGCGTCGCCGGCGCGGAGGTCGCGGGTGAGGTCGATCAGCATGAGATGCGTGCCGCCGGGCTCGAGGCGCGTCGTGCCGTTGGGCGGGACGTCGATCCGCTCCACCTGGCGCATCGACATCATCCCCTCCGCGCTCGTCATCTCGTGCATCTCCACCGTCCGCGCGGCGGGCGTGGAGGCGCTCACCAGCGAGACCTTGTTCGCGGTCGGGTTGGCGAGACTGGCGTAGGCCGCGGCGATCTTCCAGGCGGGATTCGACTCGGCGACCCAGACCGCGTCGGCGGTGACGCCGCGCGGTGCGGCCGCGAGCGACAGGAGGTGCTCCGCGATGGCGAGCCGCTCGCGCTGCGGGATGTCCGGATATCCCGGCATGCCGGTGCGCCCGCTTGCAATGCCGATCGCGATGGTCCCGGCGATCCCCTCGGCGCTCTTCGGGCCGCTGTACGCGGCGAGGTTCCGCAGATCGCGCGGCTTCACGAACGACAGGCCGGCCGAGGGACCGTTGCCGTCGCCGTTCTCCCCGTGGCAGGCGGCGCAGCCGTAGGCGAGATAGAGCTCGCGGCCGTTGGGAGCCTCGGCGCCGGGGCCGCAGGCCGCGAGAAGCAAAAAAAGCGGATTGAGGATTGAGAATTGAGGATTGAGGATGAACTTTCGGACGAGAGTCGCGAGCGGCGTTCGCATCGGAGCGCCATTCTCAATCCTCAATCCTCAATCCTCAATCCCTCTTCTCCGCCACAGCCAATACACCGGCAACCCCGCCACCAGGATCCCCACCCCGATGATGCTGTTCACCGGCGACCGCGCGAACGTACCGGCGACGACGAGCCAGCAGGCGAGGACGAAGATCGCGGTGGTGAAGGGGTGGCCGGGGGTGCGGAAGCCGGCGGAGGGGTGGCGGCGGCGGAAGACGAAGAGGGAGAGGCCGGTCAGGCCGAAGAAGATGAAGTCGACGGCGACGACGTAGCTGAGGATCTGTTCGTAGGTGCCGGAGAGGGCGATCACGATCGCCGCGGCGCCCTGCAGGGCGATGGCGAGGATCGGCACGCGCGTCCGCGGATGGACCCGCGCCACGGCGCGGAAGAAGACCCGGTCCTCGGCCATGGCGTAGTAGACACGCGGTGCGGTGAGCATCCCCTGGCTGAGGAAGCCGAGGGTGGAGATGGCGATGCCGGCGGCGATCAGCTTCGCGCCGCGCTCGCCGAGCGCCAGGCGCATCACCGCCGAGGCGGGAGTGGTCGTGGCGGCGAGACCGTCCGAGCCGAGGGCGCGGAGACAGACGAAGTTGACCAGCAGATAGACGGCGATGACGCCCACGACGCCTGCCAGCAGGCCGATCGCCAGGTCGCGCTTCGGCCGCACCAGCTCTCCCGACATGAAGCTCGCGGTCTGCCAGCCGCCGTAGGCGAACATCACCGGGGTCATGGCGGCGGCCAGCGCAAACAACGTCGGCGCGGTCGGCTCGAGTGCAGACGAAGGCGCTGGCGGCGTACCGCCCATCATTCCGCCGGCGACGATCAGCAGGACGATCGCCGCCAGTTTCAAAAGCATCAGCGCGGTCTGCGTGTTGTTGCCGCTGCGGACGCCGAGGCAGTTGATCAGCGTGAGGATGGCCAGGGTG
>DASPHC010000135.1:0-25922 GCA_035629865.1 Thermoanaerobaculia bacterium | reverse complement strand
GCCGTCGAGCGCGGCACCGTCGGCGCGGCGATGGAGCACGTCACCCTCACCACCACCGGCACCCGCCTCGGTGTACAAAGCGCCTCCGTCGCCTCCGGCTACCTCCTCGACGCCGCCACCTTCCAACCGATCGCGGACGGCGCGTTCACCACCGACGACCTCGTCGACCTCCGCGACGACGGCGAAGTCGCCCTCACCGGCCGCGCCTCCGACCTCATCAACACCGCCGGCAAAAAGGTCAACCCGCGCGAAGTCGAAGCCGTCCTCCTCCAGATCGAAGGAGTCCGCGAAGCCAAGGTCTACGGCGAGCCCGCCGGCGCCCGCGGCGAAGTCGTCGCCGCCGCCATCGTCGCCACCCCCGAAATCACCCGCGACCAGATCCGCGCCTACTGCCGCACCCGCCTCTCCCTCCATAAAGTCCCCCGCATCGTGAAACTCATCGACGAGATGCCGGTGGACGAGAGGGGGAAGGTGACAAGGGCGGCGTTGGAGGCGTTGTAGCTGCGTTGTCGGTTGTCGGTTGTCAGTTGTCCGAACCAGCTTCGCAGCAGACCCTGTCCTTCCAAGCGTGAGCAACTCCAAGTACCGCTCCCCGAATAGGGGGTGCCGGTCATTGCTGGCACCGCCGCCGAAGGCGGCGAACGATCTGTAGGCCCGGCCTTTTAGGCCGGGTCAAGCTTGGACAGATTTTCCAAGCCCGCGTGGCGGGCGACAGAACACGAACCCCGCGCAGACGTGCTTTTCTGTTGCCCGCTACGCGGGCTCACCTGGGGGCTTGTGGAACCCCGGCCTAAAGGCCGGGTGTCGAGTCGCTTTCCGGCAATTCGAATGCTTCTCTGAACACCTGCTTCAGATCACGAGCCATCAAGGCATTCTAGCGCCGGTCGCCTGAAAGAGTTGGTCCGGGAAACTGTCGGAGTAGGCGACGCGGCATCGCGCGGTGGGTCAGGTGTACTACTCGGGCAGGTCACCGTGCATGGCAAAGTGAATGCGTTCCATTGCGGGGGGATGGCGCCATCCATTCCGGGGTGGGTGAGATGTACTGACCGAGTAGGACAGCCGGCATTGCCGGGTAAGCGAGTTGTCCTACTCGAGCAGGACAACGGTCATCATCGGGCAGGCGCGCGTTCATTCCGGGGGATGGAGGCGCAGCTACCTCGTCATGCGGGCGTGGCTACTCATTCAGGTTGCCGCGTGTACTCCGACAACCTCAGAGGCCTACCCGGCCAGCCGCCGCGGGCTACTCCTTCATGCTTCGCGTGAGCCCCGGCGGCCTCGTGTGCATACCCCGCCAGGTTGAGGTACCTACTCTGCCGATTCCCCGGAGCTACCTCGACACGTGCCGCGCTTACCTCGGCAGCCGCCGCGACCTCCTTCGGCAAGGAACCGCTTCTCATCCGGCAACCGCGGTGCGCACTGTACCGAGCTTCTTCGCAATGCGGTTGTAGCGGACGGCCTGGATGAAGTAGATGACTCCGAAAACGAAGAGGACGAACGGGAGGAGGTCGAGGACGTTTTTGCCCAGCAGGGCGGCGAAGGTGACGAGGAAGGCGATGGGGAACCAGTTGAGGATGCCCATCACCCGGACGACTCCCTCGGCGAGGTCGTGGCGGATGACGCCGTGCATGATCGGGATGTAGTGCATCATGCCGCCGAAGACTTTGTCGCGGAAGGCGATCAGGTCGGGTGCGAAGCGGTGGAAGAGCAATGGCGCGCCGCCGGCGGTCTTCGACGAGGTCTCGAGGTCGTCGAGGGAGGTGTCGGCGATGCCTTCGGGCCTTTCGACGCGGCGCATGAAGATGGGGATGCCGATCGTGAAGTAGGCGCGGTTCCATTTCACGACGAGGAGCGCGTCAATGATCCCGGCGATCGCGATGGCGGCCAGGCCGGCGATGATTCCTGCGTCCATCAGTCCAACCTCTCTCCAGCGTGTCGGCCATCCGAGCCCGCGTTACGCCTGCGGCGGAAGCTCGGGGGCGGCGGTTTCGGGAATGGCCGGTTGGGCGGCCTTGCGGCGCACGTTCAGCCGCAACGCCTGCAGTTCCGCCCGGAGCCACAGCTTCAGTCCGCGGAACACCATCCGCATCGGGGCGACGCCGAGGTTGAAGTAGGCCTTGATGCGGCGGCCGTCGTTGTAGAGGCCCGCGACTCCGGCGGCACGGCGCTTTTCGGCGATGGCTTTGAAGCGGCGGTTGTAGGTCTTCATCAGGTGGTAGCTGATGAAGGCGGGCTTGGGACCGAGGACCGGCATCCAGTGGAACTTTTTGTGGATTTTGTACGCCGGCAGGACGACGAAGATGTAGTACTGGGCGGTGTCGATGAGCATGGCGGCGCTCAGGAGGTCGCCTTCGCCCATGTAGTAGTACTTGTCTTTGTAGACGGCGCGGAAGAAGCGCCAGTAGGAGCGGACGAAGGTGATGTTGTGCTCTTCGACCAGCGCGCCGATGTCTTCTCCCATCGCGTCTTTTTTGATGATCTCCGCGGTCGCCTCGGCGGAGAACGCCGCGTGGTCGAGTCCCGGCGAGTAGTAGGGGTCGAGGAAGGCGGCGGCATCGCCGACGAGGGCCCAGCCGCGGCCCATGTACTGCCTGGTGGCGTAGGCGAGGTGGGAGTAGAAGCGGAGGTCGTCGAGCCGCGGCTCGGCTCCTTCGAGGAGCTCGCGCAGCGAGGGAATTGCCTTCAGGAAGGCGATGAAGTCTTCCGCGCGGTTTTTGCTCTGGTGGAGGTCGATGAGGCGTTTGTCGAAGACGACGCCGATGCTGGTCTCGCCATTGCCGAGGGGGATGACCCAGATCCAGTAGCCGTAGCCGGTGTAGTGGTTGGTGCCGAGGCGGCGGGAGCCGACGTTGCCGGAGGCGATGCCGAGGCGGACGGCGAGGTCGTCGATGTGCCGGACGTTCTTCCAGCGGCACCAGATGGCGGCGGTGGGATGCTCTTCGTTGCGCTCGATGAGACCGAGCTTGCGGCCGAGGAAGGTGACTTTGCCGGTGGCGTCGACGATCCAGCGGCAGTGCAGCTCGCGCGTTTCACCCGCGACCTCGACGGTGATGCGGTGGTCGAAGTCGCCGACGGCGACGTCGCGCACTTTCGCCGGGCGCAGCAGCTCCGCCCCTTCTTTGACGGCGGTGGCGAGGAGGTGCTCGTCGAGGGCGTCGCGGCGGAGCTGGAAGGAGGGGACGACGCTGCGGATGAAGGCGCCGGTCTCGCTGGCGTCGACGTGGCCGGTGACCTTGTCGTTGTTGAACCAGTAACGCAGCCCTTCTTTGGGAAGTTGTTCGCGCTCGAGGTGTTCCCACATGGCCAGGCGGCGGGTGAGGAACATCGCCGACATCTCGGTGGTGGCCTCGCCGACTTTCTCGTCGAAGGCCTCGGCTTTTTCGACGATCAGCACGCGCAGCTCGGGACGCTCGCGGCGCAGCAGAATGGCGGTCGAGGCGCCACTGAAGGCGCCGCCGAGGATCACCACATCGTATCGATCTTGCACTGGCTGCATTATGATCACCCGCCCTCGAAGGCGAGCGATGAACGATGAGTGATGAGCGATGAGCTCGCGCCCGGCTTCTGTTCATCGCTCATCGTTCATGTCTCATCTCTCGATCTAAGGAGCTCTTGTTGGAAACCCTGCGCGATTGGTTTCATTTCCTGACTGACGTCCGCGGCCTCGTGCAGGCCGGAGGTTACATCGCCCTGGCCATCATCGTCTTCACCGAGACGGGGCTGATGATCGGATTTTTCCTTCCCGGCGACTCGCTGCTGGTGACGGCCGGGCTGTTCGCCGCGAAGGGGGACCTGAACATCGTTTACCTCAACCTGCTGCTGATGTTCTGCGCGATCACCGGCGACGCCACCGGCTACTACATCGGCAAGAAGCTCGGGCCGGCGCTGTTCCGGAAGGAAGACTCGCTGTTGTTCAAGAAGAAGCACCTGATCGCCACGCAGGAGTTCTACGAGCGGCACGGCGGCAAGACCATCATCATCGCCCGTTTCGTGCCGGTGATCCGGACGTTCGCGCCGGTAGTCGCGGGGATGGCGGGGATGAGCTACAAGCGGTTCGCGCTCTTCAACGTCGTCGGCGGCATCGGCTGGGTGTTCTCGATGACGATGCTGGGCTATCTGCTGGTGACGCTGTTCCCGGCGACGGAGCAGCACATCGAGAAGGTGATCATCATCGTGATCTTCCTCTCGCTGCTGCCGGGGGTCATCGAGTGGCTGCGCGCTCGCGCGCGCTCGCGGCGCGCCCAGTCATGAGGGCGGCGACGGCCTGCTCGGCCTGCCAGAGATGGCGGCGCTGGTGGGCGACGAGGATCCGGAAGGCGGAGTAGACGTTGTAGCGGACGCGCTTGTCGAACGGCGAGACGATCTTGACTCTGCGCAGGTTGACGCCGCGCGCGGCGTTGATCATCTCGGTCAGCTTCGACTGCAGCGTGGCGAACTCGCCGAAGGCCTCGTTCTTGGCGCGCACCGCTCTCGGCACGAAGGGGGCGGTGGTCCTGACGCGCTTCCGGATGGGCGGCTCGAGGAACCAGCGCAGCACGCGGCCGAGGAGGTCCATCTTTGGTTTCTCCGTGGAGAGGACGCCTTTCTTGCGGGCGTCGTCGAGGGCGAGCCGCAGGACCGGGAGAAACATCTCGGTGGAGATGCTCAGGTGGCTGATGCACTCGGCGGCCGACCAGCTGCTGGGGTTGGGACGGACGGTGAAGAGGCGCGGCTCGGTGCTGTGGACGAGCGTCCACGCACGCCGTGTGGCTTCGTTGAGCTCCTTTTCGACGTCGTCGAGGGTGTCGTCCACAAGGGAATTGTAGTGCCGGGTGGGGTTGGGGGGCGTCGCGGGATGTTATCGGTTGTCGGTTGTCAGTTGTCCGAACCGGGCTCGCGAAAGAGGTCTGTCATCCCGAGCGTCGAGCGAGGGACCGGAGCGGGCGGGGAGGCGCAGCGTGTTGCCAGCAGCCGATACTTCAAACCCAACGATGCCCTTCCCCCTCTTGTCATCCTGAGCCGCAGGTTTTATCCCACGAGCGGCAAGCATGGCGGCGAAGGACCTGGGGGGTGGGGGAGCGATGGGCGCTCATCCCACCCCACCCGCCCAGGTCCTTCGCCGCCATGCTTGCTCTTCTTGGGGAGTTCCTGGGGCTCAGGATGACAAAGGGGCAAGGGTCGCGTGATTCGCCCGCGCGTGGCCATTGCGGACATCCTGCGCTCCCCCGCCCAGGTCCCTCGCTCGACGCTCGGGATGACAGGACTTTTCGCGAGACTGGTTCGGACAACTGACAACCGACAACTGACAACGCCTCACCCACTGCAGCACGACAAGAACTCCACCGTTCCCGGGTGCTCCGGCGCGTCGAAGAGCAGTTCGCATTCGTTGGCTTCCACCAGCTCTCCGGCGCCTTCTCTGGGGCAGAGGCAGGCGACCCAGTCGGCGACTCGGCGGGCCTGGGGGAGGTGGTGGGTGACCATGACGATGGTCTTGGTGTGCTTCAGGGAGTAGATCGTCTCTTCGAGGGCGGCGGTCGATCTGGTGTCGAGCGCGGAGGTCGGTTCGTCCATCAGCAGGACCTCGGGGTCGCCGGCGAGGACGCGGGCGATGGCGAGGCGTTGTTGCTGGCCGACGGAGAGAATGGTGGCGGGGTCGCGGAGGCGGTCTTTGGTTTCGTTCCAGAGGCCGGCGGCGGTGAGGCAGCGCTCGACGGCATCGGGCTCGTCGCGTTTGGCGATGAGGCCGATCTTGCGGGCGGCGAAGGTGACGTTGTGAGCGATGGTGCCGGGGAAGGTGACGGGCTGCTGGAAGACCGTGCCGATGCGGCGGCGGAGGTCGTCGGGGTCGATGCCGCCGCCGCGGACGTCGTCGCCGGCGAAGCGGACTTCGCCGGTCACACGGACGGACGGGGTGAGGTCGATGAGCCGGTTCAGACACTTCAGCAGCGTGGTCTTGCCAACGCCGGAGGGGCCGATGAGGGCGGTGACGCGGCCGGCCGGGATCTGCAGGGTGACATCGCGCAACAGCGTCCGGCCGCCCGCGGTAGTGACGGTGAGGCCGGCGGTGCTGAGGATCGGGAAGCCGCGTTCAGTCATGGCGGGCCTCCTCATGCAGGCGCATGCGCAGCGGGAGGGCGATGGCGGAGAAGGTCATGACGATCCCTAAGAGCACGGTTGCGGTGGCCCAGAGGTTCCGGGTCATGGCGGGGTCGAACGCGTCCTGGGCCATCACGAAGATGTGGTACGGGAGAGCCAGGACCGGACTGTCGACGATGCCGCGCGGCAGGGTGGCGCCGGCGAAGATGGCGGCGGTGAAGAGGATCGGTGCGGTCTCCCCCGCCGCGCGGACGATGCCGAGGAGCACGCCGGTGACGAGGCCGGCGGCGCTCTGCGGGAGGATGACGGTGGTGACGACGTGCGGACGGCTCAGGCCGAGGCCGAACGCCGCCTCGATGTTCGCGCGGGGAATCGCGCGCAGCTTTTCGGTGAAGGCAACGGTGACGGTCGGGACGATCATCATGCCGAGCACCAGGCCGCCCGCCAGCCACGACTTCTGCAGGCCGAGAAAGCGGACGAAGACCGCCAGTCCGAAGAGGCCGAAGACGATCGACGGCACGCCGTTGAGCGCGTGCAGCAGGCGCTCGATGGCCCGCCGGCCGCGTCCCGGCGGGAGGTAGAAGTGGCTGATGATGCCGGTCCCCGCAGCGAGCGGGGCGGCGACGGCGGCGGCGGTGAGGACGAGGAGGAGCGTTCCGGCGATGTGGTAGACGATCCCGCCCGCGGCACCGGCGTTCCTGGCATCGGTGGTGAGGAACTGCCACGACAGGCCGCCCGCGCCGCGGATGACGACGATGGCGATCATCGCCACGAGGATCGCCAGTGCGAAGAGCGCGGCAAACGTGCAGAGGATGGTCAGCATCCGGTCCCTGGTGCGTCTCAATGTTCCTCTCAATGTTCCTCCGCGAAAGTGCCGGTGCGCAGGCGGTCCGCCGCCAGCGTGACGAGCAGCACAAGGGACAGCAGGACGAGTGCGAGGAGGGCGATGGCGCCGCCGTGCAGCGGGTCGCCGGCGGCGATGTTCGGCTCGGCGCCGCCGAGCTTGGAGGTGATGGTCTGGCCCGGCTCGATCAGCGTCCGCATCGCGCCGGCGAACGACTCGGGGAGCCGGTTGTCGGCGCGGCCGACGATGAGAAAGACGGCGATGGTCTCGCCGAGCGCGCGGCCGAGGCCGAGCAGGACAGCGGCGACGAGGCCGGAGCGCGCCTGCGGGACGACGACGCTGAAGACCGACTCGGCGCGGGTGAGGCCGAGGGCGCGGGCGGCGTCGCGGGAGCGGGCGGGGACGGAGCGCAGTGCGTCGTCGGCGAGTGTGGTCATGGTCGGGACGATCATCACCGCGAGCAGAATCCCGGCGGTGAGCAGGGTGTCGCCCTGCCAGGCATTCCACTGGAGGCGCTCGAACGCCGCGCCCATGAGGTCGCGGAGAAAGAGGACGCCGACCAGTCCGTAGACCACCGAGGGGATGCCGGCCAGGAGCTCGATGGCCGCCTTGAGCGGCATGCGCAAGCGGCGGTGGCAGATCTCGGAGAGAAAGACGGCCGTCGCGAAGCTGAGCGGCGCGGCGAGCAGGAGCGCGATGGCCGAGACGACGACCGTGCCGTAGATCATCGCGGCGGCGCCGAAGGTCGCGGCGCGGTACGACCAGTCGTTGGCGGAGACGAAGTGCAGGAGACCCTGGCGCGCGGCGGGGATGCTTTGCGCGGCGAGCAGCGCGATCACGGCGAGCAGCGCCGAGGCGGTGATCGCCGTCGCTGCCGCGCCGGTGAGGCGCACCGTGTCGACGCGCGGTCTGCTCAACGCGCTCCCTTTGCCGTCCCTGTGCTGAGATCGGACATGCCGAGATAGCCGTGCTTGCGCATCAGCTCCTGGCCGCGTGGGGAGCGGACGAAGTCGATGAACGTCTTCGCGTCGCCTGCCGGCGGCCCGGAGGTGATGAAGAGGAGGGGGCGGGAGAGCGGGTAGCGCCCGGAGGCGATGGTGGCGCGGTCGGGAGCGGCCGCGACGCCGTCATCGAGGCGGATCGCGATCGCTTTCACCTTCGGATGGTTCTCGGCCCAGGAGGAGGAGAGTTGGGTGATCGCGCCGCGCGTTGCGGCAACCTTCTGCCGGGTCTCCTCGTTGCCGCCGACCTCCGGGTGCCGGACCGCGGGCGCACGTTTGGTGTCGCCGTACAGCCATGCCGCGAAGACTTCCCACGTCCCTCGTCCCGGCTCTTTGTTGAAGAAGACGATGCGCCGGTCGGGACCGCCGACCTGCTTCCAGTTCACGATCTTCGATTCATAGATGTCGCGGATCTGCGCTTTCGTGAGCGCGCGCACGCCGCCGTTCCAAACGTCGGCGGAAACGACCAGCGCCACGGCGTCCATGCCGATCTGCGTGCCGGCGAAGCTCGCCTTCGGGAACTTGGCGCGGTCTTCGGCGGTGAGCGGCTTGCTCGACATGCCGATGTCGATCGAGCGGTCGCCGACGCCGGAGATGCCGCCGGACGAGCCGCCCTGGGTGTCGACGGTGATGGACATCTTCTTTTCACGCCGCAGGATCTCCGCGGCTTCGGCAGCAACGGCGTTGACGGTGGTGGAGCCGTTGATCTTGAGGGCCCGCGGTGCGGCGGCGACTGAGAGCATGGGCCATACGAGCAGCAGTGCTAAGACCGCGCGCGTTCCACCCGCCCACAGGGAGCGACCGGGGGGCCTCCGGCGGGCGGGCCCGGCCCGCTGCGTTGGCTGCCCAAGGCTGAACGCGCGCCTCTCGCTCGAATCGTGGTCCACGCGAAAACAAACGCCGCGGGCCGTGCCCGCCCGCCGGAGGCCCCCTGTCGTTCCCGCGCACGGGCGAACGGCGCGCATCAGCAGCACCCCTCCGGGCCACAGCAGGCGTAACCGGCGCGTTCTTCGCCCGGCTCAAGGATCGCGAACTGACCTTTGTATGGCGGGTTCGAGAGCTTGGCGACGGTGTCGGTGCAGATCTCGTACGCCACGTTGCGAGGGAACAGGTGCCCTTCCTCGTCGACCATCGCCTTGCCCGGCCCGAGGTAGACGGCGTGGTGGCCCTTGAACACGCAGCCGGCGGTCTTCTCAAACTTGTAGCCGCGGACGGTGACGGAGAAGAACGGGTAGCCCTCCACATCCTTCCAGTACGTCTTCTTCAGCACTTCCAGGCCGTAGAAGCCGGCCCGCTCGAGCTGGGCGACAAAGTCCTCCTGCGTCAGCGCGCCGACCAGACACTCGCCCCACAGTTGCGGGTTCACCTTCAGGTGCGGCGGGACGTCTTTCTCCGAGATGATGTCGGAGATCACGATCCGGCCGTGGTCGCGAAGGACGCGCCAGATCTCCTCGAAGACGCGCGGCTTGTCGGGCGAGAGATTGACCACGCAGTTCGACGTGACGAGGTCGACGCTCTTCGACTCCACCGGAATCTTTTCCAGGAAACCTTCGCGGAAATCGACGACGTCGTAGCCGAGCGAGGCGGCGACGCGCGGCTGGTTCTCGCGGGCGACGCTGAGCATCCGGTCGGTCATGTCGACGCCGATCGCGCGTCCGGCCGCGCCGACGAATTTCGCGGCGATGAAGACGTCGATGCCGGCGCCCGACCCGAGGTCGACGACCGTCTCGCCTTCGCGGATGCCGGCGGTGGTCATCGGCGAGCCGCAGCCGTAGAAACGGTCCAGCACGTCCTGCGGGATGTGGGAGATGGCGGTGTCGTCGTATTTGGTGGGGCAGCAGAGCTCCGCCTGCGGCGTCTCCGCGGCGGCGCCGTAGAACTCGCGCACTTTCTGGCGCGGCTTGTCGACGTCGAACGAGAGGACGCAGTTGGAATGCAGCGTCAGCACCGGCTCCTCGGCGAGCACGCCGTCGGCGGTCCCGCAGGCGATCGCTCCCTCCCCCATCGCGTGCAGCACCAGCGGCGCGTCGTAACCGGAGCGACTGTTCTTGCGGCTCCGCTTCTCCTCGCCGAGCTCAGTCATAGCCCTGCGGGTCATCGCCAGCGTCACGCCATAGTACGGGTCGACGCCGGCGAAGCTGCCGGTGAAACACCAGGCGTGCTCCAGGTCTCCGCCGCCGGTGAGGAAGCGGAACGGGTCGTTCACGACGGCGGCGTTGTGCATCAGCGTCGCGCGGCGGAGCGAGGCGATGATCGGCGAGGCGCCGAGGATGTCGCCGAGCGAGTTATGAGCAACGTCGCCGCAGAGCAGGGCGTGCTCGTTCGCCAGCGCGGCGGAGGGATAGACCTTGCCGTCGGCGTAGATGCAGACCGAATCCCAGCCGGGATTGCCGAGGTCGTACTTCACGCCCGGCATGCCGTTGGTGCGGCGCTTGACGGTCTCGTAGTTGTCGAGCTGCACGCCGGCGGAGTGCGCGGCCTCGATCGTGCGCAGCACCGCGGCGGTGAGGGCGCTGGTGTCGGGGAAGAAGCCGTTGCCCGACTCGACCGCGCGGCCGCGCTTGTGGCTCCACATCAGATGTTGGCTGCGGGCGCCGCTCTCCCTGGCGATCGGCGGCAGCTCGTGCAGCTCGCCGAGGTTCTCTTCGGTGGTGACGGTGGTGAGCGAGACCTCGAAGCCCATCCCGGCGAGCGTGGCCGCACCGTCGAGCGCCTTGCGGAACGTGCCGGCGCCGCGGATCGGGTCATTCGTCTCCGGCCGCGCGCCGTCGACCGAGACCTGGAACTTGACCAGTGTGCGATCGAGCCGATCCAGGGCGTTCTTCACCGCGCCGGCGATGATCGTGGCGTTGGTGAGGACGATCACTTCCATCCCGTGCTGGCTGGTGGCGCGGAGGAGGAGGTCCGGGAGGTCGCGGCGGAGCATCGGCTCGCCGCCGGTGATCAGCAGGCGCTCGACGCCGAGCCGCTTCGCGTCGTCGACGAGGCGGACCAGCTCTTCAGGAGGCAGGCCGCCGATCCCTTTCGGGCCGGAGGAGACGAGGCAGTGGGTGCAGGTGAGGTTGCAGGCGTTGTTGACCTGCAGCCAAAGCTCGCGCAGGCCGCTCGGCTCGATCAGTGAGGCGCGTCCGCCGTAGGCCGGGCGCCGGTACGGCTCTTCGGCGACGAAGCCGGCGCGCTCCAGTCCGCGGACGAAGTCGTGCACGTGCACCCACGCCTTCCCCGCTTCCAGCCCGCGCCGCTCCGCGTAGCGCGCCACCAGGGCGCCGAACGTGACCGGCTCCGCGGCGATGTTCTGCAGCAGGTCGTGTCCGCCGCTCTCCAACGCGATCCAGTTGGGCGCCTCGGGGTCGAGGGCGTAGGTGAGGCCGTCCGCCTCGAACGTGTGCACCGCGGGGACGAAGAGCGGCGTGCGCTCGGTGAGAGCCAACATGAGTGTTTCCTCCTGGCGTCTGATGCAGCGGCCGGTGCGCGCGTTTCAACGCGGCCGCGGGGGCGGGCGGCGGTAGGGCGGCGCGATGAGGAGCAGCGGCCGCAGTAACTCGGGCGTCCTTGTGATCGTGACCGCGGCGAGCAGCGAGCGCAGGACGGCGCGCAGGCATCGGGCGATGAGGCCCGGCTGCGCGAGCAGCCTTTCGGCGTCGTCGCGGGCGTCGATGTCGTCGACGTCGGGCGCGCGGGTGAGCTCGAAGCCATGGACCTGCAGTTCTTCTTCGAGGCGTTCCGCGATCGTCGGCTGAAACCACGGCAGTGCGTGCCAGGCGATGTCCGGCCGGCGATTGAAGCCGGCGAGGTAGAAGCCGCCGTCGCCGCTGCGGCCGATGACGGCGCGCGGGGCCGTGTCCTTCAGTGTTGCAATGGAATCGGCGAGCAGCTTCGGAGCAAACCGGCAGACGTCGCCGGCCAGCAGGACGACCCGCGCGTAACCGCGTTCGAAGAGCAGAGCCACGATCTCGCTGACCTGATCGGAAACCGGACCGCGCGCATCGAACCGCTCGCACACGTTCGGCAGCCCGCGATCGTCGCCGCGTACGAAGAGATCGCACCCGTCCAGCGACGCGACTCCCCCCGCGACCGACGCGTGCAGCGCGGCCAGGAACCGCCGCGGAAGATTCTTCCGCCGCTCCTCCCGACGCACATCCCCCGTGAAGAGGACCACCGCCGTCTGTTTCATTTGTTCCATCCTACGTCCAAAGCGTGGAAACGGATGTGTGGGGGTTTGAGGAAGGTTGTCGGTTGTCAGTTGTCAGTCAGGGGGGCTGTGGGGCGAGAGCGAGGCGCACGTCTGGACTGGGAAGAGCAGAAACCAGCCTGTCATCCTGAGCCGCACGAACTGTCCATCAAGCGAAGAGCATGGCGGCTCAGGATGACAGGGAGGATGACAGGGGGCGCCGCTCGCCGCTCGGATGACAGATCTTTTCGCGAGACCGGTTCGGACAACCGACAACTGACAACCGACAACCTCCTCACCCCTCCTTCTTCACCATCGCCTCCCCCAGCTCTTTCGAGCGCCGCGTCGCGGCTTCGACGGCGTTCATCAGCGTGGTGCGGACGCCGCCTGCTTCGAGGGTGTGGAGGCCGGTGATGGCGGTGCCGCCGGGGGAGGTGACCATGTCCTTGAGGCGCCCGGGATGCTCGTTCGTCTCGAGCAGCAGCTTCGCGGAGCCGAGGACCGTCTGCGCGGCGAGGAGCTGCGCGGTGCGGCGAGAGAGACCGACTTTCACGCCGGCGTCGCTGAGGGCTTCGAGGATCAGGAAAACGTAGGCAGGGCCGGATCCCGAGAGGCCGGTGACGGCGTCGAGTTGCGATTCTTCGAGGATCACCGTGAGACCGATGGCGTCGAAGATCCGCTTCGCATCCGCGAGATCGGATTCGCGCGCGTGCTCGCCGCCGGCGATGGCGGTGGCCGCGGCGTCGACGAGGGCGGGTGTGTTGGGCATGGCCCGGATGACGCGCGTCCCGCTCGCCAGCCGCGACTGGATCGTCGACACCGGCACGCCGGCGGCGATCGAGATCACGAGAGCATCGGGGGCGATCGTGTCCGCCACCTCGTCCAGCACCCGCGACATGATCTGCGGCTTGACCGACAGCACCACGATCTCCGCCGATGCCGGCACCTTGTTGTCCGTGGTGGCGTTGATCCCGTACGCCTCCCGCAACTCCCGCATCCGCTCCTCGCGCGGCCCCGAGGTCGAGACCTGCCCGGGCGCGAAGTCGTTGCCGCGCAAAAGGCCGCGGATCATGGCCTCGGCCATGTTGCCGCCGCCGACGAAACCGATGGTGCGGGTCATGGGAGGTGCTGCCTCTGCAGGTACGCAGTTAAGCGGTGAATGACCGGATCGAGCTTGCGGTTCACGATGGTCCAGAGCTCCAAGTAATCGATCTCCTGATACCGATGCACGAGGATGTTACGTAAGCCAATCATCCCGGACCAGTCGATCTCAGGAAACTCTGCGCGAACATCCTCCGACAGATTTTTTGCAGCCTCGCCCATGAGAATGAGGCACCGCACGACGCCATCCTGGACGAACGGATCGTCGGCGACCACTTCGGCATCGAGACCGATGATGTGTTCGATCGCCCGCTGCGCTGCATCGCGGATGTCGCGCACATACCCAAGGTCACGCGAGGTCAAGAGGCACCACCGACGTCAAAATCGCGCGCTGCCGGTAGGGATTGCGGCTCCGCTCCACGGATCGCCGTGTCAAAAGATCGACGTCTCGTCCGAAGATTTCCCGCAACTCGTCCTGCATGTGGACGTGATCGAACAGCGACCATCCGGCATCGTCCGCATACGACACCAGCACGTCCACGTCGCTGTCCGGCCGGAACTCGTCCGGGCGGACGGCGCTCCCGAAAAGCGCAAACTCCGTGATCTTCCACTTATGGCAGAAGTCACGGAGCCTGGCTTTGTCGATCTCGATGGCGAGGTGCGGCATCGCTTGCTAGTTTACGCCGCGTCCGTCCCGTGGCACTTTTTGTACTTCTTCCCCGAACCGCACGGGCAGGGGTCATTGCGGCCGACTTTGGCGGCGGTGCGTTTGACCGGGGCGGCGGGTTCTTTGGGGGCGCCGGAGAAGGTCATCTGCTGGCGGGGGGGCTGGGGCGGGAGGGCGCGCTGGACGCGCTGGGCTTCTTCGTGGTCGCTCTCGCGGGAGGAGCTGCCGCCGGAGAGCTCGATCTTCCACAGGATCTTCACCACGTGGTCCTGGACGCGCTCCATCATCGACTGGAAGAGGTCGAACGACTCGCGCTTGTACTCGATCAGCGGGTCGCGCTGGCCGTAGCCGCGGAGGCCGATGCCTTCCTTGAGATGGTCGACGTTGAGGAGGTGGTCCTTCCACTGCTGGTCGATGATCTGCAGCAGCAGATACCTCTCGTTCAGGCGCATGTTGTCCGCGCCGACCATGGCCTCCTTCTCCTCGTAGCGCTTGTTGACCGCCTGGACGATCTTGTACTTCACCTCGTCGCGCCGGTCGGTGTGCAGGTCGACGTTGGCGGTGCGGAGGTCGAGACCGAAGTACTCGTACAGCTCGGCATTCAGCTCCGTCTCGTTCGGCAGTTCGCGCTGGTCCTCCGGGTAATGCGTGTCGACGAGGAACTCTACGATCTCTTCGGCGGAGTTGAGGATGTACTCCTTCCCTTCGCGGCCGTCGAGGATGGAACGGCGCAGCGTGTAGATCGACTCACGCTGCTTGTTCATCACGTCGTCGTACTCGAGCAGGTGCTTGCGGGCCTCGAAGTTGCGCCCTTCGACCTGCTTCTGCGAGCGCTCGATGGCGCGGGTGACCATGCCGTGCTCGATGGGAACGCCTTCTTCCATGCCGAGGCGCTCCATGAGGCCCATGACCCGGTCGCCGCCGAAGATGCGCATCAGGTCGTCTTCCAGCGAAAGGTAGAAGCGCGACGAGCCGGGGTCGCCCTGGCGTCCCGACCGTCCTCGGAGCTGGTTGTCGATGCGGCGCGATTCGTGACGCTCGGTGCCGACGATGTGCAGGCCGCCGAGGCGGACCACCTCGTCGTGATCGACCTGCCACTCGGTCTTGATCTCTTCCTCGATCTTCTTCCGCTGTCCGGCGTCTTCGATCTCCCGCGTCTTCTGCGCGGCGAGGAACTCCGGGTTGCCGCCGAGGAGGATGTCCGTGCCGCGGCCGGCCATGTTCGTGGCGATCGTGACCGCCCCCTTGCGGCCGGCCTGGGCGACGATCTCCGCTTCCTTCTCGTGGTACTTCGCGTTGAGGACGACGTGCGGGACGCCGTTCTTCTTGAGCGCGGACGACAGCGCCTCCGACTTTTCGATGGAGATGGTGCCGACCAGCGACGGCTGTCCGGCCTTCTGCTTCTCCTTGACCTCCTGCACGATCGCCTCGAATTTCTCGCGCTCGGTGCGGTACACCAGGTCGGGCTGGTCGCGGCGCTGCATGAGCCGGTTCGGCGGGATGACGACGACTTCGAGCTTGTAGATCTTGTCGAACTCCGCCGCCTCGGTATCCGCGGTACCGGTCATGCCGGCCAGCTTCTCGTACATGCGGAAGAGGTTCTGGAAGGTGATGGTGGCGAGGGTCTGGTTCTCCGACTCGATCCGGACGCCTTCCTTCGCCTCGACGGCCTGGTGCAGACCGTCCGACCAGCGGCGGCCGGGCATCAGGCGGCCGGTGAACTCGTCGACGATGAGGACCTCTCCGTCCTTGACGACGTACTCGACGTCGTTCTTGTAGAGCGCCTGCGCGCGGACCGCCTGGGTGACGGCGTGCAGCATGTCGATGTTGGCCGGGTCGTAGAGCTCGATCCCTCCCAGGAGTTTCTCGGCATGCAGCACCCCCTCCTCGGTGAGGACGGCGGTGTGCTGCTTTTCGTCGATCTGGAAGTCGGTGTCCTTGATCAGCTTCGGGACCAGGCGGGCCGCGGTGTAGTACTTCTCGGTCGACTCCTCCGAGGGACCGCTGATGATGAGCGGCGTGCGGGCCTCGTCGATCAGGATCGAGTCGACCTCGTCGACGATCGCGTAGACCGGATCGCGCTGGACCATCGCCTCCAGCTCGAACTTCATGTTGTCGCGGAGGTAGTCGAAGCCGTACTCGTTGTTGGTGCCGTAGGTGACGTCGCAGCGGTAGGCCTGCTGCCGCTCGCGGTCGCCGTGCGGGTTCTGGATGACGCCGACGGTGAGGCCGAGGAACTTGTAGATCCGGCCCATCCACTCGGAGTCGCGGCGGGCCAGGTAGTCGTTGACGGTGACGACGTGCACCCCGCGGCCGGTGAGGGCGTTGAGGTAGACCGGCAGGGTGGCGACGAGGGTCTTCCCTTCGCCGGTCTTCATCTCGGCGATCTTGCCGCGGTGCAGGACGATGCCGCCCATGAGCTGGACGTCGAAGTGCCGCATGTTGAGGACGCGCTTGCCGGCTTCGCGGCAGACGGCGAAGGCCTCGGGGAGGACCTCGTCGAGGGCAGCCTGAAGGTCGGCCTTGGCCATCTTGATGGCGGTCTCTTCGCGGGGGATTTCCTTCTTCACCTCGTCGAGGGCCTGGACGGCGGGGCGGAGGCGCTCGCGGAACTCCTGGGTCTTGCCTCGCAGTTGCTCGTCGCTGAGGGGGGCGACGGAGGGCTCGAGGGCGTTGATCTGGTGGACGATCGGCAGCATCGCCTTCACGTCGCGCTCGTGTTTCGAGCCGAAAATCATGGTCAGTAACTTGTCAATCATGGCGATCTCTCATTCAGAAATGCTTCGGGAGGGCGCAGCAACGGCCGCGCCGGAACGGCGGGAAAGGCTCAGCGGACCCGGGCGGGAGCGCGCGGCGCGGCAGCGCCGGTGAGCGGCGCGAGGAAGCGCCGGAGGGAAAGCGTACGGAACCGTGGCCTCGGAAGCGGACGGTCGCGGTCGGCAATGACCCGGACCGTCGGGACAGCCATCCCCCGTCGCGCCCCGCGCGACTCCCGCGCCACGGCCACGCTCGCGAACACCGGCTGCACGGAGGCCGCTTCGGTGATCGCGCCGAGGACGATGGCGATGAGAAATGCGAGGCTCATGGTCGGTTGCCGTGGAAGGGTATCAAAAAGTCGTTCGGGTCGTTCCTCGCGGCAACTTGCTACTGCCTGAGGAGCTCGAGCCGGTCGTACGTCATATACGTCTGATGTCCCAGAAAGATTACTAACGCAAAGTAGAGGACGGCAATTGCCGCCCGCTGCATCGGGGCGATTTCATAGAAGTTCTTGTCGGTCTTCTCCCGGATGATCGAGGCGTAGACCTGGAAGGCGGCCAGGATGGCGATGATGATGGTCAGCGGGTTCGGCTGGTCGAACACCTTGTAGACCACCGCCCCGCCGCCGAGGACCCACATCCATTTGGTCACCGCGGCGGAGATCCGCCCGCCGTCCAGCATGCCGATCGGGAGGAGGTTGAAGAGGTTGAGGCCGAAGCCGAGGAAGGCGATCAGCAGCCAGAGCGGGTCGTCGGTCCACTTGTAGAACTGCAGGCAGACGAGCGACGCCAGCGTCCCGGCGAACGGACCGGCCAGGCCGATCAAGGCGTCGTCATACGCCGACGTCGGCTGGTCCTTGAGCGTGACCGCGCCGCCGATGAAGGGGATGAAGACCATGAAGCCGGTCCGCAGTCCCTTGGCCCGGATCGCCACCGCGTGGCCGATCTCGTGGATGAGGGTAATGACGACAAAGCCGACCACGATCGCCAGCGGGAACTGGGTGGCGTACGCGGCGATGGTGACGACGAACGAGCCCCCCGCGATCGCGTACTGCATGGCCCCGAACCCTTCGAACGGGTTGACGAAGAGGATCCGGATCTTTTCAAAGGCGAGAATGAACAGACCCTTCGCCTTCAGCGCCAAGACGCCGAGGAGCAGGAGCAAGCCTGAAATGATTTTCGGCAGCGACCGCCGACGCCCGGAAGTTGTTGAGTCCATGGACCCGTGGGTACAACGTGGGGCAGGAGCTTCTATTCCTAGGGTTCGTACGCGGCAATACGAGAGATGAGAGATGAACGCCCCCGCCCCCGGCTTCTGCTCATCGCTCATCGCTCATCGCTCATCTCTCATCGCTCATCTCTCATCGCTCATCTCTCATCGCTCATCTCTCATCTCTCATCTCTCATCGCTCATCTCTCATCTCTCATCTCTCATCTCTCATCTCTCGTTCCTTTATGATCCCCGCCGTGTCCGACGTAGACGCCCTCCGCGCGCAGCTACGCGATCGCGGTTACCTCACTCACGGCATCGAACGCTGGTTTGCGCTCGATCCGTGGAGCTCGCGCACGTTCTGGGTGGAGCTGGCGACGGTGGCCCTCAAGGCAGCCATCCTGATCGCGCTCTTCGGGGCACTGCCGCCTGCGGCGATCATGGTCTTCCGCAACTACCCGCTGCATGCGGTCGACACGCTCGGATTGTTCGTTTCTTACGCCGCGGTATGGCTCGTGGCGGCGTTCCTGGCCGTCGTCATCGTGGCGCTGATCCTCAAGCTGCGGCCGGCGCTGCCGATCGACACCCCTCGGGCGCTCCTGGCGATCTCGTTCGGCGTCAGCACGCTGCTCGTGGCGCCGGTGGCGCTCTGGTGGTATCGCTTCGACACCGCCCCGCCGCTGACGGAGCTGATCGTCGGGTCGGTCCTCCTGGCGATCTTCTTCCTCGTCGCTACGATCGTCGTCTCGGCGGCGCTGCTGTCGTTCTCCATCTATGAGCTCAAGCGCGTCCCGGCGTTCCACCAGAAACGGCGAGGCGCGCCGATGACCGTGGCGGCGGCAATGCTGATCGCTCTGCTGTTCGTCCCCGCGTATGCCGACCGCGGCACCGTCGCGCTCGAGCCGATGGTCGTGACCTCGCCGACCATCGCGCGTGTGGCCCTGATCGCGGTCGACGGGCTCACCCACGAGATCCTGCAGTCGCGTCCCGACCTCGCCCGTGCCCTCCCCCACGTCTCCCCCATCCGCGCGATCCCCGGCGATTCGACGACGGAGCGCTGGGCGTCCCTCGGCACGGGCGTGCCGACGGAGGCGCATGGGGTGCGGGCGATCGAGGGGGTCCGCTTCCGCGGCGGATCGCACGTCCTGCAGCGCATCTCCCGCGGCGATTTCGTCCTGATGCACGTCGCTCCTTCCCTCGGCCTGGCCCGCCGCGAGCCGCTGCCGCCGACCGTCCGCCGCCGCGATTACGTCTGGGAGATCTTTGCCGAGCGCGGCCTCACCAGCGTGGCCGTGAACTGGTGGGCGACCGCCGATGCACAAGAGGCGGGACTGCACGCCACCGCCCCCGACGCGATCTTCGGCGGCGCGCGCGGCGACGCCCTCCGCGTCGACGCGCTCGCCACGGGCCGCTTCCTCCAGGAGCTCGACGCCCGGAAGCCACGCTTCGCCACGGTCTACCTCCCCGCCCTCGACGTGATCCTGAACCGGCAGGAGCGCGACCGGGCCACCCAACTGGCGGCCTCCCTCCGCGCCCTCGACGGCGTGCTCAACGCCATCACCCTCGTCCGCGCCCGCGGTTACGACGTCGTGGTGGCAGGCATGCCGGGTGAAGGGCAGAGCGGCCAGGCGGTCGTGGCGTCGTCGATCCCCTTCGCCGGCAGGACGGCCTGGGATGTCGCCCCCACGCTCCTCGACACCCTCGGCTTTCCGCTCTCCGCCGAGATGCCGGGCGGGGTCTCCCAGCCGCGCATCGCCAGCTACGGAGCGCACGCGAGCACGGCCGAACCGCAACCGATGAACGACGAGTACTACGAAAATCTCAAATCGCTGGGGTACATCCAATGAGATTTGTCATCCTGAGCCGCAGGAACGCGCCACGGAACACAAAACATGGCGGCGAAGGATCTGGTGGGTGGGGGCACGCAACGTTTCCCCACCCGCCCAGGTCCTTCGCCGCCATGTTTGTCGCTCTTGCGACGATTCCTGCGGCTCAGGATGACAAATGACATGGTTTTCTTAAACGCCCAATGACAGGACAGGGACATCGCATGAAGAAACTCCTGGCAGTTCTCCTCTTTACCCTTGCCGCCCACGCCCAGCGGCCGATCACCTTCGAAGACATGGCGGCCATGAAGCGGATCGGCGCGCCCAAAATCTCGCCGGACGGTAAGTGGATCGCGTACGACGCGAGCACGATCGACCTCCCGGGCAACGTCCGGAAGAGCGCCATCTATCTGATGGCTGCCGACGGTTCGGCCGCGAAACAGATCACCGACGGGGCGAAGCAGGACGAAGAGCCGGCATGGTCGCCCGACGGAAAGACCATCGCCTACGTCTCCAACGCCGAGGGAGGGGCCAAGCAGGTCTACCTCTACGACGTCGCCGGCGGGAAGTCGCGCAAGCTGACGTCGCTTTCCGGCGGCGCCGGCTCGGTGAAATGGATGCCGGACGGCTCGGCCCTCGTGCTCGTCTCCGACGTCTACCCCGACTGCGGCATCTCCCCGGAGTGCATCGAGGAGAAGAACGTCGCCGCGGAGAAGCGGCCGACCAAGGCGCGGGTCATCGACTCGCTCCTCTACCGCCACTGGAACGCCTGGGTCGAGCCGACCCGCGCGCACATCGTCTACGTCCCGCTCAACGGCAAGCCACGCGACCTGACGCCCGGAGCCTTCGACGCGCCGCCGTTCTCGGTCGGCGGCGGCGGGGAGTTCGACATCTCGCCCGACGGGAAGGAGCTGGTCTACGCCCGGAATGTCGACAAGCAGCCGGAACGGTCGACGAACGCCGACCTGTATGTCGTTCCGATCTCCGAGAGGATGTACGGCGAGGCAAAGCGGATCACTTCCCGCGCCGGCGCCGACACCTCCCCGGTCTACTCCCCGGACGGAAAGTGGATCGCCTACCGCTCCCAGGCGCGGCAGGGATACGAGTCCGACCTCTGGGAGCTCTGGCTCTACGACCGTGAGACCGGCCAGTCGAAGCGGATCGCCACCGACTTTCCCGACTGGATCGAAGAGGTGACCTGGTCCCCCGATTCCAAATCCCTCTTCGCCGTCGCTCCGCTGAAGGGAAAGAGCGCGGTCTACGAGATCGCCGGCGGCAAAGTCACCCTCCTCCACAACAGCGGCTCCGCCCACTCGGTCGCCGTCTCGCCGGACGGGAAGACGCTCTACTTCAGCATGTCCACCCTGCGCCGCCCGGCGGACATCTACTCCCTCCCCCGCGCCGCCGGCAGCAAAGCCACCCAGCTCACCCGACACAATGACCCGCTCCTCTCCCAACTCACCCTCGGCGCGACCGAAGACCTGTGGTGGGCAGGCGCGGACGGCGCCAAAGTGCAGGGACACCTCATCCGCCCGCCGAACTTCGACCCGGCGAAAAAATACCCGGCCCTCGTCCTCATCCACGGCGGCCCGCAGGGAGCCTGGGGCGACGCCTGGTCCTACCGCTGGAACCCCCAGCCCTTCGCCGCCCGCGGTTACGTCGTCCTCATGCCCAACCCGCGCGGCTCCAGCGGCTTCGGCCAGCAATTCGTCGAACAGATCTCCCGCGACTGGGCCGGCCGCGTCTACGTCGACCTCATGAACGGCGTCGACACCCTCACCGCCCTCCCTTACGTCGACCCCACCCGCCTCGGCGCCGCCGGCGGCTCCTACGGCGGCTACATGGTCAACTGGATCCTCGGCCACTCCACCCGCTTCAAAGCCCTCGTCTCCCACGCCGGCGTCTACAACCTGGAATCGATGTACGGCGTCACCGAGGAGCTCTGGTTCCCCGAATGGGAATTCGGCGGCCCCTTCTGGGACCAGCCGGAGGAGTACGCCAAGTGGTCGCCTCACCGGTTCGTGAAGAACTTCTCGACGCCGACGCTGGTGACGCACGGGGAGCTGGATTACCGCGTGCCAGTGGGAGAAGGGATGCAGCTCTTCACGGCGCTACAGCGCCGAGGCGTGCCGTCGAAGATGCTGTTGTATCCAGATGAAGGGCATTGGGTGCTGAAGCCGCAGAATTCGAAGTTATGGTTTCAGACGGTGGGGGATTGGTTTGATCGGTGGCTGAAACCGTAGTTCCTCGGGGTTCGTGGTTCCTCGGAGTTCCTCGGAGGGTTTTCACCCGAGGAACCCGAGAACTCCGAGGAACCGAGGGACTCGTACTACGGTTATATCGAGGGACTGTCACCGCGTCGCGCGTGCCAGAAGGCAACAACCTCCACGCGTGCTGGCGCGCCGATCACGTGATAGTAGAGGTGATACTTGATGCGGAGCATGTAAATTCGACGAACATTGGGCAACCGCACGTTGGGCCTTTGACACCTCCCAAACTTACAGGAAGGGGCGCACTTTCAACATGCGTTAGGCAATCGAGGTCTCGATATGAGCGCTCGGCGATTCGCGTTCAGGTATGTCCCTCGCTGAGCCGTAAAGTTTGTTCCAAAACTCCGTGAGAATGCGCCCCCCGTACTTGTTGCCTCCAACATAGATGGCTTCAACAATTTCGCCGCCGGAGGCACGGGACCGCCAGATTGCCGCTTCGCCGGTCTGTTGGACCACCGCAAAATCCCACGTGAAGCCGTAGTCTCGCAGGCGTTCCGGGCTGACCTCATAATACTTGACGTCATCAATACGAATCGCCGCCATTGCCGCTGCAGCTTCGATAGCAGTGCGATCGGGAATCGCCGGCCTGTCGCAAAGGACTCGCCGCACTTTTCCTCCGTGCGCGCAAAACGTCTTCTGATGAGACAGCAGGTCCGGGTTCTTTAGCCACACATCCATAGCGCAACTGTGAACAGCGAGTACAGTAAGCTCCTGTCCGGCGATCGCGCGGTCTACCAGACATTGCCAAAACACGTCATGACTCATTATCGGAAGCGTAACGTCATGTACGCTGAACTCATCATGCTTCAAGTCGATGTGCAGCCCAAGCTGCTTATCTAGCCGCTTCAGGATCGCTCCAACGAGATTTCGATTCCGCGCGATAAATGCCGCATGTGGGCTACCGTCGCCCCCTTGCTTGTCGCGAATCTCCAACACGAGTTCACCTATAAATAGGAGTGCAGTAACGGCGAACGCCCTGTAGAGGCTGTCGAGAGGATCTGATTGGGCTCCCGGTCGGGCAACAACGTAATCGAGAATCCCAACGATCGAGCCGACCAGAATGAAGATGACACGCTTTAATGCGTCGCTGCTTAGGTGTTTAAGGGAGGGAGTCGCCATACGATGGTCTCTGTCTATCGTGACTGAAACGTACTCCGGTAGGAGCTGATTGACGCACACAATCTGGTGTGATGTCAACCTTTGGCGATCTGCCAAACGCATAAGGCTCTTTCCGTGTTCCTGAGCGAGAGATGAGATCGGAGAGAGTGGAGAAAGCCGGGACGACCGAAGTGGAAGGGAGAAGCAGGAGTGCGGAAAGAGCAAGTTGAACGTAACCGCGCTCGCTGCATGGGTATTCAATCCGTGGTTCTCGACTGCTGGCAGTGTCTGGAAGTAGTGAGAGGGCTGTGCGGAACAGCAGATTACGGAAAGTGCCAGGCACGCCGATGCTTGTGTGCATGGGCGTGGAGGTGCTCTGCCGAGGATGGCGCACCGTGCATCGTGCAACTGGACGAGGCTGGCGCCAGCACGATCACGCCGGCGAGTGTTCGACATGGGGCGGACGACTGGACAAGTCATCACGAATCAATGGCCTGAACCGGTTGCGGATCGACCCTCTCGATGGTGATCATGGATCGATCTGGCACTGGGGACACCGCGGGCAAGAGACGTCCTGCTCAGGTTCGGCGGTCTGAGGCGGTTCAGTTCCGAGCTGCTCGCGCGCAAGGGCGAGGTTGCGCGTACCTAGATGTATGAATCGACGGGTGGATGAGCGGGAGTGGATTCAGTAGGAAGAAACCCTAGCGGGGGCGTCGAACGAATCGCAGAGCGATGAGCAACTCGGCGCGTTTGAAGCTTTCTGCCGCCACAATCGTAGTAGTTGCACAATTTTGCAAAACTTGCTCAACAAATATGGCCGCGCGAATCCGCTGCTTGAGCGTACCTTCGTGATACGCACTGACGGTACCAGCCAGAACCCATGGCAGCCGAAGGTGACGCAATGTGTCCGCTAGAGAGGGAAAGTGGGGGGCAGAGCTTTCTTTTCTGTCTCTCACGGATGAGAAGGAGGCTGGTCAGAGTTTTTTTTCTCCGGCCGCAACGAACGAAGGTTTGCCCCTGAGACCGGAAAGAGGGTCTTCTTTTTCTGTTTCTCACGGATGAGAAGAACGAAGGTGTGACCCCACCCGAGCGCACACTCCGTCATCCTGAGCGGCGGGCGGGCGGGTGTGAGGGAGCGAAAGGATCTGGGCGACGAAAAGCGAGATTCGTTCATCTTGCCCTCGGGAACAAGTGCTCATCGATCACTCTTCGTCGTACCGATCCTTTCGCTCCCTCACACCCACCCACCCGCCGCTCAGGATGACGGAAGGGAAGGTCGCCGCTTGACTGAAGACCGTTGGGCCTAAAGGCCGCGGCTACAGATCTTTCGCCGCCTTCGGCGGCTTCCAGGGCTCATGATCCATGGGGGCGCATCGCGCGGTATCGAGTCCGAGCAGCGACATAAGGGATGGTGGGGGACGCGTTAGCGGACGTACGAAGGTCTAACCCCACCTCTTCCGGTCAGTCCCGACTGCGCAATTCACGAAGAAGGTCCTCAGCCGGGATGACGTCGCCTCGCTGGCCCTGCGCCATCGATTCGAGAATGATCGCCTCGAGGTCGGGACCGACCTCGAACGTTTCCTCCCCGTCCAGGGCGATGAGCGTTACGTCCGCACCTTCCGGAAGGTCGGCTTTGACAACGACCTGTCCGCCGACGACTTTCCCCGAGGCGATCTGCATGCGAGACGTATTCTAGCGTACGATGATCAGACCACGTTTGCTCGGTGATCGGGTGCCGAAAGGGAAGTGAAGCAACTCGAATACGAGCGCCAGTACGCCTTCATTCGCGGCGCCATCGACACTGCCGCGCCTATCAGGCGTATACCAACCGGCGACCCTTCGGCCGCGGAATAGGCCGTCCAAGTTCAGTCGCCGTGTCCAGCCACAACTGAATCGCATGTTCGGCATTCGCCAATGCCTCGGCATGGGACGAACCATGCGCCATACAGCCGGCCAATTCAGGTACGTCCGCGACAAATGCGCCGTCTTCATCACTCCAGAAGATGATGATCTCGTACCTGTTTTCCATGTCAGCTCTCCTGAAGATCGTACCGTAAGATGATGGCGCGAACCTGCTTCACCTGGCTCAGCACTCACTCGAAGATCTTGCCGTGTTTGCTCAAAGTCGACGCGCAGATTAGCACGCAGGCGTGACGCGCGAGAGCTGCGGATACGCAGCTTGGGACGTAAGCGCGAAGTACTGCGCCGGGGAAACTGATCGATGCGCGGAAGCATTCGCCAGACCGGTCCGACCGGATTACAGCGAGGTAATACGGGTTGCCATGGAGACTCACGGCCTCTTCGAAAGTCCCGGGTGCGGGATACATTCTCGGGAGGAGCCACAGGAGGAAGGTCGTCCCCGCCGACAGTCCGGCACAGGCGGACGCGAATCTCAGACCGCTTCGACTCATGGCCCCGAAGGGTACCGGCAGACCGCCGGTTCTGAGGTGACCGGACGTGTCGATTCGTCAAGGAGCGGTGACGAAGGGGAAGCACCCATACGGCGGGTACCGCGTCTTTTCTGTCGCCCGCTACGCGGGCTCACAGGGTTGGGCGTCTGGTCCGCGGCCTGAAGGCCGCGGCTACAGCTCTTTCGCCGCCTTCGGCGGCTTCCGGGGGTCGTGATCCCCGGTCCAGAGTGACGCGCCACGTTTCCAGAGTGAAAAACGACGCTTCCAACGTGACGCACGACGTTTCCAGAGTGAAAAACGACACTTCCAACGTGACGCACGACGTTTCCAGAGTGAAAAACGACGCTTCCAACGTGACGCGCGACGTTGCCAGAGTGAAAAACGACGCTTCCAACGTGACGCGCGACGCTTCCAGAGTGAAAAACGACGCTTCCAACGTGACGCGCGACGCTTCCAGAGTGAAAAACGACGTTTCCAACGTGACGCGCGACGTTG
>DASPHC010000134.1:0-22300 GCA_035629865.1 Thermoanaerobaculia bacterium | reverse complement strand
TCCTCAGCGACGTAACCGTTTGCGTCGGCCCATCGGTAGATGGGATCGAGTGAGATCTGCAACGTCGCCTCACCAGGCAGCAGAACGAAGACATCGAGATCGAAGGTTGCCACCGGCTCGGTCCAAAATACGAGCGCCATTGCGCCCCGATCGCGTACTCCGTCACGACACCTTCGCGCTTCATCCGCTCGACGGCTGCGAGGGCGGCAGGGAAATCCGCAGGCATTCATGCGGTTGTATGCTTCGAAGCGCGGCCGGTAACGCTAGCCCTTCTCCGCCACCCGTGCCGCCCGCATCAGCAGATACCGCTGCTCCGGCACGCTCGCCGTCCTCGCTGCTGCGAGGCGGTACTCGGCTGCCGCGGCCGCGCCTCCCCCGGCCATTTCCAGCAGGTGCGCCCGCACCGCGTGCAACCGGTGATGCCCGGCCAGCTTTCCTTCGACGTCCAACGTTTCGAGCAGCGCCAAGCCCGCGGCCGGGCCTTCGACCATCGCCCGGGCGATGGCGCGGTTGAGGGTGACGATGGGGTTGTGGGTGATGCGTTCCAGGAAGGAGTAGAGGCCGAGGATCTGCGGCCAGTCGGTGTCTTCGACGCGGGTGGCTTCGTCGTGGACGGCGGCGATGGCGGCCTGGATCTGGTAGGGGCCGACGGCGCCGCGGGGGAGGGTGCGGGTGAGAAGGGCGATGCCTTCTTCGATCGCGCTGCGGTTCCACAGGCTCCGGTCCTGCTCGTCGAGCGGGATCAGGTCGCCGTCGGGGCCGGTGCGGGCGGGGGGCGGGCGTCGGTGAGGAGCATGAGGGCGAGGAGGCCGGCGACTTCTCCGGCACCGTCTACATGTGGAGGGAGCATGGCGTGGACGGCGCGGGTGAGGCGGATGGCTTCGTTGGAGAGGTCGGTGCGGTGGAGGGCGGGCCCGGTGCTGGTGGTGTAGCCCTCGTTGAAGATGAGGTAGAGGACGTGGAGGACGGCATCGAGCCGTTCGGCACGCTCGGGGCCGGTGGGCATCTGGAACGGGACGCCGGAAGTCTTGATGCTTTGCTTGGCCCGGCTGATCCTTTGGGCCATGGTCGTCTCGGGGACGAGGAAGGCGCTCGCGATCTCCGCGGTGGTAAGGCCGCCGACGGCGCGCAGGGTGAGTGCGATGGCCGAGGGACGGGTGAGGGCGGGATGGCAGCACAGGAAGAGGAGGATCAGGGTGTCGTCGTGCTCCGCGCGGTCGTCGAGGTCCGGCGGCGGCGCGACCTGCTGTTCGCGCGCGAGCTCGGTGACGGCGACGGTCTCGCGGCGGCGCCGGGCGAGGTCGGCGCGAAGGTGGTCGGTCATGCGGCGGGAGGCGACCTGGATCAGCCAGCCGCGCGGGTTCTCGGGCACGCCTTCGCCGGGCCACTGCACGGCCGCGGCGAGCAAGGCCTCCTGCACCGCATCCTCTGCGGCAGAGAAGTCGTTGTAGCGGCGGATGACTGCGCCGAGAACCTGCGGCGCCAGCTCGCGCAGCAGGTTCTCGGCAGGGAAGTCGCTCGGCACGCGTCAGAAGTCCTCGGGCGGTCGGCTCATGACCTGCCGCACTTCGATCGGCATGTTCAGCGGGACGCCGCCTTTGCCGGGGGCCGCCGAGGCGCGGGCGGCGAGCTCGTAGGCGCGCTCGGTGGTTTCGACGTCGACGATCCAGTAGCCGGCCAGGAACTCTTTCGCCTCGGCGTACGGGCCGTCGGTGACGACGGGCGCGCCGCTGTCGCCGGCACGGACGATCCGGGCCTCCGACGGCAGTGCCAGTCCCTCGGCGCCGACCAGCTCTCCGGCCTCGCTGAGTTCTTTGTGGAACCCGATCATGAAATTGATATGGGCCTTGATGTCCTCCGGCGGCCAGGTACCGATCCCGGCGGTCTCCCATCCGGCTCGCGGGGCGTGCATCATCAGCATGTATTTCATCTGTCTGCTCCTTCTTTCATTGTCGCGCCCTTGTCCGGCGCTTTCATGGGTAAGTCGGAGCCGCTTCGGGGTTCTCGACATGGGGTCGAAAAGAATTTCGTGGAAATGTCAGGGGAACGTGGCGGCGATGCGCTACAACGGATCGAGATGCGTGATCCCCAGTGGGTCGAATCCGAACAGGACGCTGGGGCGCTCCGCGAATCTCCGGCCGCGCACGCGCCAGTCGTCGAACGCGGCGACGCCGAAGTAGACCGCTCCGGCAGCGAGGGGAGGCCAGGCGCCGAGGCTCGAGAATTCGTAGAGGCTGAAGATGACTCCGACCATCATCACCGCGGTCATCAGACCGAAGAGGGCCAGACCGGTGGTGATCCGGTTGGAGATCAGTGCGCGGGCGGCGATCTTCTGGATGGTCGAACGGCTCGGAAGGTGCCAGAGGATGGCGCCGCGCTCGGCGAGCGAGAGGAGGAGCGGGACGAATACGACCAAGCCCTGCTCCCAGGCGGAGCGAAGGACGCTCCTCGCCTCGCCGGAGAAGAGCACCACCCCGCCGAGGATGAGGACGATCAGCCACACCGGGGGACGCTTTTTCAGGCGCGAGGCGATGTCGACGAGCGTCCCCTGCATCAGCAGGAACCCTCCCTCGATCATGAGAGCGAAGAACAGCGCGTCGCGTGACTGGAGGAGGGCGATGGTGACCGTGCCGAGCCGCTCGGGCGGGATGAAGTCGAGCAGGGCCGCCATCGCGAGCAGCGCGGCCATCAGGAAGTCGGGGAGCGGCGCGGCAAAGCGTCCGCCGCGGCTCAGCAGCCGCGCACGGATGGCGTGCGAGTCGAGCGGCGGCTCCCCGGGGCGTGCAGCGTCTTCGGCGGTGTCGTTCACGTCAGTCGCGATGGTAATTCACCCGATCAGCGCGGCGACTTCCGCCGCCGTGAGTTCCCGCGTCGCCCCAGCTTCCAGGTCGCCGAGGACGATCTCTCCGATGGCAATCCGCACCAGCTTCTCCACCTTCGCGTCGAGCGCCTCCACCATCCGGCGCACCTGGCGGTTGCGCCCCTCGGTGATGGTGATCTCGAACTTCGCGGGGCCGAGGCGGGTGACGAGGGCGGGGCGGGTGGGGCCGTCTTTCAGCTCCAGGCCGTTGCGCAACAGGTCGAGATCGGCGTCGCTGAGCGGCTTGGTCGCCTTGACCCGGTATGTCTTCGGGACGTGATAGTCGGGATTCGTCAGCCGCTCGGCGAAGGCGGTGTCGTTCGTGAGGATCAGGAGGCCGCTGGTGTCGAGGTCGAGGCGTCCGACGGGGAAGAGATAGAGATCGCGGTCCGGCAGGAGGTCGAAGATCGTCTTTCGTCCCTCGGGGTCGCGATAGGTGGTGAGGTAGCCGGTCGGCTTGTGGAGCAGCAGGTAGGTCGAGGCGGCCTTCTCGAGCGGCTTGTCGTCGAAGGTGATTTGGTCGCGCTCCAGGTCGACCCAGCGGTTCGGGTCTCCTTCCACGCGCCCGTTGACCTTGACCCGGCCGGCGCCGATCCATTTCCGGGCCTCGTTGCGCGAACCGACGCCCGCCTTCGAGAGGACGCGCTCGAGCGTCTTGAGCGGACGGTCGCCCGGCGGCGGCGCTTTGACCTGCTTGACCATTACGGTTCAGTCGTCAAGGAACAACCTGCAGTTCCATCGTGTCGCCGATCTTCATCCGCTCAATCCGGCCTCCGGCGACCCAGACCTCGTGAACCTTGCCGCTGTTCGCGTCGGTGAAGCGGAAGTGGCCCGGCGCGACGAGCTGCGCGGTCCCTTCCTTCTTCTGGGGGTCGAAGGCGATGGTGACGCGCTGGTAGAGGCGGTTGCCGAAGGGCGGCGTGTCGACGGCGGCCCAGGAGTCGCCGGTGCGCCGCTCCCACATCACGCCGCGAGCCCCCGAGGCGGCGCGCCATTCCTGACCGTTCGCGCGGAACGTCACCGACTCCGCCCCGACGCGCTCCCGTTTCATCTCCCCCTCCGCACGCACGCCCTCTTCGACGACCACGAAGCGGAACGACGGCACGGTGCGGAACCAGGTGATGGCGTCTTCGTACGCGGCGCCGGTTTGCGGAGGCGCGAAGGAGGTCGTCGTCGTGACCGGCGGAGCTGTGGTCTGCACCGGCGCGGCCGTCCGCTGCTGTGGCGGCGCGGGTGTCTCACGCGAACAGGCGGCGAACGGCACGACGAACAGAATGAGAAAAACAATCAAACGTTCACATCGCATGGAAGGCCGCATGCTAACCTGACGTTGAGGCGACCATGCGATCCAATTCCTGGTGGTGGTGGGTGGCCCTCGGCGCAGGGCTGGGGTGCTTGTTGTTCGGCGTGATGCATCTTCCGCTGTATGACGGTGCTGAGGTTCAGCAGGCCGGGATGTTCGCACCTCCCTCGAAGCCGGCGAAGAAGCCGGTCTTCGTGCCGGATTTTCCGGCCGAGGAGCTGACCCGCCCCGAGCCGTCGCGCGAAGTGCCGACGCTCGTGCAGGTCTCGCAGAAAGAGATCGACCTCCGCATCAAGGCCCTGGCCCACGAGATGGCGGACATGTGGACGCGCAACCCCGAGGAGCTGGTGGTGGTGATCGACGACGCGGCGCGCTCGATGCCGAGCGCTCCCTCGGTGACGATGCTCCTCGCCATCGCCCACGCCGAGACCAACGGCAAGATCCTCGACGTCTCCGAGGCCGGCGCGGTCGGGCTCGCGCAGGCGACGCCGGTCGCGTACCGCCAGGAGAATCTTCAGGGGAAACTGTTCGTGACGCGCGACTACCTGATCGGCTCGCGCGCCTACATCATGAAGAAGCCCCTCGGCGATGCCGACACGATCGCCTCGATGATCGTCGACAAGGACACGCCGGCCACGCGGAAGAAAGCGCGCCGGCTCCTCGCCTCGGCCAAAGAGCTCCGCCGCGAAGGGATCGCCGAGCTCGACCTGCTCGACCACTTCGCCGCGAAGAAGTATTACGACGAGATCGAGCGGATGGACCGCCACAACAAGGCCGTGCTGACCAAGCTCGGCAAGCTGCTCGAGAAAGGCTCCCGCGCGCAGTTGCGGACCTTCCGCAACGAGACCCGCAAGGAGTACCGCGCCCTCAAGGCGACCCAGCTCTCGTCGTGGGTGCGCTACCAGAAGGCGCTCATCGCCAAGCGCGACCGGATGCTCGAATCGCACTTCGGGATGGATCACCAGATCGTCAAGCGCACCATGGCCTACGAAGCCAGCGAGTACCTCGGCGAGCACCTCGACGACCGCTTCTCCGCCAAGAGCATGGCCCGCTTCCTCGTCCGCCACCTCGACCGCAAGGCCACCGAGGCGCGGAAGCTGACCAAGGGGGAGAAGAAGGTCGAGGCCATGACCGCCGCCCTCTACAACGGCGGCTCCCACAACGTAAAGCGCATGCTCGCCGGCCTCATTCGCACCCTGCCAGAGACCGAGAAGTACATGAAGAAGGTCCCGGCCACGCGCCGGCGGCTGGACAGCGTGATCGCGGGCGTGCCGTTGGGGGAGAGTGGGGTTAGGACGTTGCGGTAACCCGTGCTGTCATCCTGAGCCACAGGGATTTGCTTCGAAACGGAAAGCATGGCGGCGAAGGACCTGGGTGGGTGGGGGCACGCAGCGCTCCCCCTCCCGCCCAGGTCCTTCGCCGCCATGCTTTCCGTTTCGAAGCAAATCCCTGTGGCTCAGGATGACAAATTGCGCACCCTCCCCGTAATCAACCTTGCCCCCCGTTGATACGTCAGGTACGCCCACGCCCACTGCGTGATCACCAGAAACCGGTTCCGAAAGCCGATCAAAAAGAAGATGTGGATGATCAGCCAGGCCATCCACGCCAGGAAGCCGCCGAAGCGCACCTTGCCAAAGTCCGCGACGGCGGCGGCGCGGCCGATGGTGGCGAGGGAACCTTTGTCGCGGTACTTGAACGCTCGCAGCGGCTGGCCGGCGACGGCGCGCTCGAGGTTCAGGGCCATGTGCTGCCCTTCCTGAATCGCGGCGGGGGCGACGCCGGGGACGAAGCTGCCGTCGTGCTGCTCGACTGCCGCAAGGTCGCCGATGACGAAGACTTCCGGATGGCCGGGGATGGTCAGGTCGGGCTCGACGAGCACGCGTCCGGCGCGGTCGAGCGGCGCGCCGAGCGACTTGGCCAGCGGTGACGCCTGCACGCCCGCTCCCCAGAGGATCGTGCGCGTGGGGATGACGCGGTCGCCGATCCGCACTTCATGATCGTTCAGGTCCGTGACCACGGCCCCGGTAATGACCTCCACGCCGAGGTCGACGAGCTGGCGGCGGGCCTTCTCGGAGAGATCGGGCGGGTAGGGAGGGAGCACGCGCTCCTTCCCTTCGACCAGGATGATGCGCGCGCTCTCGGGACGGATGCGCCGGAAGTCGCGGACCAGGGTCTTGCGCGCGATCTCGGAGAGCGTACCGGCCAGCTCGACGCCGGTCGGACCGGCGCCGATGACGACAAACGTCAGCCACGCCTGCTGCACTGCCGGATCGGTCTCCCGCTCGGCCGCCTCGAACGCCAGGAGGATGCGGCGGCGGATCTCCAGCGCGTCGTCGATGGTCTTGAGGCCGGGAGCGTGCTTTTCCCACTCCGGATGCCCGAAGTACGAGTGCGTGGCGCCGGTGGCGACGACCAGGAAGTCGTACGCGAGCTCGCCGTCGGCCAGTTGCACGCGCTTCCGCGCGACGTCGATGGCCGTGGCCTCGCCGAGGATCACCGAGACGTTCTTCTGCGACCGGACGATCCCGCGGATCGGGGCGGCGATGTCGCTCGGATTCAGCCCGGCGGTCGCGACCTGGTAGAGCAGCGGCTGGAAGAGGTGGTAGTTGTGCCGGTCGACGATCGTGACGTCCGCTTCGACGTGCTTCAGGCCGCGGGCGGTGTAGAGGCCGCCGAATCCGCCGCCGATGATGACAATGTGAGGCATGCGCGCTTCTTCCAAAGCCGCGCGCAGTCTAGTGGAAATCTAGGAGCCCACGCGCATCGCGAATTCGTCGACGATGCGGCGCATGTCGTTGAGCAGGGAAGGGTCTACGGCGAGGCGGTGCTTCATCGCCACGACGAAACCGACGTCGGACTGGTCCTCGTAGCCGCGCTCGATGGCGTCGAGATAGCGGTCCGGATCGCCGCCGTACCACGCCACCAGGATCTGTACCCGCGCAAAGTTCGCGGCGAGCAAGCCGTAGGACCATCTCGGCGCCCCATCGAGCACTTCGACGGGCACTTCCACGTGTGCTGTTACGATCGACATCAAAAAGACTCCTATCCGTGACGAAACACTCACCAAAGGAGTGACGGAGAGGGGGAATTCCCTACCCTCGATCTGGAAGTCTATGGTTATTTACCCTTTTCCAATCTTCGCCAGCTCCGGCTTCCCCACCCACCGTCCCCATGAGAAACAGCGGACGCAGGTGAAGGTGTAGTCGGTGATGCCGGTATCCCGGTTCTCCTTCGCCGCCGTCTCCATGATGGCCTGGCAGCGGTAACAAAGGATGGAGTCGCCGCGCTGGATGTTCTCCACGAAACCTTCGACCTGCTGGTCGTAGAACTCCATCTGCTTCGGGCGCTGGGGGATGCTGATCGTCTCCTTCCCCGAGGAGCAGGTCAGGAAGATATGGTCGGCGAACGTCGTCTGCACGAAGCTGCCGGTCATCGCGGAGAAGGGATGCTTCGGGCAGCGGATCTCTTTCCCCGCCCAGTACGCGCGCGCCATCTCGCGCTGAGTTTCGACTTCAGTCGGCATGGGCGGGGATTGTAAAGGCAGAAAGCAGAAGGCAGAAGGCAGAAGGAGAACCGGAAACGAGGTTTGCTTCCTTCTGCCTTCTGCTTTCTGCTTATCGTCGCCCCGCCTCGATCGCCTCGAACACGCGCATGAAGTTACCCCCGAGCACCTTCTCCACATCTCCGTCGCTCATCCCGCGCTCGAGCAGCCTCGCCGTGAGCTGCGGGAGACCGGAGGCCGTCTCCAGACCCGCCGGCAGCGATGGCACCCCGTCAAAGTCGCTGCCGATGCCGACGTGGTCGATGCCGGCCACGTCCGCGATGTGGAAGATGTGGTCGGCCACCTGGTCGAGCGTGGCGACCGGGCAGCCGAGGCTCTGGAACCACTCCAGATAGGTATCCCAGTCGGTGCGGTCGTCCGGCATCTCCTCGGTTCCGCCGGTGGGGTCGCCGTCCTTCTTCGGGCGCTTCTGGGAGGCCATGATCACCTGCGCCACTTCGTCGCTGATGAAGGCGGAGAAGAAGTTGACCATGCAGACGCCGCCGTTGCCGGCCAGCGCGCGGAGCATGTCGTCGGTCATGTTGCGCGGGTGCCGGCAGAGAGCGCGCGCGGACGAATGCGTCGCCACCACCGGCACGCGGGTGGTCTCGATGACGTGCCGGAACGCGTCGTCGGAGATGTGGGAGACGTCGACGATCATGCCGAGGCCGTTCATGGTGCGGACCACCTCCCGGCCGAAGTCCGTGAGCCCGCCGTGCCGTCCGGCATCGCCCGACGAGTCGCACCAGTTGTTCGTGTTCACGTGGGTCAGGGTCAGGTAGCGCGCGCCCCGCTCGTAGAGGTCGCGGAGGATGTCGAGCGAGTCCTCGATGGCGTGGCCTCCCTCGACCCCGATCATCAGCGCCAGCTTCCCGTCGCGCTTCGCGGCGCGGATGCCGGCGCTGTCGCTGCAGAAGGTCAGCACGTCGGGGCGGCGGCGGGCCTCCTCGTGGATCACGTCGATCAGCGTCCGGGCGAACTGCGCCGCGCCGCGGCCGGCGTAGAACGGCGGCACGTATGCGGCGAAGAAGGAGGCGGTGATGCCGCTCTCCAGCAGTGTCTTCAGGTCGGCCTGCGCCTCGGTGTCGTGCTCGTCGAGATGCACGTTGTGCCGGAAGATCCGGTACGGGGTGTCGCAGTGTCCGTCGACGATGATGGCGCGCGCGTGCACGTCATTCGCGGAAGTAGTCATCGACTCGATCGAGCTCCTTCACCAGTGCCGCGAGGTCGTCGAAGAGAAACTCCGCTTTCGTCAGCGTGTCGCGCGGGAACCCGCCGCACAGCACCGCCGCCACCGGCAGCTTGGAACGGTGCGCGGCGAGGATGTCGTACGGCGTGTCGCCCACCACGAGCGTCCGCGCCGGATCGCCCTGCACGCGTTCCAGCGCCGCCTGAAAAATCTCCGGAGAGGGCTTCGAGAACTTCGCGTCTTTCTTCGACGTCGTTCCTTCCAGGAGATCGCCGGCGCCGAGAAGCTCGACATAGTACTCGACCTCGTCTTCGTTCGACGACGAGGCGAAGGCCAGCTTCCGCTTCCGCTCCGCCAGCGCGCGCATCGCCTCCACCGCCCCCGCGAACGGCCGGACGTTCTCCATGAACTTCCGCTTCCAGAGCTTCCCGCGATACTCGCCCAGCTCGTCGCCGAACTTCCGCATCTGCCGCGCGTTCAGCAAGTCGGGCACCAGCAGGTCGCCCCCCTTGCCGATCTGCATCCGCATCACCTCCCGCTCCACCTCGACGCCGAAATGCGCGAAGGCCTCGATCCAGCAGTCGGTATGCATGTCGTTCGAGTCGATCAGCGTTCCGTCGATGTCGAGCAGGACAGCTTCCAGCGTGTTCGTCACTCCGCGCCAAAGTGCAAAGGGAGGGCCGTTGATGTTGTCGGTTGTCGGTTGTCCGTTGTCTGCCATTTCTCGCAAAACTGATTCCTCAGGGCGAGGAATGGCACCGGACTGACAACTGACAACCGACAACAGCCGTTGCGTTACCATATCCCCAACGTGCCGGCATGAAGCGCGCGATTTTCCTGGCCGTCCTCGGCGTGGCCCAGATGGCGGGCGATCTCCTCGGCTTGCTCCCTCTGAAAGGCATCGCCGCCGCAACCGGAGCCTCGCCCGCGCCGAAAGTCTTCTCCGCCGTGCAGGGGCTGGAGACCTACTCGACCCGTTTCTTTCTCGACCTCGGCCACGAGCGGGTCGAGCTCACTCCCGAGCTCTATGCGCGCATCCGCGGCCCGTACAACCGCAGGAACGTCTACGGCGCCGCGCTCGCCTATGGCCCGGTGCTCCCGGCGGCGCTGCGCGACCCGGTGACACGCCACGCGCTCTGCGGCGACGCCCCGCTGCTGCGCGAGCTGGGCCTGCGCGCCACGAAGACACCCGCGGTGACGCTCGAGCCGCTGCCCGGCACCACGCTCGGGAACCTGCCGACGCGCTTCGAGGCGCCCTGCCGATGAGCGAGCGCGGTTGGTGGACCGGCGGCCAGTACTCCCTCGTCCGTGCCGTCTTCGGGCTCTATCTCTTCATCCACTTCGCGATGCTGCTCCCGTGGGCGAAGGAGATCTTCGAGACCGTCCTCCCGAGAGACGCCAGCCCGCTGATTCACCTCTTCCCGAACATCCTCGCGGTCGCCGACGTCGCGATGCCGTTGATCGCAGCCGGCGCGCTCGCCGCGGTCTTCTTCGCCATCGGTCTGCATGACCGCATCGCAGCCGTGGTGATGTGGTACGTCCTGGCCTGCCTCTTCGGACGTAATCCGCTCATCGCCAACCCGTCGCTCCCGTTCGCCGGCTGGCTGCTCCTCGCGCACGCCATGCTGCCGCCGGCGCCGTTCGGCTCCTGGGTGGCGCGCGGCCGCGTCGACCCGCGCGGAGGGTGGACGTTCCCGCGCCCGATCTGGACGGCGATGTGGATCGTGATGTCCCTCGGCTACAGCTACAGCGGCTGGACGAAGCTGGTCAGCCCGTCCTGGACCGACGGCACCGCCCTCGCCCGCGTGCTCGACAACCCGCTGGCGCGCCCTTCCTTCCTGCGCGACCTCGTCCTGGCCACGCCCGCGCCGCTCATGCAGCTCGCCACCTGGGGAGCGCTCGCCCTGGAGCTCCTCTACGCGCCGCTCGCGCTCTCCCGCCGGATCCGGCCATGGATCTGGCTGGTCATGCTGCTGATGCACATCGGCCTGGTCACGCTGATCGACTTCGCCGACCTCAGTTTCATGATGGTGATCGTCCACCTCTTCACCTTCGACCCCGCCTGGGTGCCGCGCCGGGCTCCGGAGACGACGGATGTCGTCCAGTACGATGGCTCGTGCGGCCTCTGCCACCGCTCCGTCCGCTTCCTCATCGCCGAAGACGCGAACGGAAGCGCGTTTACCTTCGAGCCGCTGAGCGTGGAGAGCGAGAGCGTGATCGTCCAGACCGCCGACGGAAGAACACTCCAGCAATCCGCCGCCGTCATCCACATCGCCCACCGCCTCGGCGGCTACTGGCGCGTGCTCGGAATCGCGTTCTCCCTCATCCCCCGAGTCGTCCGCGACGCCATGTACGACGGCGTCGCCAGGGTCCGCTACCGCATCTTCGGAAAAACGAAGGATGCGTGCCCGCTGATGCCGCCGGATCTAAGGTCGCGGTTTCTGTAGCCTGGGCGAGCTGCCGAAGGCAGCGAAAGATCTGTAGGCCCGCCCTTCAGGGCGGGTACCACGCGTGCGGATAAGGTGAGCCCGCGAAGCGGGCGACAGAGCACAGCCAGTGGCGCACATCTGTTCTGTCGCCCGCTACGCAGGCTTACCGCGTTGGCCGCCCGTTGTACCCGCCCTGAAGGGCGGGCCTACAGATCTTTCGCCGTCTACGACGGCGTTTGGCTGAACCGCCGCTCTGGGCTCATGTGGCCCGGCCTTTTAGTCCGGGCCGGCTCTCGGGACGTTCCTCCGAGTGGCGGCCGGACTAAAGGCCGGGCCACATTTCACCGCGAGATACACCGCATGCCCGTGCGGCAATCGTCGCTTGCCGTACGACCTCCGTACCTTCACCCGAAACCCGCCCAGCAACGCCAACACCTCTTCGCGCGAGTACAGCGCCAGCGTGTGTACTTCCTCGTCGCGCCGCGTTTCCCCGGCCACCTGACGAAACGTCAGCACCCGCCGGGTAAGCGTCTCCCCGTCGCTGTCCTCGAGGACGATCACCGACCAGTCCTCGCCCCCCAAGCGCACCTCATCGTGCGGCGGATGCGAACCCCTCTCGGCGACGTCGAACAGCAGTACACCGCCGGGACGGAGCGCACCGGTCGCCCGAGGAAGAAACGCGCGGATGTCGCCGTAGTTGAGCACCTCTCCCATCGCCACGATCGCATCGCAGGCCGGCAGAGGCGCCGACTCGATCGAGCCCACCTCGAACCGGGCAGCAGGCGCCGTCTCGCGCGCCAGCGCGATCATGGCGGGGGAGGGATCGATCCCCAGCACCTGAAACCCAGCCCGGGTCAGCTCCCGCGCGAGCACGCCGCTGCCGCAGCCAACCTCCACCACCTCCTGCACGCCGTGCGCGCGAAGAGTCGCAATCACCCATGGCGCCGCCGCCTCGGCGAGCTCGCTGAAGCCGGTGTGATGGATGTACGCGAGGTCGTCGCGGTAATCGCCGGACATGCTTTACGGGCGTTCCGCTTTGACCCGGATCGCCCGGAGCATCAACCGCCGGATCAAGCCGCTGAACGGCCGGATGGCCAGCCAGTACAGCTGAAACTTCGCCCGGGAGTCGTCCGCGCAGAGCACGCGCGTCTCGGTCGAGACCTTCCCGTCCGGAGCGATGAAAAAGTTCCACGCCCCGCGTGCCACGCCCGGCGGCACCGGCCCCGTGAAGGTCTCCGCGCTCACGTCGCGCAGCTTGCAGGTGGGGTTCCAGAACGGACCCTCGACCCCGATCACCATCTCCCGCGGCGGATCCTCCGCCAGGATCTGAAACCCCGCCGGCGGAAACCGCCGCGAGCCCGGCCGCATCCCGCGCAGCCGGAGCAGCGTGCGGATGATCCACCCGTTCCCGAATCCCGCCGTCGGGATCGCCGCATAGATCCGTTCCGGCGTCGCCCGCACCATCAACTCGTGCCGCTCATAGAAATCGCAGTGCGGCATGTAACGGTCGATGAGCATCTGCCGAGAGTGTACGAGAGACAGTGATCGGTTGTCGGTTGTCAGTTGTTCGAACCGTTTTCGCCTGAGGAGCTCGTCAGCCGAGGAATGGCAGATAACCGACAACTGACAACTGACAACGCTTCTCAGTGCGTGTGGGCCTTGAGGAACGTCTCCGGCCTCGAGAACACCTTCGCGATGTTCATCCCGCTCCTCACCGCCTTGAACGTCACCTTGCGGGTGGCCAGGGCCGCGCCGAGCTGGAGGTACGTCTTCAGCTTGCCGCGGTGCTGGTAGCGGACGTTCAGGGCGTGCTGCCAGAGCGCCGAGTACTCGGCGTAGAACTCGTCGAGCGGGAGCTTGGTCGGCAGCACCGTGTGGACGATGTCGAACATCTCCCACTCGTGCGTGTTCACGTTCTGCTTGGCCGTGTCCCACAGGTCCGTGCCGGGGAGCGGGGTGAGGATGGAGAAGCCGCTGTTGTAGGCGCCCATCGTCTCGATCCAGTCGCGGAGACGCTTGAAGTCGTCGCGGTCCCAGGACGGGTCGACGATGAAGTTCGGCGTGAAGCCGACGCCGAGGTCCTTGAGGATGTTGATCGCCTGGACATTGTTGTCGGCGGTGTTCTTCTTGTTCACCGCCTTCAGCCCCTCGTCGGTCACCGACTCCAGGCCGAGGAAGATCGCCAGGTCGCCGCAGTCCTTCCACTGCTTGATGAGCTGCGGGAACTTGCAGATGATGTCCGTGCGCGTCTGGACCGTGAAGTACTTGCGGATGCCGGAAGCCTTGATCTGTTTCCCCATCTCCTCGCCGCGCTTCACGTTCATCCAGAAGATGTCGTCGGTGATGAAGATGTTCGGCGCGCTGATCTGCTCCAGCTCCTGCACCACCCGCTCCGGCGACTTCTCCCGGAACGTCGACTCGTGGAACTTCCAGACCGAGCAGAAATTGCACTTGAACGGACAGCCGCGGGCCGTCTCCATCAGCGCCAGCGGCTTGCGGAAGTTGATGTAGTACTTGTCGGCGTATTGCTCGATCAGGTGGCGCGCGGGGAGGGGATAGGTATCGAGATTCGGACGCGCCGGCGCGTGGCCGGTGAACACCCACGTCCCGCCGTTCCGGATCTCCAGCCCCTCGACCTTCTTCAGGTCGAGGGCATCGCGGAGCGCGTTGACCAGAGGCGGCATCACTTCCTCGCCGTCCCCGATGGCGATGGCGTCGATCGCCTCGTGCCGGAACCAGTCCGGATCGCGCGACGCGTCATGCCCGCCGACCACCACGAACGCCCGCGGCATCTCCCGCTTGATCCGCTGCGCCAGCCGGATGGTCCGGTTCCGCTCCGTCGTGAAATTGCACTGCAGCCCGACCACGTCCGGATCGAAGGCCCGGCAATCCGCCAGCCCCTTCTCCTCCCCATCGATGCGCAGATCGATGACCTTGCACGCGTGCCCATCCGCCTCCAGGCACGCCGCCACACAGATGGGCCCGAGTGGCTCGACGAACGTGAGCATTTCGAGACCGAGGATTCCGCCGACGGGAGGTTTGAGGAAAGCGACTTTCATGAGTGAACGAACCTTAACACGGGCTGCGAAAAACCGTTCGGTGTCCATCCAACTGAACGGGTCATCCAAAGACAATGAAACACGAGGGGACGTCAGCAGGTATCCTTGCCGGGAACTTCCAATACATTGAGGAGACCGGCACCATGACGGCGAGGACGACGTTCGCGCGGTTGGCCGTGATCGCTGCATTGATCGGCGCGCTCGTGCTGTGGGTGCGAGTGCGTCTCGAGGACGGGCGGGCGGCATTCACTCCTGCACAGCGCCTCGTCGAGGCGCGGATCACCGGATTCGACTATGCACCGCTGCGGACTGTCCGGTCGGCGGAAACCGTCGAGCCGGCGTACGGCGTGCTCGCCGATCTCGAGAAGCGGCTTGCCGCCGCCCGTACGCCGGAAAATCTCCAGCGCCTCGGGAACCACCGGCTGGCCATGGGGTTGGACGAGCCGGCGCTCGAAGTGCTCCAGGAAGCGGTCCGGCTGGATCCGGAAAACCCGTCTTTGCTGAGCGATCTCGCCGCGGCCGAGCTGGCCCTCGAACGGATCGCAGACGCCGCGGAGCACAGCATTCATGCCTCCGAGCTCGATCCGTCGCTTCGCCAGGCGATGTTCAATCGCGCGCTGACGCTGGAGCGGCTCTGGAACCGCCCCGCCGCCGTCCGGGCGTGGGAGAGATACGTGGAGCTCGATCCCGATCCCGAGAGCGGCTGGAGGATCGAGGCGCAACAGCATCTCCACGATCTGGCCGTCGGGCCGAAGTGGGCTGAGGAGAAGGCGCTGCTCGTTGCAGGTGCAGAGGGCGAAACTATCGACCGGCTGGTCACGAAATACCCGCGGCACGCGCGGACGCGCATCCAGAACATCCTGTTGCCAGCATGGGCCAGGAGCGGGAATGTCGCGGAGCTGGAGCTGATGCGAGCCATGGCGGCCGAACGAGTGCTGTCGGACCCGTACCTTCGTGATGTGGTCGAGCATGCCGCGAATGCGAGAGCGGCCGTGGTCCCGGGCATCCTAGCGTTCGAACAGGGATTCCTGGCGGACCGGAGAAACGACTATGCCGCAGCTGCGACGGCTTACGAAGAGGCTGCGGCCATTCTGCAAACTGCCGGATCGCCGCTGGCGCTCGCCGCCGGGATCTACGCCGCCAGCGACGCCAAGAACTCGGGACGTATGGGCGAGGTGGTGCCGCGGCTCGATGCGATCGACCAACAGATGACGGAGGCGGGCGATCGGTATCCATCGATGATTGCGGAATCCGCCTGGTTGCGCGGGCTGGCCCTCAGCCAGAGCGGCGATCCGAACGGAGCGCTCGTCGCGTTCCAGCGCGCCGTCGCGGCGGCGCGGCAGTCCGGGGAGATCGAGAACGAGGTCGCGGTGCGCCAACTGCTGGCCACGGAGGTCGAGGTTGCCGGAGATCCGGTGGAGGCGGAACAGGAGCGGTTCGCCGCCCTCCGGCTCAGCGAGACGACCGAAGTCGATGCGGATCGGACCTTCGAGGCCTATAGCGACATGGCCTTCTCCGCTTTGCGCGCCGAACGGCCGTGGCTGGCGCGGGAGTTCGCGCAATCGCAAACGGAGATCGCGAACGAGAAGAATGACCCGCAATGGATCGCCGAGAGCGACGTTCAGCGCGCGCTCGCGCTGCTGGACGTCAGACGTATGTCTGCCGCCGCGTCGTCGCTCGATTCTGCGCGCGGGCACGCGCTGCTGATCGTCGATGCGAGCTATCGGATACGCGTGCTCGCCAGCATCGACTACGTCGCCGGACGGCTGGCGCAGCTCCAGTCGCGTCCACGCGACGCCGTGGCTGCGTATTCAGCCGCCATCGGGAATTGGGAAACCATCGGATGGCGGTCGCACACCGCGATCGCGTTCCTCTCCCGCGCCGACGCGAATCTCGCCGCTGGCCGCCGCCGCGACGCGGAGGGCGACCTGCGCGCCGGCATTGCGGAGATGGAGAAGCAGAGAAGCGGCTTCATCGAGGCTCCCCTGCGGGTCGCCTATTTCGAGCGTGCCGAGCATCTCTTCGATCGCCTGATCGGATTGCTGGCGGATGAAGGGCGGCACATCGATGCTTTGAGCGTCGCAGAGCAGAAGCGGGCTCGGGTGATGCTCGACCGCCTCGGCGCCGATGGCAACGGAATCGCGACGCCTCTCGACGGCAGAACCATCGCCTCACGGCTTCCCTCCGGCGTTGCTGTGCTGGAGATTGCCTTCCGTGATCGCGAGCGCGACATGGACCGCCCTGCGGAGCTCTGGCTGGTGCACGGCGGTCGTGTCGTTCACGGTCGAAGCGTGGCGTTGCGTCCTGCGATCGAGTCTGCCGTGACGCAGCATCTTGCCGCGATTCGCGACGGGGACGAACCTGCGATTCGACGGCAAGGGAGCTGGCTGTATGCGCAGCTGGTTGCGCCCGTGACGAGGTCGTTGCCGTCCGGCACGGACCTGATCATCGCCGCCGACGGTGTTCTGCAGACCCTGCCGTTCGCAACCCTCGTCACACCATCGGACAAGTATCTCGTGGAGAACCATACGTTGGCCGTGGCGCCGAGTGCGAGCGTGTTCCTCGCGAGCGCGCCGGTTGCACCGGCAGGGAATTCGCTTCTGGCGGTCGTGCAGGCAGCGCCGAATGGACTCGATCGGTTGCCCGGCGCCGAGGCGGAGGCCGCCCGGATCGCGAGCAGCCATCCGAAAGGCCGTCTGTTGGCGGGCAAGTCGGTAACGCCTGCCGAATTTCTCGATGCGGCATCACGTGCCGCGTGGGTCCATTTCGCGGGTCACGCAAAGGTCGGGCGGCGGATGTCGCAATCGGCCCTGTTGTTCGAAACGGCTGCTGGGCCTCCCGCCGAACTGAGTGTTGCGACCATCGCCGGCAGCCGGCTCGCCGCTCGTCCACTAGTCATCCTGGCAGCATGCAGTACCGGCCGCGGGAAACTGCGGCGCAACGAAGGGGTCGAGAGTCTCGCCGCCGCGTTCCTGCAGGCCGGCGCGCGAGGCGTGGTGGCAACGCTGTGGGACGTCGATGACGCCCTTTCGGCGAGGCTTTTCCGTTCACTTCATCACAACCTGCGCGAAGGAGCGCGTCCGGCCGATGCACTGCGTAGTGCACAGCTCGCGCTACTGCACAGTTCTGATCCTCGCGAGCGGTCGCCGTCCGTCTGGGGCAGCGTCTTCGTCGAGGGAACACTGTAAAGGAGAGGTAGCAATGGAAGCCGAGATCATATTCAGTGGACTCTGCTCGTTTCTCAACGTGCGCGACGTCAACACGACCATGCCTGAGCCGTCCGTGATTCTTGTGAAGACGAAGGACGTCGACGTCGGCACCAGAAATGTCGAGGACGAGTCCGCGCTCGAACCGCCCGAGTTGGTAGCCGACGAGCACATTCCCTACATCGCGTTCAAGACCGCGGACGTGGACGTCGATGTGCTCGAGGGCGGTGCTCTCTTCGAGGATGTCCCCAGGGCCGAGGAATTCCAGTTTCTGCGCCTCGACGGCGTAGAACTGAAGATCGAGAACGATCCTCCCGGCAAGCCCGCCGTCGACCGGACCTATGACCGCGTCGTCAAGAAGGACGATTACTGGCCCGAGGCCAGCGACCGCTGGAACCGCGATTTTGTCCCGGAGCGGACGATGCAGCCGAAGAAATCCGCCGTAGTCGGATTCATGCGCTTCGGGACCGGCAGGATCGCGGCCGGGAAGATCGCGCGAGTCGAGTGGAGTTTTGCCCGGCCCGGGATGGAGCCGCATCGCGGCAGGTTTGCCGAGGAAGTCATCTACAGCGGCTTCCCCCACAGTGGGGATTCGGTCGTGATCCACCTCACCGACCTCGAGACCGGCGAGCTTCAGACGACGCTCCGGTTTTCCGCGAAAGCCGCGAACGCCGCCAAGCTGACGCTCTTCGTCGGCAACAACGACGTGGGCGACATCGACAACGCCGTGCAGCGCCGCATTCCCCCCGACGTGCCCGATAACGACCACTTCCTGTTCCTCAACCAGGTCGCAGACAAAGTTGCGCTTCTTGGCGACGAGGGGCCGGTCCCGACCGTCGTCCGTCCCGCGGTCTTCACTCCCATTCGTTCGGACCTCGCCGGCGGCCATTCGTCCGGTCCGTGCGGTCCAAATAGCAGCAACGGCTAGAAAGGTGAAGGTACAGTCATGTCTGTCCTGAGTGTCATCGATGAACCACGCGTCTCCGGCCAACCCAACGAGCCGGCGGCAACCGCCCCGCCCCTCGTCCGCGCCGCACCCGCCATCGAGGACGTCCTCCTCGACGTCACCATTCCCGAACAGGTCCGCGACAACTGGTGCTGGGCCGCCATTGCGGCAGGCCTGGGAAGGGCATTTGGCGATGACGCGCGCTCCCAGTGTGAGATCGCTTCGGACCTGTTTGAGGTGAGCTGCTGTCCGCAAAGGTTCGCGCCCGAGTCCTGCGATCAGCCGCAAGCCATGGATCGCCCTCTGGGCGTCCATTTGCGGCGGAGGTTCGAGGACCCGAGGCACCGGACGTTTGCCTTCGTCAGGGCCCAGATCCGCCGCGGCTTCCCGATCGTGGTCCGAATCGATTGGAACCGGCAAGGTGCCGGTCATCTCGTCGTCATCGCCGGCTACCGGCGTGAGGGCGACGTCCGGCATCTCTATGTCTGCGATCCCGAGACCGGCGAATTGTCGAAGGTCCGGTTCGAGGTCTTCGTGTCGTATTACAAGCAGATGGGCTTCTGGGACATCAGCTACGAAACCAGGGGCCGGCGGTCCGTGCCCAAACTTCGAGGGTAGAAAGAGGAGAACGTCATGGCCATCCAAATTTCCGAGGCTCCTGCCGCCGGCCTGCGTCTGGTCCTCGAGACTCTGTCTCTTCCCGACCAGCCGTTCCAAAGCCAGCCCGCTGTTCCGGGCGCTGTGCGCGCTCCAGCAGGTCCCGTGGCAGCCGCGGCCCCGCTCGATCCGGTGAGGAAGCCGTATCCAGTCTTTACCGCGACCATCCGGCGTCTCTTCGGAGGGGGCGGGTTGAAGTCGGCGCAATTGACCGCATGGCAATACGTCATCCAGGCCGGTGAAACCGCGCGGTCGGTGGCCGAGGTTGCAGTCGCCGACTTCACCGGCGAGCCTGAAGAGGGGCTCGTTTACGCGTCCGAACAACCCCCGTCGTACGGCGATGCGTTGATCGCGGCGATCGAGGATGCGAAGACGCGTCCGGAGGTCACCGTGCGCGACTACGAACTCCGCGTCCTTCGCGTGCCTGACCTCGACGTCCTTGCCATCTGGCTGCACGGAGAGAACGAGGAATTGCTCCGGCTCGTCCGTGGCAAACGCGCGACCCTCGCCGCCCCCGGCTGGGTCGGTGAAGCCAGGTTGCTCGAGGCCCTGAACCCGCTCGCGGAGATCCGGCAGACCGCTAACGACCGGTGATTCGATCCCACGCGGGCCGTCCGGACCGGGCGGCCCGCGTGAGGCACGTCACCCCCCGCAGCACTTCTTGTACTTCTTCCCGCTCCCGCAGGGGCAGGGGTCATTGCGGCCGACCTTCGAGGTGGTGCGGACGATCTGCGCGACCGGTTCGTGGACGTAAAACGGCCGCGGGAGATCGTCGTCGTGCATATCCTCGTAGGCGGACAGCACCTGCTCGTCCTCGGGGCCGGCCAGGCTGTTGAGCGGTTCGTCGAAGAAGTCCCACCAACTCGTCGCCTCGACCACATCATCGATCAGGCGTGAATTCCGGAGGGTCCGAGGGTCCGCCAGCGCACGACTGCGCCCGCGGCGGACGTCCCTGCGCACCTCCCTCATCGTGACGACGGTTTCGTCGATGAGCTCGTCGGCGTGTGCGCGCTCGATGTGAGGAAGGAGGCGCTCGGAGCCGAGATCGGCAGTGGCGGCAGCGAGCTCGCTCCAGAGGGAGACCGCTGTCGGGGCGAGGCGGGTGGTCAATCCTTCGAGATACGCTTCGACTTCATCGACCGGGAGCTCACCTCGCACGGCGATACCGATCAGTGCAGAGATCGACGTCACCCGCACCCATTCATTGACCGCTTCGTTTTCGATCAACCGATGAATGAGCTCGAACCGGCCGCCGGCGATCGAGCCCAGAATCGCGGGCAGGTCCTGCACGACGACATCGCCGAGGACCTCGTTCGCTTCGTCGCCCCCCTCTTCGAAGTAGCGCACCAGCGGCTCGAACGCCCGCGTCTCCCGCCATGCCGCCAGAAGGTAAAGGGAGAGGCTCGCAAGGTTCGAATTGTCCGCCCACGCCGGTGTGAGCGTTTCCAGCATCTCCAGCAGCCGCTCGGAAAGAAGCTCGCGCGCATTCTGCGCCTCGGCGAGTGCAGTCCGGACGACGTCCGGGTCCTCCGACTCGAGCAGGTCGAGCAGGATCTCCTGGTGCGCCGCGGCCGGCGCGGCTTCTCCGCTGATCCGGAACGCGCCGTCGAAGTTCATCCGCTCCACGACCGCCATCGCGCGCTCCACCTGCACGCGCACCAGACGATGGAGGTCGATCTCCATCCGCCACCCACCGCGGTCGGCGAGCTCCACGCGCTCCTCCGACCAGCGCACCTCGGCGAGCCTGCGATCGTCGTTGCTGCCCCAACGGAACGCGACCCCACGCTCGTCCGGCGGCACCCACTCCTCGTACGGAGGCGTGCGGATCAGCGTCAGACTTTCATGGTCCTCCGGGTCGTCGAGCTTGTCGATCGCAAACGAGACGATGAGGTCTTTCGCCTGGACGGTGGCATGGATGAACGAGGCGGATCTCAAAGGGACTTTTCCCGGCGCCATCAGAAGCGAACGATATTGCATCTGGACCCTTCATTTCGAAATCCGAGAGGGATACTGCAGTATCGTTTAGACGCCGCGGCGCCGGACGGCGCCGAACCAGCCAGTGAGGATGCAGGCGCTCCCAATTCTGGCGGCGAGACGCCGCCTCGTACGCGGGAACGCTGCCGTCCCGGCGGCTGGTCTGGCGGCGTCCCGCCGCCAGCGGCGTCTCGCCGACGGTTACTGATCCGTCACCGTCACCGCCACCCGGCATGCCGCATGGCCGAGGATGGTGTCGCCGGTTTGGAGGGGGCTGGGAGTGGGATGCCAGCCGGCGGCGAGGCGGGTGTCGAGCAGTTCGTCGGCGGTGGGTTGGTGGTCCCAGACCGAGACCGATTGGATGGCGCCGAGTCAGGTGGCGTCGAAGACGAGGAAGGAGCCGTCGGGGGCGCCGAAGAGGATGTCGTGGGTGTATTCGTCCTGGATGACGACGTCGACCGGGCGGAGGGATGGCTGCTGCGCGAGCGCCCAGCGGAAGGCGTGCTCCAGGGTCGGAAGGGTGGCGGCGGATTCTCGCAGGCGCGATGCGTGATTCACGGGATCAGGATACGCCCGAAGGGGGCGCGTGCGGTTTTCGCGCCCCTTCAGGGCGCGCCGATTTCGGGCCGGTGGACCGTGGCCGCGCTTCGCGCTTGCCACCGGCTACCTTCGCATGTCCCTTTGGGACAGGATCTGGTGCTGATCCCACGGCACTCGGCCGGTTGGAGCCGAAGCCGAGGACTGGCAGATAACGGACAACCGACAACCGACAACATCGAAGACGCGACCTTGCGACTCACCGCGGATTACCGCGCCGTCACCCTCCAGATCACATTCCCCACATCATCCGCGACCAGCAGCGCCCCTCCTTTATCCACAGTCACCCCCACCGGCCGTCCGCGGGCATTCCCATCCTCGTCGACGAACCCTGTGAGCACGTCCTCCGCGGGGCCGTTGGGGCGGCCGTCGGCGAAGGGGACGAAGATCACTTTGTAGCCGCTGCGCGGTTTGCGGTTCCAGGAGCCGTGCTGGCCGATGAAGGCGCCGTTGCGGTAGCGGGTGGGGAAGGCGGCGGCGTCGTAGAAGGTGAGGCCGAGGGAGGCGGTGTGGGGGCCGAGGGCGTAGTCGGGGGGGAG
>DASPHC010000133.1:0-10137 GCA_035629865.1 Thermoanaerobaculia bacterium | reverse complement strand
CTCCCCCCGCGCCCGGACCGCTTCCGCGACCGCATGCCGGAAGGATGGGCCTGGGCCTCGGCGATGGGCGTCGAAGAGATGACCGTCGAGCTCACGGCCCCCGGCCCCGTCGAAGTCATCGCCAGCGACACTTCCTTCGGCTTCCCTCCCGAAGGAGCGGCGCTGCAGCGCGCCCGCAACGCATCACCCGCCGTACCGATTCAGGATGGGGATGTGATGATCACGAGGACCCGATTGAAGTTTTAATGAATTAGTACAGCTCCCCGGAAATTGATGGCCGCTCGCTGGCGAAAAAGATTCGAGCCGAGCCGCCGAAGGCGGCGAAAGATCTGTATACCCGGCCTTTTAGGCCGGGTTCCACAACGCGCCCCCAGGCGAGCCCGCGTAGCGGGCGACAGAACAGAAGGTCTGCGCGGGATCGTGTTCTGTCGCCCGCTACGCGGGCTCGAATCATTGCCCCTGCGTGACCCGGCCTAAAGGCCGGGCCTACAGGTCTTTCGCCGCCTTCGGCGGCTCCCGCAAGGTCAGCGGCCACCTATTTCCGCGAGAGGCCTGATGTCGTCGGCTTCGGAGCCGTGACCGTGCCCTTCCGGCTCCCAAAAGGAGTAGCATGACCGCACTCCAGCAATAAGGCGGTCCTTCATGCACCTTCGGGGACGGATGTTTCTCGCGGCAGGGCTCATCTCGCTTGCTTTCGCAGTGTCTGCAACCGCGGAGCGGGAGCGACCGCGCATCAGGGAGCGGGAACAGGAGCGTCCGATCGCCGAGGGGGCGGTGCCTGGGGTGGCCACCGACGAGGATGGTCCCGCGTTCGCGCGGACCGAGGAGGGATGCGTCGGTGCGCGCGTGCTCGACTACCTCGAGCGGCATGGCGACTACGGACGGATCGATCCCGAAGTCCTGCTCTACGTGACGCGGGAAGAGCACGAGCGGCTCGAGCGCGAGCGCAAGGGGCCGCGGGCCAACGCCATCGGCGGTACGGTCTGGACCTCGCTCGGTCCAACCAATGGCGCCGGGCGGGCTACCGCCGTCGCGGTTCATCCGACCACGGCCGGCACGACCATCATCGGCGCCGCGGGCGGCGGAGCATGGAAGACCACCAACAGCGGCACCACCTGGACGGCGCTCACCGAGACCCTCGCCAACCTCTCCGTCGGCGCGATCGCGTATGCTCCCTCGGCGCCCACCACCGTCTACCTCGGCACCGGCGAAGGGGGCTACGCCGTCGACTTCATCCCCGGCATCGGCCTGCTCAAGTCGACGAACGGCGGCACCGACTGGACGCTCCCGTCGAGCGTCATCGCCTCGATGTTCTACCGGCTGCTCGTGCATCCGACCAACGCCAACGAGCTCGTGGCCGGCACGAATAACGGCGCCCTCCGCTCGACCGCCGGGCAGAACGGCCCATGGACCACCGTCATCGCCTCCGCCTCCACGCCATCGACGATCGGCTATGGCGACGTCACGGACATCGTGCGCCATCCGACCGATCCTCTGATCCTCTGGGCGGCGACCTGGGACCGCGGCTACTACTGCAGGGATCTCTGTTCCGATCCCTTCAACTACAACTCTCCGACCATCCTGAAGAGCGTGAACGGCGGCGCGTCGTGGACCGCTTCAGCCACCGGACTGCCGGTCAACGACAACGTCACCGAGGTCGACCGCTGGTCGATCGCGGTCTCACCGTCGAACCCGCTGGTGCTGTACGCCGCCACCTCGGTCTACGACTACTCCCTCTTCCAAAGGCGCTCGCGCATCTACAAGACCGTCAACGGCGGCACGTCGTGGACCGAGACGAACCTCGCGCTCGAGCCGGAGTCGTGGATCCACAACTACCTGGGCCAGCAGGCCTGGTACGACAACACCATCATCGTCTCTCCGACCGACCCGAACACCGTCATCGCCGGCGGCGTGACCTACGTGAAGACGACCGACGGCGGCGCGAACTGGTACGAGCCGCCCGGACTGGCTACCGCCCACGTCGACGTCCACGATCTCCGCTACTCCCCGGCCGGCACGCTGTGGGTCGCCAACGACGGCGGTATCTGGACCAGCACCGACCATGGCGAGACGGCGACGGAGCGCAACACAGGACTGATCACCCGGCAGTACTACGCCATTACGAACGACGTGGTGAACCGCAACCGGGTCCTCGGCGGGACGCAGGACAACGGCACGAACAGCCGCGGCGACGCCGGCGGCACGTCGTGGAGCTTCTTCTCCGGCGGCGACGGCTTCCAGTGCGAGATCAACCCCGCCGCTCCCGGCATGGCCTTCTCGACCTATCAGTTCGGCTCCGTCAACCGGACCACACAAAGCGGCGCCGGGACCTTCATCCTCGGCAATTACTCGCCACGTTATCCATCGTCCGAGCAGAGGCCGTTCTTCACGGTCCTCGAAGCCGATCCGTCGAACCCCGCGGTGCTCTACACCACCACGCACCGCCTCTGGAAATCGGTTTCCGGCGGAGAGGCGTGGGTCCCGCTTCCGATCACCACCAGCGGAGGGGGATGGAACGCTTCCTACATCCGCGCGATCGCCATCGCCGCCTCGAATCCCCAGATCCTCATGGTGGCGAAAGGCTCCGCAGTCTACCGCTCCACCGACGGAGGCACGACCTGGACGCCCGTATCGACCGGGCTCCCGGGACGGACTGTCAACGGCCTGATGATCGATCCTTCCGACCCGAACAAGGTCTTCGCCGCACTGGCAGGGGTCAGCGGCACCTCGGTCTACTACACACTGAACGGCGGGACGAACTGGAGCCCGCGCGGCACCGGCCTGCCGCAGTTCTCAGCGCTGGTCGTACGCGACGACCCGACCGACGCTACTACGCTCTATTGCGGCACCGACGTCGGCGTCTACCGCTCGACCGACGGCGGCGCGACCTGGTCGCGCTTCGGAACCGGCATGCCGGCCGTGTCGGTCTACGACATCCAGATCCTCAACGACGCCTCGATCCTCCGCGCCGGCACGCACGGCCGCGGAATCTGGGAGCTGAACATCACCGGCAACACGAACAACCTGCCGTCGGTGTCCGTCACCGCGCCCGGGCTGTCGGTCACGGTCGCGAAAGGAGTCTCGCTCAGCTTCGCCGCCACCGCCTCCGACCCCGACGGAGGGACGCCGGCGCCGAAGTGGACGTTCCCTGACGACTGGTCCTCCACCGCGTCGACCGCGGCCACCCACAAGTTCCATCGCGCCGGCATCTGGCCCGTCACCTTCACCGCCACCGACGCGAACGGCGGCGCGGCCGGCGCGCAGGTGACGGTCACGGTGCCGGAACCGGCGGACGACTGCGCGACCCCGCTCGTCGTTCCGGCCGCGGGACCGTTCCCCTACACCGTGACGCTGGCAAACGACGTCGCCACCCGGCAGGTCGCGACCGATCCGGTGACCGGCGGAAGCTGCTATCCCTACTACTACGACGGCGCATCCTGGCTGTCGTTCACGCCCGCGGCGACGGGCAACTACCAGATCTCCCTCTGCGGCTCGCGTGCGCCCGCCTGGATCAGCGCCTTCACCGGTGCATCGTGCGGGCCGTACACGGCCACCGGCTTCTGCCACCTCAACCTGACCATGGGCGACAACTGCGGCGCCGACCCGATCGGCACCACCTTCCTCACCGCCGGGACGACGTACCGTTTCCTGGTCGGGAACTATTACTCCGGCGGCAGCCCTTCGGTCACGGTGACGATCACCCAGAGCACCGACGTCACTCCGGTGGTGGCCTCCGTCGACGTCCACGACGGCCCGACTACCGGCGGCACGCCGGTGGCGATCACCGGTTCGGGCTTCGCGGCGGGAGCGGCGGTCGCCTTCGGCGGCACGGCCGCGACCTCGGTCACCGTTCTCTCCTCGAACGTCCTCACCGCCGTGACCCCGGCGCACGCCGCCGGTGTGGTGAACGTGACGGTGACGAACTCGGGAGATACCGCGGCGACGCTCGGCGGAGGGTTCACCTATGAGGTGGTTGCGGTCGCGCTGACCGCTCCGACCGGCTTCGTGGCCACCGCGACCTCGGCCACCTCGGTCGGCACGTCCTGGAACAGCGTCGCCGGCGCCACCAGCTACGAGATCGCCCGCAGCAGCGGCGGCGCCTACACCTCGCTCGGCACGACCGCCGCCCTCACCTACCCCGACGCCACGGCCGCGGCGAATACCGCGTATCTCTACAAGGTCCGGGCTCTCGGCGCCGGCGGCACGATGTCGTCCTATAGCAACATCGACCTCGCCACGACCGTCGTTTTCACCGACGATCCGCTCGCGGCCACATCCACCCCGATCAAGATCACCCATCTCTCCCAACTCCGGACCGCCGTCAACGCCGTCCGCACCATCGCCGCTCTCGGCGCCTTCTCCTTCACCGACACCGTAGCCGCCGGTCTCAGCGTCAAAGCGCTGCATCTCACCCAGCTGCGCACCGCCCTCGACGCCGCCCGGACCATACTCGCACTCCCGGCCGCGACCTACACCAACACCCTTACGGCCGGCACCACGAAGGTCAAGGCAATCGACTTCACGGAGGTGCGCAACGGCGTGAAGTGAAGGCAGACCGACCGGGGGGCCTCCGGCGGGCCGGCCCGGCCGGCTGCGTTGGTTGGCCCAGCCTGCACGCACGCCTGTCGCTCGAATCGCGGTCTTCGCGAAAACAAACGCAGCCGGCCGGGCCGGCCCGCCGGAGGCCCCCCGGTCGGTCTTCACGCGCTATCATCGATCCATGCCCCTGCGCATCGTCCGCCTCGGCTCCAACCGCGCTGCGGACGAAGGATTGCGCATCGGTACCGTCCGCCGTCCCCCGCGCGGCGTCCCGAAAGAACGCCACGCCTCGGAGAACTGGTACGACGTCTGGCTCCCCCAGCTCGCGCCGAGCGCCGAACTGCTCAAAGAAGGACTCGCGGCAACGACCTCGAAAGAGTGGCAGACCTTCGTCCGCAAATACCGCTCCGAAATGGCCGGGAGCGACAACGCCCGCCTCCTCACCCTCCTCGCCGCCCTCTCCAAGACCACCAACCTCGCAGTCGGCTGCTACTGCCCGGACGAAGCGCATTGCCATCGCTCCGTACTCCGCGAACTGCTCGCCGAGAACGGTGCCGACCTGCTCGCTTGAACTCTCGCGCCTGCACACCCCCCGCGGCTCGATTCGTGCATCTGTCGTGAATTAAGTCCGCTGTTTTCTCTCACCATCGACTGCCCGCGCCTTGCGATCGCGTCCGGTTGAAGCAACCAGGAGGCGTTCCATGTCCGAACCGCTCGGCTTCACCCCTCACGGCCGCGACCCCGGCGCGGGCATCGCCGCGGCCACCCTGCCCGCGGACGATCTTCAGGATTTCGCGCGCGACGTTTTCGACACCGTGCGCGAGCCGTTGCTCGTCCTCGACGCCGCCCTGCGTGTGCGATTGGCGAACAACGCGTTTTACGAGACCTTCCGCGTCTCCCCCGAGGAGACCGAGAACCTTCCCCTCTACGAGCTCGGCAACGGGCAGTGGGGAGCGGCCGCGCTGCGGACGCTGCTGGACGACATCGTCCCGCACGGCTCGGTGTTCAACGAGCTCGTCGTCGAGCACGACTTCCCGGTCATCGGGTCGCGGGTCATGGTGCTGAACGCGCGGAAGCTGCGCACGGATCGTGTCCTGCTGGCGATGGAAGACGTCACCGAACGGCGACGGTCCCGCAAGCTGCTCGAACAGATCGAGACCCATGCCCAGGATGTGGTCGATACCGTCCGCGAGCCGCTCCTCATCCTCGACAGCAGCCTGCGCGTGCATTCGGCCAACCGCGCCTTCTACGAGACCTTTCACGTCTCGCCGGAAGAGACCGAGAAGCAGCTCATCTACGAGCTTGGAAACGGCCAGTGGGACATCCCCGACCTCCGCACCCTCCTCGAGGACATCGTGCCGAAGAGCTCCGTCTTCAACGACTTCGAGCTCGAGCACGATTTCCCGGTCCTCGGGCGCCGGATCATGCTGCTGAACGCGCGCAAGCTGCGCGAGGGCAGCCATGCGGAGCTGCTGGTACTGGCGATGGAAGACGTCACCGAGCGGCGCCGCGCCGAGGGGGAAGTGGCCAAGGCGAAGGAAGCGGCCGAGACCGCGAACCGCACCAAAAGCCTCTTCCTCGCCAACATGAGCCACGAACTGCGCACGCCGCTCAACGCCATCCTCGGCTTTTCGGAGATGCTGCAGGAAGAAGCCGCCGAACGGAACCTGCAGGCCTTCGAGGCCGACCTGCAGAAGATCTCCCTGTCCGGCAGGCATCTGCTGGGACTCATCAACGACATCCTCGACCTCTCGAAGATCGAGGCCGGGAAGATGGATCTGCAACTGGAAGTCTTCGACATCCCGTCCCTCATCGCCGAGGTGGCCTCGACCATCGAGATGCAGGCAACCAGGAACGGCAATACGCTCTCCGTCGTCTGTCCGTCCGAGATCGGCCTCATGCGGGCCGACCTGAGCAAGGTGCGCCAGGGGCTGTACAACCTCGTCTCGAACGCCGCCAAGTTCACGCACCACGGGCAGATCGAGGTCGCCGCCGAGCGGCTGGCCATGGACGGCAGCGACTGGATCGTCTTCCGCGTCTCCGACACCGGCATCGGGCTGAGTGCCGACCAGATCGTCCGGCTCTTCCAGCCGTTCACCCAGGCCGACGCGTCGACCACGCGCCGGTTCGGCGGAACGGGACTGGGACTGGCCCTCACCCGCCGCTTCTGCCAGATGATGAGCGGCGACGTCACGGTGCACAGCGTGCCGGGCGAAGGGAGCGTCTTCACGATCACCCTGCCGGCAACGGTCCGCGATACGGTCGCCGAGCCGCTCGATGCGCAGGTGGACGGCCGCGACGCACTGAAGCTCGTTCCGCAGCCGCCCGCATCCGAGGACGAACCGCTGCCGCCGATCCACACGTGCGTGCTGGTCATCGACGACGACCCGCTGCAGCGCGACCTGATGCAGAGATACCTGAACAAGGAAGGCTACACGGTCCGGACGGCGAGCGGCGGCGAGCAGGGGCTGCGGCTGGCCCGGACGATGCTGCCGGCCGCCATCACGCTCGACGTGATGATGCCCGACATGGACGGCTGGAGCGTGCTCTCCGCGCTCAAGGGCGACCTGGCGCTCCGCGACATCCCGGTGATCATGCTGACCATGGTGGACGATCCGGTGCGCGGTTTCACCCTCGGCGCCTCGGATTACGCGACCAAGCCGGTCAACCGCCGGCGGCTCTCCCAGATCCTGCAGAAGTACACCTGCCTCCAGCCTCCCTGCCCGGTGCTGGTCATCGACGACGACCCGTCCGCCCGCGCGCTCACCCGGGCGATGCTGGAGAAAGAGGGATGGGCGGTCTCCGAGGCGACGAACGGTATCGAGGCCCTGAAGAGCATGGAGCAGGAACGTCCCAGCCTGATCTTCCTCGACCTGATGATGCCGGAGATGGACGGCTTTGCCTTCGCCGCGGAGGTCGGACGCCATCCCGAATGGAGATCCATCCCCATCGTCGTCGTGACGGCACAGGACATCACCAGCGAAGACCGCCGCCGTCTGAACGGCCACGTCGAGACGATCCTGCGGAAACATGGCGACTCGCGCGAGGCGCTGCTCGAACAGGTTCGCGATCTGCTCGCCGGCAGCAACGCCGCCCGCATCGCGGTCCCGCATCCGGAGGGCTCGATGCCATGAGACGGATCCTGATCGTCGAAGACAACGAGATGAACCGCGACATGCTGTCGCGGCGGCTGCAGCGCAACGGATACGAGGTGTTGCTCGCCGTCGACGGAGAGACCGGAATCGCGGCGGCACGCACTCACACGCCCGATCTCGTCCTGATGGACATGAGCCTGCCGGTCATCGACGGCTGGGAGGCGACCCGGCGGATGAAAGAGGACGACCTCCTCCGCGGCATCCCGATCATTGCATTGACGGCGCACGCCATGGCCAACGACCGCGACAAGGCGTTGGAAGCGGGATGCGACGATTACGACACGAAGCCCATCGAGCTGCCACGCCTGCTGAAGAAAATCGAGGCATTGCTGGTCGCCACGGCCGTGGAGCGGGTCTCGTGAGCGCCATCTCCCGGACCAGGACCAGCCTCTCCCCGCAGCTCCTGCACGACCTGCGCAGTCCTCTGAACCAGATCATCGGATACTCGGAGATGCTGAGCGAGGAAGAGGCCGGCGAGCGCAGCGAACACGTGGTGACCGACCTCGAGAAAGTCCGCGCGGCCGGCTATCGCATGCTCGCCCTGATCGAGGAACACTTCACCGCCGGCGCCCCTGCGAGCGCGAAGATCGCCGCCGTGCCGGACGGCCGCGCAGAACCGCCGGCCGATCCGGCGCCGGTCCGGCTGCACCACTCCGCGACCAACGGCCTCCTGCTGGTCGTCGACGACGACAGCGCCAACCGGGACGTGCTCTCCCGCCGCCTCAAACGGCAGGGGCACCAGGTCGAGACGGCCAGCAGCGGCCGCGACGCGCTGCAGCTCATGAGCGAGCAGGACTTCGACATCGTCCTGCTCGACATCATGATGCCGGACATGGACGGCTACGAGGTGCTGGGCCGCATCAAGGCGGACCCGCGGCTGCAACACGCGGCGGTGATCATGATCTCGGCGATCGACGAAGTGCAGTCGGCCGTGCGCTGCATCGAAGCAGGCGCCGAGGACTACCTGTCCAAGCCGTTCGACCCGACCCTGCTCAAGGCCCGCATCGGAGCGTCGCTGGAACGGAAGCGCGGGCGCGATCGCGAGACGGTGCTCTACGAGCAACTGCAGCAAAACTACAAACGGCTGCAGGAAGTCGAGCAATTGCGCGACGACATGCGCAACATGATCGTGCACGACCTCCGCACGCCCCTGACCGCCGTAATCGTCGGCGTCGAAATGCTGGAAAAACACGGCGCCCTCAACGAAATGCAGCGCCAGTTGATGACCATCGCCGCCGGCGGAGGAAAGACCCTCCTGCGCATGATCAACGACCTGCTGGACGTCGAAAAGATGGAATCGGGCGCGCCCCAGCTTCAATACGAGGAACTGACCGCGACGACCCTCATCGCCGGTGCGGTCGAGCAGGTGATCCCGCTCGCTGCCAATGAAGAGACCACACTCGTGACCGAGATCTGCGAGGGCCTCCCGCCGTTCGCCGGCGACGAGAACAAATTGAGCCGCACCCTCGTCAACCTCATCGCCAACGCCATCAAATTCACCCGCGCCGGAACCGTCACCATCACCGCCTCTCCGGACCCGAACGGCATCCGCTTCGCCATCCGCGACACAGGCATCGGCATCGCCCCCGAAGCGATCGACCGGATTTTCGAAAAATTCGGCCAGGCCGACCGCCGCAACAAAGTCGGCACCGGCCTCGGCCTGACGTTCTGCAAACTCGCCGTAGAAGCACACGGCGGACGAATCGAGGTGGAGAGCACGCCGGGGGCAGGGAGCGTGTTCGCTTTTACGATTCCGGTAGTGGGCAGGGGGTAATGGGACAGATGGGACCTATGGGACGAATGGGACAAATGAAAGTCCCATCCGTCCCATCCGTCCCATCCGTCCCATTCGTCCCATAGCTCCCATCTGTCCCATTCGTCCCATACTGTCCCATTCATCCCATTCCGAGGTACCCTCGGCCTGTCATGCAACCCGCCGGCTTCATCCCCGCTCACGGCAAATACCGCACGCTACTCTCCTACCGTAAAGCCGAAGTCGTCTACGACATCACCGTTCGCTTCTGCGAACGATTTCTCCAGAAACGCGACCGCACGGTCGACCAGATGGTACAGGCAGCCCGTTCCGGCAAACAGAACATCGCCGAAGGAAGCCAGGCCTCCGGAACGTCAACCGAGATGGAGATCAAACTGACCAACGTCGCGCGCGCAAGCCTGGAAGAACTGTGGGTCGACTACGAAGACCACCTCCGCGTCAGAGACCTCGTCCTCTGGCAAAAAGACTCCCGTGAAGCGCAATACATCCGCAACCTCAGCAGAGCCGGCGACCTGTCCTATGAGACCTTCCGTCCCTTCTGCGAGACCCGCACTGCCGAAGTCATCGCAAATATCGCCCTCTGCCTCATCCACCAGACCAATTACCTCCTCGACCAGCAGATCCGCCGCCTGGAAAAAGACTTCCTCGAAAACGGCGGCATCCGCGAAA
>DASPHC010000132.1:0-41944 GCA_035629865.1 Thermoanaerobaculia bacterium | reverse complement strand
GACGGAGACGGCAGCCACGGGCGTCCTGGCGAACGACACGGATGCCGAAGGCGCGATCACCGCGATTCTCGTGACCGGTCCGACGAACGAGTCGGCGTTCACGCTGAACGCGGACGGCAGCTTCACCTACACCCACGACGGCTCGGAAACGACCAGCGACTCGTTCACCTACAAGGCGAACGATGGTACGGCCGACTCGAACACCGTCACGGTCACGATCACGGTCAACGCGGTCAACGACGCGCCGGTGGCGGTGGCCGACGCGTACAGCGTCAACGAGGGCGGCACGCTCTCGGAGACGGCAGCCACGGGCGTCCTGGCGAACGACACCGACGCCGACGGCTCGATCACCGCGGTCCTGGTGAGCGGCCCGACGAACGAGTCTGCGTTCACGCTGAACGCGGACGGCAGCTTCACCTACACGCACGACGGCTCGGAGACGACCAGCGATTCGTTTACCTACAAGGCGAACGACGGCACGGCCGACTCGAACACGGTGACGGTCACGATCACGGTCAACGCGGTCAACGACGCCCCGGTGGCCGCGGCCGACGCATACAGCGTCGACGAAGCCGGGACGCTGACGGAGACGGCAGCCACGGGCGTCCTGGCTAACGATACGGATGCCGAAGGCGCGATCACCGCGATTCTCGTGACCGGTCCGACGAACGAGTCGGCGTTCACGCTGAACGCGGACGGCAGCTTCACCTACACGCACGACGGCTCGGAGACGACCAGCGACTCGTTCACTTACAAGGCGAACGACGGCACGGCCGACTCGAACACCGTCACCGTCACGATCACCATCAACCTGGTCAACGACGCCCCGGTAGTCACGGTTCCGGGCGCGCAGAGCGGAATGGAAGACACTGCGATCGTCTTCAGCGGCACGGTCTCGGTCGCCGACGTCGACGCCGGCACGAATGCGGTCGAGATCGACCTTGCTTCCACCAACGGCACGCTCACCTTGAGCGGCACCACCGGTTTGACCTTCACCACCGGCGACGGCACCGGCGACGCAGCGATGACCTTCACAGGCACGCTCACCAACATCAATGCGGCCCTGAATGGCCTGAGCTACATGCCGAGCAGTGAGTACGCCGGGGGGGCGGTAATCACCGTCGCGGCCGACGACCAGGGCTTCACCGGCACCGGCGGAGCGCTGCAGGACAGCGAGACCATTGCGGTCACCATCACGGCCGCCAACGACCCCCCGGTCAATTCGATGCCGGGTACGCAGACGTTCGACGAAGACACCGTTCTGACGCTGTCGACGGGGAACGCCAACAAGATCTCGATCAGCGACAACGACGCCGGCGCGAACAGCGTCCAGCTCCAGCTCACCGCCACCAACGGCGCGCTCACGCTGTCCGGAATCACCGGCCTGTCGTTCACTGTCGGCGACGGCACGAGCGACGCGACGATGACGTTCACCGGCACGATCGCGAACATCAACACCGCGCTCGACGGGATGACGTACACGCCGACCCTCAACTACAACGGCTCGGCCACGATCACGGTCAACACCAACGATCAGGGCTTCACGGGCGGCGGCGCGCAGAGCGACAACGACGTGCTGAATCTCACGATCAACGCCGTCAACGACGCGCCGGTCAACACGGTTCCGGGCCTGCAGACCTTCAACGAGGACGTGAACCGCACGTTCTCGACCGGCAACAGCAATCTCATCTCCATCGCGGACGCCGACGCGACGACCGCGCAGGTGACGCTCTCGGTCACGAACGGCACGCTGTCGACTAACGGCATCGCGGGTCTTTCGTTCACGGCCGGCGACGGCGTCGACGACACCACCATGACGTTCACCGGCACGGTGGTGAACATCAACGCTCGCCTCGACGGCCTGCTCTTCAAGCCGACCGCGAACTACTACGGCAGCGCGACGCTGACGATCCTCACCAGTGACCAGGGCAACACCGGCACGGGCGGCACGCTCACGGACACCGACAACGTGTCGATGACCATCAGCCCGGTCAACGATCCGCCGACGGTCACCGCCAAGACGCATACGACACATTCGGCGATCGGCCTCTCCATCAGCGCCGCCAGCCACACCGGCGAGCTGATGGAAGGTGCCACCGACGTCGACGATCACGATCCCGTTAGCGAGCTGACGGTGGAGCTCGTCGGTACTCCGACGCCGGCCAATGCGACGGTCACGGTGACCAACGCGACCGACGGTTCCTTCTACTTCGAGCCGACGGGAGGTCTCAGCGGCGTCGGATCGGCCTCGTTCCAGTTCCGCGTCTGCGACAACGGCGACGTCGGCCTCAGCCTGGCGGCGGAGTGCAGCGCGGCGCAGACCGTAACGTTCAACATCAACGGGCCTGACCTCTGGTTCGTCGACGACACGGACGCGGCCGGCTGCACCGTGAACTGCAACGGCAGCCGCACCAAACCGTACCCGTCGCTGGCCTCGCTTCCGGCCGGCTTCGCCGCGCGCGGCACCGGCGACCGGATCTTCCTCTTCTCCGGCACGTACGCGGCCGGTGCGGGTCACACCTTCAACGCCTCCGAGCATCTGGTGGGTCAGGGCGCGTCCGGCTCGTTTGACACACACCTCGGTGTCTCGGCCGTCGCGAACGGCACCCTCGACACGCGTCCGGTGCTGGATCCGATCCCGGCCAGCGACGCCGACCTCCCGGTCCTCCAGGGAACGGTGACGATGAACGTGGCCAGCCCGACGATGCGCGGTATCGCCATCCAGACCGCGGGCGTGACCGGCTTCGCCGCCAACGCGTCCGGCACCTTGCTCACCGTCGCCGATTCGATCGTCAGCTCGAACACGACTGCGGTGAACGTCAGCGGCTCAACGGCGTCGGTTGCGGGCGTCAACTTCCTCCGCACCAATTCGAGCGGCGGTGCGAACGGCATCGTCCTTTCGAATGTCGCCGGCTCGTGGGACTTCAGCACCAGCGCGACGCCGGGCTCGCTGACCGGCAACACCGTGGCAGCGTTCTCGATGACCAACAGCGCGAACACGACCCCGACCATCGACTACGACGGCGCGATCGCGCCGGCGAACAACGCCCGCGCGGTCGACATCGGTACGGGCGCGGCCACCACCGGTCTCCGCGGCGGCACGCTCTCGTTCGGCGGCGCGTTCACGACCACTTCGAGTGCAGCGAACGGCAACGCCGGCGGCATCCGCATCCGCAACAGCTCGGCCGGGACGGTGACGTTCGAAGGCTCATCGCACTCGATCAGCGCGAACGCGAACATCGGCGTCGAGCTACTGACCAATACCGGTGCGACCGTCGAGTTCACCGGCGGCAACCTCGACATCGTCACCACCACCGGCAAGGTCTTCACCGCCACCGGCGGCGGCACGGTGAGAGTCGCAGGCAGCAGCAACACGCTGACGACCGAGAGCGACGGCGCTCCGGCCGGCGGCATGCTGCTCGAGGTGGTGAGCACCACCATCGGCACGGGCGGCCTGAACTTCGTCAGCGCGACCGGTCACGGTGCCAGCAGCACTGCAAAGGGCATCCATCTGAGCAACGCGGGCTCGAACGGCGTCACCATTCTCGGCACCGGCAGCGGGTTCACGGGCGGCACGATCACGAACTACGTGCAGAAGGGTGCACACGTCGAGAACACGAACAACATCAGCTTCAACTACATGAACTTCAACGGCAACGGCACGGCGAACCTCGCCGCGGCCGGAACGTGCGGTGACCTGATCAACGGAACCAACACGAACTGCGCGGCGGGTATCGACCTGCAGGACGTGAACACGGCCACGCTGACGAGGGTCGCCGTCTCCGGCGGCGTGCAGAACGGCATCAACGGCAGAAACGTGACCGCCCTGACCCTCGACAACGTCGACGTTACCGGCGCCGGCAACGAGGCCAACGAGAATGGGGTCAACATTCACAACCTCTTCGGCACGGTCACCTGGACGCAACTCGACGCCACGAACAACGCCGGTAGTCAGCTGGAGATCCAGAACGCGAGTGGCACGAACAACGTCACGCTCAACGGCGGAACGTTCAGCAATAGCGCGTGGCCGGGCTCGCTCACGAGCTCACACGGCATTCTGTTCGCCGGGTACAACAGCGCCAACATGACCATCTCGGTGCAGAACTGCACGATCGCGCGCAACTTCGGACCGGCCTTCAACGCCATCTCGGGCCTTGGCGCCACGGTCAACTCCACGCTCAACGGCGGCTCGCTGATCGACAACGGGCAGCACTTCGTCGTGGCACTGGCGGAAAGCGGCTCGATGACCTACGCCCTGACGAACGTCGGCACCGCGTGGGTGGACGGCTCGGTCGGCGGCCATTCAGGCGTGACGCCGGTTTCGATCTTCCTCGGCGCCAATTCGACCGGCTCGATCACCGGCACCATCAGCGGGAACACCTTCGGCCTTGCGGGGACCGCCAACTCCGCGGCCTGCAATGGCGGCTGCAACGCCATCTCCGTCAACAACGGCAACTCCGACGGCTCGATGACCGCCACCATCACCGGCAATACCATTCAGCGCTCGGGCGGCGGCGGCATCAGCGTCACGGCGGGCTCGGGCGGAGGCACCGACAGCTCGATCATGAAGGTGAAGATCACAAGCAACATCTTGCAGATGCCGGACAACACGAGTGGATTGAGCCAGGCCATCGCCACCTCGAAAGGTGCGAGCGCGGGCGACACGACGCAAACCTGCACGAACATTCTCAGCAACACGATCAACTTCACAGGCGGTGCTGGAACGTGGACCACCGCGGCCACGATCCGTCTCCGCAATGTCGGCACCACCGGCGCGATGACGCTGCCCGGGTACACTGGTGCGGCCACCGACTACGCCGCGGTGGCGACCTATCTCAACGGTCGCAACACCATCGGCGGCGGCGGCACCGGGTCGGTGCAGAATGCCAATACTTTCAGCAACACCACACCAGCGGGCTCCGACTGCTTCTAGTTCTCAGAGAGGGACCGGCCATGCCGGTCCCTCTCCCCTCATCGAGGATTTGGTATCTTTCACCCTCCCTCCGCGGCGCGAAAAGGAGTAGACTTCGTGTCAGGTCCGCGTCTCCAAAAAGTCCCCGGGTTCCTCTAAACCATTAGGTCTACATCTACTTAAGGAGGTAGAAATGGGTACACCTTTCATGGGTGAAATCAAAATCGTCGGATTCAATTACCCCCCCAAGGGCTGGTCGACGTGCAACGGTCAGTTCCTCCCCATCAATCAGAATCAGGCTCTCTTTTCGCTGCTGGGCACCATGTATGGCGGCAACGGCCAGACGACGTTTGCGCTTCCGGATTTCAGAGGACGCGTCCCGATCCACGTCGGCGGAGGCTTCATTCAGGGGCAGGCCGGCGGCCAGGAGTTTCATACGGTGACCATGAGCGAGATGCCGGCGCACAATCACTTCGTGCAGGCGACCGCCGCGACTCAGCAGACCAACAATCCAACCAACAATCTGCTCGCATCGATCAACGCTCCGCAGTACAACCCGGTCACGCAGCTCACGACGCTCCATCCCAGCACGATCACCAACACCGGCGGCAGCCAGCCCCATGAAAACCGGCAACCGTTCACGGTCCTGCTGTTCATCATCGCCTTGCAGGGCGTCTTCCCGTCTCGGAATTAGGAGGAAACGAACATGTCAGATCCTTATATCGGCGAAATCCGCATGTTTGCCGGCAACTTCCCGCCGAATGGCTGGTCGATGGCGAACGGCGCGCTCATGCCCATCTCGCAGAACGACGCGCTGTTCGTGCTCTACGGCACGACGTACGGCGGGGACGGGCAGGAGACCTTCGGCATTCCGAACCTGAATGGGCGCGTGCCCGTGCACGCCGGCCAGGGGCCGGGAATCAGTCAGACCTACGTCCAGGGAGAAATGGCGGGTGTCGAATCGGTCACCCTGACCGTGCAGCAGATCCCCGTCCACAACCATTCTTTCCTCGGATCGGAGGCCATCGCGCAGAATCCGCAGCCGACGGACTCGATCGTCGCGCAATCAGCGACCGTGCAGCTCTACATCACCGACGCGGCCGCCACGCCGATGGACAATCAGGCAATTCAGCCCGTCGGTGGCAGTCAGCCGCACGAAAACATGCAGCCGTACCTTGCCATCGGCTTCATCGTGTCGCTGTTCGGCATTTTCCCGCCGCCGCAATAAGAGAGGAGCGAAAACAATGTCATCACCATTCGTCGCGGAAATCCGCATGTTCGGTTTCAACTTCGCTCCGACCGGCTGGGCCCAGTGCAATGGCCAGCTCCTGCCGCTCTCGCAGAACACCGCCCTTTTCTCGCTGCTCGGCACGATGTACGGCGGCGACGGCAAGTCGACGTTCGCGCTCCCCGACCTTCAGGGCTCCGCGGCCTTGAACTGGGGCCAGAGCAGCACCGGCACGCAGTACTTCGAGGGGCAGCAGGCGGGGTCGGAGTTCATCACGCTGTTGCAGAGCGAGATGCCGTTCCACAACCACACCCTCCGGGCTCAGGCGATCGATCCCTCGGACGTGAATCAGCCGGGACCGACGGTCGTCATGGGCCTATCCAACAACGGCAACGCTTATGCACCGCGCAGCGCCGGGAACATCGTCAACATGAATTTCCAGGCCGCTTCGGTTGCCGGCGCGTCGCTTCCACACAACAACATGATGCCGTACCTCACCGTGAATTTCTGCATCGCCATGCAGGGTGTTTTTCCGGCCCGTCCGTAGTATGCAAGCATCGAACACGGGGTCCATCAGAGAGAGGAGAGTCTGCGGCTGAATGCCGCAGACTCTCGTGATTCGCAGAGAGAAGAAAGTCCATGAAAAAACATCTGAGTCCCACGCTTTCCGAAAGCGGCGCGGCCTTGTTGGCCCGTCGGCAGTTCCTCGTCCTCGGCTCTGCTGCCGTGGCCGCGGCCGCTGCAACGAGCCTCTCCGCTGACATCGTGCGCAGTGCCCTCGTCATCGAAGACGCAGCGCCTCGGCTCTCGGTCGGGTTTACCGATGCCACCCTCGCCGACTTCGCCAGCACGGAGTTTTCGCCGTGGCTCACCGCCGCGGCGAAGCTCCGCTCCGGCGACTCTTCGCTCCGGAACGGGGTCCTCCTGAAGATCCACGGCCTGGTACGCCCCGAGAGCGCGAGTGGTCAGCAGGCGAAGCTGGCAGTCGACGCGATGTATCGCGTCGCCGGCCACGAACAGGACGTACCGTTCATGGCCTGGTCGTATACGCACCGGCAGCGCAACACCACGGCCAGCTCTTCGAAGCCGTTCGTCGTACCGGTCGGTGCGAAGCAGCCGCTGTCGCTGGCGGTCTCCTCCTCCGGCGTGAACGCGGCCACCGGCGACGCGATGCTGCGCGGTACGGTCAGCCTCGCGCTCGGCAACGGCCGCCGCGAGAACAAGCTCCGGACCGGTCTCTACTTCGTCGCCGTCTGTCCGGCCGGGACGAAAACCCCGGACTGGGCTTCAATCCAGGCCGTCGCTTCCGAAGACGGCAAACTGCCCCGGCTGAAGGTGGCCACGCTGATGGGGCTGCAGCTGGTGCCGTTCGACTACATCGTCGTCTCCACGGACCGAGCTTAACGTCCAGGATTCCGGCAGGCCCTTCTTGCGCTTCTTCCCCGGTGTCGTCTCCGTCTGGCTCACAGTTCTCGTCATGGCTTCGCCGGCGACTCCGCCTGCTACACAGCAGGCGGGGCGCCGGTGGGTCGTCGACAACACCGCCGCCTCCTCCGGCGACGGAACGCCCGCGTATCCGTTTCTCACCATCGCCGAAGCGGTGAAAGCCGCCGGCGAGGGCGACGCGATCGTCGTCAGCGCGAGCGAGAAACCCTATCGCGGACCGGTCGCACTTCGGGACGGCCAGTCGCTCCTCGGCGAAGGGGGCGCGCCGACGATCACCGCCGAAGAGAACGCCGTGATCAGCGTACACGGGACGTCCGCGGACGTCATCATCGCCGGCGTGAATGTCCGCGCCACGGGCACCGCCGCCGGGATCGACGTCCGGAAGGCTCGTGCCACGGTGACGCTGCGCGACGTCACGGTCTCCACGACGGCGGGGACCGGACTCGCGGTCGCCGCCGCGGCGAAGCTCGTCGTCTCCGGCTCGTCTTCCGTCGCCTCCGTCGACGCGCCAGCCGTGACGATCGACGGCGCGGAGCTCGACGCCGTCTTTCGCGGCATCTCCGCCCGTGGCGAGCGGCTGACCAACGGCATCGCCCTCCACAAGACCACCGGCCGTTTCATGGTCGAAGGGATCGAGGGCACGCCCGGATCCGGAGGCACGGTCGAAGGTGCCTCCACGCGGGCGATCAGCGCGATCGACGCGTCCAACGTCACCCTCCGCGGCATGCACGTCGCGCGCAGCGCCGCCGTGAACGGAGTGGCACCTGCGGACTGCGGCGGCAATCTCATCGACGGATCGAATGAGCGCTGCCACGCTGCCGTATACCTCCGGAACGTGGCCGGTGCGGCGCTCGAGGGAGTGGTCGTCGACGGCAGCGGCCAGGCCGGTGTCGTCGCTCACGAGGTCAGCGGTCTCACGATCGCCGGGTCGACAATCCGCAATGCCGGCGACGAGCTGTCCGAGCACGGACTGGTGCTCGAGGAGCTCTCCGGCGAATGCCGCATCAGCGGCACGGCCGTCGAGCGCAGTGCCTCGCGTCACCTGACTCTCCACAACTCGAAAGGCCGCCTCGCCCTGGTGATCGAAAAGTCGGCGTTCACGGAAACCAGTGCTTCTCATGGCCAGCACGGCGTACTGGTGGCAGTGGCGGGCGACGCGGTCGTCGATCTCCGCGTTCGCGACAGCGTCTTTACCCGCACGTTCTCTCACGGTCTCGAGGTAACGGCGCAGGACATGGCCTCCGTCGCGGTGCGAGTGACCGGCAGCACGTTCGAGAAGAACGCGTCGGCGATCAGCCTCGTGGCGACGGAAGCAGCGACGCTCGGCTACGTCATCGCCGACAACCCGTCGATCAGCGGCGGCTCCGGGACCGCGATCAACATTTATCTCGGCACGCCGTCGACCGGCGTGATCTCCGGGGCCATCGCCCGCAACGTCATCGGAAAGAGCGGCGTGGCCCGCTCGGGGGCGGGATGCGACAGTTGCAGCGGCATCAGCCTGCGCGCGGGCGGCAACGGTTCTCTGATCGCCGACGTTACCGGCAACGTCATCCAGCAGGTGGGAGGGGGAGGAATCCAGGCCGTGGCGTCCCAGGGCGCGGCGGAGATGAATCTCACCGTCACCGCGAACCTGCTGCGCGAGAGCAGCTCGGCTTCCGCGCCGGCCATTCGCGTGCAGTCGGGCGCGCTGGCCGACGACCAGACCCGCGTCTGCGCGAGCCTCGGCGGCTCAGGCGTCAACGCCAACACCATCCAGGGTGCGTGGGAGCCGAACGGCGCGATTCACCTCGTGCACCGTTTCGGCCGCACACGCTTCCAACTCGCCGGCCTGACCGGAGGGAAAGACGAGACGGCAGCCGCCGGCGCGGTGGCGGCGCGCAACGGCGGCGTCAAGGTGCGGGCCGTGCTGCGCCCTGATTCCATGGAAAGGGGATTCGAGCCGGCAGACCGCTGTACGATACCGGTGCTGACACCATGATCACGACCATCGACCGCCAGAGCATCACCTACCGCCCGGTTCGCGACGACGACCGCGATTTCCTCGCCGCCCTCTACGCCTCCACCCGCGAGGAAGAGATGCAGTACGTGCCGTGGACGCCGGAACAGAAGGCGGAGTTCCTGGAGATGCAGTTTCGTGCGCAGACGATGCACTACGCCGACGAGTACGACGCCAGCGGGTTCTTCGTCATCGAGCAGTCCGGACGGCCGATCGGCCGCCTCTACCGCGAACTGCAGGGCGATGACATTCACATCATTGACATTGCGCTGATTCCCGAGACGCGCGGCGCCGGTCTCGGCACGATGCTTGTCAAGGAGATCCTCGATGAGGCTGCCGGACAAGGCCTGACGGTCTCGATCTACGTGGAGCACTTCAACCCCGCCAAGCGCCTCTACCAGCGTCTCGGGTTTCAGGAAGTCGACGAGAACGGCGTCTATCACCGGATGCGCTGGCACGGGCCGGCGAAGTAGTGCTCGCGCGAATCTGACGGTCACAGAAGGCATGGAGGACCTGCTTCTACTGCCGGCGTTTCTCCACGCCACCGAGTGCCGGCGGATATTGGAAGAGCTGCAGGCGGGCTCCGGCACCCCCGCTACGGTCTACGGGACACAACCCGAAGGAACCGTCCAGTCCAACGTCCGCAGCGCCATGCGCCTCGCCGTCTCCTCCGAGCTGCGTGAATTGATCATTCGACATCTCGACGGCGCGAGGGAAGAGATCGAGCGTCACTTCGCGGTCCAACTCACGCATTGCGAGGAGCCTCAGTTCCTCCATTACCGCGCCGGCGACTTCTTCGTCGCGCACCAGGACGGCAATACCCCACTGACACGCGACGACTCGAGGCACCGGCGCATCTCCGTCGTCGCCTTTCTCAACGCGCAGTCTCCCGATCCGCGGGCGGGGAGCTACGGCGGAGGGGATCTCCTGTTCCACGGCCGGTATCCGGACTGGCAGGAGCGCCATGCGGCTCCTGCGGCGCCGGGCGCGTTGGTAGCCTTCCGCTCCGAGGCGACGCATGAGGTCACGCCGGTGACGCATGGGGACCGGTACACGGTCGTCTCCTGGTACCGGTGAGGCGTGCTACCCGCTGTGCCAGCCCGGACCGGCGATGACGGGCGCATGCACGGCACTCGTGCGCTGCGGATGCCATTCGACGTCGGCCAGCGGCGAGAGTCCTCCCGCAGCAGGGCCGCCGCGCGTGTGGCGACGTCTCCGGCGGCTCCGGCTTTCCCCGGAAGGTGAACGAAGATCTGATACGGACCGGGGTGGGGCTCCAGGGAGACGGTGAACGTGTCCGCCGGAAGCGGCTCGTGGCCCAGAAGTACTCAAGCCGCCACCGCCCGAGGGCCTGTGCGTAGATCCGCGAGGCCGGAGCCGTTCCGCGTCCGCTCCCGCGTCTCCCCACGACGTATCGGCGATGGCGCGCTCCACCTCCCGACAGGTTCCCGCAAGTCCGTGTCCGCTCGCCTCAATGTTGTCAGTTGTCTGCCATTTCTCGCCGGGTCGGCACTTGCCGAAACGAACACCGAAGACGAGCACTGACAGATAACCGACAACCGACAACTGACAACATTCAGTCAAGCGGACACGGACTTGCGGGAGCTGTACTAAGTGAACACCGCTTCGTACTCGTACCCGCCTTCCACTTCTCCGACCGGCACGATGAAGATCGTGAGGGGCTCAGCGCCGAGCGCGTCATGTTGCAGCGGGTAGATGGCTTGGGGCAGCAGCGGCTGGCCGGTGAAGAAGATCGAGAAAGGCTTCCGGCGCGGCTCAGGCGCATTGCGGCGCCTGCGGCCGGTGGGCAGCTCTTCCACGTCCACGAGCTCGAGTTCAAGCACTTGCGCGTCCGGCAGCGTCAGCTTGAATTTCTGACCGATGAGCGGCTCGAACGTTTCGACGGTGACCTTGTCCAGCATGAGGAAATGCACTCCTTGACGAAGTCTAACAGCGGGCAAAAAGAGGGGCGCTCTTGCGAGCGCCCCTCGGCTACTGCAGGGAGAAACGTGTTACGGAGCGACGCAGGTCGCGCCGCCGCCGAACGTGTTGGCGTTGATCGTCGCCGTGACGATCGCTCCACCGTTCTGGCCGGAGAGGAACGCCGCCACGGCGGTCGTGTCGTTGCCCGCTCCCGCGTAGCCCGGCAGACGGAAGGTCGTGCCTGCGAAGCGGTTGCGGACGCGGATGTGGCCACCCGAGTACGTGCCGGAGATCGTGTTGCTGTGGATGTCAGCGCAGAGCGAGCTGGTGTCGGTCAACAGGACACCCGACTGGGCGAAGATGCCCGCCGAGGCACTGCCTCCCGGCTGCGAGACCGAGTTGTTGCGGATGGCGACGTTCGCTTGCACCGCTCCCGAAGCGTTCACGGCGATACCGCGGCCGTTGAAGTTTCGGATGATGTTGTTGTCGATCGCGGCCGTGAAGGCACCGGTGCCGTTTCCGTTGAGGAGGATGCCGTCGCAGGTGCCGGCGGAGCAGGCCGACGCCGGCACACCCGCGAGACCGAGGGTGTTGCCCGAGATCGTGCCGCTCACGGCACCCGTCGAGGGCGTGCCTTTCAGGACGCTGATCGGCGACGAAATGCCACCCGAGATCGCGTTGCCGGTGACGTCGTACGACAGCGTTGAAGCGTTCACGACCGCCAGCGTCACGCCACCGCCGCCGTTGTTCGTGAACGTGTTGTTCGCCACCGTCACGTCCAGTACGGCCGAATCCGCGCCGTCGCTGAAGTAGCCGGTCGAGAAGTTGTTCGTGAACGTCGATGACTGCACGTTGGTAGTGATATTCGCCGTGCCGTGGCCGCTGATCAGCACGCCCTGAGCGCCCGTCGCTGCGCCGTTGCTGCTGAACGTCGAGCCGGTCGCCGTGAGGGAGAGCGTGCCCGTGCTGTTCTGGACGGTGAACTGGCGGTGGAAGTTGTTGCTGAACGTGCTGTTCGTCACCGAGCTCGTGCCCGAGAGGTTGACGAACTGCACGCCGTGCTCGAGGTTCTCGTTGCCGGCGCCGGTCACGGAGACGTTGCTCATCGACAGGTTCGCGACGTTGTTGCCGTTGATGCCGATCTGCGCGCCGCCGGTGACGTTGATCGTGTTCAGCGAGAGCGAGGTCGCGCCGACGGCGTGGATCGCCGCGTTGCAGCCGAGGTTCGTGCCGGCCAGGGTGTTGCCGCAGATGGCCGCCGAGTCGCCGTTCACCGCCGACGCGTTCGTGAAGTTCATGAACGCGAGGGAGACGCTGCCGGCGTGCTGGAGGTCCGCACCGCGGGTGGTGGTGTTCTGGATCGTGCCGCCCGTACCTGCCGTGCCCGCGCCGGTGACGCTGAAGCTGCCGGTGGTGTTGAGCAGTTTGATTCCATTGGCCGCGCCGCTGCCGTTGACGCTGCGGAGCACGACGCCGAGGGTCGCGTTGGAGATGTTGACGGCGATGTTGTTCGTCGACGAAACCGTGCTGCCGTCGGCACCTGCGCTGATGTTCAGGGTGCCGGCGTCGACGAAGATGCCCATGCCGCCCGTCGTGGTGACGTCGAGGTTCGCCGCGTTGACCGTGGCCGTGCCGCCGGAGATCGTGAGACCGGCGCCGCCCGGCGTGAGCGTGACGTTGGTGAGGGTGAACGTACCGGAGGTATTCGTCAGGATCGTCCCGCCGCCGGCGCTGGTGACGCCGACCTCGGTGATCGTGCCGCTGGTGACCGCGGTGCCGGTGATGCCGGCGCCGATGCCGCCGACGTTCAGGCCGGCCACGACGTTGCCGTCGGCCAGGATGACCGTGCTGCCGAGAGTCGGACGAACCGTCGCGCCCGCGAGGGTGTACGGTCCGACCACGAGCGCGACGCCCGAGCCGATCAGGCGCTGCCCGTCCTTGAGCAGGATTCCGCTCGCCTGTGCGCCCTGGGCCACGTGGATGTAGTCATTGACCGCCGAGGCGCCCTGCGCCTGACCGATCGTCGCGAACGGATCCGTCGAGCGGCCCGTCTGCGGACCGGCCGCGGCCGGGTTCACGTACCACACCCGCTCGTTGACCGCGATCGTGACCGTGCCGCTGTCCGTCGCCAGACCGTCGCTGATCGTGTAGGTGAACGAGTCGACGCCGGTGAAGCCGGTCGGCGGCAGGTAATTGAACGAGCCGTTCGGGTTGCCGGTGACCGTACCGCCGTTGGCGCTGGTCGGGCTGAACGTAGCGGTGAGCGGCGACGGGCCGTTGTCGGCGTCGGTGTCGTTCGACAGCACGCTGCCGCTGACGACCGCCGCCGGATGGAGCGCGCCGCCCGTACCGACGCGGAGCTCGGTGTTGCCCACGCCGATGAACGAGTCGTCCGCGGCCGTCGGGGCCTGGTTGACGATGTTGATCGTCACCGTGGTGGTGTTCGAGTCGGCCGAGCCGTCGTTCACCTTGTACGTGAACGAGTCGGTGGTCAGCGTCGGACCGGTGTGGGTGTAGCTGAAGGAACCGTCGGCGTTGAACGTCAGCGAGCCCTGGGTCGTGGTGCTGACCAGGATCGCCGTCATCCCCGGACCGTCGACGTCGGTGTCGTTGCCGAGCACGCCCGGCGCGGCGACATTCAGCGTGCCGTGGAAGCCGACGCTGTACGTGTCGGGGTTCGCCACCGGCGCGTCATTGACCGGAGTGATCGTGATCGTGACGGTGGTGGTGTTCGAGTCGGCCGTGCCGTCGTTCGCCTTGTAGGTGAACGAGTCGGAGGCCGTCTCGCCGCCGTTGTGGACGTAGGTGAACGTGCCGTCCGGGTTCAGCGTGAACGACGAAGCGTTCGCCGGACCGCTGACCAGGATCGCCGTCAGCGTGTCGTTCTCGGCGTCGGTATCGTTGGTGAGCACCGAGCCGCCGTTGAGCGTGCCGCCCTCGGCGACCGAGTACGCATCAGGGTTCGCCACCGGCGCGTCGTTCACCGGGGTGATGGTGATCGTCACCGTGACCGTGTTCGAGTCGGCGGTGCCGTCGTTGGCCTTGTAGGTGAACGAGTCCGAGGTCGTCTCGCTGCCGTCGTGCACGTAGGTGAACGTGCCGTCGGCGTTGAGCGTGAACGAGGACGCGTTGGCCGGACCGGTGACCAGGATCGCCGTCAGCGTGTCGCCGTCGGCATCCGTGTCATTCGTCAGCACCGACGAGCCGTTCAGCGTGCCGCCCTCGTTGACCGAGTACGCATCGCCGACCGCCACCGGGGCGTCGTTGACCGGGGTGATGGTGATCGTGACCGTGGCGACGTTCGAATCGAGCGAGCCGTCGTTGGCCTTGTAGGTGAAGGAGTCCGAGGTCGTCTCGCCGCCGTCGTGAACGTAGGTGAACGTGCCGTCGGCGTTGAGCGTGAACGACGAGGCGTTGGCCGGGCCGCTGACCAGGACCGCCGTCAGCGCGTCGTTCTCGGCGTCCGTGTCGTTCGCCAGGACCGACGAGCCGTTGAGCGTGCCGCCCTCGGCGACGGTGTAGCCGCTGTCGTCATTGGCAACCGGCGCGTCGTTGACCGGGTTGATAGTGATCGTCACCGTCACCGGCGCCGACTGAGCCGTGCCGTCGTCGGCGCGATAGGTGAAGCTGTCGGTGGACGTTTCGCTGCCGTCGTGGACGTAGCTGAACGAGCCGTCGACGTTGAGGGTGAACGAAGAGGCGTTGGCCGGGCCGCTGACCAGGACCGCGAAGAGCGTGCCGTTGTCCGAGTCCGTGTCGTTGCCGAGCACGCCCGGAGCCGCCACATTCAGCGTGCCGCCCTCGTTGACCGCATACGCATCCGCGACCGCCACCGGCGCATCGTTGACCGGGGTGATGGCGATCGTGACCGTGGCGACGTTCGAATCGGCGGAGCCGTCGTTGGCCTTGTAGGTGAACGAGTCCGAAGTCGTCTCGCTGCCGTCGTGGACGTAGGTGAACGTCCCGTCGGGGTTGAGGGTGAACGAAGAGGCGTTGGCCGGGCCACTGACCAGGATCGCCGTCAGCGCATTCCCCTCGGCGTCCGTGTCGTTCCCAAGGACCGACGCGCCGTTGAGCGTGCCGCCCTCGTTGACCGAATAGGCGTCGTTGACTGCCACCGGCGCGTCATTGACCGGGGTGATGGTGATGACGACCGTGGCGACGTTCGAGTCGAGGGAGCCGTCGTTGGCCTTGTAGGTGAAGCTGTCGGAGGTCGTCTCGCTGCCGTTGTGCACGTAGAGGAACGAGCCGTCCGGGTTCAGCGTGAACGACGAGGCGTTGGCCGGGCCGCTCACCAGGATCGCGGTGAGGACCGGGCTGTCGGAGTCGAGATCGTTCACGAGCACGCCCGGGGCGGCCATGTTGATCGTGCCGCCCTCGTCGACCGTGTAGGCGTCGTCGAAGGCCACCGGTGCGTCGTTGACCGGGGTGATGGTGATGTTGACCGAGGCGACGTTCGAGCTGGTCGTGCCGTCGCTCGCCTGATAGGTGAAGGTGTCGGTGGTCGTGTCGCTGCCGTCGTGGACGTAGGTAAACGAGCCGTCCGCGTTGAGCGTGAAGGAGGAGGCGTTGGCCGGCGGGGTCACGAGGACCGCCGTCAGCGGATCGCCGTCCGGGTCGACGTCGTTGCCGAGCACGCCCGGGGCCGGGACGTTCAGCGTGCCGCCCTCGGCGACCGTGTACGCGTCATTCCCAGCCACCGCCGGGTCGTTGCAGTCCGGCAGGATCGTCCCGACCGGAAGCGACGGGGCCGCCGGCGAGCAGGTCTGGGTGAGGGTGGGGAAGACGCCGACCGCGGCGCCGTTGGTCGGGAACGTCGTGCCGCTGACGTTCACCGTCGTGCAATAGGTGATATCGATCGTCCCCTGGCTTGCCGTCGGGACGCCGGCCGTGCTGCCGACCGGACGGACGTCGCCGTTGCCGTTGGTCCAGACGACCGCGCCCGAGTGGGAGCGGACGTTGATGTGACCGCCCTTGCGGCCGCTGTTGGTGGAGGTGAAGTCGCCCGCCGCGACGATCGAGGCGGTATCGAGGTTCACGTCGTTCTTCGCCGACACGTTGACCGTGCCGCCGTCGTCGCCGGAGGCGGAGCTCGTCGCCGCGAAGGCGCGTCCGCCGGCCGTGACCGTGCTCTCGGTGGAGATCACGTTGATCGTGCCGTTGCCGTCATTGGAATCGGGACCGCCGTTCGACTTCACGGCGTAGAGCGAGCCGGTGGCCGGTCCGTGGACGGTGATGCCTTCGACCGCGTAGAGGTTGACGCTGTAGGTCGCCGCGCTTCCCTGGGTCGAGTCCGCGCGAACCATGCCCTTGCGGGTCCCGGCGCCGTTGAGGTCGCGGCCGTCGACCAGGATCGAGGTCGCCGAGCGCATCGTCACCGAGGCGTCCGGTGCGGTCTTCGCCTGCGTGGCCACCAGGCCGTTGATAGAGATGCTGCAGCCGTCGATGATGATCCGGCCGGCGCCGGCCATCTGGGCCTGCGTGGCCACGATGCCGGTGCTGCCGACGGTGACGGCCGGGTTGCTGTCGCCCGCCGCGGTGAGGGTGATGATGCCGCCCGAGGCGTTCGCCGACGAGCCGCCCTGGAAGACGTCGCCGGTGTAGAGGGTCGAGGCGATGGTGCTGCTGTGTCCCGCCAGCACCTGGCCGTCGATGGTGATGCCGTCGCCGGCCAGCGCGATCTGGGTCTGGATCGAGCTCTCCGACGCCGCCGTCAGCTTCGAGCCCGCCTGCAGGACCACCGGGCCGTCGGCCGTGATCTTGATGTAGCCGGCTCGGCTGCTGTTCGGATTGCCGTTGCTGATCCGGCTGGTGGAGATGAGGCCGCCGGCCGCCGAGACCGTGCTGGCCTTCGCGGTGAAGCTGCCTCCGACGTTGAAGGTGACGTCGCCGCCCGAGCCGCCGCCGGTGCGGTTCTCCGCATACAGCGCGGCTCCGGCTTCGATGACGACGTTTCCGGAGACCGCGAAGCGCATCGCGCACGCGCTGTTGTTCCCGGGACCGGAGTCGTTGCAATTGACCGTGCCGAGGAACGTGAGGTCCCCGTCATCGACGGTGAAAGTGCCGTTGGTGGCCCCGTCGTGATCGAGGGCGGAACCGTCCAGCGATGCGAACGACACGTTCCCGCTGACGGTGACGTTGTCTGCGAACACCGGCATTGCTGCCAGCGCCAGCGCGACGAGAATGACCGCCCACAAGCGGTTCCTGCTGAAGTGATACATCTCTCCCCCTTGGTTGAGTCGACAAAACGGGCTTCGACGAACGAAGTGCGGACTGGCTGACCTGGCTGTGATGGAGCTAGCGGACCTGCGTCCACCAAATATACGCTCGTCGCGGAGAATTGTCGCTACCCCCGCCGTAGGGAAATCGGTTACAACCGCTCGTTTCCGGGGGAGCTCCGGCAGAAATTGAAGTCCGGGGATGGCTCTCCATCCCGAGCTCCACCCGCTGTAGCGTTGGCCTGAGTGTCCGCCGGCTCGACGTGCACGAGGGGCACGTTCATTTGCGGCGCCGGCTGCCGAGGGCCTCGTGCAGATCGTCGAAGAACGGCAGCGCTCGCTCGATCCGCTCCTCGTCGCTGTCGGTGCGCGCCATCAGCCCCTCGAGCATCATTCGCACGCCCGGCGTCTCGGGGCGGTCGAACTTCGTGTCCTTGAGGTCGAGGTCGTGGACGATCTCGGCGATCGCGCGAACGCCCTTGTCGGGGAGTTTGTCGGGGAGGCCGACCCGGCGGACCAGCGTCTCGAACGTGCAGCGATCCTCCTCGTGGGTGAAGTCGCCGCCGACCATGTCGAAGCGCAGCTCCCCGTCGCGGCGCTGTCCCTTCGGGTCGTCGAAGCGGAAGCGCGCCTTCGGGTCGACGAAACGGCGGATGAACCAGGCGCAGGCCATCCGGTCGATCTTCACGCCGGGGCGGGTCACCCAGGTTTTTCCTCGCAGCTCGGGATTCGCTTCCATCATGCGGGTCTCCTCCTTCCGGTCTTTCTTCAGCCGGGTCTCGATCGCGGCGAGCGCCTCCTCGGCGGCCCCACGTCCTTCCGACTCGAAAAAGTCGATGCGCCGGATCTCCTCGAGCCGGCGGGTGAGCCGCGCGTGCGCGGCGGCGAGCTCCGGCGCGGCGGCGGCGCTCCGGGCCGCCTTCATCGCGGTCTGGGCCTCGGCGGCCACCTCGGCGTAGTCGGCGTCGCGGGTCTCGCGGAACTGCGCGACCGCGGTGTCGTTGGCGACGCCGTCCACGAAGTCGCCTTCGAAGAGATGCGCGTCGCCGCCGCCCGTGACGATCTCCTGCGCGATCCACTGCAGGTCCTCCAGCGCGTCGGTGCCGCGGGGCAGCAGATAGACGGCGTTCTTCACGGCGACCGCGCCCACCGCGGCGAGGCGCTGGCGGATCTTCGCGCGCAGGTAGAGCGGGCGGGGAGGGATGCGGTGCACGAGGATCAGCCACTGAGGCATGCCATCATGCTAACAATTGCACGCCGGTTCTAGCAACTGCTATATTCAGTTCATGAGTCCAGTCCCGCTGCGCGCCTTCATCGCTTACTTCCTGCGCCTCGGCACGTTCGGCTTCGGCGGGCCGATCGCGCTCGCCGGGGCGATGCAGCGCGACCTGGTGGAAGAGCGGGGATGGGTCTCCGAACAGGATTACGTGCGCGGCCTCGCGCTGGCGCAACTCGCCCCCGGCCCGCTCGCCGCACAACTGGCGATCTATCTCGGCTGGGCCCGGGCCGGCGTCCTCGGCGCGACGCTGGTCGCACTCGCCTTCGTCGTGCCGTCGCTCGTGATGGTGCTGGCGCTCTCCTGGGCGTACGTCCGTTTCGGAGGCATCGCCTGGATGCAGTCGGCGTTCTACGGCATCGGCGCGGCGGTGATCGCCATCGTGCTGCGCAGCGCCTGCAAGCTGGTGCGCCTGACGCTCGCGCGCGACCGGCTGCTCTGGACGATCTTCGCCGTCAACGCCGCCGCGACCGCAGTCCTGGAAGCGGAGGTGGTGTCGCTGATCCTCGCCGGCGGCGTGGTGATGCTCGCCGCGCGCGCCTGGCGCGGGCGGCTGCTGCCGGCCATGTCGATCGCTTTCCTGCCGCTCGGCGCCCCGGCGCTCCCCGTCACCCTCTTCTGGTTCTTCGTCAAGGCGGGCGCGTTCGTCTTCGGCAGCGGCCTGGCCATCGTCCCGTTCCTCTACGGCGGCGTCGTGCGCGAGCACGGCTGGCTCACCGACCAGCAGTTCCTCGACGCCGTGGCGGTGGCGATGATCACCCCCGGCCCGGTGGTCATCACCGTCGCCTTCATCGGCTACCTCGTCTCCGGATTCTCCGGAGCCCTCCTCGCCTCCCTCGGCGTCTTCCTGCCCTGCTACCTCTTCGTCGTCATCCCCGCCCCCTACTACGCCCGCTTCGCCGACAACCCCCGCCTCAAAGCCTTCGTCACCGGCGTCACCGCCGCCGCCACCGGCGCCATCGCCGGCGCCGTGATCGTCCTCGCCCGCCGCGCCATCGTGGACGTGCCCACGCTTCTCATCTTCGCGGCGACGCTGGCGTGCCTGGTGTGGCTGAAACGCATCCCCGAGCCGGTCGTGATCGCGCTGGTAGGGGTGGGGGCGGTGCTGTTGCGGTAGGGGGCAGGCCCAGGTCATCAGATAATCACTCCGCCTCATGATCGTCACCCGCACCGCCTCCAGCGCCTTCACCGCCGAGTTCGAGACAGAAGACGAACTGCACGCGGAGCATCGCGCGAACCTCTCCATCGGCGCGCTGCGTCTCGCGACCACGGAGAGCGTTCCGCTCCACACCACGTTGCTGGTGACGCTGCGCGGACCGGGAGGCGGGGAGGTATTCGCGAAGGGCACCGTCGTGGCGGCCCTGCCGGACGGTCTGGCGCTCATGCTCGACGGAGACGCCGGGGAGCGGCTGCGCAAACTGCTCGAGCGGACGGAGAGCGCACCGCCTGCAGTCGCGGAGCCCGACACCTCGGAGACCGACGCCTCCCCCGAACAACGCCAGAACATCTGGGACCGTATGCGCGGCCTCTCGCAGATGGAAAAGCTCCTGCTCGCGATCAAAGCCGACCGTGTCGAGCGCGCCCTCCTGCTGCAGGACAACGATCCGCGCGTGCTCCTCTCCCTGCTCCGCAACCCGCGGCTCACCGTCGACGAGGTCGTGCGGCTGGCGAAATCGTCCTTCCTCAACTTCCAGATCGCCGACGTCATCATGAAAGCCGGCCAGTGGTCCGGCAACCTCGACGTCCGCGTCGCCCTCATCCACAACCCCAAGACCCCGCCCGCCTTCGCCATGCGCATCCTGCCGACGCTCCCCGACACGGAAGTGCGGAACATCGCGCGTGCCGGGACGAACATGGCGTTGAAGCAGGCGGCGTTACGGAGGCTGCAGGGGAAGGGGTGAGGCCCTCGAGCACCCCGCGGCGAGACGCCGTACGGGTGGTATCTGCGTGAACGCACAAAAAATGCGGGCGCGCCCTTCCGGACGCGCCCGCGTGGATTCCCGTTACGACGGCTGCCCGGCCGCCTTCGCGGCCTTTTCCGCCTCGCGCTGTTCGCGCTGCTCGGCGGTCAGCTTCCGCATCCGTCCCAGCGCCCGGCGCATGTCGGCGACACGCGGGGCCAGGTGCGCAGTCGCGGGCTGCTTGGCCAGGCGCTGCGCCAGTGAATACGTCGTCAGCGCCTCGGTGCCCGCAAAGTGCCGGGCCGCGGTCACGCTGTGGCGGACGAACAGCGCAAACGCCTCCAACTCGTCCGCAAAGGGATCGTACGCATCGGCATAGGCCATGAGGTCGCGGATCACGTCCGGCGGGGCGCCCTCGCCGCGCACGAGCGATTTCTCGTTCGCGACCGCCACGGTGGTCAGCTCGACGAACTGCGCCGGCACCGACGCCGCGCTGTTCAGGCGGATCCGGTCCGTCGGGGAGAGGGGGATGGCCTTGCGCGGGATGAGGTCCCACATCTGCTGCAGGTCCCGCCGGCGCGCCTGCGCGCCCTCGGTGTGGGAAGTGAATGAGATGGCCGGGATGGGGCCGGTCGATACGGCCTTGGATACAACAGTCTCTTTCGTGCTCATGAAGAGCCTCCTTTTCTTTCTTTCGATCCTTGCTGTGATCAGAGCAGGCAGACCGGAAAGAGAGGAGGAGCGCGCCCCTGGGAAGTGCGCCGGGGAACACGAAGGCTGGCCGGGAGACGCGAGCGCCGGCGTCTGCGGAGAATTGCGGAGATGCGATCCGTTGCGCGCGGCTGCCGGGCGCGCAGGAACGCACGGACCGGCGCGGGGCGCGGGACGAGGACGATCCGGGGGCGGCGCTCCGCCGGCTGCTCCGGCACGAGCCTGCCGGTCTCGATGCCGTCGAGCACTTCCTCCTGCAGGCCGAACACCTGGCCCGCGGCCCCGGTGAGCCAGCCGGCGACGGAGACCCACCGCTCGGTCGCCTCGGTGAGCAGCGCCGGTACACCGCCCGATTTCTCGGGTGCGCGGGCGATGCAGTCGTTCACCTGCGCGAGCCCCTCCGCGGCCCGCTGGAGCCGTGCCGTGGCGACGACCAGCAGGCCCGATGCCCCCTGGAGCTTCAGTGCGGTGCGGACCGGCCGCCGGTGCGCGCAACGCTCGGACGTGGCGACCATGCGGAGAGTTGACTGGATGAGCCGGACCGAGGCATTGAGGGCGTGATGCACGCGCCGGTAGGGACGGACCCACTCTGCCCGCCCGCCGCGTTTCGCGCGGCGCGGGTCCCGGCATTTGCCGGTGGCGCCTCGAGGCGCCGATCCAGAGCTCGATATCGCCATCGTTAACACGATCCTATAGACACCGAAAGGTGTCAAGACGGCAAAAACGGTGACACGCGGACGTCGGTCGAAGACGCACCGGGATCGATGCCCGCCCATCTGGCATCGATGGTAGTTGGTCTGGCATTGATGGTAATTGGTCTGGCATCGATGGTAGTTGGTCTGGCATCGATGGTAGGCGGGTCTGGGATCGATGGTAGACGAGGCTGGGATCGATGGTAGGCGAGGCTGGGATCGATGGTAGACGAGGCTGGGATCGATGGTAGACGGGTCTGGGATCGAAGAAGGAGGCGGTTGGGATCGATGCCGGGCCTGGCCGGGGTCGATGAAGGAGGTCAGGTTGCCGGACCCATGACGAAGATCGTATTGCCGAACGGGTCCAGCAGATCAAACGTCCGTGCGCCCCACTCTTCATTGTGTGGAGCGCGCAGCACCTGGACCTTTGGGCTCCATTCTTTATAGTACGCGTCCACACTGTCGACCTCGAGCGCGACACAAGCCTCTCGCCCGTGCCCTTCCATCGGACTATCGACGCAGAAGTGGATCCCCCCTCTCGTCAGTCCAAGAATGCCATTCGTGCCATCGTCCGAGACCTCGAACGCGATACGAAACCCAAGCCTGGCAACGTAAAAGTCCCTGGCAACGCGAAGATCGTCGCCGGGCAGATGTGGGATGGCGCGTTCCATGTGCCTTCCTCCAGCGCGGATCAGACCTTCGGTTTTTTGCAGAAAAGCAAAGCTCTGACCCCAGGACCTGGACCAACGATAGTCAGAAGGATGTCCATCAGCGTTGTTCAGCATTCACCGCTTCGAGCGCTTTCGAGAGAAACTCACGTGTTTGCTCGACGGCTAGACTGCGGATCTCATCAAGCGATGTCGCGGTCCGTGCTACGAACACGATTACGGCCGCCGACCGACACCACGTGGTCTTTTCCTCCTCGACGCGCACCAGCACTTCATAGGGTGCGTCGTCGTTATCTAGCATGCCGGGCATCGAGTCGTTCGTGGAAATTCGTTCCATCGTGATTTTCATGTTGTTACCTCCTTCATCGCAGCCGATTATCGGGCTACGAGCTGGAGATCCGAAGGAATCTACACCACGTAGACCGGCACGTTCTTAGCAGAAGTTCAGGCATCTACTACCCGTCACCAGAGGAGGTGTGCGATGGCAAAAGGCAAAGGTCGGAGCACGAGAGCACGTAGCGCGGTTACAGGGCGTTTCGTCAAGAAGAGTACGGCCAGAAAACACCCGCGGACGACCGTCGTGGAGACGGTGAAACGCAAACGAGGACGGTGAATTGCGCCGGGGTACGGGACGTGGAGTCATACCTTTCTTCTTCTCAGAAATATCAAGGTGTGACCCCATCCACACGCTCCCGGAACCGGCCCCCCCCCCAGCTTACACCGTGATCCGTTGGGCGGACGAAATCTACGGTCGAACGAGAACCGGAGCGGCGCTCGTAAGAACGCGACCCGTTCTGCGGGCGTACACCCAGATCCTGCCGTAGAAGCACATAGCGAAGACCAGCTCACTGGATGATTCGTGAATCTTGTGTTGGAACACGTCGACGTGAAGCGAAAGTCGGTCCTCGTACGGACGCGATGCGTACCACTTCCCCAACTTCTCCGTTCCGTCAGGTAGACCTTGAAGACTGTGCCGACTGTGGAATGTGCAGAAGATGTCGAACGTCCCCGGCCAGGATCGACCCTTTTCGATGTAGTACAGTGCGTGTGCGATAGCCTCGGCAACAGCTTCGATACTTGAGAAGTAGCGTCTCGTCACTACCTTCGTCACTCACCGCTTCCGCCAGCTCAGCGTCATTCAGCGTCTTAGCGAGCAGCTTCGGGCTGTGATCCCACTGGGAAGGCGTGGTGGGGTCACACCTTCGTTCTTCTGCCGAAAAGCGAAGGTGTGACCCCTGGGTGCCCCTTCCGAGCTCCGGGGCACGAGATATAGGGTGTGCCGTATCCGGGGGTAGGCGCTTTCGCGCCAACCCCCGGCTGATGTCCAGAGCCCCTTTGGGGCACGCGAAGAACGAAAGGCGTGACCCTGACCACAGCTCTCGAAAACGAAGGTGTGACCCCAGGGTCGGTGACCCCGACGGTTTCAAAGCCGGCGAAAGCCGTGGGCGTGGCGAAGAACGCCGGCGCTCGTTCTTTCGCCGCTCCGCGGCTGACTCAGGGGGCACGCCCTCTGTCCCCGGGCTGACGCCACGGGGCTACATTCTTTCGCCGCTCCGCGGCTATGGAGTACGCACTCGCGCCGATTCTTTGTGACTCCCCTTACGGCGGGACGCCGTCCGCCGGCGAGACGCCGCCGGGCCAGCCGACGCGACGTCGGCGCTCCGGCGCATGACCGCGGTCCTCGAGAATCGGCGCTCCGGCGCATGACCGCAGTCCTCGAGAATCGGCGCTCCGGCGCATGACCGCGGTCCTCGAGAATCGGCGCTCCGTGTTTCGAAGTGACGGACGCGTGGCTCCCTGCATCGCAAATCGTGCGTCCGCGCGTGGAGCGCCCGCGTCGCGCGGGCTGGCCCGGCGGCGTCTCGCCGGCGGACGGCGTCTCGCCGTAAGGGGACGGCGGGCCGATCAGGATCGCCGGGCCGCCGTTTCACGACGGTCGGCAGGGCCGTATTTTCCTGCCGCTCCTTGGTGATCGAGTGCTCGCGCGGGCCGATTTCCTCTGTGGTACTGTTTTCATCCAGCCATACCTACATCATTGCGTCCACGGGAGGCAGCATGACCGTCAAACGGCTCATTCCTCCATTGCTTTGCGTCGTTGTTCTCACCGGCTGCGCGTCCGGATACGACCCGGTGGTGAAAGGGGCGGGCTGTGCGGCGGCGGCCGAGGGCGGGCCTGCGGTTGCGAAGACGGAGCCGGGCGGCGAAGCCACGGCTCCGAAGATCGTGCATCGCGTCGAGCCTCTCCCGCCCAGGGGGATGGGCAGTCAGCGGGTGGTAGCCACGGTCGAGGCGATCATCGGTGTAGACGGGAAGCCTCGCCACGTCTGTATCGCCTCCGGCCATCCGGAATGGGGACGAGCCGTGGCTGCGGCTGTGCGGCAGTGGGTCTTCGAGCCGGGCTTGTTGAACGGAAAACCGGCCGATGTCCAATTCGAGATCACGGCCACAAGGAACCAGTAGGACCCGATCCGCGCTTTTCTTCGGGAAACGTGACGGCCGTCATCACGCCCGCCCCCCGGCGGAGCTATATTTCCCGCAAAACGGACAAACCATGCACGTTCATTCGTCGCTCCCCGGCCGCGCGTTGCGTGCGGCCTGCGCCCTGCTCCTTCTCACACTTCCTCTGGCCGCCCAGGAGTGGCCGCTCCACTTTGCCGAGTATTCGGTGGAGGTCTTCAAGGCTTCCGGACTCGAGCCGGAAGATCCGTCGTGGATGCACCTCCACGTCGGCCATCACACCGCGGCGCCGGCGAATGAGGTCGGGCTGGCGGTACGGATCTTCCGCGGGAGCCGGTCGGCGGCGGACGTGCTGGCTCCTTCGGCGAGCGGCGTCGAGCTTCGCTACACCGTCCATGGAGTGCCGGTCTCGGACTGGCTCGCTCCTTCGTCGAACTTCGAGTTCACGCTGCGCGTCGACAATCCCGCGTTGAACGTCCTCGACGACGGCTTCCACGACATCAGCGTCGAGGTGCGCGGAGCCGAGCGGCTGCGGTTCAAGCCGCACCGGGCCTTCCTGCACATGACCCGCGGGCGCACGGTCAGCACGCTCGTGCCGATCATCAACAGCGTCACCAGCTACAACGGCGAAGGCGATTACGGGCCGGCGGTGATTTACGTCGACTCGCGCCAGCGCCGCCTGCGCGGGCATCCGGTTTCTCCGAACGTCACCCCCTGGACGGCGCCGCCGTATGACGCCGATCTCTATCTCGAACAGCTCGCGCCGAACGGCGACTATGCGGCCGGCGCGCAGATGTGGTGGGAAGACCCGCCGCATCCGGGCGTGCCGTTCGCGCGCGCGCTCGATCCGAATCAGAGCCAGGACCACCGTTTTCTGCGCGAGGGAGCGCGGCACGAGAAGTTTCCCTTCCGCGACGGCCCCCGCGGCGTCGGCTGGATGAGTCCTTACGTCTCCGGCCAGGTCGATTCGCGCGGCGGCTTTGCGTTCGTGGAGACCGGCGGGCCGGCGCGCTACCTGAAGCCGGACGGCGAGATCGTCACCGTGGCCGGCTGGCGGGTGAAGCCGGACCGCGATCCGGTCTGGAGCTCGAAGCCGCTGGCGACGATCCGCGGCGTCATGGAGAAGCGGGGGCAGTGGGTGGAAGGGCGCGGCGAGTTTTTCACGCCGCTCGACGTCGCCGTCGACCCGCAGAACGAGAATGTCTGGTACGTGGTCGGGTATGAGGACCACTGCGTCTGGAAGCTGGAGATCCAGGATCTGGCGGCCGGGCAGGTACGCGTGAGCGTCTTTGCCGGCGATCCGAATCACACCTCCGGCTTCGCGGACGGCAGCGGCCACGCCGCGCGTTTCAACGGTCCGGCGTCGCTCGTCTTCGACCCGGTCAGCGACGCGCTCTATGTCGCCGATCAGGACAACGACGCCATCCGCAAAGTCACCCGCGCCGGTGTGGTGTCGACGCTGTTCGGCAGCCCGGGTATGGCGGATCGGCTGCGCGGGCGCGGCGCCGCGGACGTCTTCCTCCAGGACGCGAACCGGACGCTCAGCAATTTCACCGTCAGCGCCGCCGAAGCGGCCGGCGGGAAGCGGCCCGACATCTACAAGCCGCAATGCATCCGCGTCGACAGCGACGGGAACCTGATCCTCCTCGAGCTCGGCTACGGCTCGATCCGGCGCCTCGTCCCGGCGACCGGCGTCGCGACGCGCCTCGGCGACGTGCACCAGATCTTCGGCCAGGGGGGAGAGGACAACTACCGCGGCTGGGCGTGGCTCGACGTCGACCGGTGGGGCAACAGCGGCCCGCGCAACGGCATCTACTGGTGCAAATCGGTCGGCGAACAGATCGACGGCGACGGCGGCTCGCAGTTCAACGAGGTCTATGCCTGGCTGCCTCCCGAGGGGGGAACGAGCCGGTTCATCTTCGGGGACGACTGGAACCCGTACCCCGAGGGATGGGGAGCGAGGGGTGAGACCAACGCGCCGCACTACCCGTGGCTGATCGCGGTCGACCCGCGCGGCGCGCTGCTGGTCGGCGGATTCGGCACGCACGGAGTGTCGCGGCTGCGCGCGCGCCGCGCCGGCGATCCGGTGCCCGCTCCGTATCATCCCGGCGGCCACGAGGACGGCCGTTGGATCTGGGCCTCCGGCGCTCCCTGGAGCTGGCCCGGCCCTCCGGGCGGTGCACGCTTCGCCAGCCGTCCGGCGTCTTTGAAGTACGGCTGGAATGCCCACAGCTACCTCGGTTTCGCCGACGCCTGGGAGCTCCGCGGCGACGAGACCGACGCCCAGCTACTCGCGTACTTTGAAGCGCCGGAGCCGGTGCGGAATGACGCCGAGGCGCGAAAGCTGTGGCTCGATTTCGTGCGCGCGAATCAGGGGGCGGCGGATCCGGGGTGTGCGAATCCGTCGATCGAGGCGCAGCCGTTCGGCTCGGGGGGAAGGGTGAGCGTTTCGGCTTCCGGACCGGGACCGCTGGCGTATGAGTGGTTCGCGGGGGAGAGCGGGGACACGCGGTTGCCGGTTGCGGGTGCCGCCGCAGCCTCGGTGCAGGTTGCGCCGGGAAGGTATTGGGTGCGGGTGACGAATCGCTGCGGAGCAGCGTTGAGCGCGGCGGCGGTGGTATCGAGTGGGACGAGCACGCCAAGGCGGAGATCGGTTGGGCATTGAGGAACGTGTGACGACTCACGACTTGCGTGTTCAAGCCGCCGTAGGCGGCGAAAGATCTGTAGGCCCGGCCTTCAGGCCGGGTTAACGCGAGAAGACAAGGCAAGCCCGCGAAGCGGGCGACAGGGTAGGTTCTCTCGCGACCTCTGTTCTGTCGCCCGCTTCGCGGGCTCGCCTTTCGCCGCATGCGGATTACCCGCCCTGAAGGGCGGGCCTACAGATCTTTCGCCGCCTTCGGCGGCTGCATTTCGCTGCATTGAGCGCATGCAATAACCTCGGGATGCCTGACATGATCTCTACACCCTGTAAACACCGCCCCCCTCCCGCGCGTCTCTTCCACATGCGACGCATCGCCATTCTTCTCCTCGCCGCGATTCTTGCCGCGGGCGCTCTGGCCGAGACGCGGCGCCGGGCGGTGGGCAAGCCGGCGGGGCCGGTCGTGCTGCCGGTCGCCAATTACATCGACACCCACATAGGCGCGAAGCTGAGCGGGGCGGGCATCGCGCCGGCGGCGATCGCGGGGGACGGGGAGTTCCTGCGGCGCATCCACCTCGACCTCACCGGCGCCATCCCCGCGGCGAACGAGGTCACGGCCTTCCTCGCCGACACCCGCACCGACAAACGCGCGCGGAAGATCGACGAGCTGCGGCAGTCCAACGCCTTCACCGACCGCTGGACGATGTGGTTCGGCGATCTCGTGCAGAACGTCCAGTTCTCGACGAACTCCCGCGAGTATTACCTCGGCCGCAACGTCTATTACGTCTGGATGCACGACTCCATCCGCGACGGCAAGCCGTACGACGCCATGGTGCGCGAAGTGCTGGCGGGGGAGGGCGTCAACTTCTCCACCGGCACGGCGAACTATGTCGTGCGCCAATTGCAGCGCAACGGGCCGCCGCAGGATACGTACGACAACCTGGCCGCGCATTCGGCCGAGAAGTTTCTCGGACTGCCGATGCTCTGCATCTCCTGCCACGACGGCGCGGGGCATCTCGAAACCGTCAACTGGTATCTGCGCGGCCGCACGCGCTCCGACTTCTGGCGCATGTCCGCCTTCTTCGCCCGCACCACCACGCGCGGCCAGCGCTACACCGACCCGAACAACCCGAACCAGAACAACATCCTCCAGTTCACCATCGGCTACAACCAGTTCGGCGGCTACAACCTCAACACGACCGACGGCAACAAGTCGCCGCGCGCGCCGAAGGCGGGGGAGCCGGCCACGGTCACTCCGGCGTTCCTGCTGACCGGCGAGGAGCCGCGCTTCGGCGAGCCGTACCGCGTGGCCTACGGGCGCATGCTCACCGGGCACCGCCAGTTCGCGCGGGCCACGGTGAACGCGCTCTGGAAAGAGATGTTCGGCACCGCGATCGTCGAGCCGGTGAACGCGTTCGACCTCGCCAAGCTCGACACCCAGCCGTCGCATCCGGAGCTGCTCGAAGCGCTGGCCGACGACTTCATCGCCGACGGCTACAGCCTGCGGGAGCTCCTCCGCACCATCGCGTCGTCGAACGCGTACCAGCTCTCGTCGGCGTACAACGGGACCCATCCCCACGTTACCTACTTCGCGCGGCGGCAACCGCGGCGCCTGCCGGCCGAGGTGCTGTTCGACGCCGTCGTCAGCGTCACCGGAGTGCCGGCGCAGTTCAACATCAACGGCGCCGGGACCGTGAACCGGGCCATGCAGATCCGCGATCCGCTCGATGCGCGCCGCACGCAGGCCAGCCGGTGGATCGACCAGTTCGGCCGCGGCAATCGCGACGACATCGCCCGCTCCGGCGAGGCGGCCATCTCGCAGGCGCTCGCGCTGATGAACGACCCGGTCGTCACCAGCCGCATCCGCCAGTCGAACGGCACGACCACCGACCCGGACGCGGTCGCCGACAAGCTTTACCTCGCCACGCTGTCGCGGCGGCCGACCGAAGACGAGCGGCGGATCGCGGTCGAATACCTGCGCGAGGGGAACCTCACCGAGCGCGCCGAGGACCTGCAGTACGTGCTGCTCAACAGTCTCGAATTCCTGTTCAACTGACGGAGGTCCCTTGGCGACCAGTTTCTTCTCCCGACGACATTTCCTCCGCATCGGCGGCACCGGCCTGGTGGCCTCCTGGTTCGCCGACGTGGTCGACCCGCGCCTGCTCCTCGGCTCCACCACCACCGCGCAGCCCACGCTGCGCAACAGCGCGAAGAGCTGCATCTTCATCTTCCTCTCCGGCGCGCCGAGCCAGACCGACACCTGGGACCTAAAGGAAGGAAATTGGACGCCGGACGATCTCGATCCGACGCCGTTCGGCGAGCTGCGCTGGCCGCAGGGACTGCTGCCGAAGACCGGCGAGCACCTCTCGAAGCTGACCATCGTCCGCTCCGCGCTGGCGTGGGCGGCCGTCCACGAGCTGGGGCAGACCTGGGCACAGATCGCGCGCAACCCGGGCGGCGCCACCGGCGCCATCGCGCCGCACATGGGGGCGGTGGTCGCGCTCGAATCGCAGGCCAGCCGCACCGCCGCCGACGTCCTGCCGGCCTTCATCGCCCTCAACTCCGGCGGCATTCCGACCTGCGGCTACCTCCCCGCCAAATACGCGCCGTTCGGCGTCGGGACCTCCGAGTCCGGGCTGGCCACGCTCGCGCACCCCGACGGAAACGCGCGGTTCACTCGCCGCTGGGACCTTCTCAACCGCCTCGACACCGCCCGCGCCAACGGCATCCTCGGCAAGCCGTCGCTCGACATGAACGACTTCTACGGCCAGGCGAAGACGCTGATGGACGCGCCGGGCATCAACGCCATCTTCTCCTACGACGACGCCGAGCACGCCCGCTACGGCTCGACCACCTTCGGCGACTCCCTCGTCGTGGCCCGCAACCTCGTCGCCTCGGGGAAGGGGACCCGCTTCGTCCAGGCGACCCTCGGCGGCTGGGATCACCATTCCGACATCTACGACCGCAACGCCGACCAGTCCCTCTACGCGCAGTCGGCCGAGCTCGACGCCGCCCTCGGCTCGCTGCTCACCGACCTCACCGCGATGAACCTCCTCGACGAAACACTGGTCGTCGTAGTGAGTGAATTCGGACGCACCGTCGGCGCCCTCAACAACCAGGGAGGCCGCGACCACTACCTCCGCAACTCCGTCGTCTTCGCCGGCGGCGGCACCCGCGGCGGCCGCGCCCTCGGCAGCACGGACGCCACCGGCGCCAATGTCGTCGAGTACGGCTGGAGCGCCAACCGCGACGTCCGCCCCGAAGACGTCACCGCCACCATCTACTCCGCACTGGGCATTGACTATACGAAAGTGCGCACGGACGACCCATTAGGCCGCGGCTTCGAATATGTGCCATATGCCAGCAGTGGTGGGTATGGTCCCATTGAAGAGCTCTGGTAACCATTGTAGAGCGCATTAGTGCTATCCTTATTGACATGCGCATCTATCCGGACCTGCGGCCTCCTCCGTCATGAGACCCGCTGCGTCGTACCGCCGGCAGGCGGTCGTCGCAGTGATCGTCTCCACTCTCTTCACACTGAGTCCCATCGCCGCTTCGCGTCGCCGTGCCGTGGATCGACCGGCAGCGGGCCCCCTCCCGGTGGTGAATTACATCGACGCCGAGGTGTCGCGGAAACTGGCCTCGTCGCGAATCGAGCCGGCAGCCGTGAGCGGCGACGAAGAATTTCTGCGGCGCGTCACCCTCGATCTCACCGGAACGATCCCCCTTGCCAATGACGTCCTGTCGTTTGCATCCAATCCGAGCCGCAACAAGCGCGCCGCGAAAATCGACGACCTTCTCCGCTCCGGCGAATTCGTCGACCGGTGGACGATGTGGTTCGGCGATCTCGTGCAGAACGTCCAGAACGCGGACACAGTGCGGCCCTATTACGTCGGCCGCAATGCGTATCACGCCTGGATCCACGAATCGATCCGCACGGGAGCTCCTTATGACGCGATGGTGCGCGAGCTTCTTCTGGGGGAAGGGGACAGCTTCCAGGACGGTCCGGCGGGGTACATCGTGCGCCAGAGGCAGCGCAATGGCCCGGTGCAGGACTCGTACGACAATCTTGCCGCGCATTCGGCTGAGAAGTTCCTCGGCCTGCCGCTGGGGTGTATTTCCTGTCACAGCGGACGCGGACATCTCGAGATGGTCAATGGCTATCTCGCCGGAAAGACGCGGCACGATTTCTGGCGGATGGCCTCGTTCTTTTCGGGTGTCGAGATCCGCGAGGCGAGCTACAAGGATCCGAACAATGCCAACCCGTTTCTCCTCCGGTTCGACGTCGTTGCCAGCCCATACGGCGAATACCGCCTGAATACGACTCACGGCAACAAGTCCCCCCGCGCTCCGGAGAGCGGACAGTCGAAGGTCGTCACTCCGGCATTCCTCCTCACCGGTGAGCAGCCGCGGCCAGGCGAGCCATACCGCGCCGCATATGGCCGGATGCTCACCGCGGACCGCCAGTTCGCGCGCGCCACGGCGAACTATCTGTGGAAGGAGATGTTCGGACGAGGGCTGGTCGAGCCGGTGAGCTCGTTCGATCCGGCCCGGCTGCAGACGCAGGCGACCCATCCGGTGTTGCTGGAGGCGCTGGCGGACGACTTCATCGCCAACGGTTTCAACCTGCGCGAGCTGCTCCGGACCATTGCGTCCTCCAGTACGTACCAGCTCTCGTCGCACTACGAGGGCGTGCATCCTGATGACTCTCTCTTTGCGCGCCGTGCACCGCACCGCCTGCCTGCCGAGGCGCTGATCGACGCGATCGTGACCGCGACCGCGGTGCCGATGGAGCTTCCGGTTCAGGGAATGGGGAAAGTTCCGCGGGCCATGCAACTGCCGGATGCGCAGGAGGCGCGCAACACGACGGTCCGGCGGTTCCTGAACAACTTCGGTCGGGGGAACCGCGACGACATTCCAAGGACGTACGACGGCGCGGCCGCACAGGCCCTTGCGCTCCTGAACTCCTCCGATGTGACCAATCGCGTTCGCGCCGTCAAGGGCTCCACCGTCCAGAAAGTCCTGGACGCCACCTCCAATCCACGCGAGATCGCCGATCTGCTGTATCTCCACACGCTCAGTCGTCTTCCGAATCCCGAAGAGCGCCGCATCGCCGTCGCCTACCTTCGTGCCGGCCCTCTGCGCGAGCGGACCGAGGACCTGCAGTTCGCGCTGATCAACAGCGAGGAGTTTCTTTTCGTATGAGCTTCTCCAGACGCTGCTTTACCCGAATCGCCGGGACCGGAATGGTGATGTCGTATTTCGCGGACGTTCTCGATCCGCGGCTCCTCCTCGCTTCTACCACCAGGGCGGCGCCTCCGCTCCGGAATACCGCCCGCAACTGCATCTTCATCTTTCTGTACGGGGCGCCGAGCCAGGTGGACATGTGGGACTTCAAGGAAGGACCGTGGACGCCGGCGGACTTCGCGCCGGAGTCTCACGGCGAGATCCGCTGGCCTCACGGCCTGCTGCCGAAAACCGGCGAGCATCTCGACAAGCTGGCCATCGTGCGCAGCGGCCAGTCGTGGGCTTCGGTGCACCAGCTCGGGCGAAGCTGGGTGCAGCTCGCCCGGAATCCGGCCGGGCCGACCGGTTCCATTGCGCCGCACATCGGAGCCGTGGTGGCGCTCGAGTCGCAGGAGGCGCGCGGAGCGGCCGATGTCCTCCCGGCGTTCGTCGCGCTCAATGCCGAAGGCGTCGCCGGCTCCGGCTATCTGCCGGCGCGATACGCCCCGTTCGGCGTGCAGACGATTGCGACCGGGCTGCCCTCCCTTGTCCATCCTACGGCGCCGTCGCGGTTCACCCGGCGCCTGGACCTCATCCAGCAGCTCCGGGAGGCGCGGACGAGTCCATCGCTCGGGAAAGCCGCGAACGACATGACCGATTCCTACGCGCAGGGTGAGGTGCTGATGCATGCGAGCGGCATCAACGAGCTTTTCTCGTTTGACGCGGGAGAGCATGACCGCTACGGGGCGACGCCTTTCGGCGACTCGCTCGTCGTGGCCCGCAACCTCGTCGCCTCGCGCAGGGGAACCCGGTTCGTCTACACGACGCTCACGGGGTGGGACCATCACTCGGACATCTACGACCACGCCGCCGAGAAGTCACTGTACGCGCAAAGCAGGCTGCTCGACCCCGCTGTGGGCGCACTTCTGACCGACCTCGCTTCGATGAACATCCTCGACGAGACGCTGGTGGTCCTCGTCGGCGAGTTCGGCCGCACCGCCGGTCCGCCGAACAACCAGGGCGGCCGCGACCATGCACTCCGCAATTCGATCGTCTTTGCCGGCGGAGGCGTTCGCGGAGGCCGCGTCATCGGCCAGACCGACGACATCGGGCAGAAGATCGTCGACTACGGCTGGAGCGCGAACCGCGACGTGCGCACCGAGGACGTCGCCTGCACGATCTACTCGGCGCTCGGGATCGACTACACCACCATCCGGCAAGACGACCCGCTCGGCCGCGGCTTCGAGTACGTGCCGCACGCGAAGGACGGCGGGTATGGGCCGGTCGAGGAGTTGTGGGGGTAACGGGCGGTTTGTCCTATAGGACCTATAAGACCTATAGGACCCATGCCCCGCCCCCGTTCACCCGAAGACGTCACCGCCACGATTTACTCCGCCCTGGGTATCGACTACACGAAAGTGCGCACCGACGACCCGTTGGGCCGCGGCTTCGAGTACGTGCCGTATGCGAAGGACGGGGCTACGGGCCCATTGAAGAGCTCTGGCAGGCGTAATTCATCGCTTGAGATCCCGCCCGAGGATGCGCGGGACCTGGCGGCGTTCTGACGACGCTGGAATAACTCGCGTCAGTCGCCTTCCGTCTCGACCGCGAGCAGGGTGAAGTCGCGCGGGGACAGAAGATTCAGGAAATCACGGTCGAAGGTGACGAGGTGCTCCGAACAGAATTCGGTCGTTGAGGCGATCCACGCGTCGGTAACCTCGTTTCCTTTGTGACCACGAGCGATGAGTTTCGCTCTGAGAATCGGCCATTCCTCGCCGCAAGGTTGAAGCTCGACTCCTGGCGAGTCGAGCAGGGCGTCGACGAACGTTACTGCATCCTCGATGGAATCGGGCTCGATGAAGACCCGCCGATTCGTGACGAGGCGAAGAAAGCCGACGATCACCATCGGCAGCAGCGCCAGGGATGCGCGCCCCTCGGCGCAGGCCACGCGCGCGCCGTCCAACCACTGGAGCGCCACGGCGTGGTGCTGGTGGTCGCGACGAAAGGCGGCGATCAGCACATTGACGTCGGGCGTCATCAGTCCGCGGCATCGAACAGGGACTGGTTGCTACGACCGTCGATTCCGTTCCGCAGTCCACCTTTGCGGCGGGAAAGGGGAAGCGGCTTCAACTGACGACGACGATTCCGACCGCGCTGAAGACGGAGAGTCAGCCCCTCCTCGATCATCCTTGTGAGGGGGATGTGCTCTTTCGCGGCCTGCTGCTTAGCCTTCGACAAGAGATCGTCCCGCAGATCGAGAGTCGTCTTCATGGGTCTCCATGATACAGAAATCTGAACTGCACTTTGAAACACGTTCAGTAATTCTGGCCGGTCATGAAGATCGCGTCGCCGGTTTTGTTGTCGAGGATCGAGGCATAGGCGACGATGGCCCGGTCCGCGGTCACCTCGGCGTAGGCGTTGCTGGAGCTGCCGGCGCCGAGGGTGTCGAAGACGCGGTTGATCTGCAGCCAGCCGAAGGCGCCGAGCGACTCGGTGCGCGTGCCGATGGTCTGGCCGGAGCCGTTTTTCAATGTGATGGTCACCGTTGCGGCATTCGCGGTCGTGTTGACGATGCCGAGGTTGGCCCGATAGGCGGTGTTGTTGATGAGATGGCCGACGCGCTGGCGCGTTCCCGCGTTGGTTGCGCCGATGCCGGGAATGAACTGGCCGAACGTGCCTCCCTTGTCCGGGCAGACGTTGTTGGTCGTATAGAGATTGCTCGTGATCAGGAGCGGCTGCGAAGAGGCGAAGCGGAGTGCGCCGCCGCCGGAATCGATACCGAAGAGATTCTTGACGATATCGTTCAGCTCGAGTGACTGGCCGGCGCCGATCGTGAGCGGCCGGGAAGGCGCGGTGGCGTTGTCGCGGTTGGCGAGCAGATACACATCCGCCTCCGCGGTGCCGTTGCCGGTATTGATTACCCGGAAGTCGGAGACGAAGAACGTGCTGTTCGTGCCCGATAACCGTGCCGCGGCAGGGGCGGTGTAAATGTTGTTCTTCGGGACGTTGGACGCACAGGAGACGTTCAGCGCCCCCGCGTTCCCGGTGGCGGCCGCGCCGTTGACGAGCGTGTTCGACATCGTCAGCGGCACGTTGCCCGAGGCGGTGACTCCGGTGCGGAAGCGGACTACTGCGACCGTGCCGGAGCCGCTCAGCGCCGGACCGGCCATGACCACGCGGACGCTCCCCGGTGTCTGGGCGTCGAACGAACCGGTGCCGGTGGTGAACCACGGATTGGTGAGCGTGCCGAACGTCACCGTTTCGACGGTCAGTTTCGCGGCGTCGAAATTCACGCGGAGGTCGATCGAAGTCAGGCCTGTCACCGCGGAGAGGGTGACCGGCACGTCGACCAGCGAATTGCAGTTCCCCGTCACGGTTCCGACGGTGAACGACGCTGTCCCGGTGGGGCCGCTGAGCGCGGCGTGCGCACGCTCGAGATCGATCCGCGGAATGCTGAAGCTCGATTTCGGGTCGGTGACCGGCGTCCCGGTCGAGCGCAACAACTGCGCGTATTGCGCGGGCGTACGCGACGGGCTCGGGTCGACCGACATCAGCGCGGCGATCGCTCCTGCGGCATACGGCGCCGAAGCGGAAGTCCCGCCGAACTGGTTGAAGTACGAGCCGTGCTGCGCGCCGAGGCCCGCCTGGGTCGTGCGCGCGTCGTGGCTTGGCGCCAGGATGGTCAGGTAATTCGCCGAGTTCGAATAGCAGGTGACCCGGTCCGCCGCGGTCGTGGCGTCGCTGCACGGACGGGTCGACGCGTCGTTCGGATCGCCATAGGAATGGGGGCCGACGTTCGCGTCGTAGACCGCGCCGACGGAGATCACTTGGGAGTGGCATGCGGGAGCGCTCAGGCCGTTGGTCCGGTTTTCATTACCGGCCGAGACGACCACGGCGATGTTTGCATTGGCGAAGCGGGTGAACATCTGCTTGTACGCCGCCGCCTCGGGCGCGTTGTCGCATGGTGACGAATACGACGTGCTGTTGCCGAGGCTGACGTTCACCACGCGGATGTTGTACGTCGTGCGGTTCGTGAGCACCCACTCCAATGAGGCCAGGATGTGCCGGTCCTGGTATCCAGCGCTGCTGCCGGCACGCAACCCTATGATTTTTGCGAGAGGCGCAACGCCAGTCGCGGCGCCGCTGCTCTGCGAGCGGCCGGCGATGATGCCCGCGACGGCCGTCCCGTGAGTGTCGCAGGTGTCGTCGTTCGCGCAGGCAGGGAAGGGATCCGCGGTCGGACCGTTCACTTCGGAATAGGGAAAGTCGTAGCCGCCGACCACGACGGCGTTCGGGAACGTCGTCCCGCCCCCCAGCTCCGGATGAGACCAGTCGATGCCGTCGTCGATGACGGCAACGGCAATTCCGTTGCCCCGGCCCCCTCTTGCATGCAGGAATGCCGCTTTCATCAACGCGTTCCCCTGCACGCGCGCCGGGTGTTTCGTCCCGTCTTCGCTGATCGCGAGCACACGAGGGTCGTCTTCCAGCCATGCGATCTCGTCGGGCGTGAGCTGCGCGGCGAAGCTCGCCGCGGCGTGATAGCGATAGCGCACCGGCGAGGACAGCGGCCCCGTCACCTCGTCAATGAGGTGATCGGTCTCAGCGACGAACGAGTCCTGGTGGGCGGTGAACGACATGGACCGCAGTGCGGCGTTGGTCGCCTCGGGCGGCAGAAGCGTGACGATCGCCCACTGGCGCTCGTCGTCGGCGGTCATGGCGAGGCGCTGGCGCAGCGCCTGGCTCATTTTCTCGCGCCGCAATTCCATTGGACGCTCTGCGAATGCCGGAACGGCGGTAAACAGCAGGCACACTGCGAAGGCAAAGCGCTTCATGCTGGACGCCTCATTTCGTGAACGACCGTTGTTGGACGATGACGCAATGTAGGGTCGCAATCGCCGTAATGCAAGACATCCGGCATTCTTCCCATAGGTCCTATAGGTCCTATCGGCCCGCTTCACGTCCAGGTTGAGCGCCGGGGCCCTTCCTCTTGGTACACTTGCCAAAACATGCAGGTGATCCTCCAGGGGAGTCTCCGGCAGTTTCCTCTTGCCGAGCTCCTCCCGTTTGTCGGACGGCGTACCGAGAGTGGGACTCTGGATGTCGAGACCACCGGTCGCCGCACGCGCATCTTCTTCGCGGCCGGGAAGCTGACCTGGGCCGAGACGGCGAAGACGGCCGATCCGCTCGAAGCGGCGCTGGAAGTATTCGACTGGACCTCCGGGTCGTTCACGCTGCTCGACTCGGCCGTGCTCCCCGAGGGAGCCAGTCCGGTCGACCTCGCGATCGAAGTGCTGCTCGAAGAAGTGAAGCGGCGCGCGGAAGCGGGCAGCTTCCCCGACACGACGCTGTTCCGCGTGGTCGACGATCCGGCCCTCCAGCAGCAGGTGAGCCTCACCGGCGATCAGCTCCGTCTCCTCTTCCGCCTCGCCGCCGGCCGTTCGTTCAAGGAGCTGATCTCGGACCTCGGCGTGCCGCGCGAGGAGCTGGCGGAGCGGCTGCAGCAGCTTCAGGGCATCGGCCTCATTCAGATCGTCCGCGAAGAGGTGCCGGAGCCGCCGCCGTCATCGGCATCGGCGGAGCCGACCGCACCGCAGATGAAGGTGCAGATGAAGACCCAGGCACGGCGCCGGACGCTGGTCGGCTCGCTCACCCCCGACGGTGCGCCCGACAACGTCTTCCCGCTGCTCGACGCCGAGGCGACGATCGGCCGCGCGCCGTCGAACGCGCTCTCCATCTCCGACGGCAGCGTCTCGTCCCATCACGCCCGCATCATCCGGACCGCCGAGGGCTTCTTCCTCGAAGACCTGCAGAGCCGCAATGGCACGTTCGTGAATGGGGAGAAGGTCACCACCGAGAAACGCCTCCTCGCCGACGGAGACCTGATTCGCGTCGGCAAAGTGATCATGACGTTCAACATCGCCCGCGAGTCGAAAGCGAGCGAGACGACGATGCCGGAGATGCGACTGTGAAAAGGCAGAAGGCAGAAGGCAGAAGGCAGAAGGACGCCCGATGGCTGGCCTCCGCCGGCTTGTTCCTTCTGCCTTCTGCCTTCTGCCTTCTGCCTTTCGAAGTCCGGGAGAGCCGCTCTCGATGAAATACGACTTAGCCATCGTGGGCTCCGGCCCGGCCGGTCTGGCCACCGCGTCGCACGCGCATGCGAACGGGCTGTCTTACGTCCTGCTCGAGCGGACCGACCATCTCTCCGACACCATCTACAACTACCAGGCGCGCAAGTTCGTCATGGCCGAGCCGGTGATGATTCCGGCGCGCGGGGAGGTGCCGTTCGCGGCGGGGTCGCGCGAGTCGATCCTCGACGCCTGGCAGGCGCATGTCGACAGCCGCCAGCTCAACGTCGCCTTGAGCGCCGAGGTGAAGGGGATGAAGCGGGAAGGGGGACGGTTCCTCCTGAAGACCGCTGCCGGTGCGGAGTACGACGCCGGGAGAGTGGTGCTGGCGATGGGGACGCAGGGCAACCCGCGCAAGCTCGGCTGCCCGGGCGAGAACATGGAGCACGTCCGCTACCGCCTGGTCGACCCGAAAGAGCACGTCGACCAGGACATCCTCGTCGTCGGCGCCGGCGATTCGGCGCTGGAGATCGCCATCGCCCTCTCCGACGAGAACCGCGTCGGCCTGATCGTCCGCGGTCCTGAGATCACCCGCGCCAACGAGATCCTCACCCGCGAGATCCTTTCGCGCCAGGCCTCCGGGCGGATGACGGTCTACTTCAACACCACCGTCAAAGAAGTCTTCGACGGCTACGCGGACCTCAATGTCCGCGGCGACGCCACCCGCGTTCCGGCGGAGCTGCTCTTCCTCAAGCTCGGCGCCGACGCACCGCGGAAGTTCTTCGAGAGCGTCGGCATCCGCTACGGCGGAGAGGGCACGGACGCCCGTCCGATCCTCAGCCCCGTTCACGAGTCGAGCGTTCCCGGCCTCTTCCTCATCGGCGCGGCCAGCGGGCGCGACCTGATCAAGCTCGGCATGAACCAGGGGTGGGAAGTCGTCGAGCACGTCATGGGGCGTGAAGTCGAGCCGGCCGACGAGGCGGTGCTGAAAGAGCGGCTGCCGTTCTGGGAAGGCTCCGTGCGCGAGCGCATCGCCTCCATCCGCAGCCGCGTGCCGCTCCTCGCCGCGGCCGACGAGCAGCAGCTCCGCGAGACCTTCCTGGCCACGCGCGTGCGGGAGTACCGGAGCGGCGAGACGATCATCCGCCAGAACGACTACACGAACGACTTCCTGGTCGTCGCCACCGGGCGTGTGGCCCTGACGCGCACGCCGGAGGGCGCGAAGGCCGCCGTGCCGATCGCCGAGCTCACCGCCGGCAACTTCTTCGGCGAGATGAGCCTCATTTCCGGCCGCCGCCGCACCGCCTCGGCCACCGCCGCCGGAGCGACGCGGCTGATCGAGATCCCGCGCAAGGCGATCCTGAAACTGCTCGCCTCCGCGCCGCGCGCCAAGGCGCTGGTCGACCAGGCCTTCCTGCTGCGCGCGTTCGGCGGCTACCTCTTCCCCGGCGTCCCCGAGGCGCTGCTGGGGGAACTGGTGGCCAAGGCCATCGTCGAGAGCTACGGCAAGGACGCGGTGGTCTTCCGGGAAGGCGACAAGGCCGAGACTTTCTACCTGATCCGGAACGGGATGGTGAAGATCTCCAAGAAATCGGGCGACAAGGACGTCGTCCTCTCGTACCTCGTGGCCGGCAACTTCTTCGGCGAAGGGTCGCTCTTCTCCGACGCCCCCCGCACCGCCACCGTCACCACGATCTTTCCGTCGGACCTGATCAAGGTCACCAAGCGCGACTTCACCAACTTCCTGGCCGCCCATCCCGACCTGCGCGAGGCGCCGCTGCGCAAGCTCGAAGAGCGCCGCATCGCCGGCCTCATCGCCGAGGCCACGCCGGGATCCGGCAACATCCTCGGCGACCTCATTCGCGAGGAAGTGGTCATGGGGACGCAGACGCTGCTCATCGACGAGCACCGCTGCATCCGCTGCGGCAACTGCATCTCCGCCTGCGAAGGGGTGCACGACGACGGGCAGGCGCGCCTCTCCCTCACCGGCATCCATCTTTACAACCTCCTCGCACCGAACTCCTGCTGGCAATGCGAGAACCCGCTCTGCATGCTCGACTGCCCGCCGGACGCCATCTCCCGCGACCCGCGCGGCGAGGTGTTCATCAAGAGCAACTGCATCGGCTGCGGCAACTGCGAGCGCAACTGCCCCTACGACAACATCTTCATGGTCCACAAAGCGCCGAAGAAGACGCTCTTCTCGTGGGTGGCCTCGCTCCTCGGCAAATCGCACAAGCCGGAAGTCGAACAGACCGTGGCCGTCAAGTGCGACCTCTGCCGCGACATCACCGGCGGACCGGCGTGCGTGCGCGGATGCCCGACCGGAGCGGCGATTCGGCTGACCCCTGAACAATATAGGGAGACTCTGGAGGAACTGGTGATCTCCAGGGGAGAAAGATGATTGAGGATGAGCCTCTCCCCGCTGTCATCCCGAGCGTGAGTCGAGGGACCTGGGCGGTCGGGTGGCGCCATGCACATGCCACATGCGTCGTGCCACCCAACCACCCAGGTCCCTCGACTCACGCTCGGGATGACAGCGGCTAATGCCCCAACCGCGCGCTCAGCACGCGCTCGTTCTCTTTCGCGC
>DASPHC010000131.1:0-17059 GCA_035629865.1 Thermoanaerobaculia bacterium | reverse complement strand
ACACCCGTTCCCATTCCGAACACGGCAGTTAAGCTCTGCATCGCCGATGATACTGCGTGGGCAACTGCGTGGGAAAGTAGGACGCCGCCGGGATATATTTTTTGAAAGGGCCTTCGAGCAATCGAAGGCCCTTTCGCTTTTTGGGGCGGGTTTTCGATAGGACGAATAGGACCTATGGGACCTATAGGACCAATGAGCTGCCCGGTCGTCCTATCTGTCCTATAGGTCCCATAGGTCCTATCAGTCCTATCAAGCCCCCATTCACTTTTTTTAACCCACCCCTGGAAAAACCGTCCGCCGTGCCGGTCCATGGAAGCGTCCGAGAAATCACGCTTCTGGAGGATCGCATGAGCAACACCAACGACCCGTTCGTCGAACACCCGTTTGCCGCCGCCGGCCGTCGCGCTCTCGACGGCACCGTGCTTCCCCCCGATCTCGTCATCGTCACCCCGGACGGGATCGTGCGCCGCTTCAATCCCACCACCGCCGAGGATGAGGCGGCCGACACGCACGAACTGCCGGAACTGCGCGGCGCGCGCATTCTCCGGGTCACGGCGAGTGCACAGGATCCGCGCGCCGGCGAGGAGCGCCTCGTCGTCACCATCTCCGCCGTCCGCACCGATGGGAATGCCGCGTTCATCCTGCTGCAGCGGACCGCCGCCGGCTGGAATCGCGTCGAGCTGCGGCGCGGGCCGGGCGATCCGCGGGACGTGGCGATGGCCAGCTCCACCGGCTTCGCTGCAATCGCGGGCGGGAAGGTGCAGACGTATTACGCGACGATGCGCCGCGCAGGTCTGAGCGTCTATGCCTATGGCTTCGACAACTCGGGGAAGGATTTCATCGTCTTTCTCGCGGACAATCCGCGCGGCGTCGATGTCGTGGCCACGCCGGCGGACACGCGCGAGTTCAGCATCGCCCGGATCGAGGGTGACCGCCTCTCCTTCTATCCCCCGGCCCGCGAGATCGACTGGCGCGACATGTACAGGGGCGTCGTCCCGGTCTACATCAACTTCGCCCGGCCGTCCACGACGTTCCAGTTGCCGGCCGCGCCGCAGCAGCCGGACGGCGGCTGCATGACGCCGATCACCGACTCGATGCGCTTCTGCCGAGGGATGCTGATCCGCACCGTGAACGGCGAGCTGTACGTCTGCGCGTTCGCCGACGGGCGGCGCAGGCAGAGCGTCGGTGTCCTCACCGGCCATCCGAACGGGCCGCGCACGGTCAAGCAGGTCCGCTCGGCCGTCTATCGCGAGCGCCACTTCCACCTCTTCGCCGTCGACGAGCAGGACCGTATCTGGTACGCCGACTGGCCGAGCGGAGCGCCGATCGAGGATCTGGCCTGGGACTCCACCGGCCAGTCCGGCTCGTACATCGACGCGCCGCAGATCATGAACGACAAGCCGTTCGTCTTCGTGCAGCACGACGTACACCGCGTCGACCGCATCGCCGAGGGGAATCCGGGCGAGCCCTGGACCCGGACGCGGATCGACGTCTCCACCCTGCAGGCCCGCTGAGAGAGCGGAGAAAGGACGGGAAACCATGTCTACATCAGAAATGTCTACACCAGAGCTTCCGCCGCGCCATCCCCGCCCCACTCGCGTCGTCGCTTCGAGCGCCACGCTCGAGGATTCCTTTCCCCGTACCACCGCGTTCGACATCGGACGCGAGCACCGTCCGTTCGCGGTCGTCGGCCGCCGCGGGCTCGACGGACAGCCGCGCGATCCCGACCTGATCGTCGTCAGCGCTCACGGCATGCTGCACCGCTTCACCCCGAAAGACTCCGAGCGCGCGCAGTGGGACGAGGAGAAATTCGAGCTCGCGGAGCTCCGCGGCGGCGTCGTCCTCCGGGTCACGGCGGTCGCCTACGACCCGGTGGCCGGCGACGAACGGCTCATCGTGACGATCTCCGGGCAGAAGGCCGACGGCGAACGCGTCTTCATCATGCTGCAGCGCACCGCGGCCGGCTGGAGGCGCGTCAATCCGGCCGGGTCGGTGATCGCTCCGAGGATCCTCTCGCAGGCTGTCTCCAGCGGATTCACGGCGATGGCGGGCGGTAAGCTGCAGATCTACTACGCCTGTCTCCCTGGCGACAGCTCGTACGGCAGCCTGTTCGGATTCGGCTTCGACAACGCGGGAGGCAGCTACATCTGCGCGTTCCGCGACCGGCTGCAGGGCCCCGACCGCCTGGTCACCCCCGCCGGTCCGGACCGGGCCGTCAGCCTCGCGCGCGTCACGAACAACTTCCTCAGCATCTACCCGGCAACCGGCCCGCTGAATCCGAGCCACGGCGTCCTCAATCTCCAGTTCGACCTCGAGCGCCGGAGCCATTCCTACCGCATTGCCACGACGCCGGGGGCGATCGACGGCTCCTACCTGACGCCGATCAACGACACGCTCGGCCATTGCCACGGCATGTTCGTCCGGACGAAGTCGAACGCGCTCTACGCCGTGATGTTCGCGAACGGCGGCCGGGAGATGATCTGTCTCACCGGCATCGAGAACGGGCCGGATGTCATCGAGGACGTGACGTACTCGTTCTACGGCGCGGGCAATCTCCACATCTTCGCCAGCGACGGGAACGGCCTGGTCTGGTATGCCGACTGCCCGGCCGGAACTTCCTTCGACCAGCTGGTCTGGAAGCCGACCGGCCAGCAGTCGTACGAGCTCGAAGCGCCGCAGATCAGCGGCGTCCGTCCGTTTGTGATCGCGGAAGGGCAGGAAGACCGCCTCGACCGCCTCACGTCCGCCGGTGCGAACGAGCAGTGGTCGCGCGAAGGGGTCACCGTGGCCGAGCCGCAGCTCGAAGCGGTTCCCGCGACCGTGCACACGATCACCCTCGCGGCCGTGACGGCGGACGACATCCCGGTGGAAGGGACGCGCCTGGTCGTCCGCGCGGAGCGTCCGCTGGTCGCGGAGTATGAAGGGCGCCTGTTCCAACTGATGCCCGACCGGCCGGCGACGTTCGTCACGAAGGGAAGCGGCGGCGTCGGCCTGCGCGTGCGCAGCACCGGCGTCGATACGCCTGCGTTGCTGGTCACCTCCCCCGACATGACCGGCTTGCCCGAGCAGAAGCTCCGTCCCCAGGCGGCTTCGCTTCGCCGCATGGCCGGCCTCGATGCCGGTTTCCCGGTCACCGGCCAGTCGCTCAAGGGGGCGGGCCTCATCCCGGCGTCGATGCCGGCCGATGAAGCCGACAAGGTCGCCGGCACGTTCCGGCAGGCGGCGCTGGAGTCTCTCGGACTCAAGCCGACGCAACTGGCCGGCGAGGACGCGTGGTTCCCCGCCGGAGTGACGATCGTACGCGACGGCGATTCGTTCCGCGTACGCGATGCCGGGCTGGTGCTCGGCGCCGACTCGGTCGAAGTCACCGTCGCTTCTTCCGCGGCGTCGTTCTGGAGCTGGCTCAAGGGAGCGTGGAACACGGTGAAGGAGTTCACGATCAACATCGTCAATAAGGGCGTGGAGTTGATCGTGAAGGCCGCCGGCGCTGTCGTGCAGTTCGTCACCGACGCGGCCCGCTACATCGCTTCGGGGCTGCAGGCGGTGGTGTCGTGGCTGGGGAAACTGGGCTCCGATCTCATCGACGCCGGCAGGAAGGTCGCGAGCTGGGTGGCCGAGAAGCTCGGCTGGTCGGACGTCCTCCGCTGCAAGGAGGCGGTGAAGCGTTACGCGCTGTCGGGCCTGATGGAGCTGGAGACTCTGTTCGGCTCGACGTTCCCGCGCACCGTCTCGGACATGATCCAGTTCGCCCAGCAGAAGGTCGACTCGCTCTTCGACGACGCCGTCACCCGGTTCGGCGGCGGGTCGATGGGACCGTCCGACGCGCGAAACTCGCCGATGCGGAAGCAGCTGCAGGAGAACGGCGCGAAGGCGATGCTGATCCATCACGCCGTTCCGAATGCGCCGACCACGAAGGAGCTCATTCCGCTTTCGCCGGAGCTGCGCCAGAAGATGGAGAAGCTGTACGAGACGTCGCAGTCGATGCGGGACGGCGATCGTTTCCGGGCGCTGCTGAAATCGCTCGGCGACATCTTCAACAACAAGATGTCGCTCGAGCAGGGCTTCTCGATTCTTCTCGGCGAGCTGCTGGCGGCGCTGCGGCCTCTGGCGAAACTCGCCTTCGAGACCGCGGACGTCGTCCAGACGCTCGTCTTCGAGCTGATCGCGCTGGCCATCCGTACGTTCCGCCTCGCCCTCGAGGCGCCGGTGACGGACCTCGGCGCGGCGTTCGGCTGGGTCGACAGGCTCTATCAGCAGTTCTCCGGCGGGGCGTCGCTTTCGGTGATCGACCTCGCCTCCCTGCTCTTCGTCGCTCCCGGCGTCATCCTCTACCACGTGGTGACCGGCAAGTCGGTCATCCCCGAGGGAACACCCGTTCCGGAGACGATGCCGACCGCCTTCACGGCCATCGCCACGGTGTTTGCCGGCGCGTCGGGCGTCGCCGCCACGGGGCCGATCATCACCAACGCGATGAAGGTGGCGTTCGACTACATCGCCAAACCGATGGAAGTGGCCGTGGCCGCATACAGCGTCCTCCGCGCGACCATCGTGCAGGTCGAGAACGGCCTGCGCGTGAGCGATCTCGAAGGAGTCAACACCGACGGTGTGCTCCGCAGCGCATTCCAGGGAATCGTCTTCATCGCCGACTGGCTGCCGGTCGTACACATGGTGGCGGAGTTCGTGGTGCGCGAGCTTGGCGCAGTGATCGAGAATGCCTACCGCGAGAACCCGCAGCTCGTGATCATCGCCGCGCTGGCCATCCTCGGCATGGTGGCGCTGGAGCTGACGCTGAAGGTGATTGCACAGATCCGCGCCTCGTGGAACCGCCTCGCCGCCGGACTGAAGGTGGTGATCATGGCGGTCATCAGTCTCCTCTCCGGGGTCGCCCTGCTGCTGTTCAACATCGCCTACATGATCATCTGGTCGGTGTGGGGCCCGGGAAAGAACGCCACGGAACGGGAGAAGAAGCTGTTCTTCATCGCCCGCGGCGCGAGCATCTGGCTGCAGGGACGCAAGTTCGCGCAGCTCGGCATTCCGATCGGCCTGCAATTGATCAAGGCCGGAGAGCCGGTGGGCAAGGGGATCGGGGTGGTGATGTTCGGCGGCAACGCCGCCGCCGACTTTCTCGGCTTCCTCGGCTACGGCGTGACGATGGGTTACCGCGCCGCGCTGTAGCAAGGTGCAATTCGGGCGGCCCGCTCTCCTGTCCGGGGAGCGGGCCGTCGTTCATCGCTTTGGTATGATCGCGACGAATGAATCCGACGCAGCGCGAGGAGCGGAGCGAGCAGGAGTCAGACGTTCCGCGGCCCTCCGGCGCTGCGCTGTCGCAGGCGGAGATCAATCTCGCGCATTATGGCGAGCCCGCCGCCGGCAGGTCCGACTACTGGCGTCTCATGGCGGCGCCGCGCTTCCGCACCGCGACGATCCTGCGATCGCTGGCCGAGGAGAACCCGTCGCGCATTCTCGACATCGGCTGCGGCGACGGGACGCTGCTCTCTGAGATTCACGAGCGCATGCCGGCCGCGCAACTGGCCGGTCTCGATCTCTCGCCCGGCCAGATCGCCGAGAACCGGCTCCTGCGCCCGACGATTGAATGGATCGCCGGACCGGCCGAGACGCTGCAGGAGACCGTGCCGGCCGGCCGTTACAATGCCGTCGTCGCCTCGGAGTTGATCGAGCACCTCGCCGACCCCGAAGGTTTTCTTCGGAACGTCCGTTCGATCATTGCGCCGGGCGGGCTGCTCGTGCTGTCGACGCAGAGCGGCCGCGTCGGAGAGACGGAACGCCGCGTCGGGCACCTCCGCCACTTCACGTCGGAAGAGATGAAGCGGTTTCTGGTTGCGGCCGGGTGGCAGCCCGTGCGCGTATGGAATGCGGGCTTCCCGTTCCAGGACTTGTCGAAGTATCTCGCCAACCTCGCGCCCGACTATTCCATGCATCATTTCGGCGAGAGGCCGTACGGCCTCAAGGAGCGGCTGGCCTCGCTGATTCTCCGGATCCTGTTTCGCTTCAATTCGCAGCGGCGGGGAGCGCAGCTCTTTGCGATCGCAAGAAACGGAACCGGCGGGATTGCCTGACTCTGCAGGCGGCGATCGAGCAGGCGAGTTGCCCTCGGCGCGGCTCGTCGCGCTCTTTCTGGCGGCGACGTTTGTCATCCTCATCCTGGCCGCGACGTTCCGGATCGACATTTCCGCCGCGCGCGATTTCCGAACCGATGCCGTGGTCCGGTATGCGTTTCCCCGGGACGCGCTGATCCTTCCGCGATATCTCGATCAGTCACCCTTCACGGTCTGGCTTCCCTCCGACTGGCTGGTCTGGGACAGTCTGCGAGCGGGACGACTGCCGACGTGGGAGAGGCGCCAGGGAGGCGGATATTCGCCGGTGATCAATCTCTATGGCGGGGTGTTTCATCCCGCCCGCTGGCTGGCGGCGGCGTTCCCTCGTACGGCGATGCCCACCATCCTGATCCTCGAGGCGCTGGCCGCGGCGGCTTTTGGCTGGTATTGCCTTGCACGCCACTCCGGATATTCGCCGCTGCACGCGAGCCTCGGCGCGGCGCTCTTTACTGTGAGCGCGCCGATGATCTCGTATGCGCATTTCTCCGGCTCGATCCTTCCTCTTGCGCATCTTCCCTGGATCCTGCTGATTTTCCGCGTCCTGCTGCAGCGCCCCAGTGGACGGCTCCACGCTCTGCTGGCGTTTGCGATCGCGCTGCTGCTGATGGCCGGACACCCTCTCATTGCATTCGGCATCGCGTCGGCGGCTGCGTCTTATGCGATTGCGTTGTCGGTGCAGGAAAAGTCGCTGCGGCCGTTTCTCTACCTTGCGCGCGCCGGCATTACCGCACTCCCGCTCGCCGCGGTCATTCTGCTGCCGCCGCTCCTCGCGGTGCCGGACCAGTGGTCGTACAAGACCGCGACGCCCGAAGGACACGCCTACGGCGTTCTGGGTGTCGGTGACTGGCTGGTGGCATTGCCGGACGTCATCCGCGACACGAGCGCCGTCCGCTACGTCGACACGCCGGGCTTCTTCACGTTCGCCGGCATCGGGGCCACGTCCCTGGCGATCATCGCGCTTTTCTTCTCGCCGCGATCCCCGCGGCGGGTGACGACGGTGTTGGCCGCGGTCTGGTTTCTCGTGCTCGTTCCAGGTCCCTGGATGGCGCCGCTGACCTGGGTGCCGCCTTTCGGCTACCTGAAAGCCTGGTATTACGGGAGCGGCTTCGCGTTCTTCCTGCCGTTTGCGGCGGTCAACGGCTTCGCCGTGCTGTGGAGCCGAACCCGCGTTGTCCGAGCGCTGGCCGTTCTGCTCATGAGCATCGCACTCTTTTCGCTTTCCGTGCGTGCTTACAAGGTGCTGCGGCCCGTGCAGTGGAAGCCGATCGTTGCGGGGGAGCTGGTGGAACGGCTGAACGACGGTCCGAGATCGACGGGACTGTGGGGACAGGTGAACCTGCCGAACACCGCCCGGATCACCGGCATCGAAGACGTTCGGCAGTCACACCCGGCATTCTCGCGGCGCGCGCACATCTGGTGGCGCCTGGTGGATCCGGACATCGAGAGCCGCTCTTATCCGACGACGCGCGTGACCGACCGTCTCACGTCGCCGCTCGTCGGCGATTTCAATGTCCAGTATGTGATTCAGGATCGCCTGCCTGCGACCAGCACGTCGACGACGAACCTGTCCCGCCTGCGGAAGGACACGCACCTGTCCCCCCACATTGCGTCGTTTCCTCTGCTTTTCCGCACTCCCAGTGCAGAAGTGCGCCGAATCCCCGGTCTCTTTCGCCCCCGAGCACATTTCGCGGAGACAGTCATTTCGGTGCGCAACATGGACGAAGCGGAAGCGCTGCTCCGCCGCGAACCGGCAATCGTGCACCGCGCGGCGGTGGTAGAGGAGAGCGCCGGAGTCGATTTCCCGCCGCGCGCGTCCGGACGCGCCGAGGTGCACTATCCAGCTGACTCGCGGGCGATCATCGATACCGACAGCGCGACCGGAGGGCTGGTCGTGCTGCACGACGCATTTGCCCACGGGTGGATCGCTACAGTCGGCGGTCAGCCGGCCAGGATCTTTCCGGTGAACGTGCTTTCCCGCGGCGTGCGCGTGCCGGCCGGCAGACAGCGCATTGAAATGCGCTACAGCCCGCCCGGAATGCGGATGGGTGCCGCGATCTCCGTATTGACCGCCATTGTGTTGCTGGTGCTCGCGTTCCGACGTCACTCCGGCGAGGGCGTCCCAGATGGAGCGTCCGCAAGTCGCTGGAAGTCGTAGTCGAGGTGGGACACCACGCCCGTACGCTTCCCGGTTCGCAGCAGCGGGATCTGATCGACGAGTTGCACGTTGATTCCCATCGAGTCGCCCATGTAGCGTTTCAGCCCTGTGAGAATCTCGTTCTCCGCGGTTGCGGAGTATCCGTTCTCCGGCACGATCTTGAGGTCGATCGCGTCCTTCACGCGCTGCACGATCTGGTACTGGCGCACCGCGAACTCATAGTCCTTGAAGAAGTGCGCGAAGAACGTTCCGGGGAGCCACGTGCCATTCGCGCACAGCACGATCGCCTGGGAGCGTCCTTCAATGCGGCCGATGCGCGGCAGGCCGCGGCCGCACGTGCAGACGTCGTCTGGGTTCATGGCCACAGCGAGGTCGCCGATGCGGTACCGGATCAGCGGTACGGCGAAATTATTGAGGTCGGTGATGACAATCTCGCCGAGCTCGCCCGGCTTTGCCGGACGCCCGTCTTTCAGGATCTCGACGATGTAGCTCTCGGCCATGATGTGGTGGCCCTGGTGATGGTCGCATTCGTATGCGATGCCGGAGAATTCGCGGCTGCCGTATTTGTCGAAGACGCTGGTCTTGAATTCGCGCTCGATGACTTCGCGGACCTGTGGCGGCATGATCTGGGCGGAGGTCATGATCGCCTTTGGCTCGAGTCCCTTGATCCCGTTCTTGCGTGCGTAATGCGCGAGGAAGTTGAAGATCTCGGCGTAACCGTCGATCAGGACCGGCTTGAAGCGGCGCAGTTTCTCGATGAGCTCGCGGATGTTGTCGTCGCTCATCTCGTACGCGGGGATGAAGAGGCGGCGCATGAACCAGGCGTCGAGGAACTCCCGGACGACCTGGGTCTTCGACATGCCGAGGGTCTGGTGCCAGAGGCGCGCTTGCCGGTCGCCAAAGCGCCAGCCGGTCCACTCCGCCGAGCGGAAGGTGCTCGCCCAGCGCATCTCGAGCTGGCGGCGGTCGGCGTACAGCACGAGCGGCTCGCCGGTCGACCCGCTGGTGGCGATCTTCAGCATCTCCTTCTTGCGATGGTTGTCGGCGAAGAGATCGAAGTAGAGGTTCTCCCGCAGCGATGCCTTGGTCAGCATCGGCAGCTTCTGCAGGTCGTCGAGCGTGTGGATGTCTTCCGGCGTGAGACCGGCGGCCTGCATCTGGTCGGCGTAATAGGGGACGTGCAGGTAGGCGTGGCGGACCAGGTGCTGCAGCCGCACTTCCTGCAGCTCGCGGAGCTCCGCCGGCTCGTACCACTGGCTGATGTTGAGCAGCTCGTAATGCCGCCGGCCGTTGCGGGTGATCTTCCACTTGTGCAGCGGCATGGTGGCGAAGAACGCATCCAGCCAGAGGCGCCGCCAGCCGCGGTACCGCTCCACGTTGCGTTTGACCGGATGCGAGGCGACGAAGGTCTCCAGCGCATCGGTGAGCGACGACGAGAGGAGGTTGTATTCGAAGAACGCCTTGACGATGTCGACCAGCACCCGCCAGATCAGTTTCAGCGGGAAGCCCTGAATATAGGACTGGCCGAGGTTGCGGTTCTTGAAGAGCGTCTCGACTTCCTTGATCGAGTAGCCCTTGCAGGCCGCCGCGACGGCGATGAAGGTATTGAAGTAGTGGTACTTGAAGCGGTGCTGCAGGATGTCGAACAGCGTGTCGCGGCGGGCGATCACGAAGCCCGACTTGTTGTCCTGCAGGTTCATGCCGAACGAGACGTTCAGCAGGACGTTCAGGGCCTTGCTGTAGAGATAGCGCGAGTCCTTCAGCCGCTCGATCGTGCTGCGGAATCCCTGCACCATGTCGGCGCGGCTGGCCTCGATCTCCCGGTAGAGCCGCCACACTTCTTCCGGCAGGTACTGGAGGTCGGCGTCGATGAGGCAGACGTACTTGCCGCTGCTGCTGTCGACGCCCGTCTGCCAGGCGACGGCGATGCCCTGGTTCTTCTTGTGATGTACGGCCACGACGGAATCGGGATATTTCCGCGCCAGCTCGTCGATGACCCGGCCGGTCTCGTCGCGGCTACCGTCGTTGACCAACACGACTTCTCCGTGGAGTTTGCGCTTGGCGAAGAGGTGGAGCAGGCGCTCGGTGAGCGCGTTGGCGTTCTCCATCTCGTTGTAGCAGGGGGCGACGACGCTGATGTCGATGCTCCGCCGCCTCGGCCGCCGCACGGTCTCCACGTGGACTTCGGCTTCTGTCATTCCGCTCAGCATTCGTTCTTCATCCACGCATAGACGCCGGCCAGCCCTTCGCGCATCGGAACGCTCGGCGTCCAGCCGAGGAGCCGCGCCGCTTTTCCGTTGTCGCAGACGCGGTGGGTCCCGGCGGTCCAGTCGGCCGGTGCATGGACGGGTTCCTGGGATGATGCCGCAACTTCGAGCATCCAGTCGGTGAGCTGGCTCACGGTTACGGCACTCGCGGACCCGATATTGATGATTTCTCCGTCCGCGGCGTCGGAAAGGGCGAGGAGAAGCGCCCGGACGACATCGTCGACGTGGATGTAGTCGAGGGCCTGCCGGCCGTCCCCCTTGATGACCGGCGCCTCACCGCGCAGGATGCGTTCGAAGTTGGTGACGATCACCGATTTGTACCCGCTCCCCGCGTATTGCCTCGGCCCATAGACAAAGAACAGCCGGAACACGGTGAAGCGGAGACCGGCGACGGCCGCGAAGTGGCGGAGCAGGTGTTCGCCGGTCAGCTTGGAGATGCCGTAGACCGTCCGCGGGTCGGGGAGGTCATCCTCGCGCATCGGCGGGAGGGTCAGCCGGCCGGCTGCATAGAGAGAGGAGGTGAACACGACCTTCCGCACGCCGGCCGCCGCTGCCGCGGCAAAGAGACGGAACGTACCGTCGACGTTGACGGCCAGGACGCGGTCCGGTGCGTCGACCGACTGGTTGTGCTTCTCGGCCGCGAGATGGAAGAGATACGCGGCGCCTTCGAGCGCGCTTTGCAGGCCGGCCGTACCGGTATCGCCGAGGTCCATCTCGATTCGTTGGACGCGGGAATCGTCCGGGACGTTGCGCCAGGTGCCGGTGCGGAGGCTGTCGAGGATCACCACCCGCCGCGCGCCGTTTTCCAGCAACGCGCGCACGAGGTGCGAGCCGATGAAGCCTGCGCCTCCGGTGACGACAACTGCAGCGTCCTGAACGAGAGAGACAGGGTCGGACATCGGGACGATCGAGCCGGGGGAAGCGTATCATCCCGGCCATCGCACGGCCACGCTCTGTCATCGCCGCCATCGTCCTCGGCGCCGCGGTCCTGATCGCGCTGCTGGGGATCTTCCGGATCGACATCTCGGCGGCGCGCGACTTCCGGGCCGACACGATCGTGCGGGACGCGTTTCCGCCGAACCACATCCCGCCGAACGACATCCCGCCGAACCGGTTCTTCGATCCGTCGCCGATCACGATCTCCCTCTCGTTCGACTGGCACGTCTGGGACAGCCTGCGCGGCGGGCGGCTCCCGCTGTGGGAGCGTCTGCAGGGGGGCGGGTATTCGCCGGTGGTGGCACTGCAGGGGGGCGTGCTGCATCCGGTCCGCTGGCTGGCAACGCTGGCACCGCGCGAGCTGATGCCGAGCGTGCTGATCGTGCTTTCGCTGACGATCGGAATTACCGGCTGGGTGCTGTACGGCTTCTGGGCCGGTCTGCGGCCGGTGTCGATCGCCGTGGGGACGCTGCTTTTTGCGTTCAGTCCGCAGATCGTTTCGTTCGTTCATTACTCCGGGGCGCTGCTGTCGCTGGCGCACCTGCCGTGGGTCGTACTGCTGACGCGGCGCGCGGGGGCGGAGTGGACGCGCCGGCGCTTCGTGGCGCTGGCGGTGGCGTTCGGATCTCTCCTGATGGCCGGCCATCCGCTGATGGAGATGACGGTCTGCATCGCCGCCGGGACGTTCGCCCTCGCCGATGCGATCGCCACGCGCCGTCTGCGGCCGATCGTGGTCGTCCTCGGCGCTGCCGCATGCGGGACGCTGCTGGCGTTGGCGACGTTGCTGCCGGCGATCGTCGCCTGGCCGGAAATGTGGAGCTACAAGACCACGCAGCATGGCCGGTCCTACATGCCCTGGCCGTTGAGCTCCTGGGCGAGGATGGCGTGGCAGGCGATGGCCGATCAATGGACCGGAGGCTGCTGCTTCGACCTGCCGGCGTTCTGGAGCTACATCGGCATGCCGGTGATCATCCTGGTGCTGGCGCTGGTCCGCGTGGTGCGCAAGTCGCGCGAGGCGATGCTGCTCGTTCTGCTTTCGCTGCTCTGGTTCCTGGTGATCATCCCCGGGCCATGGATGCGCGTGCTGCACGGCCTCCCGCTGCTCAGCTATCCGAAGGACTGGTACTACAGCGGCTCGTTCGCCTTCGTCTTCTCCGCCGCCGCCGCATACGGCTTCGATCAGCTCTGGCGATCGTCGCGAAGGGCGAGGTGGATTGCCGCCGCGCTTGCAATGGCGGCGATCGGGACGTACGCCGTGCGGAGCGTGCCGGTGTTCGCTCCCCGGCGCTGGACGCCGATGGTCGCCGGCTCCGTCGTTGAGAACCTGCGCTCCAAGAAAGAGCACTTCCGCATGACGGCCACGCAGGGGCAGGTGCACGTTCCGAATACCGCGCGGCTGACGGGGATCGAGGACGTCCGTCTCTCCGGACCATACTTCTCGCGCCGCTTTCGTGCGTGGTGGCTGCTCGTCGATCCGGGCGTCGACCGGCGGTCGTTCCCAACGACGCCGATGACCGACGTTCTCGACTCGCCGCTCGTCGACGATTTCAACGTCGCCTACGTCGTGCAGAGCCGCTGGAAGCCGACCGGCTGGTTCCACTCCGCGACGCGCGGCCTGCGGGATACGACGCTTTCGCGCCGGCTCGTCGAGCCGGCCTTCCCGCTGGTCGCGCGCACCCGGTCGCTCGAGGTCCGCTTCAACCGCGGCTGCGGTCCGCGCGCGCATTTCGCGGAGCGCGTGGTGGCGGCGAAGGACCTCGGCGATGCGTTCCGGACGCTGAAGCGCGATCCGCAACTGCCGCGGCGCGCCTCAGTGATCGAGGCGACGGTGTTGCCGGCTCTTCCGGCGGCAGCTCGCGGAAGGGTGGCCGTGCACTATCCCGACGACGCGCACGTCGTCCTGCAATCGGAGAGCGACACCGGCGGGCTGGTCGTCCTGCACGACAGCTACGCCCCCGGCTGGACGGCGCGCGTGGATGGAGCGGAGACGCCGATTTATCCGGTGAACGTCCTCTCGCGCGGTGTGGTCGTACCGGCGGGTCGGCATCGGGTGACCATGGCATACATACCGCCGGGCCTGATCCCCGGAGCCGCGATTGCCTTACTGACGCTCGCCGGACTGCTGCTCTTTGCGGCGGCGCCACAGAAACACGGCGGCGATCGAGACGCCGAGGGCCAGGAGGGCGATCGAGATCCCGATATCGATCGACGGGTCGTCGTAGGCGAGGCGGATCTCGTGGATGCCGGCCGGCACCGCGACGACGACAAAATCGGCTGAGGCCTTCCGCAGCGGCACCGGCTGGCCGTCGACGGTCACCGTCAGATAGGGGTGGAAGAGGAATCGCAGTGCCACGAGCGAGTCACGGCGGCATTCCACGGTAGTCGCGAAGTCGTCGCCGACCCTGCCGAGGCCGCGCATGCGGCAATCGCGGCTGCCGGCGAGCGGCGCCGCATGCGGGTCGACCATCACCACGCGGTCGACGTCGGCCCAGACGCGCTGCAATCCCTGCCGCGCGAACACCGGCTCGTACAGCGGCGCAAGCGGCTCGTTGAGGATGTATGTCTGCACGCCCCACTGGCGGAGATGATCGAAGGGGATACGCTCCGCCGCCATGCAGAGCACCGCCGTGTACTCCAGGCCGAGAGTCGCGTTGAAATTTCGCTGTGGCACGAGCGGGTCGTAGCCGCCGAAATAATGCAGCTCCCACAGCATCGCGTAGTCGAAGCCGAGCGTCGAGGCGGTGTAGAGCTTCTGGTCGCGCCCCACCATCCCGCGGCAGCCGACGCCGACCGTCCGCGTTCCGGCGAGCCGCCCCTGCAGCGGCTCCCGCAGTGGCACGTTGTCGAGATGCTCGAAAAACGCCTGCCGCGGGAACGAGATGTCGAGCACGAGCAAATTGACGAACTGCGCGGCGACGAACACGATCGTCACGGCGCTCCTGCGCGAGCTCGTCTTCAGCCGTGCCAGCAGCGCATCGAACGCCGGCGCGGTGCAGACCGCGACCAGCAGGAAGTTCGCGAAGCCGAAGAACTTGAACGGCCAGCGGAAGCGATTCGCGATCGGGATCACCGAGGAAATCGGCGCCAGCAGGCCGAGCGCGCCGAGCATCAGAAAGATCCCGGCGACGAAGCAGGCATCGGTCACCCGCCGCGTCTCTTTCGCGTATTTTCGCCGGACCCACGGATAGGCGAGGAGCAGCAGCGTCGCCGGGAATCCCTGATGCGTATACGACGGCTCGAAGTAGTTCTCGCACCATTCCGGGCCGAGCGGCTCGTACCACCGCGTGAACGGCGTAAAGAGTCCGTTGACCAGTTGCGGCAGCGAGATCCGGCAGCTACTGAGGCGGATCACCGACATGCCCTGCCCGCGGAACGCCGACGCCTTCATCGCGTTCCACATCGGCAGCAGCAGCGGCATGCAGAGCGCGGTGACGAGGATGGTCAGGCCGCCGAAGACGGCCAGCTGGCGCACGATCTCCCGGCCGGTCATGTCGTTCGTCCGCAGCCGGTCGACCACGACGTAAACGAGGAACAGCCCTTCGATCATCGCCGCGTAGAGAAAGAACTGCGGCGCGCCGATATAGAACACCGCCAGATGGGAGAGCACGAACGTGGGAACGCCGAGGCGATACCGGCCGCGGTACACGAGCAGCGTGCCGATCAGGATCCACGGCAGCAGGCCGATCATCGGCGCGTACGTCGTCCACGACTGCGACGTCAGCATGTTGAACGGGCTGAGACACCACGACGTCGCCGCGAACACGCCCGCGGCGCCGGAGAAGCCGAGCAGTCGCAGGAGCAGCACCACCGAAGCAGCGCCGAGGAGGAGATAGATCAGCACCAGGATGTCGAGCGACGCGAAGACGTGGCCGAACAGGAGGTTGCTCAGGAAGATCGAGACGTACGGCACCGGGCTGAACGCGGCCACCTGGCCGGTCGCAAAGTGCGGTTTGCCGAGTGACTGGAAGAAGTTGTACTGCGCGAGCTGCCCGTCGAGCGCCGCGCGGTAGTTGTGGACGTAGAGCGGGAGGAAGATGTCGCGGTTGTCGTCCTGCAGGAAGTAGTACGGCTGGACCGTCTCGATGATGGCGAAGAACGCCAGCGCAATCAGGCAGGCGATGACGTAAGGATTCCGCGCCATCGCCTCACTTCTCCTCGTGATAATCCTCTTCGGTGTTCACGTCCCAGATGTTCGACTTGTCGACCCGCCCCTCCACGATGTTGTCGACGCAGAGCATCGCCGTGAGCATCGAGTGGTCCTGGTTGTTGTAGCGGTGCATGCCGTTGCGGCCGACCAGGAAGAGGTTGTCGAAGCGGTCGGCGAATTCGCGCAGGAGGTGGAAACGGTCGTACGTGCCGAAGTACGCGGGATACGTCTTCGGCATCCGGATCACCGTCGAATCGAGCACCGCCGAGCGGTCGACGAGGCCGATCCGTTCCAGCTCTTCGGCCGCCAGCTTCGCCATCTGTTCGTCCGGCCAGCTCCACATCGGGTCGGTCGAGTAGAGGAAGTACTCCAGGCCGATCCAGGTCTTCGCCGGGTCGGCCACCATGTACGGGCTCCAGTTGTTGAAGATCTGCATCCGGCCGACGAGGACGTCGGGATCCTGGATGTAGATCCAGTTGTCGCGCAGCCGTCCGCCGTCCGCCTCGGTCACACGCAGTCTGTCGAGCAGCAGTCCCACCGTGATGAAGTCGCGGTACATCAGTCCCTCGGCGACCGCCGTCACTTCGGCCGGCACCGGGACGTCGAGCGCGCGGATCAGGTGCCGCACCGGCATGCTGGAGAAGACGTAGTCTGCGGCGAACTCGGTCTCGTTCCCGCTCCGGTCCTGCACGACGACCGCGCGGATGCGGTTCTCTCCCGCGGTGAGCATGCGCACCGCACGCCGCCCGGTCACGATCTCGCCGCCGTTCGCCGTGACGATCTTTGCCACTTCCTCCCACATCTGCCCCGGCCCGAGCTTCGGGTAGAGGAACTGCTCGATGAGCGAGGTCTCGGTGTCTTTCTGGGCGATGTCCTTCTTCGATCCCTCTTTTGTTGAGCGACGGACGAGCTTCTTGACGAAGTGCACCACGGCTTTGGTGATCGACAACCCTTTGACGCGCTGTGCGCCCCACTCCGCGCTGATGTCCTGGCAGGGGACGCCCCAGACCTTCTCCGTGTACGACTTGAAGAAAGCCTCGTAGAGCTCGCGCCCGAAGCGGTTGATGAAGAACTGCTCGAGGTTCTCCTCCGGCTTGATCGGAAAGAGCATGGCCCGGAGAAACGAGAAGCCGAGCTTCGCCGACCGCCACGCCCCCATCTTCATCAGCGTGTCGGGGGAGAGGGAGATCGGGTAGTCGAAGAACTGGCGGGCGAAGTAGATCCGCGACTTGCGCGGCCGGAGCAGCATGACCCGGTCCTCGCGGTCGAGGTCCGGCCCGTCGTCGCCGCCGCCGGCCACGGTGGTCTTGCGTCCCTGGTAGGCGATGGCGTTCGACGCGCCGGCGCCGCGCTGCAGCGGCAGGATGTTCAGCCACCAGTTCATCACCCGCTCCGATTTGGAGAAGAAGCGGTGCCCGCCGATGTCGATGCGGTTGCC
>DASPHC010000130.1:0-20208 GCA_035629865.1 Thermoanaerobaculia bacterium | reverse complement strand
TGATAGGGGTAGGGAGAGGCCTTCCGGCCTCCCCCTCCCTCCGAACCGGACGGGCGGATCTCCCGCATCCGGCTCTCCAGTTGGTGATCTTGTTCAGGACTGTCGGACGAGCTTAGATGAACTCACGAGGCTGAAGAGTCCGAGCTCGGTGAAGTAGGCATTCGGCCAACGTATGTGAGCGTGTCCACGTCCTCGCCTTCGTTTGCGTCCTTGTTTGCGCCGCTTGTCGAGAATGGCGCGCAGCCGGAATCGAACTCGTTGATCGATCTCCTTCCACGCAAACGAACTCGCCGAGCAGTACTTGAAGTAGTTGTACCAGCCGCGGAGCGCCGCATTGATACTGCGAATGATTTCGATGAGCGAGTGACCGCTGGTCAGCTTGGTCTTGCGTCGGACGGCTGCATGTAGCTTGTCCTTGCTCGATCCTCGCGGATTTCGGTACTTGCCGTAGAACTCATACCCAAGGAACTGGAACCCAGGCTTGATCATCAGGTGCGCGATACGGGTCTTGTCGGGATGAAGTTGCAGTCCTCGTTCTTCGAGTAGCTCACCGAGCTTCACCAACGCCGCTTCGGCTTCTTCCCTTGTGCGGCAAAGCACCACCATGTCGTCGGCGTAGCGAACAAGCGTGAACCCTGCCTGCCGCATGGCCATATCGGCCGGGTGGAGATACACGTTCGCCAGAAGCGGGCTGATGACCGCTCCTTGCGGCGTTCCCTTCTCCGGCATCCAGAGCTTCATCCCTTCGAGCACCCCTTGATGCAGATACGCTTCGATCAGATCGAGCACTCTGCCATCGGCGATTCGCTTCGCTACTTCGGTCATCAGGCTTTGATGCGGGATCGTGTCGAAGTACTTGCGGACATCGACGTCGACCACGTGCACGTATCCGGCTGCGAGCAGTCGTTCGATTTCTTCCAGCGCGTTCTGGCAACCCAGCTTGGGACGGAAGCCATAACTGCATGGGTCGAACTCCTGCTCGAAGATCGGTTCGATGACGTTTCGCACGGCCGTCTGGACGATGCGATCGATGATCGTTGGGATTCCGAGTGGACGCTTCTCTGAGCTACCGAGTTTCGGGATGTATGTTCGCCGAACCGGTAAGGGCTTATACGTGTTGGTGCGAAGGGCTTCGGACAGCTTCTCCAGCCGGACATTAGCGTCCTTGTCGAAGTCGGCGATCGACATCCTGTCTACGCCTCCTCCTCCTCGGTTCGCCTTGACTCGCTGCCATGCTGCCTTCAGATTCGAAAGACCGTAGACCTTGTCATACAGGCTGTGCCATTTGCCTCCTCGTACCCCCGTTTCCAGGGCCTCCAGCATGCGCTCGGTCCAGACCGCCCGTTCGACCCAGCCCCATCGGGCCGCGATCCCTCCGTCCTGTTTTAGCTCTCGCACTTCAGACGGTTCTTGGTCGTTCGTTCTGTCACTCACGCATTCACCTTCCTGCCTCCCTTTGCTCCACGCCCGTTACGGCGCTTCCCAGCTCTTACGAAGGCTCTGACTTCCACCGTTCCGTTCAGCGCGGGACGGCGGATCTCCCCGATTCACCACATCTGAACTTCCCTGTCGTTCTGTCTCCAACCACCCGATGCCTTTCCATGTCCGCTTCACTTCGCTCGTTTTCTTCGCGTTCTGGACTCTTCCCGGCAGGGCCGTTTCTCATCTGCGCCCTTCCGGTCTCTGGGCTTCGCCATTGGCTAGCAGGCTCGCCACGACATCAGGCCGAATCGAGTTTCTTACGTACGGACCGACAGACTCGCCTCCGGTTGCTCTCCACCCCACCTTCGGGGGCCACGACTCCTCATTCCCTTCGGTGACGCAGTTACCTTTGGCTTTCAACCAGTCGAGCGTTTGGTTGAGAGGGATCTCACCTCCTTTTCAGATGCGCTCTCGGGCGCACTAGGCCCGGCCTTTTAGGCCGGGTCAAGCGTGGGCAATGTTTCGAGCCCGCGTAGCGGGCGACAGAACACGACCCGCGCAGACCTTCTGTTCTGTCGCCCGCTACGCGGGCTCGCCTGGGGCGCGTTGTGGAACCCGGCCTAAAGGCCGGGCCTACAGATCTTTCGCCGCCTTCGGCGGCTTCCGTCGGATTCTTTCGTCGCGAACCCCGAAGCCGAGGACTGGCAGATAACCGACAACCGACAACTGACAACGTTTGACGGCAACTGGACACCAGCTTCCGGGGACCTGTTCTTAGTACAGCGCCCCGGAAATAGGTGTCCAGCATTTGCGAGCGCCGGCCGGCCAGCTGCGAGGCGCCGCGACGAGGCGATGCGGGGCCATCGGCGAGGAGCGGCAACGAAGCAGATGGCCGGCCGCCGCCGCAAAGGCTGGACACCTATTTCCGGGGCGCTGTACTTAGTCCGGCCGCCCTCGGGAGATCCTCCGCTCCGAGCCGCCGATCATTCGCACCCGCGGTGCGTGCCCCTCATCGTGATCCCCGTGCGTGATCCCGGGAAACCCGAGCTCCGTGGCGACGGTGCGCCACATCTCCTGAAAGTCGGCGCGGCGGTGGTGCGGGAGCTGGACGCCCTTCGCGTAGAAGTGGATGTGCAGCATCTCGGCGGCCCAGGCGGCGGCCATCTGGTCGGCGGTCGTCTCGAGCTGGTCGGGGAATGGGTAGCCTTCCACCGGGACGTCGCGCGGCGTCGGGTTGAGGATCAACTGGTAGACCTTCCGCTTCGCGCGATCGTTCGCGGTGACGAACGCCGCGATCCCCGGCTCGGGCGCGCGTCCGACTCCCGGCTCGTCGAAGCTCTCGAACACGTGGATCTCGTACTCGGCGCCGGAGAACTGCGCCAGCAGCTTCCGCCCCTGCGCCGTCCGAGCCCAATGCGCGAGTCCCGCACGCGTCGCCGCGTCGGTCTGCTCGAGCTGCCTGTCCGAGAACCGGACCGCCGCCTCCGGTCCCAGGGTCACCGGCTCGCCCGCGAGCAGAACCGCCGCCCCGGCATCGAATGCCCCGAGGAGCAGCATGGCGAGCAGGACGCGCATCTGTGCAATGTACGCCATGTCGCCCGCAGTCTCAGTCCGCCCCGCCCGCTTCGTCACCACTCCGTCGCCGCCGGCTCCGCTCCCGCCAGCGCCGCCACGAACTCCCCCAGCTCTCCTCAGAGGCCGTGAGCGCTTCGCATCGCGCGTCGAGCGCCGCGTAGTCGGCGGCGTGGTCGATGCGGAACTGCTCGTAGGCGGCGCGGGTGAGCCACCAGTCCATGGTCAGGTAGGTGTCGCCGTCTTTGAGAAGATCGGTGCCGCCGTAGTCTTCGGAGCGTCCGAATAAGGTTGCCCAGGAACCGTTGGGCCCGTACTCCCGCTCGAACTCGGCGGGGGTGGCGGTGGTGAAGCGCCAGATGACCACGAACATGGGGGGAGTTTACGCGGGGGATGGGACAGATGGGACAGATGGGACGAATAGGACAGATAGGTTCTCATTCGTCCCATCGGTCCCATTCGTCCCATCACCCTCGGGATGGTCTTCCCAAAAAACCGTGTTCTCCCCCTCGCATGAAACGACTCCTCCTCTCCCTCACCCTCCTGGCCGCCCTGCCCGTCCTGGCGAACGCGACGCTGTTCACGCAGTACGAAGCCGTCCGGAAGAGCTTCCTCGCGAGCTCGTTCAAGGACGTCCAGTCGGGTGCGAAGCAGCTCGCCGCCGAGGCTCGCAGCGCGAAGCAGGCCGAGGTCGCCAAACAGGCGGATGCAGTCGCCGCTGCAGCCGACCTCGACGCCGCCCGCGTCGCCTTCGGCGCCCTCTCGACCGAGATGAAGAAAGTCCACGACGCCGCTGCGAAAGGCGACCGTCCCGCCGTCTACTACTGCCCGATGGTCCGCCAGTCGTGGCTCCAGCCGAAGGGCGAAGTCGGCAACCCGTACGACGCCGCCATGCCGACCTGCGGAGCACTGCAGAAAGAGTAGTCGCAACAAGGTTTCCCGAACGTAACCCCTCGCAACACCCTCCCGCATTACCGTCGCGGCAGGCATGCGCGTCGTCCTTCCCTTCTCGACCTTCTTCTTCGTCCTCTGCGGGTATTTCGTGTTGCGGCCGGTGCGCGATGAGATCGGCGTGCGGGCCGGCGTCGACCAGATGGCGTGGCTCTTCACCGGGACTTTCATCGCCACCCTGCTGCTCGTCCCGCTCTTCGGCTGGATCGTGGCCCGCGTTCCGCGCCGCGCCATCGCCTCGGCGACGTACGCCCTTTGCTCCGTCGCGCTCCTCGCGACCTATACGGCGCTCCAATCGGGGCAGAGCATCGTCGCCTGGGGGGTCGGGCTGTTCATCGGCATCTCCGTCCTGAACCTCTTCATCATCTCTGTCTTCTGGAGCCTGATGGCCGACACGAACGACGAGGCCGATGCGCGGCGGCGCTACGGCATCATCGCCGTCGGCGGGACGGCCGGGGCGATTGCCGGACCGGCGATCACCGCGTTCCTCGCGCCGCGCATCGGGCCGCTGAATCTCCTGCCCATCTCCGCCGCCTTCCTCGGGATCGCCGCGGTGCTCGCGGCCCTGATCCCCCTCCGTCCCGACGCGCCGCCGGCGCAGAAGATCGGGGGGAACCTCTTCGCCGGCATCATCCACGCCCTCCGCACGCCGAAACTGCTGCGGATCGCGCTGATCATCATCTGCTACACGACCATCTCCACCATCATCTACTTCGAGCAGGCCGACATCGTGAAGCGGACCATCTCCGACTCCGGCGAGCGGACCCGCTTCTTCGCGCTCCTCGACCTCACCAACAACATCGCCATCATCATCACCCAGGCGCTGATCACCTCACGCGTCCTCACCCACCTGGGTCTTCGCTTCGCCCTCGTCGCAGCTCCCGCGCTCATCGGCGCCGGACTGGCGGCACTGGCGCTGCTGCCGAGGCTCGGCATGATCGCCGTGCTGCAGGTCATCCACCGCGTCGGCGAGCACGGCTTCACCCGGCCGGGGCGGGAAGTGCTCTACACGACCGTTGATGCCGAGGACCGGTACAAAGCCAAAAACTTCCTCGACACCTTCGTCTATCGAGGGAACGATGTCCTGGTCGCCTGGGGGATCGGCGCACTGCATGCAGCCGGTCTCGGCACCAGCGCAATCGCCTTCCTCGGCGTGCTCGTCGCCGCCGGCTGGGCCGCCAACGGATTCACACTCGGGAGGAAACATGACCGCGAAACTGTCACGGCGTGAGGCGGGGAAAATGGGACTCATGGGACTGATGGGACTCATGGGACCATCCGTCCCATTGGTCGCAGCTGTCCCCTCCGTCCCATCGAAAGCCGCCATGCTGACCAGAGCCATCCCCTCCACCAAAGAACAGCTCCCCGTCATCGGACTCGGCACCTGGCAGACCTTCGACGTCGGCGGCTCCGCCTCGGCGCGCAAGCCGCTGCTCGACGTGCTCGCGCTCTTCGTCCAGCTCGGCGGACGGGTGATCGACTCCTCGCCGATGTACGGCCGCTCCGAAAACGTGGTCGGCGACCTGGCGGTCGAGCTCGGGCTTCGCGACAAGCTCTTCATGGCCACCAAGGTCTGGACCAGCGGCAAGCGCGCCGGCATCGAGCAGATGGAAGACTCCACCCGCAAGCTCCGCGGCAAGGTCGACCTGATGCAGGTCCACAACCTCCTCGACGCCGAGGCGCACCTCGAGACGCTGAAGGCGTGGAAAGCGGCCGGCCGGATCCGCTACATCGGCATCACCCACTACACCGCTGGCGCCTACCTCGACCTGGCGAGCTGGATCAAACGCGGCGGGATCGACTTCCTGCAGGTCAACTACTCCCTCGCCGAGCGCGAAGCCGAGCAGCGCCTCCTGCCGCTGGCGCAGGAGCGCGGCGTGGCGGTGCTGGCCAACCGCCCGTTCGGCGCCGGCTCGCTCTTCCGCGACGCGCGCAACAAGCCGGTCCCCGCGTTCGCCAAAGACCTCGGCGCGACGAGCTGGGCGGAGCTCTTCCTGAAGTTCGTCGTCTCCCATCCCGCCGTCACCTGCGCCATCCCGGCGACCTCCAAGACCGAGCACCTGCGGCAGAACATGAACGCCGGCCGTGGACCCATGCCGGACGCGGCCATGAGGAAGAAGATCGCCGACGCCTTGTTATGATGGCAATCATGCGCAAAACCGCCATCCTCCTGCTCTCGCTCCTCTTCACACTACTGTTCAGCATGGCCGCCTTCGCCCAGGAAGACGTCAAGCCCGCCGGGAAGCTCACGAAAGTCGAGCCGAAGACGGTCTGCATGATCAACGAGCACGCGATGGGCAAGGACCAGATCCCGGTCGAAGTCGACGGCAAGACCTATTACGGCTGCTGCGACATGTGCAAGAAAGCCCTCGCCAGCGACGCCTCCAAGCGCAGCGCCGCCGACCCGGTCACCGGCAAGCAGGTCGACAAGGCCAAAGCCGTCATCGCCGCCCAGGCAGACGGCCGGGTCTTCTACTTCGAGAGCGACGAAACGCTGAAAAAGTACAACGACGGCGTGAAGTAGTCACCGAAACCGGTAACTCGGGCTCGCTTTGTCGTAAAAAGCGGGCCCGAGTGTGATTTAGATCACTGCCTGCCGCATGTACGGAACTAATATTGTCCGTCATGCCGCTGACAGTCGAAGAGATCAAGTTCAATCACGACACTGCCGCCGCCACCGTCGACGCCTTCAACATCCGGCTCGACGAGAACAAGCTGATCGAGCCGCCCGAATGGAAGCGCGGAGTCAGCGTCTGCGCCCCCGACTCCCGGGCCGCGTACTCGATCCGGACGATCGGGAAGAACGTCATCACCATCCAGGCGCGGTTCAAGCTCACCGGGGTCGCCCTTCCGGCCACCCGTGAGATCCGCGCGATGCGTGTCGACACGGTCGTTCCGGACGCGAAGCCGCTCGGCAACGTCGCGCCCACGTTCGTGAAGTTCGACGCCGCCGGCGACAGCGGCTGGATCACTTTCAAGCTGACCGCCGGGACCGGCTCGTACGTCCGGATGAAGGACATCAAGTGGGAGTGGCAGTCGCGGCCCGACGCCAACTCGCTCTGGAAGCCCTTCACCACCACCGCGCACCGGATCTACATCGTTCTGACGATCCCGACGGCGCCCTGGGTGCAGACGCCGTTCGACATCGGGAACCTGCAGCTTCCCTGGGCGACGGCGCTCGACTACGCCTGCTGCTGGGCGTACTCGTCGTCGAATGTGACCGAGGCGTCTGGCTTGATCACCGAGCACGTCTACGCCCTCGGCCCCTCCATCGTGACGTACGACTGTCCGGGAGGCGGCGCCTCGCACTACTCGTTCCCCGATTTCGATCTCACCGCCTTCCTCGACCGCCTCGCCGGCGGCCCCGGCAACGGCGTCTACGTGAACTGCTCCGACTGCGCGACGATCACCTCCTCATTCGCGAATCTCGTCGGCGCCAACCTCTGGCAATCGCGGATGGGCTGGGGCTTCGACCTCAACGTCATGCTCGGCATCGGCTCGACCGTCTGGGAGACCTGCTGCGGCTGGGGAGGATTCTCGTATCACGAGGTCGCCTGGATCGGGAGCTGTCTGGAGAGCAATCCGATCTGGGATGCCTGCCTCCAGGTCGACGCCAACATCAACACCGGCCCCCCGCGCCTCCCGGTCCTGCCGAAGAACCAGGTCTTCAGCGACTACCGCAAGCTGCTCGTGCCGCTGGCCGGCCAGGCTGCCTGCGCCGCGCAGCCGGCCACACGCACACGCCGTCCGATCGTCTGAGCGGGAGAAATCATGGCCAACGACATCGTGCAATCGCTCATCGACCGCTACGGCGCGAAGGAATGGCTCGAGCCGGAAGCGCGCGACGTCAACGTCCTCGCCTGGCGCTACGTACCGCTGCGCCTCGAAGGAAAGTGGCGGCAGGCCCGGGTCCGGGTCCGGGAGAGACCGGCAGTCCGGCGAGGAAGCGCCATCGAATCGATCGCCCCGAGCGCCGTGCGCATCACCGACTCGGTATGGCAGGCTGGCGATGAAGACGCCCCGATGGTGCACGTGACCACGTTCGAGACCGCGTCGCGCGCCGAGGCGCGGGCGTGGCTGCTGCGGACCCTGGCGGAGTTCCAGGCTCCGAACCTCGAGCGCTCCGACCTCGGAGAAGTCGCCTTCGTCTCCGAAGGACACGCCGCCGGCGCCTTCGTGCGGGGAAACGTCGTCTTCTTCGTCCGCAACGCCGGACGCGAACTGACGCCGATCAAGCCGATCCTGAAATCCCTCGACGCCACCCTGGCCGAGGAACCGAAGAGATTCAAGCGCCCCCTCGACATTCCGACACCGAGCGGCAAGGCCGGGAAAGCGACGATCCTCGAACTGCCGGCACCGGATGTCTCGAGCTGGTACCGGATCGTCGTCCGCGGCGCCGAGCCCCGGATCGAGAAAGGACGCACCGTCCTGATCGCCCCCGCCGGCACCGCCAACGTCACCGTGGTCCAGGAATCGGCCGAAGGAGCCGCCGGGACGAAACTGACGGTGGAGTTCCGGTAACGCTTATTGGATTGTCATCCTGAGCCGCAGGAATCTCCCCTCAAGGAGAAAGCATGGCGGCGAAGGACCCCCCCTGCGGCTGGACACCGCTCGTTTCAGCGCAGGGGGTCCTTCGCCGCCATGCCTCCCGGTCCGCATGGAGATTCCTGCGGCTCAGGATGACAGAAGAGGGCGGCTCCCGAACAACTCCCGCAGCCCCACCCGCCCCCGCCCGCCATTCAGCCGGGCCAGTTGCTCTTCGACCTCGCCGAGCGTCCAGCACTCCTCGGCCGCGAGCTCCTCGATCGGCGTCCCTTCGTCGTTGAGCGAGCAGATGTCGCGGTACTCCGCCTCCGCCGCCTCCTCGAGCCAGCGGAGCGGCAGGCCCTGCGTGCGGCAGACGTACGGGCGGTGCTCGTAGATCCGGCACTCCCCCTCCGCACCGAGGAAGGCGCAGCGCCCGGACGAGTGCGGCACACCCGAGGCCAGCAGCTCCGAAGCCCCGTCCCGGATCCGGTCCGCCTCCACCTCGAACACTGTGATGCCATCCACACAGCACCCGAAGCACCCCCGCCGGCAGACGAGCCGCTCCGCATGCACCTCGGCGAGCGCGGCAGCGCGGGTATCGACTTCTGAATGAAGGACGTTAACCATGGCAGGCAGTGCAGACAACCGACAACTGATCACGACAACCTGTCTCTGAACTAACCTCTTCCGGAACCCCGGGTCTAACCCTCACGATGGACGACATCGAGCTGATCGACAAGGTGCGCAACGGCGATGACGACGCCTTTCGCCTCCTCGTCGAACGACACTCGCGGGCGATCTACCGCTCCGCCTGGCGCATCACCGGCAACGGAGCCGACGCCGACGACGTCGTCCAGGAAACGTTCCTCCGGGCCTACCGCGCCCTCGGCACCTTCGACTCCCGGGCCACCTTCACCACCTGGCTCCACCGCATCGCCATCAACTGCTCCCTCGACCTCATCGACTCGCGGAAGCGCCGCGAGGGGCGCATCGACCACGGCGAAGACCTCGGCACGGTCGCCTCTCGCGACGCTTCCCCCGACCGCATCGTCCTCGGCGCGGAGATGCAGAAAGCCATCGCCCAGGCCATGGCCGAGCTGACAGGCAACGAGCGGACGGCGTTCGTCCTCCGCCACTTCGAAGGAATGCCGCTCGAGGAGATCGGACAGATCCTCGGCACCCGACTCAACGCGACGAAGAACACGGTCTTTCGCGCGGTCAAAAAACTCCGGCAGCAACTGCAGCCTTTTACGGGATCACTGGTATGAGCACCCATCTCTCACAGGAAGACTTCATCCTCAACTACTACCGCGAGCTCGACTCGCGCGAGCACCTCGACGCCTGCGCCGGCTGCCGCGAAGAGCTGGACCGCCTGGCGCGCGTCCTCGACCGGGTCACCCCGGTCGAAGTCCCCGAGCCGGCCGGCGACTACGAAGCGCGCGTGTGGGACCGCCTCTCCTGGCGCCTGCGCGGCGAGAAACGCCGCGAGCAGCGCGGCGCCTGGATGAAGTGGGCCGCCGTGGCCGCGGTCGTCGTGCTCGCCTTCATCGCCGGCTTCATCGCAAAGAACCGCAACGGCGTCAACGAACCGCAGCAGATCATCGCCGCGAACCCCGGCACGACTGCGACCGCCACCTCGGCGACCGCCGTCGCGCCAGCCACCAACAGGACCCAGCCCAACAACACCACCCAGCAGCAGCGCGACCGCATCCTGCTGGTGGTCGTCAGCGACCACTTCGACCGCTCGGAGCGGATGCTCATCGAGCTGACGAACATTGCTCCCGCCGGCGGGGACACCGACTTCACCAACAAGCGCGAGCGCGCCGAAGAACTGCTCGCCAGCAACCGCCTTTACCGGAGGACCGCCCTCGATCGGGGCGAGGAGAACGTGGCCACGCTCCTCGACCAGCTCGAACCGGTCCTGATGCAACTCGCCCACGCCCCATCGCAAGTCAGCGCCGAGGAGCTCCAATCCATGCAGAAGCGCATCGAGGCGAAGGGGCTGGTTTTCAAGCTTCGGGTCGTGCAGGCCGACGTCCGCGCCACCTCGCAGCCACGCCGTACTCCCCAACCGACCATCTAGTGAGGATTGACATGAACCTGAAGAAATTTCTTGCGGCCATCATGGCCGTCGCCATCCTCGGCGGAACGGCTCCGGCCGCATACGCCGATCCCGAGACCGCCATGTACGCCGAGGCCGAGGCCGATGAGCGCTCCGAGCGCGAGGCCGACATCTACGATGCCGGCACCGACGCCATCGACGACGAGAAGTGGGAAGAGGCCATCCGCGCCTTCACCACCGTCGCCGAGATGAAGGGGAGCCGCGCCGACGGCGCCATCTTCTGGACCGCGTACGCGCTCAACAAGCTCGGACGCCGCGCCGAAGCGCTCAAGACCGTCGACGCCCTGCAGAAAGGCTACCCGAAGAGCCGCTGGCTCAACGACGCCAAGGCCCTCGAGCTCGAAGCGCGCCAGGGCCGCGGCGAGAGCGTCGCCCCCTCGAGCGTGGACGATCAGGAACTGAAGATGATCGCCATCAACTCGCTGATGCACACCGACCCGGAGAAGGCCTATCCCCTCCTGGAAAAGGTCATCCGCGGCAACTCGGGCAAGAAGATCAAAGACCGCGCCCTGTTCATCCTCAGCCAGTCCAGCTCCTCGAAGTCGCAGGCGCTGCTGGCCGACATCGCCCGCGGCAACTCCAATCCCGACCTGCAGAAGCAGGCCGTCCGCTACCTCGGCATGTCCGGCAACGGCCGCAACCTCGACGTCCTCGCCGGCATCTACTCGACCGCCACCAGCGCGACCGTGAAGAAGGAAGTGCTGCACGCCTACATGCTCTCCGGCCAGAAGGCTCCTGTGCTCGCCGCCGCGCGCGGCGAGAAAGACCCGAGCCTAAGGAAGGAAGCGATCCGCCAGCTCGGCATCATGGGTGCGCGCGCCGAACTGGTGGCGATGTACGGCACCGAGACCTCCGTCGACGTCCGCGAGGAAGTCATCCAGGCCCTCTTCATCGCCGGCGATGCGGTGAAGATCGGCGAGCTGGCGAAGGGAGAAAAGAACCCGCAGCTCCGCAAGGAAGCGATCCAGAAGCTCGGCCTCATGGGCAGCGGCACCACCGCGACGCTCCTCGAGATCTACCGTACCGATACTGACGAGGACGTGAAGGAAGCGGTCATCAACGGCCTCTTCCTCCAGAGCAACGCCCGCGCGCTGATCGACCTGTCGAAGAAAGAGAAGAACAAGGAGCTCCGCAACAGGGCACTCCAGAGGCTCTCGCTCATGAACAACGACGAGGCGCTCGAGTACATGCTGGAGATCCTCAACCAGGAATAGGCCGGCACCGCTCAAAAACAACGCCGTACGAGTTCCACACCGGAGAAATCGAATGCGACTCCATACGCTCGTAGTGTGTCTTCTCCTCGCCGTCACCTCCTCCGCCCAGAACTTCCAGAACGCCACCGTGAAGAGCACCGACGCCGCCCGCGGCGTCGGTGCCACCGTGGCGAGCCTCAGCCGATCCGGCGCGACCTGGTTCGCGTGGAGAGTGCCGGTCAAGGGGACGTCCATCTGCTGCGGCTGGCAGAACCGCTCCGGCTGCTGCGGCGGCTGCTCGCTGGACGGCAACCACGGCTACTCGATCAACAACGACGACGACTTCCCGACCACGACCGAGCTCCTGCTCGTCCTGCGCGTCGAAGAAGGCCGCGTCCGCAAGACGCGCCTCTTCAACCCCGACTGCCCGGTCGACGGCCAGGGAAAGAGCATCCAGGTCCTGACCAACGTCACCCCCGAGGCGAGCATCAACTACCTCCTCGGCCAGATCCGCAACGCCGACAAAGAAGGCGAGCTCCTCTCCGCCCTCTCCATGCACGAACACCCCCGCGTCGTCCCCGAGCTCCTCCAGCTCGCCCGCCACGACCCGGAAATCGAAGTCCGCCGCCACGCCATCTTCTGGCTCGGCCAGAAAGCCGGCAGCAAAGTCGCCGGCGACCTCCGCCGCGCCGTCGACGAAGACCCCGCGGACGAAGTCCGCCAACACGCCGTCTTCGCCATCTCCCAACTCCCGAAAGAGCGCTCGGTGCCGATGCTCATCGAGCTCGTGAAAACGCACAAGTCCCGCAAGATCCGCGAGCGCGCGCTGTTCTGGCTCGCGCAGACGGGGGACCAGAGGGCGGTGGATCTGATCGAGGAGATTCTGCGGTAGACGTCGAGCACTACTACGACGCCTTACGTCGAGTCTTCACCGGTGGCCGCGGTTCGCGCGTCACAAGGCGGTCTCCGAGCTCGATCTCCAGTTGACGAAGATGCTCTGCGTATCCCTCAGAGCCGCCGTGCTTCTCCAGAAGCCGGGCTCTCGTTTGATGAACCTCTTCGACGATTGGATCCTCAACCCTTTTCATCATCGTTCTCGCCCATCAGTTCGTGTGGCGTGCAGACGAGCGGAGGTTCATAGTGATCGTCGTCTCGACGTAGACAGTCGGCTTCACACGCTCAGCTTATCTCGTTGGATGATGACGGCAATTCCGAGCATCGAGGATGCACGTAACGTTCAGGAGTCAACGCTGGTGCTGGGCTCGAGCCAACGCCCTGAGAAGTCGCTCTGCATTCCTCGGTGACCGCAGCAGATGTACGGTCTCCATCAGGCTGCGGAGCTCGTTGAGAGCGATGAGCGCCACGTCGTCGCCGCCCCGACGATGGATGATGACCGGCTCGCCTGAATCGCACGCCTCGTCCATCAATGCCTTCAGGTTCGCGCGCAGCTGCGTGTAGGTCGTTTCGGTTGCCATCGCTCACCGCACCGACCGACTGTACGACATATTCCGACGCGAGTGCAGGTGAGAACATGGGGCCGTGTGGGGTTTCGCCAACAACCACTTCGCGGGCCACAGTCCCTCCACCGCGCGCGACCTGCAGAAGCTCGCCGGCCAGAAGCCGGTGATGCCGGAGGAGCTGGCGCAGCAGAGGAGTTTGTTCTAACCCGCATTTCTCACACTCATCCTGCTGCGGAAGTAGATTGCGGCTCGTCTGCTTCGCCACGGTCGGTCGGCCTCCTCAACGTACGTTCGAGTACGCCTCGTCGGCCGTCCCATCGCTCGACTCGAAGCCGAACCGCACTCTGCTTCCTCGCGACGGATGAGTGTGAGAAATGCGGGCTAAGCAGTACGCAGTCAGGGCGCACCTATCCGGAGCGCCGACCTTCCGTCGGCAGTCTCGCGAAACGTGGGATGCAATGGTGGTGAAGAAGGGGGTGAAGAGCTCCGGTCGAACGGACTCGGCGATCCCGGGGCGGAGTCGCCGACTACCAGCACGCCGGTGCGCAGCGCCCGTGCTCTGCCGAACGGGTATCGCGCGGTGAGACGCAGAATCGGCGGCGTGAGGAGCGCCCAGATTCAGGCCCACGCGAGCCAGATCGCGAGCGGGCGCACCCAGCCGATCGGCTCGCCGCGCATCGCCGCCGAGACGTGCGCCTGCGCGGCGAGCAGCACGCCGCAAAGCGTCCAGCCTGCAGCGATGATCAGCGCCCGTCGCATGCTGTTCAGCTTACTGCAGGCCGAGCTGCTTCATCAGGCCGAGCGTATTCGCCGAGGTCCACTCCTCGGCGATCTTGCCGTCCACGAAGCGGAAGACCGCCGTGCCGCTCACCTCCACCTTCCGGCCGGTCGCCGGAATGCCGTTCCCCGTTCCGGTATTCGTGCGGCGCGCGGTCCAGCGGACGGCGACCAGATCGCCCTCGGCGACGATGAGATCGACGTTCACGGCGAGGTCGGGAAATGCGGAGCGCCATCCCTTCGCCTCGTTCATGCCGTCTTCGTGGGTGAACGTCCTCGAGCCGCCGTGTCCGACGAAGTCGTCCGTGTACGGCACCGTGAAGATCCCGCGGCTCAGCCCTTCTTCGTAGACCCGTTTCGCCACCGCCTTGTTGATCGCGGTCTCGTCCGCGGAGCACGGCAGTGTCATGAAAACCAACAGCATCGTTACAAACAGATTCATCACTTCTCCTTTCGCGGCGTATCGTGCCCCGCAGCGTCCGGATCGGGCGACGACCTTGTGACGAGCGGAATCATCGGCGTGACGAGCGGGTGGAATTCCGCGCGGATCGCGCGGGACGGCGCGAGCCGACCGGCCGTGAAAATTCGCCAGTGGTTCCTCGACCTCGGTGCACTGCTTGGCGTCAGCGTCGGCTACAGCGACCTTGTCTCCCCTCGCGCTGAGGTGAGACCGCTGGCCGCTGTGGTCCCACAGACGGACGTCCTTGTCGACGCCGATGGCACCGCACCTCTGATCTCGGGTCTGCGTAGTGATCCCCAGCGCAAACGCAGGCCAGCAGCGGACCAAGGCCCCGACACTGGCCCGCGCTTGAGGCCCGTGCACTGATGCTGGAGTGCGGGGCCGCGACGTCTTCTAACGACACGCGAGGTCAACTACGCCCTGGCGCGTGCCCAGCTCAGAGACTGTAAAAAACATCGAATCGCGCCTGGCGTGGTGTTGTTGCCCCTCTCCCCTTTTCAGAAGAGAGGGATGCTGGGCACATGCTCGTGGCAGATTCAAAGGTGTCCCGAACCCAGCAGGATGAGAGTTAGGAGACCAGGTGCTCACCGGGGTTGCAAAAGGCGACAGCGTTGTTACGGCACGCCTCCGGCCTAGAAATCGGGATCAGGATCGGGGCGGAGGTTCGTGCTTCTCTAGTCACTGCTCCCACCGGCGAGCGGCACACCGGATACTCCGAGCGTCCCAGCGAAACACCGGGAGGTACCGGCCCGGACGCCGGGAGCGCCGCGCAGGGACCATCGCGGGCGTGCTCGTGAAGCCCACCCGGGCTCCCATCCGAACGGGTCGCAGAGCTCCTGCACGAGGTGATCGACGTCTTACAGCGCGGCGAGCACGCTCCCGACTCCCCCGTCGACACGTTCGAGCGACCAGGATCGGGGGGCAGAGCGTCGTTTTCTCTGGTCATTGCTTCCACTCGGCGAGCGAACACACCGGAGACTTCGAGCGTTCCAGCGGACGCTGGGAGGTACCGGCCCGGACACATAGGATCCGCTCGGACGCTCACGGTGTCCGGGCGGACGCTCGGGCGCTCGCCCACCGGGTCAGACCCCGGTGTTCAGCTTACCGCAGGCCGAGCTGCTTCAGCAGGCCGAGCGTATTGGCCGAGGTCCACTCCTCGGCGATCCTGCCGTCCACGAAGCGGAAGATCGCCGTGCCGCTCACCTCCACCTTCCGGCCGGTCGCCGGGATGCCATTACCGGTTCCGGTATTCGTGCCGCGCGCGTCCAGCGGACGGCGACGAGATCGCCCTCGGCGACGATGAGATCGACGTTCACGGCGAGGTCGGGAAATGCGGAGCGCCATCCCTTCGCCTCCTTCATGCCGTCTTCGTGGGTGAACGTCGTGGCGCCGCCGTGTCCGACGAAGTCGTCCGTGTACGGCACGGTGAAGATCCCGAGGCTCAGCCCCTCTTCGTAGACCCGTTTCGCCACCGCCTTGTTGATCGCGGTCTCCTCCGCGGAGCACGGCAGTGTCATGAGAACCAACAGCATCGTTGTAACCAGTTTCATCGCTTCTCCTTTCGCGGCGTATCGTGCCCGCAGCGTCCGGATCGGGCGACGACCTTGTGACGAGCGGGTGGAATTCCGCCGCGGATCTCGCGCGGATCTCGCGCGACGGCGCGAGCCGGCCGGTCGTGAAATTCGCCAGTGCACTCCCCCGTGCTCACCCTCCGCGGCCTCAACCCCACCCTCGCCCGCCAGCTCCTCCTGCAGCGCGCAATGATCGGGGCTGGCGAGGGAGTGGAGCGGCTGGCGGGATGCAGGCGCAGGTGCCGAAGCCACCGTTCAGCGGGGGCACTGGTCGCGCATCGATGGGTTCGGAGGGCCGGACCGGGTCGACCCTCATTAAAGAAAGCTCTGACCCCGACTGCCTGACCCTGGACCCGAATCCAAGGAGCCCAACCTATGAAAATGCCTCCGCTGCCTCCGCTTCGATATCACCGCAGTCTGAAATAAGTTCTCCGTCCTCACCGTAAACTTTGTAGGTCTGTTGAATTCCGCCGATGTTGGCGCTGCCATCAAGACCGAGAAGGAGTGTGTAGAACGCATCTGTGAGTATCGCGTCGATGATCGCAGGTACTTGCTCCCGCTGCGCGACAGTCAGGTCTAGTGACCGGATTCTTTCTGCGACGAGTGTCGACCCGGCTGGATCCGTAAACCTTGCGACGAGATCTTCCTTCTCACGCTTCCACGCTGCCACAAATTCTTTCAATCTTCTCTCCCCCCCTAATCAGGTGCGGCCCAACTCCGCAAGCCGGCCACCTGCAAAGAATACCAAGCAGGACGAGCGGCACGCCGGACACTTTGAGCGTCCCAGCGGACACCGGGAGCAGCGCGCAGAGACCATCGAGCGTCCGGGCGGGTTATGCCTCCCCACCCGCGACGAGCCGGCGAACGCGGACCTCCACGCGACGCTTCCTTCTTACGTGAGGCAGTCTGCGGTTGAGAGGGGACATTGGGGTCAGACCGGTCAGACCCTCGCTCTTCATTCTTCTCAGATGAACGAGAAGAAGAAAGCTCTGACCCCGGCTCCTCCGCCCCCTCGTAGCAGCTACCAACAGCGTGACGTCACACGATAGTTCAAATGAAACGGTCAGGTGTAGTCTCTCCTTGCCGCTCAGCACGGCGTCGTGCGGTCAGAGCCGACGTACCCTCACCGACATCCGGCACGTGTTGCTCGATCCACAATTCAATTCCATTTGGGTGGTATTCAAAGTCGCGATGAAGCACTTCTCGATAGCGGGTTGCCATAGGTGATTCATAAACCGTTGTAAAGCTTGGCTCGTACCCAACAACATGAATCTCAGTGTTAGCTGACGCATCGAGCGCCCCTCTCACGAAGTCGACGGTTTCGCGGTCGTAATCGGGCATTGAATAACCCATGAAAACCCACAACGAGGCACCCTCAACCCTCGTGATCATGCTCCCGAGAATCGACCGGGATGATCTGGGAGCGTCGGAAAACTCTAAATGATCATCGTCATCCTGATAAGCCGTGGAGAGAAGGTGTTGTGGCCGCTGCGCCGAAGGCATCATTAACACGGGCTGCAACTGTCCTTTACATATCGAGCATCGCACCATCGCGGGAAACGTCTCGTACTTGACGTCGATCTCAACGTCTGAAAGGCGATGCCCGGACCAAGGCAGATATCGCCCATAGATATCGTGGCAAGTTGGACACCACACCCAATCGGCCGATCCATTAATCTTGTATAGATGAAAGGACGCATATTCGGACCAATCCTCATCGGCGTGAAAGTTTATCCCATAATCGACGTATCGTAGCGGGTGCGCTAGCTCATATGCATAAGCGTCGAGAAAGGTACCCGGACGTGGCTTACGGCGGGCATCGATGTCGCGCAAATCGCGCTCCCGCAGGAATTCCTGCAGGGCGATGTCCAGAAAGTTATCCCAGTTAGTCGTGATCACGTAGTTGGCGAGATCGTTCGTAGCAAGGAACCGGAGAAATCGGCGCAGTGGCTGGTTCTCTAATTGCCAGGATGATAGATGGTACGGCGTGAACTCCTCGCGTATCCACCACCAAAGGTGATTGTGAACCCTGTGAGCTAATTCTCGCTCTTCCTCCCTTCCCTGTCGATACTGCTCTACAACATCGAGCACCGCGGCGAACGTGATTGTAGCGGCGTCACGCTTCGTACGACAACCGAAGGCGTATTCAAGGAGTTGTTGAACTGGCCAAGCCCACTCCCATAGGTAAGGAAGCATTCGCTGGCCAATCTCAGATGCCAGCGGCAAGCCGTAGCACCGAGCGAAGCCGGCACCCAGAAAATACACGGCGTGCTTGTGATTAGCGATGCTCTCCTCATCGACGACGACCTGCTTAAGAAGATGGTCGTTTATCGTTGTTGGTATCCAACCTAGGTGGCTAAGAGCAATCCAGGCTTCGAGGCGTACAGGGTACGATACGGTGTGACCAAAACAATCGTGCGTGGTATCGTGGAGGAGCGGAAGCAAGAATGGGATGGCGTCGCGATCGGCCCGGTTTCCGAGATGTCGTGCTGCCGCTGCACGTACATCGGCAACTAAGTCTGTGGTTGCTACACAAAGAAGTCGTGTTGCGGTGCGGCTGCGTAAACTGCTGAGCTCATCCACCGCGTTCTCTCTGACGAGCGGATCCGCGTCAGCAAGCTCCCGTGCAAGGCGCGCCATTTTGCCCCAAGGCCAGTACATGAACGCTCGGAGTATTATACGCCTTCGCCCTTCGCGCCTGCTTTCGACGGCCTAACGTGCTTTGTGTAAGCCGCGCCGAGGCCCCGCGCCCATGCGGGCAGAGCGGCACGCTGCCTGCCGCCGATTGTCGTTTGACGCGGTTGCGGGCGGCGTGACGCCGTGCGTCTCGGGACACGGTAGGCGGCTGGGCCGCCGGGCGCGGCAAACGGCCCGGCGCCGGCTTCACACAATAGTTGGACGAAGCCGCTACGCGGCGCGCTCCGCGTTCGTGACTGGTTGTCGTCCATGGGCGTGGAACCGACGACCGCTCGCGTCTGAGGTCTCATGGGAGTCCACTGATCGGATCTCATTGAAAGGAGATCGATCATGGTCACCTCCCCCTTGCGTCAACGGATGCAGCAGGCGATGCGCATCCGCAATCTCTCTGAGCGCACCGTGCGCACCTACCTGTCGCTCGTTTCTCGCTTCGCTCTGTTCTTCCACCGCTCGCCCGATCGTCTGGGTCTTCCGGAGATCGAGCAGTACCTGTTCTTCCTTCGCGACGTCAAGAAGATCTCGTACTGCCTGTTCAATCAGACGGTCTGTGCTCTGCGCTTCTTCTACCTCTACGTGATGGATCGCCCCGATCTGGTCGTTCGCATCCCACACGGCCGCCGCGAGAAGCACTATCCCGTCGTTCTCTCCGCAGGCGAGACGCTGGCCATCCTTGGGGCGCTCGAGTCGCTGCGCGACCGCGTGATTCTGACCGTCCTCAACTCGGCCGGGCTCCGCCTCGGCGAGGTCTGTCGCCTCGCCGTCGCCGACATCGATTCGGCTCGCATGCTCCTCCACATCCGTCAGGGCAAGGGACACAAGGACCGTTATGCTCCGCTGTCTCCCGTGGCCCTCGAGCTGCTTCGCCAGTGGTGGCGTCAGACCCGTCCTGCGGGCTTGCTCTTTCCGGGCGCGAGGGATCCTCGTCGTTCCATCCATCCCTCCACCATTCAGCGCGCGCTCAAACGCACCGCCGGCCGTGCCGGCATCACCAAGCGTGTCTCTCCCCGCACGCTCCGCCACTCGTTCGCCACCCACCTCATGGAGCAAGTTTCACCCTCACGTTCACTGTGTCGTTCCCGGCGGCGGCTTCTCGTTCGATGGCCGCCGCTGGGTGCACGTGCCAACCGGCACCTTCCTTTCGGCGGTCAAGGTTCTCTCCCGGCGTTTTCGCACTCTCGTGAAGAACGCGATCACCGAGGCCTATCACGACGGATCGCTCCAGATCCCGCCACACATCGCTCGCGATCGGACCGCGCTCGACCTGCTGCTGGCTTGCGCTTCGAAGACCGACTGGCACACTTACGTCAAGCGACCTTTCGGCGGGCCCGAGCAGGTGCTCGGGTATCTGGCTGCCTACACCCACCGGGTTGCGATCTCGAACCAGCGCATCAGCGCCTTCGACGGCGAACGCGTCACGTTCCGGTATCGCGACTATCACGACGGCAATGCCCAGAAG